>DAOTTZ010000163.1:0-5895 GCA_034437535.1 Anaerolineae bacterium | reverse complement strand
CTCCGGATGCCAGTGGGCCAGCACTTCCTCGTCGATCCACACCGTTAGCGACCCTCTTTGCACCAGGCTCTGGTTGTAGCTTTTCCAGTCGCGGGGCTTGTAGACAGCTTTCCTAGCCATAAGTCGTCTCCTCCTGCAATCGCTTGATCTCATTCTACCCAAATTTCACATTGGTTCAACAACGCCTCTCATACTAGCAATCCAAATCATGATTCAATTATAGCCCAGGGCCGACGTAATGAAGCGTGTATACATCAGTTATTCCGAACAAGACAGCGAAGCCGCCCTCTACCTTGCGACACAGTTACGTGGTCGCGGCGTCGATCTGTTCATCGATTATGACCGCATGATGAACCCCGATACGTCTTATCGTCGGCTGACGAATGAGATTCGCAACCGTGACGTATTCATTCTACTGCAAAGCTCCCATACATTCGGCAGTGAATTAGTTCAGCAAGAGATTCAATGGGCAGTGGAAAACCACATGCCGATGATTCGGTTGATGCTGGAGACAATCGACATCCGCGCCAGTGGGGAATTTGCGTTTTTGATCCACAGCGAAACGGTCGATTTCTCGTCCTGGAACACCGGCAAAGAGGCGCGCCGGGCGATCAATGAGTTGGAAGACCGACTGCGAAAGCAAAATAACAAAAATCGCATCGCAGTGATCGCGGTAGATAACGCCGCGACGCTACAAGAGGTGATCACGCTGAGGGGGCATCAAAACTGGGTGCGGACGGCGTGCTTCAGCCCGGATGGGCGGATGCTGGCCTCGGCATCGAACGATAAAACCTTGCGGGTGTGGGATGTATCCAACCTGGGGAACCAGGGCAGGCATGAAGTCGCGGTGATCGACGCGCACATTGGCTCGGTGTGGGATGTGATGTTTTCTCCCAATGACACGTTGCTCTACTCTTGCGGCAATGATAACACTGTGCCCGTGTGGGATATGGACGAATTGCCAAACCAACCGGAAGAATTTACCCGCTTTATCGACCATCACGAACCCGTTTACGCGCTCGATTTCAGCCCGGACGGGGAATTGCTAGCCTCAGCATCGTATGACAACATCGTGCATATCCGTGATGTGACGCGGGTACGTTATACCGGCATGGCGGATTCCATCGTGCCGTTGTTGCACAGCAGTCATGTCTACTCGGTCGCGTTCAGCCCGGATGGTCAACTGCTGGCGTCCGCCTCGCGAGATAGCACCGTGCGCGTGTGGAGGGTCAATCGAAACAATCTACGGTCAATGGCGCGAGCGAAACCCGCGTTTTTGATTGGTCATATGAGTTGGGTGAACACGGTCGCGTTCAGCCCGACGGGACGCCTGTTAGCATCGACCTCGCACGACCAGACCATCCGGTTATGGAACACAGATCAGATGCAAGAGGTCGGCCAGTTTATCGGCCACCAGGAGTCAGTCAATTACGCGACATTCAGCCCGGATGGGCGGGTACTGGCGTCTTGTTCTAAGGATAATACGGTGCGCCTGTGGGATACACGTAACGGTGAGGAACTAGTCACGGTGCAGGGGCATGACCGTTGGGTGAACAGCATCCACTTCAGCCCGAATGGGCGGTATCTGGTGACAGCATCAGGCGATAACACGATCAAAGTGTGGGGTGTAGGCAAACCGGCCCGCAACGGTCGTTAAAAAACCAAACAGGCCGGCCACGTCCTCCCCCGCCGGCCTGTCTCGCAAAGTTCAGATCATCCGGCACACGCCGGGAGCGCAGACAGATCAACTAACCATAAGCCGCCGTCAATGCCGTTGGCGGCCAGTGCAATCGTCTGCTCATCCGGCGAGAGCCACATCCAACCGCGATCATCCGGCGTGAGGTTCAGCGGTAGTTCGGTGAGATCGGTGAGTGCATCGCGGTCACGGTCGTAGCATTGCAGGCGCGGCTCGTCGTCTACCGGACGGGCGATGTAGATCAGTGAGTCCAGGCTGGTCCCGGTGACGACCAGTGGCGCGGGCCAGTTGTTGCCCGGCAGGTCGGTTTCGATCAGCAATTCGCGGTCAGTCAGGAAGACGTGACGATACCAATATCCGGTCACATCATCAAAGGTGGTGCCGATGACAACATGCGTGCCGAATTCACCGGGGCCGGGCACCGTGACACTAGGTGCGACGATATAAATCGACCGGCTAATGCGCCCATTGACCGCATGGGCCGTAAAGTAGAGGACATCTTCCCCGAATGCGCCATAATAATACGCCAGGAAGATATCACCATCGGCCCAGCGTATGCCGTGCAAGCTATGGCGTGAGAGGTTATCCCAGATGAACTGACGCGCACTGCCATCGGCGGTGGCGGTGTAAAAGTGATTGACATCCGACTGAAAAACCGCCCGGTCAGAGTTCGGCGCGAACTGCATAAACGACCGGCGGAATTCGAACTCATCTTCGATGCGAACGTTGGCGATAAATTGCTCGGTGATGCGGTCGGCATCAGGATGAGTGATGGCGTTGGTCATCTGGCTGGTGAGATCGTACTCGTACCAATCCAGATAGGGGAACGCATCCGCCTCACAGCCGACGCCATAGCGGAGCGTGGTCTCGTCGATCCATTCGACGCGAACAACTTCACGGTCGGTAATCATGGCGACATCTGCGATGCTATCTTGCATGGAGGAACTGGCTTCGGTGGTCGTCGTCTGCGGGAACAGATTCACCTGCGCCAGATCGGCCAGATCACCATCGAAGAAGTCAAAGGTCATGCTGAAGGACTGGCTGGCCCCTGGTTGCAGGGTGAAATCCGGCAGGAGGCCACTACCACAAGCGTTAACCATCACGCCGAGTCCTTCACCGATCAGGGTGTCGTCCGCGTCGAGCAGATCAGCAAAGAGCGTGATATTGGTCAGGGCGACGGCGGTCTGGTTCGCCAATGTCCCCCGTAGCTGGTTGGTCATCTGGCCGAACACATCCGGCTCCGCGACGACTCGCGCATCCAGCAGGGTCAAGACAGAGCTGTCTAAGGTCACAGTCACGTCCAGGTCGGTGTCAATCTCTGCCGGATAGATAGGGTCGGCTTCCTGGGCGGCAACAGGCAAGGCCAGCAGTATAAGGCTGATTATTATCAACAACCGTCGCATGGGGTCTCCTAACCGGCGGTCTCGCCGTTTAACTGCACCATAAGCTCTTGAGCTTCTACAAAGTTCGGATTACGCCACAGCGCGACCTCCAGGTTGGCTTTTGCCGAGTCGGGGTCATCCTGGGCCAGGTAAGCCAGCGCAATGTAATAATACACTTCTTCGATGCCGCGTTGGTTGTTCAACGTGTTGCGGGCCAGGTTCAGCACTTCGTCATACCGCCCGGTCTCCAAATAGGCTTCAAACGGGCCGAACTGATACCACATCATCCGCATGGGGAGGCCGATAGCGCGAGCCTGGTCATAGGCTTCGACGGCTTCTTCGTACCGGCCCAAGCCGACCAGGGCCGTCCCCAGGTTGAACAGGTCGAAGGAGTCGGTCAACTCACGTTCCAGGTCACGTTGTACCATCTCATAAGTCCACTGGATGTTATAATCTTCGTCCCATTGTGGCCCCATGATGTCACGCAATTGGGCTTCTTGCTCTGGTTCGTAGAGCACCAAATAGCCCCGGTTCAACGGACGCCAGATAGCGTCGAGGTCTTCGTATGGCACGGCCCGCCCGGTGTTATCCCCACCGAAGCCGAGCAACGAATCGTAGGTATAAAGGACACCCAGGTCATCATCATAGCCCATGACGATCTTGTTGTGGCTCATCCAGTCCAGCATGACGTTGCTACCATCGTAATAGACGTTTTCGATCAAGACGGGGAAGCCATTGGCGACCAGTGACTTAATCTGCTCTAGCGTGCCGCCCGTCCGCTCGATCCCTTCCAGGCCGAAGACTTCTGCGTACCGGGTCATCTCTACCAGGCGCACACTGACATCATCACTGTTGGGGTTCAGCGCGTCGATGGTGCGCCAGTAATTGACGTCTTCGCGCCAATAACTCAGTTGCATGGTAAAGGCGGCGGCAGAACAGCGGTTGTAATCTTGCCAGACGCGCTGAAGGCCATCCAGCCGCACCTGGGTGGGGAGTGCGCCAAAGGCACTGCTGGCGTCATCTGGTTCGGGTTGTTCGGCGGCACTTACTGCCAGGGGTAGCATTAACAGGGCGATCAACAAGGCGATGCCAAAACGAGCTTTCGTCATGTTCTGAGATCTCCAACTATTATCATCACAATACAATATGGACGTAGTTTACATCAAGTGCGTGGGATTGGGGCAGGGTTAGACCGCGAACAGTGGCTAAACGTCGGGCAAGGTGCCCGCCTACCCCCTTGAATTTGTTAAGCCGTCGCCAATTCTGACGGGTTGTAGATGGCATTGAGCGCGTCCTGGGCGGTTGGGTATTTGAACTCAAAGCCGAGGTCGAGTAGATGCCGGGGTACCGCGTTCTGGCCTTCCAGCAACAGCACGGACAATTCCCCGAAGGCGGTTTTGAAGGCAAAACCGGGAGCCGGGAACCAGGACGGACGGCCCATCGCCTTGCCAAGTGCTTGCGAAAATTGACTGTTGGTAAGTGGCTCTGGCGCGGTGAGATTAAAGGCCCCGGTCGCGTCTTTATTTTGTAGCAAAAAGCGGATGGCGCGGACTTCATCTTCGATGTGGATCCAGGGCATCGGTTGCTTGCCATTACCCAGCGGGCCACCGGTGAACAACTTAAACGGCAACTCTAGCCGGGTCAGTGTGCCGCCATCCGGGGAGAGGACGATACCCGTGCGGATGACAGGCCGCCGCACGCCCAGGGCTTCCGCCGCCTGGGTAGAGGCTTCCCATTTGACGCAGACATCCGCCAGGAAGTCATTGCCGGGCGGGGCGTCTTCGGTGATTTCGGTGTCCATCGGATGCGTGCCATAATAGCCGACAGCGGATGCTTGCACCAGCACTTTGGGCTTGATCTCGGCTTGCTCGATGGCCTGCATGATGGCTTTGCCGACGTTCAACCGGCTGTTGAGAATGCGCTTTTTGCGCTCTGGCGTCCAGCGGTCAGGCAAGAAGCCCTCCCCGGCGATATTTTCCCCGGCAAGATTGACAATCGCATCAGCCCCTTCAACCAGATGGCCCCAACCGTCGGCGGTCTCGGCATCCCATTCGTGGAAGGTAATGGTCTCTGGCATTGGGCCAGCCTGCTTGGGGTTGCGGCTGAGGATGGCGACCTCGTGCCCGTCGTTCCCCAGGCTCATGACCAGCTCGTGACCGATCAGCCCGGTGCCACCTGTGACGATAACGCGCATAGCATTTTCTCCCTATTCCGTGTGAGCAACGGTGATCTGAGTCACCGTCCAAAAGTCGGTTTCTGCCACCGGCAAACGGGCCGATGGATCGCTCAAATTGTAGAGACCGAGAATGAGCGAATAATTAGCCGGACGTAAATTATCCGGGATAATCAGCGCGTGGTTATCAACAATCGTTGCGCCGGGTTCCCAGGTGGTGGTTGGTTGCCCGCCGCTGACCGGCTCGGCATCGCGCTGGGCGGCCAGTGTGCCATCCGGGTTGAGCAATTGCACGAAGACCTTATACCGTGTGGGCAACGGTTGGCTGGTCGTCCAGCGCAGTTGAACTTGAAGC
Organism: Anaerolineae bacterium; assembly: GCA_034437535.1. Taxonomy (GTDB): domain Bacteria; phylum Chloroflexota; class Anaerolineae; order Aggregatilineales; family Phototrophicaceae; genus J038. The sequence continues at coordinate 289 of DAOTTZ010000163.1, read as the reverse complement.
ACATCGCCTGGCGTCACTGTCTCCGCACTGAGGGCGTAGCCGGTCAAGGTGATAGCATCACCAAAGCCGACATCCACCGTTTGCACCGTCGCGAAGTCATCCGGCGTGGCATAGCGCACCAGGCGCACATCACCATACCATGCGGAGACCGCCTGGTATGCTTCGGTAGATAGCGTCGTCTCCACAACCGCGTTAGGGTCGCGTTCTTCCGCGCCCCAGTAGACGGCGAACACCCGGTCATGGCGGTTGATGATGTTTCGTGTGTCCGTCTGTGTCGCGGTGTCATCAC
>DAOTTZ010000162.1:0-32583 GCA_034437535.1 Anaerolineae bacterium | reverse complement strand
CCAGCACAAAGCGGATAATCCGCGTCCAGAAGGGCGACTCACCCGTCGCGGGGAGTTGCTCCACGCCCAGGTCTTCCGGCTGGACCGGGGTCGTACCCGGTTGGCCCGGTGGTGGTAGCTCAACCGGATCGCGTTGTATCTCAAACGCGCCGATGTCCGCCGGGGCGGATGGTCCGATGCGCGGCAGGAGCCGTTGATCCACGTCATTAACCAATGCAGACGTAGCCGCTGTGCCCCTGTCCAGGGCTGGATTGGCCGGGTCATCGACCAGAGCACGGGTCAGCGTCGGGCCGCCGTTATCCGCCAGCGGGAGCAAGAACGTACCCAGATCCATCGTACCCTGGTTGGGGAGCGGATCGCAGGAGGCATCGGTCTCGCTGATGAGGCTCAGGCCGTCGCCGCTGAGAATGGCAGTGGGCAGATAGCAATCCGCCACCGCGCTGGCCGGATTACCGAAAATCGTGCTATTGGCCTCCAGGTAAGCACTATACTGATCGGAGGCCCCAGGATTATAGACATAAATGGCATTGCCATTATCGTTAGCCGTATTGCCCGCCAACGTGACATGCGTCACTGTCGTGTTACTTCCGTATGCAAAAATACCGCCACCTTCGTCAGCAGTGTTGCCGGCGATAGTCGAGTTCAACACATCCAGCGTCGATACATACGTATAGATCCCGCCACCATCGGCATTCGCCACGTTGCCGGAGACAGTAGAGTCCGTCAGTGTGACTGTAGAATTACGGTTATAGATTCCACCGCCATCGAGGTTCGCCGTGTTGGCGGAGATGGCCAAGTCCATCAGCGTGACCGTACCAAGATAACTAACGATCCCGCCGCCCACGCCCACGTCCGCCGTGTTGCCAGAGATGGTGGAAGTATTCACATCAACCGTACCTCTCGAGTTAAAGATCCCGCCGCCATTGAGGTTCACTGTGTTGCCAGAGATGGTGGAAGTATTCACATCAATCGTGCCGCCATTGTTGTCGATCCCGCCGCCACTGAAGTCCGCTGTGTTGTTCGAGATGGCCGAGTCCGTCACATTGAGCGTGCCGCCATCGTTGTAGATCCCACCGCCATCGAAGTTCGCCGTATTACTGGAGACGGCGGAAGCATTCGTCAGCGTGACCGTGCCGCCATCGTTGAAGATCCCACCGCCATCGTAGTCCGCAAAATTATCGGAGATGGTGGACGCATTCACATCAACCGTACCGCCATCGTTGAAGATCCCGCCACCAGAATTAAGTGCAGAGCTGTCCTCGATGGTCGAGTCCGTTACGGTGACTGTGCCACCATCGTTGAAGATCCCGCCGCCATTGTAAGCAACACCGTCAGAGACGACGGCTGAATTTCGTAATGTTAGATCACCAAAATTGAGAATGTTACCGCCATTATTACCACCGACATCGCCATAGCGCACGATGGTATAATCCAGCGTCAGGCTCCCGGTGTTGCTGATCTGGAACAGGCGGAATTGGGGCCCGCCAGCATCACGGTCAATTGAGCGACTGCCGCCGTCAATGATGATATTGGAGGTGATTTCCGGTGCGCCGGTATATGCCGGACCAGAAATCGCGTCGAACGTCACGCCGACACCGGGCGCAAAACCGCCAAACACAATGGTATCCGGGCCGGAACCCGCCGCACAATCTGTATGTGTGGCGGCATCGTCGTTAGCGTTGATAATCGCTTCACTCAGTGAACACAGATTATTAACGTTGATAAGGTCGCCATCGGGATCATCGACCGTGATGGTGGCCGCGTGCGCGGGTGCCGGCGGGGAGGCGATGTGCGCCCCACCGAAGATCAAGCCACCGATCAAGGCCAGCTTCGCACCTTGCAGAGCGACGTTACCGCCGAAGCGCGTCAACCCCAGGCCAAGTGTCTTGAGGCTATCCGCCAATGCACCCATCGCATCACTGAAGGTGGTCTCCAGGCGACCGATGAAACTCTGGCGGTCGCGCTCCAAGCCGAAGCGGGTAAATGCGATCTTTTCTACGTTGTAGAAGGTCGCTCGTTTAAGCGCGTGTAACGGTGTCACGCGCTCCCCGATGTGCTTGAACGTCGGGCCAGCGGCATCCGGCGGCAGGTGTTGCCATTCCGGGCGCGGCGCATCAAGCGACTGCCATGATAAATCGTCAAATGTAGGCATGGCAATCCCTCATCATAGTAAACGTAAGACTGTGGTAGTTTAGCACATATTCGCATTAAGTAAAATCAAATGCACAAGTTTTAATCATCAATGCCGAAGGTCTCTTGCAGGATGCCCCGCACACGGGCCGCCGGCCCCGGACTCTCGCCGGTGCGGGGTAGCTCGGTGACGCCCAGATCTTCCGGTTGGAGTGGCTGGCCGGGTGCGGAGGGGGCTTGATGTTGCGCGGGTGGCTGGCTGGCGGCGCAGGTGATCGCCTCCCCACTCAGCCGGGCCTGACCACCGATGTAGCAATCAATGGTCCCACTCTGGGGTGAGCCGATCACCGAGTTGGTGATGTCTAGCGTGCCGAGGATGTAAAGATCGTCGGCGTCGTTGGCACTGGTGTTACCGTTGAGCGTGACGCCCTCAAACACGACCGCGCCACCGACATCGACAAAGCCGCCCACCCCACTGCCGGGGCCGGTGGTCTGGTTGCCGCTGACGGTGGTCTGGCGCAGGGTCATCACCCCGGCGTTGACGACCCCGCCACCAGCAGAGCCGCTGACGTGATCGCTGGCGGTGTTCAGCACGATGGTGCTATCCTGAGCGACGACATCGCCCTGAGCATTGAACAACCCGCCCCCCGCCGCGTTCAGGCCGCTGGCTTGATTTTCGATCAAGTCGGCATGGTGGAGCATCAGCGACCCGGTATTCAGCACGCCGCCCCCCGCCGCCGACCGGGCGCGGGCCTGATTCCAGCGGATGATGCTGGCCTGTACGGTGGCATCCCCCCAGTTGACCAAGCCGCCGCCATGACTGCCGGTATTGTGCAAGACCTGGGTGTTCGCCAGGCGGAGCGTGCCGTTGTTAAAGACACCACCGCCGAAGGCAAACCGCGCCCGATTGTGATCCAACCGGGTGTTGATGAGTGTAAGCGTCCCGGCGTTGTAAAGGCCGCCACCGTTGCCGCCGCCGCCGGATTGGTTGCCGGTCAGCACGGAGTCGGTGATTAAGGCGTTGCCCTGGTTGAAGATCGCGCCGCCATCGCTATATCCGCTGTATTGCGTGCTGAGGCTGTACGGTTCGTCCGACTGGGTGTAGTGCGCGGTGGGGAATTGTGTCAGGTAGGTCTCGTAATCGCTGGCGGTGCCGGGTTGGTCGGTGTAATTATCGCGGTAAGTCGCGTTGACTGAATCCAGCACGCCAGCGTTGAAGATCGCGCCGCCGTCGGCGTCATACCCGCGTGTGCCGTTTTCGGCAAAGGTGTTGGCATCACCGATCCAGCGGGCATCATAGACGGTCGATTCAAGCGTCACGGTGTAGGCACCGTTGTAGACCGCGCCGCCGTCGCTATAATCCCCGGCGGTGTAATTGCGCTCGAACAGGTTATCGGCGGCATACAGCGTCCCCACAGCGGCGGCATCATAGCGCATGTTTAGCACCGCCCCGCCCTCTGCGGATTGTCCCTGAGTGTGGTTGAAGCTAAAGCGATTGTCTTTGATGGAAGCCCAGCCAGAATTGAAGATCGCGCCGCCGCCGCTGGTCGTGCCTTCGGTGTAATTGCCGCGCAGGTCGCTATCCATCAGGGAAAGTTCGCCGGTATTGTAAATCGCACCGCCCCGGCTGGCATCCCCGGTGGTGCGGTTATCGGAGAATTCGGTATTTTCAACCAGAGCCACCCCATCCAGCCCGTTATAGATAGCACCACCAGGGCTGTAATAATCGCCCCAGGTGCGGTTGCCGTCAAACAAGCTATCGTTGACGGTCAGCCGGCCCTGGTTCATCACCGCGCCGCCATAAGTGGCCCGGTTATCGACAAAGCGCACGTCATCCAGGGTGAGATCCCCCCGGTTGCGGATGGCCCCGCCGCCGTTATGAGCGTAGCCGCCCTGCAAGGTGAGGTCGGTAAAGGTCACGGTGGCAGACGCTTCCACTTCGAACAAACGGCGTTGTGTGTCCGGGTCCTCTTGCAAGATAGACAGGTCGTTGCCATCCAGCGTGAGATCAGCCTGGATCACCAAAAACGCGCTGTCATAACCGTCGTAATCGTCCGCCAGCACCACATCACTCGTCAGGCGGATGGTCTGGCTGGTGGGCTGGCACTCGCCCGCACTCTGGTAGATCGCCTCGCCGGTCTGCACGGTGATAGCGGCTTCGGTCAGGGAACACAGGCCGTTATCCGCGATTTGCGCCCCGCGTGGATCATCGACCACCACAGCATCACCCTGCGCGGCGACCGGAGACCACCACATACCACCAGCCAGCGCGACCGCCGCCCCGGTGACGGCTAACCGCCGCCGGTATCCGCCGAATAACCGCCGGAACACACGGCCTACGCCCTGGGCCAACGTCTTAAGCCACTGGTTGCGCGTGTGATGCAGGCTATATCCCAGGAAATCGAATGGTTGTGGGGTGGGGGATGTGACAGGTGTGGGGTTGAGCGTCACCGTGCGCGTGCCGACTGTCTTTAATCGCAAACCACCTACCGGAGCCAATGGACTCCAACGGGGTGAGGCAGTTTTTAACTCACGAAAAGGGCGAAATGTCGGCACGGTGAACTTCTCCCGTATACTTATGCTATCGTACTATAGCACATCGTTTACACCGTGCCAATAAATTGTTTACATTTGCTCACATTGGGCTGTCATTAGTCTTCCTCAATGATTTCTTCCGAGATGGCAACATCCAGCGCGTACCGCTTGAGGGTGGCCTGGGGCATGTTGATCGATTTGATGAGCTTTTTACGGTATTTCGGCTCTGCCACGAGCACCAATGCAGAGCTACTAGGAGTCATGGCTTGCAAGATGCGCTTGAAGTGCTGGTTATCAACCCCGGCATCATAAGCCCCTGCCGTCGCGCCGCCGGTGGCTCCCCCCGCGGCCATGCCGACCGAGCCACCGATGGCCGCGCCCAACGGCCCGCCCAGGCTCCCGAAGGCCAGACCGACGATACCGCCGATGATGGCCCCCAGGCGGGTGCCTTCGCCAACTTCGAGATCGTCTTCTTCCTCAATGCGGGTGTTGCCGTCCTTATCCTTGACCAATACCGCCGCGTCGATGACATGCAGATCACCACGCAAGTGGGCGGCCCGGAGGGTTTTATACTGTTGGTCAGCTTCCATCGCGTTGACGTAAACCGCAACGATCATCTCAAGTGTGTCTTTCATTGATAGTTGTACCCTTTCCTCTCGTATTGATCCTACAGGCCAGAATTTGCCGCCTGACCCTTTGTATCGTAGTATACTATACATAATTCCATGTGATTGATGAGATGATGTATGAGGTTTGACGACCAGAAAGCCGGCCCAAGCATTCGGGCGTATTTGTTCGGCACGTTGCGCCTGGCCGGGGCAGATGGCAAAGCCCTGGATCTACCAACGCTGACACCATCCCGCACCCTGCTGGCCTATTTACTCCTGCATCATACCGAGCCGCACACCCGCTCTCAGTTGGCCTATCTGCTGGCCCCTGACCTGCCAGAAGACAAGGCGCGGCGGATCTTGAGCCAGGCCCTATGGGATGTGCGGCGCACCCTGCCGGCTGACTTGATCGACGCGGAAACCGAGCGCATCCAGTTTTTACCGGGGGCGGTTGGCTCTGACGTGGCCGACTTCGACGCCGCCCTGCACGCCCTCCATGCAGAGCATCTGACCGGCGACCAGGCCGCACAATTGGCGGATGTGCTGGCCGATTACAACGGCGATCTGCTGGCGGAATTTTATGACGATTGGGTGATCCCACCCCGTGAAGCCCGGCGCGAACAATATCTGCAAGCTCTGCAACGATTAAGCGGGTGGGAAAAGGCCAACGGACGGTTAGAGGCCGCGCTGAATTACGCGCTCAAGCTCACACATGTTGATCCACTGTGGGAGGCGGCCCACCGGGAAGTCATGCGGTTGTATGTCGCGCTGGATCGCCCGGAAGCGGCCCTGGCACAGTTCGAGACGTGCCGGGCCATCCTGCAAGACGAACTGGCGGTCGATCCTGACGCGGAAACCGTGCAGATCATCACCACATTAGCGGAGCGACGCCCCGACCGCCCGGCATTTGTGCCCGCACCCCGCGCCCAACCGATTGCGCTCAACCCAAAGGGCATCATGCCGCTGGTAGGACGGCAGACCGAACGGACACGATTGGTGAGTCACATCAACGCGGCGACCGCCAACGACGGCGGAGTCGTGCTGGTGGCCGGGGAACCCGGTGTCGGCAAGAGCCGCTTATTAACCGAAGTCGCGGCGGATGCGGCCTGGCGCGGGGCCACCGTCGGCTGGGGCAACGCGCAAGATCACGCCGCCCACATCCCGTATAGCCCGGTCTGCGACGCGCTGAACGATACCCTGACACCGTTACGGGCGCGTCAGTTGGCCGCCCTGCTGGATCCGTTGTGGCTGGCAATCGCGGCGGATCTGTTGCCGGGCCTGCCCGATCTACCCGGCCCGCCCGACCTGCCGGATGACGCGGCGGGCTTGCGCCTGCTGGAAGCCCTGGCCCGGCTCACGCTGGCATTGGGTGAACTTACGCCGGTCGTGCTCATCCTGGAGGACTTACACTGGGGGGATGAAGCGACCTTCGACCTGCTGGCGTATCTGGCACGGCGCACGCTCAACAGCCGGGTTTTGATCATCCTTAGTTACCGGGAGGCCGACGCCCGCGCCGAACCCGCCGCGTGGCAGGGCCTGCAAGCCCTGGATCTGGCCGGGGTGCGCGACCGGCTGACGGTGCCACCGCTGACCGCCGACGCGGTGACGCGCTTCATCACACGCGGGCTGGGGCTGGCCCGGCCTGCGCCGCACTTTAGCACACGCCTGCACCAACAAACCGGCGGCAACCCGCTGTTATTGCTGGAAAGCCTGCGCCTGCTCCATGATGAGGGCACGCTCACCCGGACGGCAGACGGCGACTGGCAGACACCGTTCGATGCCAGCGGGTACGACGGGCTGACCGTGCCGGGTGGCAACACCGACCTCATCACGCGGCGGTTGGAACGACTGGAACCAGAAGCGCAGACCACGCTCCAAACCGCCGCCATCATCGGCAAGACGGTAGACTTCAACCTGCTTCAAGCGGCGAACCCGTTAGAGATCCGCGCCACCCTCCGTGCCATCGGCACACTCGTCAGCCGTCAATTTTTGATCGAGACGCCCGATGCCTATCAATTTTCGCACGACACGGTGCGGGATGCCGTCTATAGGCAGATCGACCCGGCGGCGCGGCGCGAACGACACCGCGTGATCGCATCTGCATTTGACCGGGATGCACCCGACGCGCTGGCCTATCATTACGATCAAGCCGGCCTGCCCGCCCAGGCCGAACCGTATTACGCGCAAGCCGCCCACCGGGCGATGCAAAATCACGCGCCGCATACTGTGCTGGAATACCTGACCCGGCTGGAAACGAGCGAGACCGGCCTGCCCTATGATTTACTGAGCCTGCGGGCGCAAGCCCACAAGCGACTGGGACATACCGAACGGCAGATCGCCACCATTCAGCAGATGATCGACCGGGCACCGGATGCGACGACTCAGGTCAGCGCGATGCTTGAATTGTGTGACGTGTACTTCACCAAAGGTCAGGCGGAGGCCGGCTTTGACTTGCTCCGCCGGGCGGAAGCCCTGCTCAAAGACCTGGACGCGCCCGACCTCCGGGCACATCTGGATCATACCTACGCGCATGGATATTTCGACAGCGGAGATTATGAGGACGCGCTGGCCCGGTATGAGGCGGCCCATGCCCATTATCAAGCAATCGGTGACGAAGTAAAGAGCCTGCAAACCCTGCGCGGCATCGTGGAGATACGCGGGCGAACCGGCGACTACACGACCAGTATCGACATTCTCAACACGATCATCCCCCGGCTAGAAGCGATCAACGACTTACGGAGCACGGCCCACGCCCGGCTCACGCTGGCGAATATGTACAGCGAAAAGGACGACCTCAAAGCGGCACGGGAGACGTATCTGGCGGCGGCTCAACTGGCCGAATCCATCGGGGATCGCAGTCTGGCGGCGGTGGGGTGGGCCAATTACGCCACCGAACTGGCCCGCATCGGCCAGCATAACGAGATGATACGGATTTATGCCCATACCGCCCAGATCTTCGAGGAGATCAACGAGCCGCGCCGGGCCGTCCAGGTGCATGGCAATTGCGCCCTCGTGCAATGCCAGATCTTCGGTGATGTAGACGCCGCCGACCATCACCTGACGATGGCGCGACGTTACGCCGGGAACACCGAAGACCGCATGTTGCTCTATATTCTGGTGGAAGTCAGCGGGTTGGTCGATGCACTCCGGGGGGAGTATGCCAGGGCGCAACGCCAGCTAGCCGATGCCGGGGCCATCATCGCGGAGACCGGCATCGAGTTTTTACAGGTGGAAAACGCCCGCCGGCAGGCCATGATCGCGCTATTTGACGGCCAGCCGGAACGAGCCGTCGCAGTCGCAGAGCCGTTCATCCATCTGGACGTTCCGCCAGCCTTCTTGATGGGCGTGTATGGGACGGCCCTGGCATGGTGTGGCCGGGTGGAAGACGGCCTGCATTACAGCCAGGCCGCGCTGGAAGCCCAGAGCGAAGAACAAGCCCTCGGCTTCTACCTGGATTACTGGCACGCGCAAGTGCTGATGGCGGCGGGGCAACCAGGGGCCGCCCGGCAGACCATCGAAGCGGCTTATGAGCGACTCCTGGCCTACCTGGACGACCTCTCACCGGCGCAACAGGCCGTCAGCCTGGCGAATGTACCCCTGCACCGCGCCATCCAGACGACGTATGAGGCATTTCAGCCGGTCATCCGTGAGATGCAATTGGCGCGGATCTCTGCGCCGGTACGGGGGGATCTGACACCCGATCAACAGGTGACGGTACGCTGGACGATCTACGAGGCGGAGGACGAGACGATCAGCGGGAAGAAGGAACGCCGCCAGCACCGGCTGACGCGACTCCTGCAACAGACGGAAGCTCAAGGCGGGGTGCCGACCGTCGAAGAATTAGCGGCAGTGTTGGAGACCAGCGCGGTGACCATCAAGCGGGATTTAAGCGCGTTGCGACAAGCGGGCATTGCGGTCAACACACGCGGGAGCCGCGTTTAACGGCCAGCAGAATAAAAAAGCCCACCAGTTACGGTGGGCCGATGACTTACTTATCGTCGTTTTTGGACGGTGTGCCGGTGTCCAGCCGGTTGCCCAGCCGGTCGGTGAGCTGGCTCATCAAGCCGGTGACTTCCATCGGGAAGATAAACTTGGTGGATGGACTACTGCCCACATCCTTGAGAGCTTCCAGATATTGCAAGAGCATGGTCTTGTCGTCGATGTCTTTGGCCTCCTGGTAGATGGCCTCCAACGCCTTGCTGTACCCCTGGGCACGGAGCAATTGAGCCTGGCGTTCGCCTTCGGCCTTGAGGATGGCACTTTCTTTTTCACCCTGGGCCTTGAGGACGGCGGCTTCGCGCTGGCCTTCCGCGATGGTGACGGCGGCTTCGCGCTCACCACTGGCGCGGGTGACCTGGGCGCGGCGTTCACGCTCGGCGGTCATCTGGCGGTTCATGGCCTCCTGCACCTCACGCGGCGGCTCAACCTCACGGATTTCAACACTGGTGACCTTCAAACCCCAGCGTTCGGTGATCTCGTCGAGCTTGACGCGCAAGATCTCGTTGATCTGGTCGCGCTTGCTCAACACCGAGTCCAGGTCGATGTCACCGATGACGGCGCGTAGCGTGGTGGTGGCGATGTTGATGGCCGCGCTCACCACGTTATCGACTTCCAGCACCGACTTTTTAGGATCAGTCACGCGGTAATAAACCAGAAAGTCGATGGCGATGGGGGCGTTATCCTGGGTGATGGCCGTCTGCGATGGAATATCGAGAAAGCGTTCGCGAATATCTACCGTGATGGCGCGTTCCAGGAATGGAATGACGATCACGATACCCGGCCCGCGTGTGCCAGCATAACGACCTAACGCCAGGATGACGAGCCGTTGGTATTCCGGCACGATGCGGATGATATTCGCCAGCATGTAGACGACGATGACGACAAGGACAATGCCGATAAGAATTGCACTACCTTCCATTTATGGTGTACTCCCCTCTGTCATTTGAACTTCTTGTGGTGGTTCTGGGTCTTCATTCTTGCGCTTCAGTGGTTCGACAATCAGGCGCAGGCTTTCCCGCCCGACGACGACCACCCGTGTACCTTTTTCGATCACGGTCTCTTGATCTTCCGCACTGGCCGTCCAGCTTTCGCTACTGACGTGAACAGTGCCAAACGGATCCAGCGTCCGGGTGACGCGACCGACCTGCCCGATCAACCGCGTGTCACGGTCTTCCACCGGGCGTTGCCGGGCATTGCGGAGCATGGGCATCAGCACCAGTTGATGATAAGCCGCCGGTAAGATCAATGAGATACCGAGGATCAACGGCGAGACGCTCAACTGCTCTGAGAACAAGAACGCGCCGCCTAACCCCTGCAAGGCCAGCCCCACCAATGCGAAGGGGGCATATTGACTGCGGATGAAAGGCACCAGCATGAACAACGAGCCACCAATCGCAATCAGCATCACCGAGAACCAATTCGTCGGCAGTTGCGTCAACACCGCGATGACCATGCCAAAGCCAACCAACGACACAACTTCGATCACACCGGTGCCGGGGACATAAGCCGCCGTCACCGCCACCCATAGGCTAAAGACGAAGCCGAGGTAGATAATATCGGCATTTGCCGTCGCCAATGTTACTGTTAACAATCCCATTCGTTTACCAATCTCCTTAGATCCTAATTACTTTGATTGGTCTTCCACTTTAATTATACTGTATTTTAGACGATGAAAGCGAAATACCCCAACCATTAGGGGGAGGTTATGGTACAAAAAATCGCCGTTGCGCTGGTACACGGCATGGGAGAACAGAATCGCCCGGACTTGGAAGACTCGACGCAGATACTGACGAACGCAATCCAGGCGGCGACCGATGGCAATGCCGCTATCCGGCTGATCCACTGGGCACCCGCCGTCCAGCAGATGCAGAACTTACTGCGTACCCGGCTGGCCGCCATCCGCCAGCGGCAAAATTACGGCGTGTTCCGTCACTTCATTTTAAGTTACATCGGCGATGCCATCGCCTACCAGCAGACACCGCATGACCGGCGGGTATACGATACGATTCATGCGGTCTTCGCGGCGGACTTCGCCCAGTTAGCGGCGACAGCCGGTGGCTCCGCACCGTTGTTGATTATCGCGCACAGCCTGGGGACGATTATCACCAGCAATTACCTGTGGGATCTCCAAAACGACAGCCAGGCCAAGCCGCTAATCAGTGAGCAGGTGCGGGCGGTCATGCAAGGTACCCCCTTAGAACGCGGCCACACGCTGACCGGCTTCTACACACTGGGCGCACCCTTCCCGTTGTGGAGCCTGCGCTATGCAGATTTCGGCACGCCGATCCAGGTGCCTGCGCCAGAACTGGCGACGCATCACCCCGCGCTGACGGGCGAATGGTTGAACCTCTACGACCAGGACGACGCCATCGCCTACCCCATCCAATCGTTAAGCGCGGCCTACGCTAAAGCAGTCACGGCAGATCATCAGGTCGATGTCGGTCGTTTCTACGAAAACTGGAATCCGCTCTCTCACATTGCCTACTGGCGTGATCCTGACTCGGTTGGCATTCTGGTCGATTCAGTCGAGCGGATATATCGCGATCTCAACGGCGGGTAGAATGACGTGCCGGGCGGACGCTCATGCGTCGTCGGCCTCGTCGTCGGCGTTGTCACGGCGGCGGCGTTTGAGCAGGCGTGAGCCGATGTTGCCCTCGCCGCTGTCCGCGTCAAAGCGCGGCGCAGGGCGTGGATCCGGCGGCGGTGTGGGTGGACGATCAAAGCGCATCTGGCCGGGCGGTTGGGCCGGCGGCGGTTGACTCATGGCCGGCGGGCGGCGCAGGTTCCGCAGGCGACCGGCGGTACTTTCGTCGTCGCTCATCTCCGCACGGGCGCGGTCACGGGCAGATTTAAGGGTGGAGAGTCGTTCGGCGGTCGCTTCGTCGGCCTCCCCCCGGCGCAGGGCACGCTCGCGCCACCAAATTCGCAGGCGACGTAAATCACTGCGGGTGATGAGCAAACGCCGGGCGGCAATATCCAGCGGCAACAACGCAATCGCCAGGATCAACAGATACGGCCAGATCGGCACGCGGGCCGGGTTCGGGTCTGCGGTGGCGGAGAAAGCGGCGGCAGGGTCATCGCGCAGATCAGTCCCGCCGGTCAGGTCGGCCATGACCGCCAGCACATCTTCATCCAGCGGGCGGATGTCGTACTCACTGGAATAACTCTTGACCCAACCGGTCGTCTGGCTCAGTTCAAGCGTGGGGTCATCGCTGGCCGCGCTGGCATCCCCCACACTGAGGAAGTAGGCCCCGTCTCCCTGGGGCTGGAAACCCCCCTCATACCGACCGGGGGCGACCTGACGCAGGCGCACCAACTGGGCGGAGCCTTCCGGGCTGTAGATGACATTGGTGCGGAGATCCAGCCCGTTGAGGAAATCTCCGTCGTTATCGCGGGCATCCACGATCATGCGGGCCTGGCCGTCTTGCTCTAAAACGCGGGTTTCCAGGTTGGCGGAGGCCCGTTCGGTGATCGTCCAGCGGACGGCCTGGCTCCAGAACGGCGCGAAGCCCTCCCAGCCGACCCAATTCTGGCTCCAGCGGGAGGTGGCATCACTGGCAAAGGCCACACTCCGCCCCAGGCCGAATTGCCACACGGCCATGATCGGGTCGTTGTAAGGGTCGGGGCCTTCCAGCACGACGGTCGCGGTGGTGCGCGGCGTGGTGGTGACGTAGCCTTCCAGCGCGGGCAGACCGCCGATTCCACGCAAGATAGGGTGATTGCGCTGGCGCGGCGTGAAGGATTCCTCCTGGATGTAGGTGCGGGTGGCAAGGATAGCCTCTGCGGTGAAGATGCTGGGGATGGTGTCGGCATCCGGCACGATGTGATAATTGCCGTCACCGGCTTCGGCCATCTCCGCCAGGAAGGGAGCCTCAAAGCCGCCGATGGTAATGACCGACGTGGTGACGTTCTGGCCGTCGCGCAGATCGTCCACCAATTCAACCAGATTCCCCTGGGCCGCGCCGCCATCCGTCAGCAGGATGATGTGTTTGATCTCCGATGGTTCTTGTACGATGCGCTCCGCGACATAGCGCATCCCGGCGATGATGCTGGTGCCGCCACTGGCCCGCAACGACGCGACCAACCGTTGCAAGTTGGTGCGGTCGTTGACATCCTGAAATTGTGCGATGGGGATGGCGTCGCTATCAAACGAGACGACCGCCGCCCGGTCGGTAGGTTGCAGGAAGTCAATCGAGCGGATGATGGCCTCTTTTGCCAGGTCGATATGCGGGATGCCGGAGGGGGATTCCTGCCCCATACTGCCGGAACGGTCGATGACGTAAGCGATGGTGAGTTGTGGCAGGCGTTCTTGATCCTCGATCTGCATGGTGACGGGCAAGGCGTCTTCCAGCGGAGTCTGGTAATATCCGCCGGGGCCGTAGCTTTCCGGCCCGCCAACGACGACCAACCCACCGCCAAAATCAGATACAAAGGTATAAAGGGTTTGCATCCGTTGCGGCGTGAGATCCGGGGCGGGGACGTTCGCCAGCACAACCGCCTGATAGGTCGCCAGCCCATCCAGCGTGAGGGGCAAGGCACCGGGTTGGATGACATCGACCAGCAAGCCGACATCTTCCAGCGCAGGGACGAGATAACGCAATTCGTCCACCGCACCATGACTGCCATCGACGACCAACACACGCGGCACGCCTTCCACCTGGCTAAAGGCAGATAGCCGGTTGTTCTGGCGGAAGGCGTCACCCTCACCGGCGACTGGCTCTACGCGCACCTCAAAATCTCGAAAGCCGGAGGTGCCGCTGTTAAGCCGCAGGGAATAGCGATTTTCTCCCTGGCTCAGGTCGCGGGCCTGACGGTCGATAAGTTGCCCGGCGGAATACACGCTGATCTCGGCGCGGGTGGCTTGCTCGGCTTCGATGGTGACGACCATCGTAAAATCCTGGTCTTCGTTCAGCACGGTGGGCACGCTGACCTCACGCACCAGGATCTCCGGCACACTCGGAGGCCGAAACCGCACATAACTGATCTCGACGCCGCCAGCGGCGGCCAGTTGCGCGGCAGATTGCCAATCGCCCAGGGTGGGCTGGCCGTCACTCAAGACGACGATGCGCCGGGCGGCATCCTGCGGGAACATGGCAAGGGCCAGCCGGACGGCGGCGGACAGATCGGTGTTGCCCGGCGGTGGGAAGGTGCGGATTTCGCCCAGTTGGCGGGCGTTGCTCATGCTCCGGGCGATCTGCGCGGTCTCCGCAAAGACCACCACCCCGGCCTGATCGTCCGGGCGCATACTCTGCAAGCTCTGCTGGATGTACTGAAGCGCGGGATCATCACGGGTGACGACGGCGGTCATGTCATCCGTGGCGGCGATACTGCTGGAAACATCCACCAGATAGACGACCGCCAGCCGGTCGGCAGATTGCACCACCTGCACGCCAGCCAGGGCCAGCACCAGGCACACCAGAATGATCGTCCGTAAGCCCAGGCTGAAGCCATCCCGCACGCGCCGAAAGCGACTGCGCGGCCAACCGATATAATAGACAATGGGGAGCGCGACGAGAAGCAACAGTAAAGCGGCGGGCGTAGTTACCGTCATAACAACACAAATCCTGACTCAGTTCAAATGTGGCCTGTAGTCCCGGCAGGCCGGGATGTAAACAAGCCCATTATACCGTACCCGGCGCATGTTAAAATCCTGTGGATCGTGTGAGATAATTCGATTTGAATCGATAGGCATATTTTTGATGAAACGAGTCCGTAATTTGCTCTTGTTCACAGTCATCACACTGACGCTGGCCGTCCTGGCGACCGGTACCTACTTAAGTTACCAGCAAGCCCGCGCCCTGGTCTACCCGCCGGAAATCAGCCTGCCGGCCCCGCCGGAGACGTTCAACGGGTTGCAAGACGTGAGCTTCCGCACGGTGGACGGCCTGCGGCTGTCCGGGTGGTACATCCCACCGGCGGCGGAGACCGGCGCGGTGGTCTTGTTCGTACACGGCCATGCCGGGAACCGGGGGCAGTTCATCGCGGAGGCCGACCTCATCATCAACGCTGGCTATGGCGCGTTGTTGTTCGACCTGCGGAACAGCGGCGATAGCGATGGCGACCGCACCACAATGGGCCTGCATGAAGTCCGTGATGTGATAGCGGCGTTTGAATTTGTGAGCGGGCAACCGGGCGTGCAAGATGTGGTGTTGTTCGGGCGGTCGATGGGCGGCGCGACCGCCATCCGTGCCATGCCGGCCCTGCCCGACGCACGCGGGTTGATCGTGGATACCGCGTATACATCGCTGAACGATGTCATCGGCGACGGTGTGACCTCACTCACCGGCCTGCCGCCCTTCCCCTGGGATCGCATCACAGTTCTGCTGGCCGGGAACATGGCGGGCGATTCGATGCGTGCGGTGCGCCCAATCGACGTGGTGGGCGACATCGCGCCGCGCCCGATCTTGTTCTTACATGGCACCCGCGACCGCACCATCTTACCGGCGCACACCCAGCGGCTTTATGACGCCGCCGGAGAACCGAAAGCGCGGGTGTTGATCGACGGCGGCGGGCATAGCGATCTGTTCCAGGTCGCGCCGGAGACGGTCGGCCCGGCGATCCTCAATTTCCTGGCAGATAGCCTGTCCTGAGATGACATCTTACACTATCCGGTGATAGGCAGGCGGGGTATCGTCAAAGAAAAGGAGTCGTTATGAACGACAAATTTCTTGTCACTTACGCCAGCCGGGGAGGTAGCACCGCTGGTGTAGCAGAGGCCATCGGCCAGACGCTGACCGAACAGGGATTAGATGTTGACCTCTGCCCGATGCAAGCAGTGGACGATCTGACGCCGTACCTGGGTGTGATTGCGGGGAGTGCCATTCATCATGGGGCCTGGCTCCCGGAGGCGATGACGTTCTTAAAGACGCATCAGGCCGCGTTGGTGCATAAAACCTTTGCGACATTTATGGTGTGTATGACGCTGGCCCTGCGGAACCCGAAGGCCGATCAACTGGTGGGGGATTGGTTCCAGCCGGTACGCGCCATCGCACATCCGGTCATCGAAGCCACCTTCGCCGGGTCGCTGATCCTGGATGAAGTGCCGAAGTTGACCGACCGCCTGAAGTTCCGGTTCAGCATGATGCTGGGCATCTGGCATGAGGGCGATCATCGCGATTGGGACGCCATCCACACCTGGGCGCGTGACCTGGTGCCCTTGCTCAAGCCAGTCCCCATCCTCTAATAAACGCAAAAACCGACTTGAACAGTCGGCTTTGTGTAACTGAGGAGGTAGGATTCGAACCTACGATCTCCTGATCCAAAGTCAGGCGCCTTGCCGCTTGGCTACTCCTCATCAATTTGCTTTTTTCATTATACAACAGGAGCGGTCATCCGCAAGGGACGAAAAAGAGGCCCGCCGGGGCGAGCCTCCTTGTGTTGGTTCGTGCTTGGGGTTTACCTACTCATCCATATCCAGGATGAACTGGAGGATCCAGGCCCACAGCGGGGTTTCACCCGTCGCGGGGAGTTCGGTCACACCCAGGTCTTCCGGTTGGACGACACCGCCGACCTCACCGCCCGGCTGACCGCTTTCCAGTCTACCGATGGTGAAGGTCACGACTGCGTCGTCACCCGGCACGCCGTCGCCGTTGCCATCCAGCGGCACGCCACTGGTGTTCATGATGGAGGTGCTACCGCAGATCATCACGCGGTACTGGCCTTCGGTCAGCGGCGGATACGGATCCGGCCCGGTGATCGTCATGGTGACCACGTTGCCGCCATCATGGCTGACGGTGAAGTCCAGCGGGATATCATCGACCGCCACCGGCTCATCACAGGTGCGTGTCGTGAAGTTTTCGCCGCTACCCTCTGCCAGCAGACGATAGTTGTCGGGGTTCTCCGCGCCGTCTGGCCCGGTGCCACCCAGCAGATCATCGCTGAAGGTCATCACCATTTGGGTCACGTTGAAGGACGGAACGACCGAACCATTGAAGATCGGGAAGCCGTTCTCGGTTTCAACCAGCGTGGTGAACGTGAGCAGATCTTGCACCAGGAAGGTGTTGTCGGTCTGCGTCAGCAGTTCATCCGGGTCATCGTCTGAGTACACTTCGATCACGTTGACAATCGACGTCCCGACCGGGGCATCAATCGTCGCCACGATGTCAAAGCTGAAGCTCGCACCAGCGGCCAGGCCACCTGGTATCGGGCATTCGAGTACGTCGTTGCCGCTGACGGCATCCACGAACAAGAAGCTACCGGCACAGGTATCGCTGACGTAAGTCAGCCCAGCCGGGATGATGTCACGGATGAAGAGATCACCCACGATGTCATCCGGGGTGCCGTTGGTCAGGGTCACCGCGTAGGTGATCTCGTCCCCGGTCGACCCGGCGGATACCACCTCTTTCGTCGCCACCAGGGCCGACGGTACGGTGTAATCCAGTTCAGCGACATCGAGCTGGACAACTACTGGAGCACCAGCTAGCGTCAACTCGACATTGTTGGTAAAGGTGGTACCACCATCAGCGTTGATTGTCGCTACGATATCGAAGCTGGTGCTACCGCCCGCCGGGATGCCCGCCGGAATGGTACACTCAACGACCGCACCCGGTGCCGGCGTAACCGTACTGGCTGTCGGGCAGGTATCGCTGACGTAGGTCACGTCGTCTGGCAAGAGGTCACGGACGACATAAGGATCGGTCGTCGCCGCTCCGCTGTTGTTAGTAACGGTCAGGGTGTAGGTCAGATCCTGGCCGGTGACAACGGTCGTATCAGCAACGGTTTTATCAATCGTCACCGTCGGCGCATCGAAGAAGACCAGTTCCGGACGAGTGACATTGCTCCCGTTGTGATGGTGCAGTAACAGAACTGGCGGCGGCGAGGCAGACGGTGGCAGGCCGCTAAAGTCATAATCAACCGGCAAGTTGAAGGGATCGAGGTCGAACCAGGTCGGCGGGCCGGGGAACGGCCCACCAACATTACCCGACGCATCGTTAAAGTTGAACACCTCATCAGTGGTCACATCATACCCGAATATCGGCGAGAAGTCGAAGTACCCATTCAGATCAACCAGCGTCCCGAAGTCGAAATTGAAATCGGTGTTGGTGTCGCTCAGGCCCAGCCAACTCGCCGGGATCGGAACCATGACCACGTTGTTGTTGAAGGGATACATATCATTGGTGGCCTGGAACCCGTTGTTAAACGACCCGAAACCGCCGAAGGAACCGCCGACATACAGCAGGTTGAGCGGTGTGTCGGTAAAGTCAAAGCCAAACAGAGCCGCACCGTCCCAGTTAAAGACGTTGATCTGGAAGGTGCCGTCTTCTTCCGGGTCGAAGAACATGTCATACAGCACATCATACGGCTGGTGGGTGCTCCAGTTGTCATAAGTAGAGAAGCCGATGAAGATCGTCGTATTACCGATGGCGGTCGCTACATTGCCGCCTGCCAGGGCCAACTGCGCCTGATAGTCCGACGAAATGCCGATATGCTGGATGTCACCACGATCAAGTTCCGGCCCGGTGAGTCCGTCATTGGGCATGGTCACGAGCGCGTTGAAGGCACTCACCTGCGAGACCACACTGAACTGATCGCGTGTCAGCGTGCCACTGGTATCCACACCCGGCCCTTGTAGGTCGATGAAAGTCGAACCGGTGGGGCCGGTGCTGACCGGGTTGGCCGCAAGCGAACGATCCCCTGCGGGACGGGGCATGGCATGTACCGCCACCCGCAGATCAGACCCCGGCCCGGAGAAAGTCACGTAACCAGATTCTTCACGGTTCCAGGCACGCGGAAAGGCACCGAAGCCGGTCGCTTGCGTGGTGGTCATGGTGGGGTCGATCAGCGCGTCTTCGTCCATGGCCGCCGGATCATAGTTGAGCGTCACGTTGATGGTGGCCGAGCCGTTAGCCGGAACACTCACCGACGACGCCGAGAGGGTCACGGAGACTCCGTTCGCATCCAGGTACGGCGTGTAATTCACGTTGTAGGTGCCGCCAGTACCACTGGTATCCTGGATGATGATCCGCTGGACCATGCTACCCGGGGCCACCGCGTCGATGACGCCGAAGGACACATGAACACCTTCGGGGTTATCCGCACTGTAGGCAATCGCGTTATGCTGGATCGCGTTCTGCACATCCACCCGCCCGGTGCCGATGCGCGGCGGGGAGAAGTTATCACCGGTCTGGTTGATGCCAGTCCACAGATCATTGGTGGCCGTGTTCATGATCAGAGCTTTGATCTGCTGGACGCTGTACGTCGGGTAGATCTGCCGCAGGAGCGCGGCGACACCGGCCACATGCGGCGCGGCCATCGAGGTACCACCCAGGAACACACCTTCCGTCCCGGTACCCGCCGCCGCGGAGAAGATCAGGTCGCCAGGGGCGGAAACGTCCGGCTTCAAGCGGACGGTATCACCCGCGGCGATGACCGGGCCGCGCGAGGTAAAGGACGAGACTTGATCGGCAAAGCTATCGCTCAGGAAAGCGGAGAGCGTGCCGTCAAAGGTGACTTCGTAGTTCGTCGGGTTGGTAAAGAGGTAATCCTCTGCGAGTTGTGTCGAGACACACGAAATCGGTGACGTCGTGACAGGGCCGCCGCTGGCATCGCCACAATTCAACAGGATGAACGGCGCGTCTGCCGGGTCGGTCGTGATGACGACCAGGCCGCCCACATTACCGTTATTGACGGCATTCGTCATACGGGTGACAGACCCACATGTGCCATCATCCCAACGGATCACGGCGACTGCGCCAGCATTCGGCCCGGTGAAGTCATCGTAGTCGGTGGCGTTACAACCACCCGCCGTACCGGGGCCAGTAACCGCCAACAACGGCAAGGGGCCGATGGGCGGAATAGCCGGGTTACCATTGACCGAATTCGACACTGGCACCACCGTAGAGGTACCCGCGCCCAGGTCATCAACCAGAAGCCCCTGATAAGCGACATCGCTCACGGTAGAAGCAACCGCAATGTTGCTGTTGGCAATGTTCGGGGCGCCATTGACGAAGTAAGTATCACCGGAGTTACCGGCAGAGCCGACCATGATGACGCCGGCATCGGTGGCCCGCTCAAAGGCGAGCACCAGCGGCTCCAGCGGCGTACCATACGGGCCACCGTAAGAGTTATTGACGACATCCAGACCTTCAGGAATAACGTAATTGTCGATGGCGGCAATCGCGCCGACGAAGGAAACCGACGGCGTGCAATCGCCAATCTTCAGCGCGTGCAGGCGGGATTCCGGCGCGACACCCGGGCCGACGCGAAGGTCGGCGAAATCGGTCGTAGCGTTATAGGCTCCGGTGTAAGTCGTACCATCACTGTTAACACCAAAACCACCGGCTGTACCCGCAACGTGCGAACCATGCCCGTTACAGTCCCAGGGATCAGGATCAGGAGCGAGGGGCGCGCCCGCGACCCAGCCATCACCCACATAGTCAAACCCGCCGACGACCTTCGAATTGAACTCGGTGCCGTCTAGTGTCAACGTATCGGCAGAGCCATAACCACTGCCAGGGCCGCCGAAGTTGGTATGCAGGTAGTCGATACCGGAGTCGATAATGCCGACGTCGATGCCGTCACCGGTAAAGCCGGTGCCATTGGTCCAGGCACTCACCGTGCCGATGAAGGGCACGCTATTAGCATTTTCTAGCTCGACGGGTTGATCCGGGTAGACCCCGCTGACGTTCGGCAGGGCGGCGATGGCGTCGATTTGTGATACATCGACGGTCACAACCACGCCGCTGAAGACGTGACTCAGCTCAGAGACGAGCGTCGCCCCGAAGGTGCCCTGAAGCGTGCTGATGTCGCCCGCCTGGGCGGCCCGTACCTGCGCCGCCGCAGAATTCACCGCGTTCAACTGCGCTTCGCTGTTGGCGATGTCGGTGGGGCGCACGGTATCCAGCGCACTACTACGTGAAAACAAGACAAGGACCGTCACCGGGCCGCTATCTGGCAGAGCACCCGCAGACGGCAGACTGGGGTCACCCGCCTGGATGGCCGGGGACGGCGGGGCGAAGTTGATTTCGCCATCTTCATACGGGACGAACGACTCGTCCAATGTATAACGATAAGCCTCCGGGTTTAATTGCGACCGCAATTCTGCGATGCGGTCGAGTTCATCCGGGGAAGGTTGGAGGTCGGTCTGTAAAACGCCGGTGGCATCCACAGCGGGCCGGGCGGTTTGTACCTGGCTGGCGGTGGCGTCGTCCTGCTCGTCGCCGTCGTCCTCTTGTGCGAAGGACGGCACGACCGAGAGGGCCATCACCAACAATAGAACGAGCAAAATTAGTCTACGGTTTCCCATATATGCATTCCCTTTACTTTGCTAGGCTTCCCTAAATAACGAAACGATTGAGAAAAATCGGTATTTGATGATGTCACTCTCCTTCTTCCACGTTGAGTTCTTGAGTCACGACCGGGCCGACCTCATTAGGGTTATTCAACGGGATCGAGCGGTCGCGCAAAACGGCGCGAACGCCGGGAAGTTGGCGGATCAAATCAAGACGACCGGCGGCCACATTGATGATGTAGGCCCGGTCTACATTGCGGATGGTGCTGATAATTTGCGCGTTAATGGGTGGCGCGGCCAGCGCACGGCGCACATCGAGCCGTTGCCGCAGACTATTCACCACGCGCATGGGGTAATTGGCCGTCGGTTCCAGCGGTTGCAGGTAGACAATCGCACTGACGATCTGCTCTGCGGGTGGCGTCGCACGGAAGGCCGGCGTCTGCACCGGGGCATTCCCTGGCGGCAGAGTCAGCACGGCAGGGCCATAACCCTGCGGTCGCGCCGCTGGTGGCTGGCCTTGCGGTGTATTTTGTGCAGTGATAATCAACGACAAAGTGTTTGCTACCCCGGTTTGTGCATGGTTGCTCATCCCCCACAGGCCGAACAACAGGCCGACTGTGATGAGCGTTCCCACTAAGTAACGCATCATGGTCTATGACCTTTACAACAATCGTCAGCCGGTGTTATGTGATACCCGATCTATGGCTTGGTTTAACCTGCTGACGCGACGTATCTGACGTTATTTACAACGAAAGAATCACGTATAGTGCCGGATGATAACCTGAATCGCGGGATTATGCAAATGTTAAATCCGCACGAACCGCGCTTGACAGGCCGTGACCGGCTTTTTATGATTAAACTATGATAATCAACACTGTGTCAGCTAACATGCGAATGTCACCTTATAAACGCACCCCCAAACGGTAGGTGACGACGGCTTTCGCGTTTTTGAATCTCGACCGCCTGCCCCGTGCAGACGGTTTTTTATTTGTATATGGAGGCGTTCATGGCGAAACAAATTTTAGTCTCGGTGGCATGGCCCTATGCCAACGGAGATCTACACGTCGGGCATCTGGCCGGGGCTTACCTGCCAGCGGATATTTTCGCCCGGTATCATCGGCTGGCGGGCAACAACGTGCTGATGGTATCCGGCTCGGATTCACACGGCACGCCCATCAGCCTGGAAGCGGATAAGCGCGGCATCACCCCGCGTGCGTTGTTTTCGCATTATCATCAGCGGTTTTTGCAAACGCAGAAGAAGCTCGGCATCAGCTATGATTTGTTCACCCATACCGATACTGAAAATCATCACCAGATCGCCCAGGACATCTTCACCACATTGTACGAGAAAGGGTTCTTATATAAGGAAGCGCAAGAACTGCTCTACAGCGAGCAGGAAGACCGTTTTCTGCCAGATCGTTATGTAGAAGGAACCTGTTACATCTGCGGGTATGAGAGCGCACGCGGTGACCAATGCGATAACTGCGGCAACTTAATCACAGCCACGCGCTTAATCAACCCTTACAACCGCACCAACCCGGAAGACAAGCTGATTGTGCGGGAAAGTGAGCATTACTTCCTGGATTTAAGCAAGACCGCCCAGACTTTGCTGGATTACATCGAGACGACACAGGGTCGCTGGCGGCCCAACGTAGTCCGCTTCACCCGCAACCTGATTCAAAAAGGGGTAGAAGAAGGCTTGCGCGGGCGGGCCTATACCCGTGATCTCAACTGGGGTGTGCCGGTTCCGCTGGAAGGATGGGAGAACAAGTGCATCTACGTCTGGTTTGAAGCCGTCAACGGGTACCTGACGGCCAGTGTGGAATGGGCCAAGAACAACGGCACGCCCGATGCCTGGCAAGATTGGTGGTACAACCCGGCGGCGGAAACCTATTATTTCATCGGCAAGGATAACATCCCGTTTCACACCGTCATCTGGCCGGCGGAGTTAATCGGCATTAGCGGCTTGTATCATGACGACGAGAACGCCCGGTTAAACCTGCCCTATGATGTGCCAGCCAACGAGTTTATGAACATCGAAGGCGAGCAATTTTCCAAGAGCCGCAATTGGGCCATCTGGGCACCGGATGTCTTAGACCGTTATCAGGCGGATGCCCTGCGGTTTTATACTGCCCGTGTCTTCCCGGAATCTGCGGATACTGATTTTAGCTGGGAGGGCTTCCTGGCGCGGGTCAACAACGAATTACTGGCGGCCTGGGGGAATCTGGTCAACCGGATGCTGGGCTTTGCCTACAAGCGGTTCGATGGCACCGTGCCAACCCCCGGCGACCTGACAGAGGCCGACCAGACCATCATCCAGCGCAGTGAAGACGCCTTCGAGACGGTAGGCGCGTTGATCGAAGCGGTGAAGCTCAAAGACGGGCTAGATCATGCGCTGGCAGTGGTGCGAGAGGCCAACGCTTACCTCAACGAGCAGGAACCCTGGAAGGTCATCAAGCAAGATCCAGCACGGGCGGGGACGGTGGTCTACACCATCCTGAAGGTGATCGACAACTTAAAGATGGTGCTGGCCCCGTATCTGCCGTTTAGCTCGCAGGATGTGCATACGTACCTGGGCTATGACGGCCAGATCTTCGGCGACCTGGAGATCGTCAGCTATGAGGAGACCGAACGTAGCCACGAAGCCCTGGTCTACGATGGAAGCCGGGCGATAGGCCGCTGGCAACAGAGCAACCTGCAACCGGGCCAACCTTTACGCAAGCCGGCCCCGTTGTTCACCAAGTTAGAGCCGGAAATTGTGGAGGAAGAACGGTCTTTCCTGGGCCAGCCGCGTGAAGAACAACCGATCGCACTATAGATGAGGAGCTAAGCCGGGTGAACTTCTTGAAGAAATTATTCAGTGGGCCGAGTGGCAACCCAGCAGACCGCGATGCGCTGTATGTTTACGTCCAGCCCAAGCGGTGTGACGAGATCATCAAGGTGCGGGTGAACCTGATGAATGAACCCAGCAAGACGGACGATGGCCGGGGGTATTATGTGCGGAAGATAGTCAGCGCGACGCGGTGCCCGTTCCAGGCGGAGCTAGAGTTATTCTTCGACAAGCACAAAGACCTACAAAATCAAGCCGTGACCAACGGCGAGATCGTCAGCCAGGAGGATTACGAAGCCTACCTGGCCGGTCAGGAAGTCGAGGGATAACGTATGGGCGCGAAGAACCGCGCCCATTTAAGCTCATGCCTCGTCAAATTCGAAGTGAACTTCTAGCCGGAGGTTGCCAACCTTGATGCGATCCCTGGTGTGAAGGTCACAACTATCGGCTGGTGATAACCGTTGACCGTTGACCTGAGTCCCGTTGACGCTCTTCAAGTCTTTGATCGACAGACCGCTACTGCTCGGCTCTATGATGGCGTGCAGGCGCGAAATACCAAATACCCCGTTATCAAACGCCCCCAGGTCAATATCGACTTCTTGTGTGGTGCTGGTGCGCCGCCCGATAATCACATGCGGGTAGAGGTTGTACACCACTTGCTCAGATTGATCTGGCAGGATGACGCGCAGACGATCCGGGACGGGGGAACGATAGGTCGAGAGTGACTTCGGCCCCGCGTCATAAGCGTCGAGTTGGGTCGTCGCGCCTGCATCCTGGATGGCGAATTGTGTGGTCGCCCCGGCATCACCCGTAAATTGGCGGGTTCGTCCATTGTCCATAAGGCATCCTATAAATACTATATGAATACTACCTTCATTATACGCAAATGACATGTGGAGTCTATTAAGCTTTGCGGCAGAGGGGCCGGGGATTGATAAAATAGTGCCAATCGTCAGTAAATTGACATGGATAATCACATGCCTTACCTGATCGACGGTCATAATTTGATCGGCAAATTGCCGGATATTGATTTAGATGATCCACACGACGAAGCGAAGCTGGTGCAAAAGCTGGCGGGCTTTTGTGCGCGGCGAAAAAGCCGCTGTGTGGTGGTCTTCGATCATGGTCTGCCGGGGGGCGTCTCTCGGATGTCTACCAGCAAGGTGAAGGTGATCTTCGCATCGCACAAAGAACGGGCCGACGACGTTATCATACGCCGCATCCGGCGGGAGAAGAACGCGAAGCGGTGGACGGTCGTTTCTTCTGACAATGAAGTGCTGGCGACAGCCCGCCGCTACCGGATGACCGCGCAAAAGTCGGCGGAATTCGCCAACACGCTACGCCGTCCCCCACCTGCCCCCAAGCCCGACGTAAGCGAAGCCGCCGACGTCAAGCTGACGCCGGATGAGGTCGAAGAATGGTTGAAGGTCTTCGGGCAGAAGTAGCCGGCGTGGCGGATGCCTTACAAATTTCATTATCATGTGCTAGAATACCGCAGTGATGATTGACGTACAACTTACGGGACAAAGTCAATGAGAAAATTTCGCATTTTAACACTCTTAGCCGTTCTGACGCTGGTCGCGGTCGTTTTTTCCGCCGTGCCGACCAGTGCCCAGAACCCACCAGTGACCAACACACGCTATATCGTGCTGGCCCTGGATGAATTCACCAGTGTAGACGACACCCAACCGGTTGGCTTGCCGTCACCGATCACGTTCGGGCCAGACCGGGCCAACTTCTTCACCAACCCGGCCCTGCCCGGCATTTACGTTCAGGTCGGGCACACCGCCCCTTCCGAATTCGATGTCGGTGGTACAGCGGCGGCACAAGCTCTGCTGGACGACACACTCGGCGCGGATGCAACAGGCCCGGCCCCGCTCTACGGCGATGAGTCCTGGCGGACATTGCAGACATTGGTCGCCGGCAATGCGGTTGCACCGCCTGCCAGTAATCCGAGTGGCACCCCCAGCACCAACGACGGCAAGACCGAGATTTTGATCGTACCAGATCTCTTGCTTGATGCAGTATTAGGCGGTGCTACGATCCTGCCGTTTGATGTGGCAGACATTCAAGCCATCGAATGGACGACCAACCGCTCGGCGACATCCGAGAATACAGATAACGAGTGGTATGCCAGCATTTGGTCACGCTTTGCGGCCTCTACCGGGGGTGCCTTCCCGGATGGCGTGGCGTTGATTAACTTCGAACCGCGCTATGAACCGGGGCTGGTTGCCACTGGCACAACCAACACCTACACCGCCAGCGACACTGGCGCGACCGAACCGTTCAACGAGACTAACTTCGGCTTCACACCCAACTCGATCACGCTGGAAGAGATCACCGGCGGCCCGGTGGATTGGTCCACGCAGGTCAACAGCGGCTCGACCAACACGGTCGATTACACCGGCAACACGGTAGAAGCCATCGCCTTTGCGACTGCTAGCGCGTGGGGTTATCAGTTGGATAGTTACATCGACCAACTGGTGATCGAACTGGACGCCGGTGGCAACGTCACCGAACGCTGGATCTTCGACCTGGAACAAACGAACAATTATGTCGAGCCGACTATCGACAAGGCATTCTCCCCTCCGGTGACGCCGCCGAGTATCACTTCGCAGGTGACGTATACACTGACCAACCCCAACGCAACCCCGCTTTCTGGCGCGACCTTCAGCGACACGCTGACCGGCCTCACCGCAGGCGGCTTTACCACTATCAACGGCACGGGATGTTCCGGTGATGTGACGGTCGCAGGGAGCACGATCACGCTGACGAACGGCATCCTGCCTGCCAACAGCACCTGTGAGGTCGTAACGTCTGTGTTCAGTGCCACAGCCGGGAGCTACACCAGCACGACGACGGCATTGACGAGCTTCACCGTGCCGGGCACCGATACCGCAACGGCCACGCTGATCATCGGCGCACCGCTCTTCGATAGCGTCCCCGCCGCCCCTGGCCCCATCGAACTGACCGGGCCAACCGGTACCACCGCGACGAGCATTATCGCCGTCA
This sequence comes from Anaerolineae bacterium, assembly GCA_034437535.1. Classification (GTDB taxonomy): domain Bacteria; phylum Chloroflexota; class Anaerolineae; order Aggregatilineales; family Phototrophicaceae; genus J038. The sequence continues at coordinate 5,240 of DAOTTZ010000162.1, read as the reverse complement.
GCAATGTGGGCGATCCCGGTTCTGAGTTGGACGTGGTACTGCAATCGATCTCGACCGGGTACAGCGTCACCGGGTTGCCCATCAGCGACCTGACGCCAGCCGGATCACCCGTTAACCTGACGGTAAGTTGTACCGTGCCACAGACCGAAGGAACGTTGGTCGTCAATACCGATCCGTTCGAGTTTGGCAACCCGATCACGTTTAGATTGACGTGTGTGGAGGGCGAAGCCGAGCCGACACCGGAACCGACACCGGATCCAGAGCCAGAACCAGAACCGACAACCGCACCAGATCCGGGCCAGCCGAGCACACCCGGCCAGCAGGTTCAGCCAGCCCAACCGGAAAACCTGGGGGTGACGGAACTCCCCGCGACAGGTGAGACCCCGCTGTGGGCGCGTGTCTTGCGCTGGTTGCTCACGCTGGACGAGTAAACACACGATCCATCGCGTAACAGATTGACAGGCGGGGCGGTTGCTCCGCCTGTTTTGATTTACCAATCATTTTGCGCTAAGATTAGCCCATTTGACCGACAGCGGGAGGATCTACCATGAGCGACAAACGCTGGATGATCTACGGCGCGACGGGTTACACCGGCAAATTATTGATCGAAGAAGCCGTCAAACGCGGTCATCAGCCGGTCATCGCCGGGCGCAACGAGGCTAAATTGCGGCCCCTGGCGGAGCAATACGGCCTGGAAGCCATCGTCTTCGCCCTGCCGGATGCCGTGATCGCGGTCGATGCCCTGCAAGAGATGGCCGTAGACGCGGTGCTCCATGCCGCCGGGCCGTTCACCTTCACGGCAGACCCCATGCGGACGGCCTGCCTGCAAACTGGCACCCATTATCTGGACATCACGGGCGAAATCCCGGTGTTTGAGGCGACCTTCGCGCAGGATTCAGCGGCGCGGGAGGCCGGCATCTTGCTGATGTCGGGCGTCGGCTTTGACATTGTGCCGAGTGATTGCCTGGTGAAATATGTGGCCGATGCCCTGCCCGATGCAGTGGAGATTGAAATCGCAATTTCTGCCCTGGAAATGAACAACGACGACATGGGCATAACGGCGGGAACGCTCAAAAGCCTGCTGGAAATGCTCCCCAATGGCAACCTGGTGCGGCGTGGCGGGGAGATCATCCCGGTTGATTTCGGGGCAGATTTCGGCACGTTCCGCTTCCCAACGGGGATGCGGCAGGCAGTCGCCATCCCCTGGGGCGATGTCAGCACCGCGTACCACACCAGCGGCATCCGCAACGTGACGACCTATATGACGATGCCCCCGGCTCAGATCCGGGCGATCCGTTACGGCGGGGTGATCTTGCAATGGTTGGTGCGGGCGGAGCGTGTGCGGCAGTTCGCCGGGCGACAGATCGACCGCTACGTGACCGGGCCAAGCGACCACACCCGCCAGACCAGCCGGTCGTACATCTATGCGCGGGCGCGGAACGCCAGCGGCGCGGCCAAAGAAGCCTGGTTAGAGACCATCGAAGGGTATACCTTCACCGCCATTTCCGCCGTGCGGGCGGTAGAACGTGCGCTAACCGGCGATCATACCGGCGCACAGACCCCGGCGGGGGCCTTCGGCGCGGATTTCGTGCTAGAAATCGAGGGGAGCCAGCGGTATGACACACTGGACGGACAGGCATAATCATGGATGAAGGGCATGTGCTGGTCATCGGCTCCAGCGGGATCGACATCAAAGGACGACCTGCCGACGCGCTGGAACTCGGCACATCGAACCTGGGGCAGGTGCGCAACTCGGTGGGCGGGGTGGCGCGGAACGTAGCGGAAACCCTGGCGCGGCTGGAAGTCCCGACGATCCTACTGACGGCCATCGGGCATGATACCGCTGGCGAACGGGTGATGCGCTCCTGCGAGCGCGTGGGCATTGATACCACCTACATCCGCCGGGTACGGGGCCGCCGCACCGGCACCTATGTCGCGCTCCAACACACGGACGGCCAGCTTTATGTGGCCGTCGCAGATTTCGGCATCATTGATCTGGTCGATTCCGACATGATCCTGGAATACGAACACCTTTTCGAACGGGCGCAGATGGTGATGGTTGATGCGACCCTCACGCCGGATACCCTGCACACCATCATCGACCTGGCGACCCATTATCAGGTCAAGGTGGCCGCAGACCCGACCAGCCCGGCCCTGGCCCCGCGCCTGCGGGGGATCATCAACCACCTGGAATTCATCGTACCGAACCAGAGCGAAACCCCCGCCTTGTGTGATATGGCAGTGACCGGAGGCCGAGAATCGGCGGTGGGGGTGGCCCGCCAACTGGTGAGCATGGGCGCGAAGATCGCGGTGGTGACGCTGGGTGCGGCGGGGTTGGCCTATGCTCATCGCAACGGCACCGGCTCCTTGAAGGCCATCCAGACGCAGGTGACCGACGCGACCGGTGCCGGGGATGCCTTCAGCGGGGCGGCCCTGTTCGGTCTTCTGCATGGCGTACCCATCGACGAGGCGATGCGATTGGGGATCACGGCGGCATCCCTCACCTTACAGAGTCCGCGCACCGTCTTGCCCAACCTCAGCCAGGAACTTCTATACGACGAACTGATGGCGTAATAACTGATGAAACAGCTAAGACTTAACCTGGCGTTTGATGAGACAACGCCAGAGCTTCATATTGACATTGAGGGCGACTACCGGCAACGGCTCGACCAATTGCTGGCCGCAGACCTGGACTTTCACGGCTACTCTAGCCGGTATCTGACACATAACTTACATGCCTTCGCGGCGAAGTTCCCGCCGCAATTGCCGCGCCTCTTTACACTGGGCCTGACGGACGAAGGCGACCGCGTGCTTGACCCGATGATGGGATCTGGTACCTCAATATTGGAGACTTACCTGCTGAACCGGCAAGGGATCGGATGCGATATTGACCCACTGGCGATCCTCTCAACACGGGTGAAGACCTCGCCCATCGACGTTAACCGGTTGATCCGGCAGATGAACCAAATCCTAACGACGGCGGCGCAGACCGAACAGGCAGTAGACACACTGAACGATCACTTCGATACTAAGACGGTCGATTTCATACGCTATTGGTTCAGCGACGAAGCCATCACTGAACTCCTGGCTTTGTTAAGTGCGGTCTTGCGCGTGGAAGACGCCCACAGCCAACAATTTTTTCGAATTTGCTTTTCAAGTGTCATCATCACGAAATCTGGCGGGGTCTCGATGGCGCGTGACCTGGCGCATACCCGCCCGCACCGCGTCCAGGATAAGGCGTATCGTTCGCCGCTGGCGATGTTCGCCAAACGCGCCGAGCAAAACATCAAGAGCTTGATCGACCTGCCAACACGCGATTATGCACCACATTTGATCGAAGCCGATGCTCAAACCGTACCTCTAGCCGAAAACTCTATCGACTTGATCGTGACTTCCCCACCCTATGCTGGCAATGCCATCGACTACATGCGGGCACATAAGTTCTCGCTGGTGTGGTTCGGCTATCCCATCGGGGATCTATCAACCAAGCGGGGGCAATACATCGGCGGGGAGGCCCTGCGCGGGGTGGAATTAATCGATATGCCAGATCTACCCCGGCAAGTCATCGCGACGATTGCCCGTGAAGACGAAAAGCGAGCCGGGGCCTTACACCGGTATTATTCGGAGATGACACGCACCTTGCGGCAGATGTTATTTGTACTGAAACCGGGCAAAGCCGCGATCCTGGTGGTCGGCAATTCCGTCATGCGCGGGATTGACACACGAACGCAAGATTGCCTGGCCGCTATTGGAGAGGCGGTCGGCTTTGAACTGGCCGGGATCGGCATCCGCCACCTGGACCGCGACCGGCGCATGATGCCAGCCCGACGCGGCAACCGGCAATCGCAGATCGAAGATCGCATGCACGAAGAATACGTTATCGGCTTGTACAAACCGGAGGTGGAATGATCCTGGATGACCTACGCCGGGCCTACCATGCCGGCATCGTGCGAGATCTCATGCGTGTGACGGCGGAGGGCACCCCGAACTTTGCCGATAAAAGCAGTGATACCAGTACCGCTATCGCCCGCCGCATCACTCAGGCCATGCCGGAGGAACCGATCATGGGCCGGGTATCCGGGCAAAAGGCCGGGCGGCAATTCGAATTATTGACGGCCCACTTTCTACAATCAGCATTTGATCATCTGGCACATTTACGGCCTGGGACATGGCAATTCCAGGTGACCAACACCACACTCGACCAATTCGAGCAATATACCCATCTGGCAGACTTACAGGCAGTCATCACACAACACCCGGAACTGACAGCGGCCCTGGGTGGTGATTACATCATCCGGCCCGATGTGGTCATCAGCCGGTCACCGGTTCCTGATGACCACATCAACCAGACAGCCGATGTCGTCTCGACAGATAGCGGCACGCTCTCCCCGCTCCGCGCAGAGAACCGGCCAACCGGGCATCAAATTTTACATGCGGTTGTCTCCTGCAAGTGGACAATACGAAGCGACCGCGCCCAAAACACACGCACCGAAGCCCTCAATTTGATCCGTAACCGCAAAGGGCATCTACCGCACATCGTCGCAGTCACCGCCGAACCCTATGCGAACCGGCTGGCCGCGTTGTGCCTGGGCACCGGCGACCTGGATTGTGTCTATCACTTTGCCTTATACGAACTGGTCGATGCGGCGCGGCACATCAGCGCAGATCAGTACGATCTGCTCCAGACGATGATCGACGGGCGGCGGGCGACTGCGTGACATCAGTGATTTACCGCTGGATCTCGTCATCTAGGTTTTGTCACGCGGGCAGAGTACCCTCTGCATGGTTAATAGTGACCATCATAAACACCTATCAGAAGGGGAATCGAATAATGAAGTACGCACGTTTTACGTGGTTGATGCTGGTCGTACTGGCCTTGACCCTGGCCGCATGTGGCGGCGGGGGTGATGACGAGGCCGACGCTGGCAATGCATCCGGCGACAACACCGAACAAACCACCGGTGCACCGAACACACCCGCCAGTGCGTTCGACTTGATCGACCTGGAGCCAGTGGCGACTTATGGCACCGGCAAGGCGTTGACGATGGCCGCGTTTCCAGAGAAAAATAGAGAGGGAGTTAAGAACTAAAAAGAGTGGGCACCCTGGCACCCACTCTGAGGATTGTTGTTTACTGGCCCAGGCCCAGCACAAAGCGGATAATCCGCGTCCAGAAGGGCGACTCACCCGTCGCGGGGAGTTGCTCCACGCCCAGGTCTTCCGGCTGGACCGGGGTCGTACC
>DAOTTZ010000161.1:0-10348 GCA_034437535.1 Anaerolineae bacterium | reverse complement strand
GGTACGACCCCGGTCCAGCCGGAAGACCTGGGCGTGGAGCAACTCCCCGCGACGGGTGAGTCGCCCTTCTGGACGCGGATTATCCGCTTTGTGCTGGGCCTGGGCCAGTAAGTTGCTTCTTCTCCTCTCTCCTGATGCTGTCTGTTTTCAGGGGAGAGGTTCCTCTTATCCATATCAATCCGGTGCCGACCAACCTGTCGTCGGCGTGCGGAGTGTCTCCATAATACCGTCTGTATCGGCCATGTAACGATAGTAAAAGTCGTATAAACCGGGGAAGATCCGCGCCACCCACGCGCCGACCGTCACCATCGGCCCGCCGAATAATACATCCTGCCGGTTATATCGCACCGCTTCTACGATGGCTTCTGCCACCACTTCCGGCGAGTCGATGAAGATCAACGGGTTGAGGATGCCGGCGGAGCGCATCTCGTCGCGGTCCATCCGGGCGATCATCTCGGTCTTCGTCCACCCCGGCATCATGTTGGTCAGGCCGATCCCGGTGCCGTCCAGTTCCCGGCGGAGGGCGGTCGTAAACCCGTTGACCGCGATCTTGCTGGCCGCATAGACCGACGCCCCCGGTGCCCCCAGCAGACTGACCATACTGCTCACGTTGACGATGTGACCATGCCCCCGTTGGAGCATTCCCGGTAAGAGCATCTGCGTCAGGCGGATGGTCGCCTGCAAGTTAACCGCCAGCAGACGCCGGACATCGGTCGGGCTGGCTTCTTCGATTGGCCCACCCAAAAACATCCCCGCGTTGTTGACCAGAATATCCACCCGCCCGAAGTGATCCTGTGCTGTATCCACCACGCGCACCAGGTCTTTTTCCAGCGTCAGATCTGCCGGAATCGGCAGGCACTCGGTCTGGAGTTCTGCCGCCAATGCCGTCAGCCGGTCTTCCCGCCGGGCCACCAGCACCAGCCGCGCCCCCCGCGCCGCCAGGACTCGCGCCGTCGCCGCGCCGATCCCGCTTGATGCGCCGGTGATTAGGGCCACCTGATTCTTAATCGGCGTCTTGACCTGACGCGGACGCTTGCGCCACAGCACATACCCTGTGATCCCGGCCAGCGCATAAAGCCACTTTTGCATGAGACAATCTTTCCTTAGCGTAAACGTATCCGTCTGCTTTGAGTCGGTTTTTTGACTACGCTTGATTATACGCGGGGGAAAACGTTTGCGCCAAAGCCGACGCTAAAATAAACTGAATGCCAGGTAACCGAATGGGTAAATTGTGAGCTATCGCCGGATAACCGCGCTGGTAACGGCCAGCCTGTTGATCGTCAATCTACTGGCAGTTATGGGGGCTTCTCAGTGGGGGGCGGCCCTGCCATCCGGCGGCCAGGTGAGCTTTACCCGCTTCGTAGACGGCCAGTATTGGCTGTATCTGCACGATCTGGCATCCCGCCTCACACTTCGGCTTCTTCCCTTGCCGGGGGTGTCTTTACTCACCGCTGATAATCATGTGCGCTGGTCGCCGGATGGTGAGGCGGTGGCGTATGTGCGCTACCTGGATTCCGGCCAGAGTGAGGTGATTGTACAACCGGTGGATGGCCCGGCGCGTGTGTTCCCGGTGCCGGGTTTCGTCCAGTCTTACCGTTGGTCGCCGGATGGATCAGCCCTGGCTTATGGCCGGGTGAGTGGCACCGTCACCAGCATCCACCATGTGAGTCTCGCCAGCGGCATCACCGCCCGCATTGACGCGCCGCCCGGTTTCGCCCCGGTCTGGTCGCCCTACGGCCAGCAGATCTACTACCTGCGGCAAGATCAAGCCCAGGTGATGGCCTACGACACCGCCGCTGGCACCAGCCGGGTATTGTGGGAGTATGCCGGGGCGGTCGCCCGTTCACACCGGCTGATTATGCCGCCCCAGGGTGACTATCTGGCCCTGACGATGCCATCCACCTTAATGCTCTACCACCTGCCGACGGGCCATGTCCGGCAGATTGGTGGTGATGTGACCGCCGTCACACATCCGGCCTGGTCACCAGATGGCGAGTCGGTGATCGTCGCGCAGAGTGCTGGCCCGGCCCCGCCCGCGCTCTGGCGATATACAGTCGCCAACGATCAGCGTGAATGGATCGCGGTGGGGGCCTTCCCCACCTGGGAATCAAGGCGCGGGTTGCTCTATATCTCCCCGGCGGTCGGCTTGATGTACCGTGACATGACCAGCGGTGACTCCCGGCGGTTGTTACCCACCGCCAACGTCAACCTGCCAGCCTGGCGGCCCGGCAGATGAGCGAGCTTTAGCAATCCGGGAAGCAGGCCGGATCCGGGAAGGCGAACCCGGTCAAACCGGGTACCGGGGTGGGCGGCGGCGGCGTGGGCGGTTGCGGCACTTCGAAATCCACCGGCAAAGACTCCAAGATCGCTTCCGTCTCCACATTGAGCAGTGGCACCCACCCTACCGTCTGGGCCTCCGTCTGGACTTTTACCCAGGGGCTATACGGACTGCGGGCCAGCAGTTCCAGCCGGTCGCCCGTGTTCAGGTTGAGGATCGCGCCGAAGTTGTTATCCGGTGCGGTGCGCAGGGTGGCTAACTGCGTGTTGACGAACGCCGCCCGGCCCGCTTCGCCGAATCGTTGTGGCGGCGTCGGTGTGGATTCATAGACCGCCTGGATCGCGCCATGATTCCGCCGCAAAAGCTCCGCGAACATCCACCCGGTCACGCCATTGCCCAGCCGCACATGATACCAATCACCGATCTCGTTGCGACCTAAGATGGTCATCGTCTGCCCGGCGGGGACTTCCAGCACGATGCCGAATTGGGTGCTGGGGCCAGTCCGCAGGTTGACCGCGCCATCGGTCGCCACGAAGCCCGGTTGCGGGAGTGTGACCGCTCGATCCAGCAATTCGATTGCCACGTTATCTGTAATCCCCGGTGTATAGGGCACCGCTGGCAACGGTGCATCTAGCGGGAACGTCCAGTCAACGCCGTTGAAGTTAACCCGCGTCTCTTGCCCGGCGACGATGGTCACCCCCACGCCGAACGCCAACACCCGGCTGAGTCCTTCCAGTTCCACGAAGACCGTCTGCGCCCCCTCTGTGTAGACCATCATGGTGCCGCTCAGGTCGATGGAGACGCCGTTAATCACGAAGCGGACGGTCTGCGTCAAATCGGTGTTCTGTATGATTACCGCGTCCGGCGGTTGGTTAGAGCAACCTGCCGGGCTTGCGCCGCTGACGACGGTCAGGGCCGTCCACTTGGGGAAATCCTGCCCTGGGGTGATCTGATTCGTGATCGTCACCGCCCCGCTGAGGAACACACTCATGCCCACTTGGTCTGCCCTCAGCCACACCAGCCCGCCGTCGGTGCCCTCCGGCGTGAAGCCCTGGGTCGTGATCTGATCCAGATCATCCACGCCGATCACCGCACCCAGACTGCCCAATGCGTTGCCCGGCCCGGCAGGGGCGGCAACCGGCGCGGCCCCGCCATTACAGGCGTAGCCCTCCGGCGCGGATAAACAGGCATCGCTGGCCGCCACATAACTCTGCTGGATGCGACCCTCACAGGTCTGCGGCGGCAGGGCCGTCGCCAGCGGCGTGACGGCCATCACATCCTGCCGGGGTGGGGCGGTGTGCGCGGTCGTCAGCCACACCCCAAGCAGAAGAAATAAGCTGGATAGAGCAAGCAGGAAATAACGCATCAGGTCGAGATCCTCATTACAATCGCAGATTGTTCCAAGCACTATTATGCCCTGACGCGCATCCCGCCGCAAACAGCGAATGTGGTACAATGTGCCTGAATCCAGCAGATACCGACACCGACTCGACCGACGTCAGGATCGTCGAAGGGGAAATTAGCTTGACTTTACCACCCGGTACCAACCCACCATTACGTTTGTTATCTGTCTTTAACACCGTTCATCCGGGTGTGATGCCCGCTTACATCGTGCAGGCCAGCGGCAGGGAAATGTGGGTCGCCGCTGTAGAAGACGCCGAATCTTTCACCATCCATGCACCGGATCTTGACCACCGTACCCAGTTCACCTGGCGTACCGCCCGCCGCAAGCAGACTGTGCTTCGCCGGCCCTTGCCCAGTTGGGCGCGGTACCCCGCCGGGGTCGTCGTCAACCTGTGCCAGAATGGGATGGATCTGGACGGCCTTTCTGCCGTTGTCGTCGGCGGGGAAGCCCTCGGCCCGCGCTATGATTACAGCCTGGGGGTCGCCTTCGCCACCCTCTGGCACGAGATCCACGAGCGTGAGTATGATCCTGATGCGCTCATCGCCATCGTGGAGCGTGTCCGCACGGAATACATCGAAGCCTGATGGCGCATATCGCCGGTCACATCAACATCGAGACCACGCTCCATATCGAGTCGTCCCCGGTGACATACGTGCTGGCTCGTTATCCGTTTTTCGGCGTCGGGACGACCGTCAGCGGTGTGAGCGACATGGATAAGACGGGCTAACCGTCCAGCAGTTGGCCGAAGACCAGCGCGTTTCCATCATCGTCCAGAATTGTGAACTGACGTGTTCCCCAGGGTTTATCTTCCAGCGGCCCGTTTGGATGCAGGACACCTTGCTCGTTGTATTCCGCGTGTAGTGCATCGACATCACTGACGTAGCAGTAACATTGGGTCATTGTTGTAGCCGGGTTACCCATGTCTAACTGGCTGAAATGAAGGATAATCTCATCGCGGGCGACGATCAGATAATTGCTATAGTTTGCCTGGCACTGAAAACCGAGCTTTTCTGTGTAGAAAGCTTCCGTCTTGTCGATGTCGTATGAAGTAAGGATGGCCGCACATTTGACAAGCAAGGTATCACTCCTTTTTTCTGATATGCTTCACTTTACTAGAAGGCTTGTTCTGATGTCAATCAGAACCAGCAGGACTATAATAGAAACATGTTCGCAATCGAGAGGATAAGCATCGTATGTCCCAAGAGGAATCCGCACACGAATCATTGCGTCGGCTCCGGGCGGAAATCGCCGCGCTGGACGACGAAGACCCCGCCACCCGCGCCCGTATGCAAGATCTGCTTGACCAGATCGACAGTTACCTGGACGAACAGACTGCGACCACCCAGGACGAGCACGACAGTTTGCAAGATCGTCTGCGTCAGGCCGAAGTCGAACTGACCGAGCAGTTCCCCGCGCTGGCCAGTGCCTTCCACACCGCCGCGCAGATCCTCAGCAATGCCGGAGTCTGAACCGATGATGACTTACGGTGAATTTATCCGGCGGAGCCTGTCACTCATCACCATCATCATCATTACCATCTTCTTGATTGCCGCCATTATCGAGCTATCTGGCATTTTACTGCTGGTGTTTACCTGTTGGGTGCTGTCGGTCGGCCTTAACGAGGCTACGCTCAAGCTACGCCGCTGGGGGTCGAGTAAGATGATGGCGATTGTCGTCACCGTCCTCAGCGTGATCGTCTTCTTCATTCTGGTGTTGTTTGTCGTCATTCCACCCTTCGTCAATGAGGCCCGCAATCTGGTAGAAGACTTGCCGGATGCTGTCGGCTCACTCGTGCAGGAATATGACGACTTCCGCGACGAAAATCCTGATATTGGGCAATATCTGCCGGAGTTCACCGTAGAAGATTATAACAGTCTGTTCGGCATCGTCGATGAAGCGATGACCGGTGACGCTGAGGCTGGCTCCAACGGGCAACCAGCCGGTAGCACCAATGAGAGCGATTTTGAGACCAACCTGGACGCCGGTGCCAACACCGATGATAGCGAAACCGGGAACTTTGCCATCAATATCGACCAGATCTTAGACACGACTCTGCCGGTATTGGGTGGCATCGGGAGCTTCCTGGGGAATGTCATCGCCAACCTGGTGTTGATCGTGCTTATCACCGGTTATCTCTTGTTCGATCCGCTGGTTTACTATCGTCCCATCATCGCTATCGTCCCTAAAAATCGGGAAAAACGAGCCGTTGAGATCATCAGCAAGATTCAAAACGCCGTCGTCAGTTGGATGGGTGCGTTGTCTATCTCTATCGCCTTTACCGCGACGATGGTCACCTTTGCGCTGGGCGTCATCTTGCAGATTCCAAATGCGATTGCGCTGGGCGTCATCGCCGGCCTGGGTACGTTCATCCCTAATGTCGGATATTATATCGGTCTGGTGCCGATCATTATCTTTACCGCCGTCACCGACCCGTGGAAGGTCATCCCGGCGGCTTTGATCTACTGGGCGATCAACGAATTTGAGGGGAAAGTGGTCGCGCCCAACGTCATCCGCCAACAGTTGAACATCCCGGCGGGGGTGGTATTGCCCTTCCAGTTGATGGCGGCGGCGGTCTTCGGCTTTTTCGGGATTTTGCTGGCGGTGCCCATGCTGGCGATCTTCGTCATCCTGTGGCAAGAGCTTTACGTCTACGATACGCTAGACAAGCGCGGCCACAATCCGCGCTTGATCGAGACGATGGACGGCGATCTGATTCTGTTGGATGATGCAGACCCGATGCCAAAACGGACGACTCGTGTTCAGCGGGCTTTATCTGTTCCCCGCCAGCGTGGGTGTTTGAGCTTGTTTAACCGAAACTCAGTACAGGAGGAAGACTCCTAAAGCCCATTGTCGATGTAAGATTGCATGTCACGATATTCAGACCAGTAATCATCCTGTATGCCAGCGAGTTCTAAATAAGCCTTCGACATGCCGTAGTAGTATTTAGCGGTGCTGGCCTCTCGTCTTTTTTGGTACATGTGGCCCAGTGCGAAATACAATTCCCATCGCCAGCCATTGCCGACTAAGGCGTAAGGATGGCAATACAAATCGTGTATGATGCCGTCGAGCGCGGTGTTGTAATCTGCTTCCCCGATGGCCTCCCAGATGGTTTTGTACCTCAGCGGGTACTCCTGTTGAGCTTTTGACCCCGGATCATGGGCCACAAAAGACCCGTTCTTTTCCATATTTTGCATAAGCTCAATGTCTTGAACAAACAACGGGCAAGCATGACGGCCATTCGAAAAATGGATGCCCAGACCATGCACCATCTTTGGGTTCCAAACACTTTTAGAGCCGACACGCCCGGCCAATAATTTCGCCATCGCTATCGCATTGTCTTTGCGCTTGTTCTTATCGCCGAAAAGCACCTTGAAACCGTTCAACATGACCTCGCCGTATAATCCTACGGGCTTGCCCGGCGGGTCGATTGTCTCATCGTTGTAGCGATAATAACGGTCAACGCCGATGCGTAATTTCTCCTCACCGAAGCGTTTCTTAAAATTTTGCACTTCATCAAGCAGACGGGTATGATCCTGCCGGAAAATATAGGTCGTTCCCATCCACGCGCCGACCAACAACAGCCCACACACATCAGAGCAATTGTTGGAGTAAATGTTATAGCGTCTATCCCGGATCGCATCCCATATCATCAATGCGGCGGCATCGTTCAGGTTATGCAGTTGTAAGGGCGCGTTTTCTTGCTCTCGCCTCATGTGGCGCACATCATCGGTATAGTCGGTCATCGTGGTATCTGCCTGCACGCCAAATGTGACCGCCTTTGCTTGCTGATCTTCGCTATAATTGGCATGAAAACTGATGTATTCGGTGCGTTCCGGCGTCTGGATGGTCAGGGCGGCATGGCCGTATTCACCGCCCCATACATGGATTTCGATCATCGTTTTCCCTCTGCTGGTTGTCGGTTATCGCACTTTTGCTAAAATATAACGTGTTTATGTCAGTTGACAAAACCATCAGGGGATAACGGCATGGCACCTTACGAGGACTTTCTGAACGGGATCATCACTATCGGCATCGGTCTGGCCGCGCTTGCCAGCCTGTTGACCATCTTCAAGGCGGATGAACACTTCAACCAGGGGGATCGCATCGACTTTCGCGGCATTGTGTTGATGAGTTTGTTGTTATGTGTGGGTGGCATCACGCCGTTATTACTGGTCACCGTCATCACCGACTCCGTTGTGATGTGGCAGGTCTTGAGCATCGGCTATTTCGTGCTGGTCGGCGGTATCCTGCTGGATCTACAACTGAGCATCAACCGGGGAGATTACATCGTGTACACACGTCTTTCTCTGCCGTTGCGCGTCGTCACCGGGTTGGTGGCGGTGGTCGTCTTGCCCAATGTGTTCATCTGGCGCAGCGCGGATCCTTATATGCTGGGTATGTACTGGGCCATGTTCGCCACTATTGGCCGCTTCTATATCTTCCTTATGGGCGTTATCGACCATCACGACGAAGCATAGTACCCGGCGGGCCGTATGATCGATCTCATACAACCCGCCGGTTTTTTATTGCGCTAAAACATCAGGTGCCGTAGCAACTCACCGCAACCAGAACAGCAGACGCCCGGCGCGATCTGCGGCGACGATCAAGCCACCGTTCGGCGCGTAGACCACTGCGCTGTTGTTGGCGGCATCGGCGGTATACGTGCGGAGTGGTTGCCCGCTGGTGAGGTCATAACTCTGTACCCGGTCGGTCAGGGCGGCGGCCATCTGAGAGCCATCGGCACTGAACGCGACGGCCTGCACCTCACCCGGCACGTTATCCACCCGGAAGGTAGAGGCCAATGTATCTGCCGCCAGCAGATCGACCACACCACCGGCACAGGCCGCCCCCTCTGGCGGTGCGGCATCCGCACATCCGCCCACCGCCAGCAGAGTCCCGGCGCGGTTAAATGTGAAGGCGTTCAAGCGGGTGGTGATCGTCTGGGGTATGCGGGCCAATTCTGACCCGTCATCCAGGTTGAACAGGTAAATCGTGGTGTTGTCGTATGCCGCCAGCGTCGGTGTAGCCGGGTTGAAGGCGACTTCGTTTAGCGTGGCCGGGACGGTCAGCGTAATCGAGACGGTCCCGCTGGATCGCTCGACGACGTTGATGACCGACTGGGCGCAATCCGGGCCGGTTTCACTCGTGCCGCAGGTGATCGTCGCCACGCGATCCCCCGACGGACTGACGGCGGAAATCACCGGCAACGACGAATCGACGACGGCCAGACTGGATAGATTTTCCCCGGTGGTGAAGTCCCAGGTGTCGATCACCCCGGCGGTGGAGACGGTCACGAAGGCATCGCCCCCCGCGCCAATCGACGCGACCGGGCCAGCCGGGGTGATGGTCACGCCGGCCCCGGTCTCCAGGTTCCAGATTTGCGCGGCAGGGGCGGTTGAACCACTCACCCCCAGGAAGCGCGATGTCGGATCGTAAACCAGCTTATCCGCACTCAGGCTGGGGGGCAGGGTGTAGATCGCGCCGGGGGTGGCGTTGGTGGTGGGCGGGGCCTGGGCCGGTGGTTGTGCCTGTGCTGGCGGTTGATCGCCTGCTGGTGAAGGACCACCGCCGCCACCACCTGCCGGAGTCAGGAAGTATTCACGGGTAAACCCGTTGGATTCCGCGACAAAGCCAGTGACTTCATTATAATTGACTTCCCACCACACCAGCCCGTCGTTACACAACGGGCCGATGCCGACATTGGTAAAGCGATCTCCGGGGTAGGCAAACGCCAGAATGCGCGAACTGAGATCCGGCCCATTGTACACGTAATAAATGTCGTCGGTATCCAGCAGAATCGTCTCCGGTGCGCCCTGTTGTAAGCGCGGTGGCAAATACAGCGCACCGGGTGCGTTATAATCCGCCGGGCAGGGGAAAGCCCCGGCGTTAAAGCCGGTGGTCACCCGTTCGAAGGATACCGGCACATCGTCACAATCGCCGCTAAGGGTGACGACATCTTCGCGCACCCAACCATAGAAGATCAAATACCAGGTGAAGCCCTGGCTGGCGTTTTTGCCTTGCACCACATACTCGATCTCGTCAGTTTCGCTGATGCGGGCGACTTCTTCGCCCTGCAAGCTCCACTCCGACCGCACCCGCGCAAACGCGCTGTTGGCGGTCAGTGTGCAAGTTTCGGTATTTTGAGCGTAGGCCGGCAGGCCCTCCGCCATGAACAAGATGAGTATTGCTCCGATCCCGATAAAGAAGGCCCCCAACCGCATACCCTGTCCTTTCTAACACTTTGTCCACATGATGCTATCTATTGTGGCGCGTTTTGAGGTCAGAGGCAAATTATGCTCGGAAATCGCCAGGGTGATCGCATCAAATCCCACGCAGTGCCAATGCAAAGACCATGAGGGGTTTGTAGGGGCCGTGCCAACGTGCCAGCCCATGTTTTCGGGCGGACACGTCGGTCCGCCCCTACGTAGACTGCTTATGCTCCGTTCTGGCCCAAGTCAAATTTTGATGCAATTGCCCTACGGAAATCGCTACGTTATCCCTCAACGGGTCTATTTCAGATTGTTGGCAACTTAGCCCTCATCCCCCTAACCCCCTTCTCCCGACCGCCGTTTCACGGCTAGGAGAAGGAGGGACAAAGCACACAAGACGTCTTTTCCCCTCTACCAGCGTAGCGTTTGGGAGAGGGGAGGGAGAACCGTAGGTTC
>DAOTTZ010000160.1:0-1510 GCA_034437535.1 Anaerolineae bacterium | reverse complement strand
CCTCTGGCAGATTGAATTCGTCATCGGTGTCGGCAATCCACCGGGCCAGGCGGTCGTGCAGTTTTTTGCGTTGGCCGCGGAATGCGAGGTTGTGGGCCATATTCGCCTGTTCGTACAGATCTTCGTTCAGGTTGAACATCAGCCACGGCTGGCCTTCCAGACAGACGTATTTCCAGCCATCGGCCGTTACGATGCCGCGCCACGGGCGGTCGACCGCGTTCCCGTGGCCGGTGGGGATTACGCTCTGCAGATAGGCGCTGTCGGGGAACTCAACCTTCGGCCGCGACGGATCGCGCAGGCTTGAGTAATCGGTGCCTTCCATCCAGTCCGGCACGTCCAGCCCGCACAACCCGAGGCTGGTGGGCGCGATGTCGACGTGGTTGATCGGCGTGTTGTTCCGCCCGCCCCGGAAGGTGTACTGGTCGCGGCCACCGCCGAAGATGAAGGGGATGCCGATCGACTCTTCGTACGGGGTCATCTTTTTGAACTGACCGTGCGAGCCGTGCATGTCGCCGTGGTCGGAGAAAAAGAGAATGTGCGTGTCTTCCAGCAGGCCGGTTTCTGTCAGGGCCTGCCGCACGCGACCGACATTCCAGTCCAGGTTTTCGATCATGGCATACGCGCCGGCAAGGTCGCGGCGGGCCTGATCCTCTACGCGGGGGAACCGGGGCACGTTCGGGCGAAGCTCCACCCCGCCCGGCGTGTGCCGCTGCATCCATTCCTCCGGCGCGACATACGGATTATGCGGGGGCTGCACCGAGAGCGCAGCGAAGAAACCCTTGTCCTCGCCGTTGGCGCGCATCGTGCCCATGCGGTGAATATACTCAACCAGCATGTCGGTCAGAGAGTCGGTCTCGTATCCCGGAAGTCGGTGCAGTTCGACTTCTCCCTTTTCAACATGATGCCCCTGCACCCAGGTGTCCCACTGGCTGTTGTTGTTGTCGAAGCCGATCCACGTGTCAAATCCGCCGCGGCGTTCTTTTGGCACCTTGTGAAACGTCGCGCGGCCTTTGTATTCGTGATAGCCGTCAAGATGCCATTTGCCGAAGTATGCCGTCTCGTACCCGTTGTCCTTGAACGCATGCGCGATGGTTTTCGCATCATCCGGCAAGGGATATTCGTGGCCGGGGACGCACTTGTGCGGATACTGACTGGTAATCAACGATCCCCGAAACGGGCAGCAGAGCGGCATGCCGCCCACAGCACCGGTAACGTTCATGCCAAGCGTAGCCATGATGTCCAGATTCGGGGTATTCAGGTTGGGGTTGCCGTTGCATCCGAGCGCGTGGCGAGGGTGCTGGTCGCCGAAAATCCAGATCACGTTGCGCTTGGGCGTGTCGTCTGCAGCCATGGAGAAGCTCCTTTAACAAGGTTACACTATTATGACTCAGTTACGAAATAGTAACCTTGATGCTGAATCCTGTCAACCCCCCGCGTTGACTCATCAAAAATCTAACCCAAAAAAAGAATTGCCTCATCGAAAAATCTAACCCTAACACATTATCCACCG
>DAOTTZ010000159.1:0-11234 GCA_034437535.1 Anaerolineae bacterium | reverse complement strand
CTTAACGATCATCAATGTCCTCTCTCAAAACAAAAAACGCCAACCGTGTGGACGATTGGCGTAGGACTGGCAGGTCTTCGGTGAGTGGGTATGCTCAGATCGTCAAACGTCCGGCTGAACGCGATTGCTGACACATCATACACATCACGACACAAATCATGCCGTTTACCTCAACTTTTAATTCACTATGCGAGAGCGTACCATGCTTTAGAATAACATGCAAGCAACTGCCATGATAAAGGGCACCAAATGCAGGAATTTTCATCAAATTTATGCGGCGGAAACCACCTGCTATAGCGGGTGGAGGAAGCCGCTTCTCCTTTCACCATGTTGAACTTCGTGATATAATGAGAGCTATGAAACTGACAGCCAAGATCAAGCTCAACCCAACTGAAGACCAGCGCGGCATGCTGTATCAAACGCTGACGACTGCTAATGCGGCCTGTGATCGCATTTCTGCGGTTGCGTGGGAAATGCAAACTTTTTCTCGACGTGCGGTACATGATGCGACGTACTACGACGTGCGTGAACAGTTCGGGTTGTCAGCTCAGGTTGCTATTCGTTGTATCGGAAAAGTTGTCGATGCGTACAAGACGTTCAAAGGCAAGCAACGCAGGTTCAAGAAACTTGGAGCAATGCCGTACGACAGTCGCATCTTGACTTACAAGACCCCCGCACAAACGGTCTCGATTTGGACAATGGGCGGTCGGCAAACCATTCTTTACCAGGCGGGTCCACGCCAGAAAGAATTGCTGGATCATCAGCAGGGCGAAAGTGATTTGGCATTGATTCGTGGTGAGTGGTACTTGTTTGCCACCTGCGACATCGAAGAGCCGACCCCTGCTGATGTGAGCGAGTATCTTGGTGTTGATCTCGGAATTGTCAACATTGCTGCTGACAACGATGGTGAAACCCACAGCGGATCGCACGTCAACAAGGTTTGTCACCGCAACCGCAACCTGAGAAAACGGTTGCAAAGAAAGGGAACGAAGTCGGCAAAGCGCCTGCTCAAAAAGATGAGCGGACGTGAGTCGCGCTTTGTACAAGTCACCAATCACTGCATTGCCAAGCGCATCGTGCAGAAGGCGAAACGCACTCGTCGCGGAATTGCTTTGGAAGAACTGAAGCATATTCGCAAACGAGCAAAGGGCCGCAAGCCTCAGCGAACGGCACTCAACTCTTGGGCATTTGCAGACCTGGGCAAAAAGATCATGTACAAAGCCATGCGAGCAGGTGTGCCAGTGGTCTTTGTAGACCCCGCTTACACCTCTCAGACTTGCCCGGCTTGCCAACATGTTTCTCGCTCCAATCGTAAACATAGAGATAATTTTTGCTGTGTCAAATGTGGGTTCGCTGGCCCGGCAGACACAGTGGGTGCTATCAACATTGCCCTGCGGGGCGCTGATAGCACGGCGTCAGTCAATGCGCCTCACGCGGCGAACCTTCGGGTTTAGCTGCAAGCCACCTGCTTCAGCGGGTGGCATTTGACCAAATATTTCTTGTTGGCTTAAACGGTGGATGCTATACTCAGACTTGCTTCTACTATACTATCACAAAGCGTTTGTGCGCTTTGCCTAAAATTACTTGAGGAGATTTCAATGACTGAACAAAAAAAAGGCGGTCTTGAGGGTGTTGTCGTTGCAGATATAACGACCAGCCTGGTAGATGGCGTTAACGGCAAGCTGGTTTACAGCGGTTACAGCATCGAAGACCTGGCGGCCAACGCCCTTTTCGAAGAGGTGATTTATCTGCTGTGGAACGTTCGACTGCCCAATGCCGATGAGTTGGAAGCCCTGCGGAGCCAGATTGCCAGCCAGGCCAAGCTCCCGGATGGTGTCATCAGCATGATGAAGGCCCTGCCCCAAGATGCGAACCCGATGGCCGTCTTACGGACGGCGGTCTCTGCGTTGTCTCACTACGATGACGACTCCGAGAACCTGACTGACAAAGCCGTAGCCCAAGACAAAGCGGCCCGACTTGCCGGGCAGATCACGACGGTTACCGCCGCCTGGATCCGCATTCGTGATGGCAAAGATCCACTCCCCCCGCGTGAAGACCTCAACCTGGCACAAAATTTTGTTTACATGATTAGCGGGGATGATACACCGGATGAAACCGCCGTTAACGGTGTGAATGCTTACCTGGTGTTGCTGGCCGAACATGGCATGAATGCCAGCACTTTTGCCAGTCGTGTAGTCACCGCGACGGGCAGTGACATGCACAGTGCCGTTGTCGGCGCGATTTCCACCCTCAAGGGACCGTCACATGGCGGTGCCAACACCGAAGCGATGAAGATGTTCCTGGAAATTGAAGAACCGGATAACGTCGAGACGTGGTTTAAGGACCGGGTGAAGGGCGAAGGTCGCCGTGTGATGGGTATCGGCCACCGCGTTTACAAGGCACCCGATCCGCGTGCGGCAGTGCTTAAGGCACGGGCGGAAGCACTCGCCAAGAGCACCGGCAACGAAAAGTGGTTCGAAATCGCCACCAAGCTGGAAGAAGTCGCGCTGGCTGATGACTTTTTCAAAGAGCGTCAACTTTACCCCAATGTAGATTACTACAGCGCGATCATGTTGTATACTTTGGGCATTGACCTGGATATGTTCACGCCGATGTTTGCAATGGCCCGTATCGCCGGCTGGTCGGCCAACATCATTGACCAGATGGGCGGGCGTTTGATCCGTCCGCGTGCTAATTACGTCGGGCCGAAGGATCTTTCCTGGACGCCAGTCGAAGATCGCTAGAGCGAACGGAAATCACGGTATAATCAAAGCACCTCGTCATAGCCTGACGGGGTGCTTTTAGTTGATGGGGTAGGGGTGTGATGGTTGATTTTGCGAATGTAAGCTGGGAATCGAATCTGCCGGAAGTCAATCAAGACGAGATCGAGACAGCCCTGGCTAATGCTGACCCGGCCCGGCGACGTGGTGCGTGTATCGTGCTGGCACGGATGGAAACGCCGCCTGATGCCGCCGTGTCTTTGCTCCGGCGGGTGATTGTGCGCGATACTGATTCGACGGTCAAACAAGCCGCACTCCAGGCTGGTTTGCGCTTGGCGCAAGATGATGAGGCTCTGCGCGATTCAGTGGCGCGGATGCTGAGCCTGGCCTTGCGGGCCGAAGATCAGACTCTGCGTGATGGGTTCACCTCGCTCGCGACGCCGGGGGAGGCACCAATAGTCCTGGTTGATGCGGTCTTGCTGGCCCTGGGTGCGGAGGCCGGGCGCGAGTCTCTGCTGGCTTACCTGGAGAAACAAACTGACCTGTTAGCGGTTCTGCGGCAAGCCCGCGATCAAACGCAAGATGCAGCGTTGCGTTCCACACTGGCAGATGTCATCAAGAAGTTATCGTTCGCACAGCTAGCAGAAGACAAAACCGGTGCTTCGTCAGAAGCAGTAGCCGATCAACCGGCGCAGACATTAAACCCCAAGCAGATCGAAGCACGGCAGATCGCGCAAGAGAAGTTAGCCCAGATCGAGACGTTGGGACAGATGATGGCTGACAGCGATGATCCAGCGGAAAAGCTGGCCGTGCTCCACGCCATCCTTGATCTTTATGATGGTAAGTATATGAAAACACTCTACGAGCCAACGGCGGAAATCTTGAGTTCGGCCTTGCTTGATCCAGCCTTGCGGGATGAGGCGATGGCGACGTTTATCGACGCGCTGGAGCCTTATCGCATGCAAAAACGCTCAACCACGCATATGAAAGGCGCGGTCATCCTGGCGTTGCAATCAAAAACTGGCGGGGAAGATTTTGTCGATTACCTGCGGGGCCGGCTCGATGAGCCGACAAAAGTGTTTTTACGTTCGGTGCGGGATGCATACCGGGACGGGCTAGGCGTGCGGATGCTCAAAACGTTGATGGCTGAGTCATCCGCGCCAGCTTTAGAACAGGCAATCTCAGTGTTACAGCAGGATAAGCCTTCTGTGCAGGATCAACAGGCGGCGCAGGCCGTACTCAAGGATGTTGACCTCGAAGTCATCCGCGCTTACCCGGAGATCGTCCAAATCTTACAAGACGCCATCATGAATGAAACGACTTATTGGACTCTACGAGATCAAATCACCGGCCTGTTGATCGACCTGAAAGGGGCATCCACATTACCCTTTTTGTTCGATGCAGTGGTAGCGGAGCGATTATGGTTTGACAAGGTGAATATCATGCTTGTCAAACGTCGCATCAAAGGCCGAATTGATCTGCGTGAGCTACGCAAACAGGCTTCACCCGGCCTCAACAAACGCATCGATGATTACATCGAGCGCATGTCACGCCGGTGACGATATGTTACAATTTCAAATAAACCAGCACAAGCCAAAAGGGATCAAATTCATGAGTAAGTTAACGCGCCGGGCCAGTGGCTTGACCACTGCCGATGACGCCGGGTTGACGTTTAATTTCATGATGGCCTTGCCCGGTCGGGCCAGTAGCCCCCATACCCAGCGGGCTTATTTCCGTTGGATTGATACGTATCTGGTCGATAACGCCGGGCTAAAGCCGATGAAAGGTGATGCCCGTCTGGCGCGGATGCAAATGCTCCCGGTGGGGACGTTGCGGGATGTGCTGAGTGCCCAACAACTGCGGGCCTGGTTAGGCCGGTTAGCGGTGCAAGGACACGGCAAACAAGGGCTGGATCAGGCGCGGGCGGCGGTCGTCACCCTGACGGATCTGCTGGCAGAGGCCGAATGGATTGATGATTATGTGGCGGCGGCGATGGCTCGCGTGCGCCCGCCCCGGGCAGAGGACGGCCAGCGGCCCGGCCGGTGGTTGTCGATGGATGATATTCGTCTGTTGATCGGATCATCGCCTCAAATTGCGACGAGCCGTAATCAAGCATTGCGGAATCGGGTCGTGGTCAATGTGCTGTGTACGATGGCCCTACGCCGGGAGGAGCTTTCAAACGCCCGCTGGGGAGATTTATCCATTCAAAATAACCGGGCGGTCTTGCGGGTGCATGGTAAAGGGCGCAAGGCGGCCATCATTGATGTGCCGCGCCCGGTCTTGCGGTCGCTGGATGAATGGCGGCAGGCCGTCGCACCCCATCAAGCCCACCCCGCCCCGGAGTCTCCCTTGGTGCGGCGCATCTGGAAGGGTGGGCGCATCGCCAAGCATGGGCTTTCAACAGATGGCATCTGGTTAATTATCAAGCAGACGGCAGAACACGCCGGGGTGGGGCATGTCGCGCCGCATGATCTGCGTCGGTCGGTGGCGGGTGCGCTGGAAGAAAGCGGCGTGCCGATTGAGACGATCAGCCGGTTGTTGCGCCACAGCAACATCGCCGTGACGGAAAAATACCTGAGTAAGTTGCCGAAGATCAACGAAGGGGCGGTCTTGATGAGCGATGCACTGGGCCTGGAAGACGATTGGCCGGGCTTTTCATAACAGCGGGAAGAAGAAGATCACCAGGTTAACCGTGATCTGGGCCAGCCAGGCCGCCGCGAGTCCATTCCGCAAGCGGACGTAACCATAGAGCGCGTTAATCATCGCCAGGATGATCGCCAGGATAACGGGGAGTGGGCCAGCGTTGACCGCCGGGAAGAACAGGATCAACCCCCAGAATGTCGCGATGATGGCGACCTCCCAGAAGGGCCGCAAGTCTTGCAGGATACCCCGGAAGAACATCGATTCTCCCATCGGCATGATGAAAACCAGGTAGGCCAGTACCACGCCGATACCTAATCCCTCGAAAATTCGCTCGGATAAGTCGGCCAGCACCCCGCTACCGAATGCCAGAAGCGGGATTGCCAGGATCAGCCCCAGCGCGATCCCCCATGCCAGATCCTCCGGCCTTTCTTCTATAATGCGCGGGAAGTTGCCAATTAACCAGGCCAGTACACCGAACGCGATCAGCAACCCCCAGGTGAGGGTGTAACGCAGGTCAGGGTCGGCATTGGCTAACGGCATCAATCCGACGCTAACCGCTAGCGCGATTAACAGGCCGAAAAGCGGGTCGTTTGATGCGCCGCGATAGCGCGGGGTGTCGTCGGATGAAGTCGTTTTGGTTTCGTTGCCCTGGGTTGAATCCGCCGGGGCAGTTTCATCTTCGGTGGGGGCGGTCGGGTTGCGTTCGTCCGCGACAAACTCAACCCGGTCTTGGTCTTGATCACTCAAGTGAGAAGTTCCTTCAGTGCCGTGATGGTCATCTGCGCTCGTTCCGGTGTGATCCAGTAGTGAGTGACGATGCGGAAGGTATGCGTATACCCCGGATACAAGCTCAACTTGATTTTATAGTCATCCCACAATTTTTGCATCAACTCGTCCGGCGTGAGTTTGGCGTCCTGGCTTAATTCGAAGAAGACGAAATTGGTGTGATTGCTTTTGACGGAAATGCCGGGTATGCCCTGGATGCCGTCGCAGATGTGATGGGCGGTCGCGTGGTCATCCGCCAGGCGGGTGGTCATTTCTTCCAATGCGACGATGCCAGCCGCCGCGATAATCCCGGCTTGACGCATCCCGCCGCCGAGTAATTTTCGGGTACGGCGGGCCTCGTAGATGAAGTCCTTATCGCCCACCAGTACCGAGCCGACCGGCGCA
Organism: Anaerolineae bacterium; assembly: GCA_034437535.1. Taxonomy (GTDB): domain Bacteria; phylum Chloroflexota; class Anaerolineae; order Aggregatilineales; family Phototrophicaceae; genus J038. The sequence continues at coordinate 4,701 of DAOTTZ010000159.1, read as the reverse complement.
CACAGGCCCTTTGACATGCAGAACGTCATCGTATCGACGTTTTCCAGCAGGTCTTGCGGGTCTTCGCCCAGCGCGACCGCCGCATTGAAGAAGCGGGCACCATCCACATGCAATTTGAGGTCGTTTTCCTGCGCGATGCCGGCCACCTGATCGGTATAGGCCTTGCTGACTGGCACACCGCCCACAGTACCCTGGGTGTTTTCCAGGCAGATCAAGCGGGTACGGGGAAAGTGTTCGTTTTCAATGCGGATGGCGTGTTCGATGTCGTGCGGGTCGAGTGTGCCGTCTTCATGCACCGGGATCGTGTGCGGGTGGATGCCACCTAGCGCGGCGATCCCGCCGGCTTCGTATTTAAAGATGTGGGCTTTATCGCCCAGGATGACCTCGGTCCCGCGTCCGCAGTGGGTCAGCACCGCGACCAGATTGCCCTGGTTGCCGCTGGAAACAAGCAGGGCGGCCTCTTTGCCGAGTCGTTCTGCCGCCATCGCTTCCAGCCGGTTTACGGTCGGATCTTCGCCGTAGATGTCGTCGCCGACCTCAGCCTCGGCGATGGCCCGGCGCATTTTGGGCGTCGGGTGGGTCACGGTGTCGCTTCTCAGGTCGATATAATCCATTAAGTCGCTTGTCCTTACGATACAGAGACGATCAATTTAGGTGTTTTGTTCGGCAATGGCCGCTAGAAAGTGCATACTGGCGTCGATGCCCTTGTGGAACATCGTCAGGTTGAAGTGTTCGTTGGGGCCGTGTGCGCCGTCTGTATTGAGGCCGAAGCCCATCAGCACCACCGGCAGATCCAGGATTTGCTGGAAGTCGGCCACGATTGGGATGCTCCCGCCTTCGCGCATGAAGACCGGCGGCTTGCCCCAACTGCGCTCATACGCCTGGATAGCGGCTTGCATCGCGGGCGTGTGGATGTCTACCAGGGCCGGATGACCGCTTCCCCTCAGCTTGCGCACCTCGACGGTGACGCTGGCCGGTGTGATGGCTTCGATGTGGGCTTTGATGGCCTCGAAGATCACGTCTGGCTTTTGGTCGGCCACTAACCGGCAGGTGATCTTGGCGATAGCACGCGCCGGTAGCACTGTCTTAACACCGTCGCCGTAAAATCCGCCCGCCATACCGTTGATCTCCAGGGTAGGCCGGGCACCGATCCTTTCGCGGATGGTAAAGGTCGGTTCGCCCCAATCGGCGGGGGCACCGGTGCGCTCTGTCCAGCTTTCCGGTGGGATGTCGGTCTTTTTGAGTTCGGCGCGTTCGTCCGCGCTGAGTTCGATCACGTCATCATAGAAGCCGGGGACGGTGACGCGGCCAGTCGGATCATGCAGTTGGGCGATGATTTCCGCCAGGGCTTGCACCGGGTTATGGACTGCGCCGCCATACATGCCGCTGTGAAGATCCACTGACGGCCCGCGCACTTCCACTTCTAACGCGACCAGACCCCGCAACGAATAGACGATGCTAGGTTGGTCTTCCGCCAAAATACCCGAGTCGGAAATCACGCACACATCCGCCCGGAGCCGGGCCTGATGTTCGGCTAAAAATGAGGCTAAATTGGGCGACCCAATCTCTTCTTCGCCCTCGATGACGAACTTGACATTTACTGGCAGGCCGTCTTCTGCTTTCAGTAGCGATTCGATGGCCTTGACATGGGTGAATGCCTGGCCTTTGTCGTCAGTTGCGCCGCGTGCATAGACCTTGCCGTCCTTCTCTACCGGCTCAAATGGATCGGTATCCCAACCGTCGGCCATCTCCGCTGGCTGGACGTCGTAGTGGCCGTAGATCAAGACGGTGGGGGCATCCACCGCATGGAGCCAATCCCCATAGATGACCGGGTGGCCGCCGGTCTCGATGATCTCAACATTTTCGATGCCAGCCTGGGCCATGTTGTTGGCCAGCCATTCCGCCGCCTGACGCACCGCACCAGCATTTTGGGGCAATGTGCTGACGCTGGGAATGTGCAACAATTCGTACAGTTGCTGGCGAAAATCAGTCGCATGTTGTTTCGCATACTCTAGCGCGTTCTGCATTGAACTTCTCCTCTTCGATTAATTGCCTCTATTTTATGCAGAAGCGGTCAAACTTTGCACGAACCAATCCTGGTCGGTCTCATCATCCCACCCGATGCAAACCCGATCTGCGATGCCGGTGTAACGGTCTTCGATCTTCTCGCGTAGTTGACCTGGCGGGGCGACAACGGCGATGGTTTCCAGCATCTCATCGCTGATCTCTTTCCACATGTCGTCCCATTTGCCCTGGCGGGCCATCCCACTGAGTTTTTCGCGTGTTTCCCCCCAGCCGTGTGTATCCATCACGACTTTATATGATGGAGTGCTGGCATAGAAGGCGATGCGTGCTTTGGTGGCGATGATCTGCTTCTGCATCTCGTTGTCATCGCGCCCGGTCACGGTGAAGATCGGCACGACCATTTCGAAGTCATCGCGCTTCCTACCGGAGTCTTTCAATCCGTCGTTGACGTTGCTCAATAGAACATCTTGCAGATACGTGGTGGTGTGGAAGCCGTGCGCGTGGATGCCCTGGCACAATGCGCCTGCCAGATGACAATTTTTCTCGTTCACCCCGGCGATGTAAATCGGAATATCGGGATGGTCGATTGGCCCTGGGTTAAAGAAGGGCGTCATCAAGGTGAAGGTGTAGTGTTCGCCCTCAAATTTGAGCAGTGTGCCATTCTGCCAGTTATCCCAGATGGCGCGTAACCCCTCGATGTATTCCCGCAAGCGGGAGGCCGGGTTCGCCCAATCCATGCCGAAACGCTTCTGGATGTGGGCGCGAACTTGCGTGCCCAGGCCCAGAATGAACCGCCCTTTGCTGAGTGTTTGAAGATCCCAGGCGATATTGGCGACTGTCATCGGGCTACGGGCGAAGGCCACCGCGATCTGCGTCCCCAGGGTGATACGGTCGGTCGTCTGGGCGGCCAGTGTCAGCGCGATGAAAGGGTTATGGCCTACTTCAGCAGTCCACAGCCCATCTAAGCCTTGATCTTCGACATAGCGGCCCAGGTCGCCGGTGGCAGTAGCATCATTTACATAGGTTGAAACATCAATTTTCATCGAAACACCTTTTCTTTACTTTGGGCATGATTATAGCAAATATTCGGTGGCCCGATATAATGAGGACGATAATTGAGTTAAAAGGATCATCATGTCTGACCAGGACGCACCGCAAAATCTCAGCCCAGATCACCTCTTAGCTTTATGGAAGATCACCGGAGTCATGAATTCCAGCCTGGAATTCGATCAAGTGTTAAACAACGTGATGGAAGCGGTGATGCAAGTCACGAATGCTCAGCGTGGCTTTCTGATGATCGCTGATGATGATGGCGAATTACGTACACTCATTATCAAAGGGGATAAGGTAGAAGACCTCGATAAAGAAGGGTATAGCACCACTATCGTGCGTGAGGTAGTGCGCCTGCGAGAACCACTGCTTACCAATAACGCCCAGTACGATACGCGCTATCAAGCCGGTGAGAGCATCATTATGCGTGGTCTTCGGGCGATCTTATGTGCGCCGATGCTGGTACAAAATCGCATTGTCGGTGTGATTTATGTCGATACATCAATGCGAAGTGGGAACTTCAGCCAGGCAGACGCGGAACTTTTGAGTTCGATTGCCGGGCAGGCTGGCATCGCGCTGGAAAATGCGCGATTGTATCGCGTCGCGGTAGAAAAGGGGCGCATGGAGCGCGAACTTCAGATGGCGAGTGAAATCCAGCAGACACTCCTCCCGCAGACTATGCCAAATACACCAAGTTACGAGATCGCCCCGATGTGGCAGGCGGCGCGTGAGACGGCAGGGGATTTCTTCGATGTGTTTCAGTTGAATGAGAATCGCTTCGGCATTGTGATTGCCGATGTATCGGATAAGGGCGCGGGGGCGGCTTTATTTATGGCGGTTGCCCGGACGATGGTTCGAAGTAATGCACATGTCGGGCTTTCTCCGATGGAGACAATTGGGCGCACCAATGATTTAATTCTAGAAGATGCCGAGAGTGGCATGTTTGTTACCATTTACCATAGCCATTTTTACGAAGACGGTCGCAGTGTTCACGTCAACGCCGGGCATAATCCGCCCCTTTATTATCGTTCTGCGGATGATTATCTGGAGTTCTTGCCGATTGGGGGCCGGGCGGTGGGGTGGTTCCCGGATAATCCGTTAGAAGAATTAGAGATCCAGATGCAACCGGGTGATGTGATCGTCTATTATACGGACGGTGTGACAGAGGCGGAAAATGTGGCAGGTGAGCATTACGGCGAAGACCGTCTTCAGTCGATTGTCGAGGCTAACGCGCATCATACCGCCACTGATATTCTGGCGGCAATCGTAACGGATGTGGAGGCATTTCGGGGTGATGCGCCACCATTTGATGACATGACGTTGGTTGTGTTGCGGTTCACCGGGTAAGGATTTCGTTTGTTTTTCAAGTCGTGGTTGACTCCGGCAATGGGAACTGATATATTTTTCAGGCTTTCAAGCACATTTCCAACACAGGACGTACAGGGTTATAACGGTTATTCGGTCGAAAATATAGTAGACTGGCTGATGCGAGAACTCTAAAACGATTAAAACTTGTGTTGACAGAGAGAAGATGGAGTGATACCATCTAGACATGCTGAAGAAAAGCGAATTAACAACTCAAATGCAATAAGTCACGTAGGGCACGCCGAGTAGAAGTTTCGGGCG
>DAOTTZ010000158.1:0-48518 GCA_034437535.1 Anaerolineae bacterium | reverse complement strand
TAGACCCAGCCAGGAGCACCCGCCGGTGCCCCTCTACGGTGATGGCCTACATGCGGAAGACGCCGTATTGCGTCGGCAGGATGGGCTGGTTCAAGCACGCGCTGAGGGCCAGGCCCAGCACGCGCCGCGTCTGCGCCGGGTCGATGATGCCATCATCCCACAGGCGGGCGGTGGAAAAATACGGTGAGCCTTCGCGTTCGTATTTCTCCATGATCGGGGCTTTGAACGCTTCCTGTTCTTCTGGCGTCAGGTCGGGTTCGCCGCGCCGTTCTCGCTGGTCACGCTTGACCGTCAGCAAGACGTTAGCGGCCTGTTCACCGCCCATCACGCTGATGCGGGCGTTGGGCCACATCCACAAAAAGCGCGGGCTATACGCCCGGCCACACATGCCATAATTCCCCGCGCCGAAACTGCCGCCGATGACGACGGTCAGCTTGGGGACGGCGGCATTGGCGACAGCGTGAACCATCTTGGCTCCGTCTTTGGCGATGCCGCCCGCCTCATAATCTCGCCCGACCATGAAGCCGGTCACATTTTGTAAGAACAACAGCGGAATCTTGCGGGCGGTACATAATTCGATGAAGTGGGCACCTTTCAGCGCGGATTCGCTGAATAGCACGCCGTTGTTGGCGATGATCCCGACCGGGTAGCCGTGAATATAGGCGAAGCCGGTCACCAATGTAGTGCCGTAATTCTGCTTGAACTCGCGCAGGCGACTGCCATCGACCAACCGGGCGATGACTTCGCGGGCGTCGTAGCTCTCGCGGAAGCTCGTCGGGATGATGCCGTACAGATCTTCCGGGGCGTAATGCGGGTCTTCCGGCGGGCGGATGTCGGTTTCCACCCGTTTTTTGATGTTCAGGGTGGCGATGATCTCCCGCAGGATGAGCAGGGCGTGTTCGTCGTCTTCCGCGTAATGATCTGCCACGCCGGATTGCCGCGTGTGGACGTCTGCGCCGCCCAGGTCTTCCGCGCTGACGTCTTCCCCGGTGGCGGCCTTGACCAGTGGCGGCCCACCCAGGAAGATGGTGCCGGTACCTTTGACGATCACCGTTTCGTCGCTCATGGCTGGCACGTAGGCCCCGCCAGCGGTGCAACTGCCCATCACACACGCGATCTGCGGGATGCCGCGTGCGGACATCTGCGCTTGATTGTAGAAGATGCGCCCGAAGTCGTCGGCATCGGGGAAGACCTCATCTTGCATTGGCAGGTACGCGCCGCCGCTATCCACCAGGTAGATGCAGGGCAGGTTGTTTTCCAGCGCGATCTGCTGGGCACGGAGATGCTTTTTGACCGTCATCGGGTAATAACTGCCACCTTTTACGGTGGCGTCGTTCGCCAGGATGAGACACTCTAACCCGCTGACGCGCCCGATCCCGGCCACGACCCCGGCGGATGGCGTCGGGCTGTCGTAAAGCTCCCAGGCGGCCAGCGGTGCGATTTCTAAAAACGGCGAACCGGGATCAAGCAGACGGTCGATGCGGTCGCGTGCGAGTAATTTACCTTGTTCTGTGTGCCGTTGGCGGTATTTCTCTCCACCACCCTGGGCGACCTGGGCGAGACGCTGGTGGAGTTCCTGGGCCAGGGTGCGGTTGTGGTCGGTGTTGCGTTGGAATCGCGGTGATGAAGCGTTGATGTGAGACTCTAAAACATCCATAGATTAACTACCAATTTTTGCGATTAAACGCTCACGATTGTAGCGTGGATCCTTGACCGCGCAACCATTCAGTTGCTTCTGCTATCGCGTTAACCTGGAAGAATTCGACTCGATCTCCCTTGCGGATGAAGAGTTGGGCGATCTGTCGCATGACGCCGATCTGAAATGAGAAGCTCATACATACGGCTGTCAGCGTCGGCGGGCGATCCGGGTGGTTGGCTTCCAGTTGGCGCAGACGAAGCGCGGCATGACGCAAAGACGGCAATGCGTTGATGTCTAGTGCAGGAATGAGGCAGTGGCTTGGAATGATATCGCACTTTGAGGGAGAAACTCCTTGCCACACTCAAACTGTCAGCCAAAACCTTGCACTAGGATGTGAATCATATGGTAGCTTGTGGGCGGGTTGGCCTGGTGATAGCGCGTATTCAGGTCAAAAAACCATTGGTCGATCTCACTTTGATCCTGACTTTCCCACCGAAAGATGATGATGCCGTCTGGCGTTGTTGAAATCTCCATCTCAACCTCTCTATAAGCTCACATTGCTAGTGTATCGTTTCCCGCGTCACAAATCCATTAATAACGGGTTTTCGGTGCCGGAACCTTCTTGTTAAACGTTAATTGCTCTTGTTTTTAACCTGTGTTATAATCAAAGTCATAAGTAGAAAAAAACTCTTATACAGGAGTTAAAAATGGCAACCAACACACACACTCAACCCATGTTACACACACCGGCGGAAGACACCGCCAGCTTTAGCCAGGAGTGGCTAGAGCCGCGTCTGGTTGCGGTCACTGCGCTGGCCCTGGTCGCTAGCTTCGTTGGTGGGCAGGTCGGTGCGCCGGGTTGGCTTGATGCGCTGTTCGGGTTAGTCGCGTATATTGCCGGTGGCTATTATGGTTTGCAGACGGCCATCCACTCGTTGTTTGTCGAGCGGCAACTGGATGTTGACTTGTTGATGATCCTGGCGGCGGTGGGGGCGGCCTTGATTGGCGCGTGGCACGAAGGCGCGATCTTGCTCTTTCTGTTTTCACTTTCCAATGTCTTGCAAGATTACGCCATCGGGCGAAGCCGAAACGCGATCCGCAGTTTGTTCAGTCTCTACCCGGAAACAGCACAAGTCAAGCGTGAAAACAAAATTGTCACCGTGCGTTTTGACGAAATCCAGGCGGATGATGTCGTGCTGATCGAACCGGGAGAGCGCATCCCGGTGGATGGGGAGGTCATCAACGGTGACTCTAGCGTAGATGAAAGCCCGATCACCGGCGAGTCGATCCCGGTGGAGAAGACGACCGGCGCGATGGTCTTCGCCGGGACGCTCAACAAGCAGGGTGCGCTCGATGTGCGGGCGACGAAATCCGCCGGGAATAACACCCTGGCGCGGATCATCCAGATGGTAGAAGACGCGCAGGAAAATCAAGCCCCGACCGAACGCTTCCTGGAACGGTTCGAGCAGGTTTACGCCGGGTTTATCATTGCGGCGGTCGCGTTGATTATCGTCATCCCGCCGCTGGTCTTTGGGGCGGATTTCGACAGTAACTTTTACCGGGCAATGGTCTTGATGACGGTTGCCAGCCCATGCGCGTTGATTATCAGCGTGCCGGCGGCGTTCATCAGTGCCATTGCCGCTTCTGCGCGGATGGGTGTCTTGTTCAAGGGTGGAGCTTACCTGGAACAGATGGCCGCCATCCAGGCGGTCGCCTTCGATAAGACCGGCACCCTGACGCAGGGTCAGCCCGCCGTCACGCGCATCGTGCCGCATCAGGCCGATGAAGCCGAGGTACTGGCGGTCGCTGTATCGGTGGAAGCCCGTAGTGAGCATCCGCTGGCAAAGGCCATCGTCCGCGCCGGGGAAGCACGCGGCATCCAGCCGGTGCCGGTTGATCGCTTCGAAGCCAAATCCGGCCAGGGTGTAACCGTCACGCTGGATGGTGTGACCGTCCATGCTGGCAGTATCACTTATCTGGATGGGCTGGTGCCGTTACCGTCTGAACTCATCCAGGCCCGGCACACGCTGGAAGACGACGGTAACACCGTGATCGCCGTGATCCGTGAGGACACCTGGCTTGGCCTGGTCGCGCTGGCAGATCAAGTGCGCCCGGAAGCGGCGCGGATCGTGGCGGATCTCAAGGCGAAGGGGTTGGAAGTCGCGATGTTCACCGGTGATAACGAACGGGTGGCGCAGGCTATCGCGTCGCAGGTCGGCATTGACCGTGTTCACGCTAACCTGATGCCAGCGGATAAGGTGACACAACTCAAGGCATTGCAGGCGACGGTCGGCCCGGTGGCGATGGTCGGTGATGGCGTCAACGACGCGCCCGCGCTGGCAACCGCCCAGATCGGCATGGCGATGGGGGCGGCGGGTACCGATGTCGCGCTAGAGACGGCGGACGTGGTGCTGATGGGCGATAAGCTGGAATTGATCGAAAAAGCGATTGACCTCAGCTTGAAGGCCCGGCGCGTGGTGTGGCAAAACATCGTCTTTTCGCTGGCCGTGATCGCTCTGCTGGTGGCAGGGGCGTTGTTCATCGACCTGCCGTTGCCGCTTGGCGTGTTAGGCCATGAGGGCAGTACCGTGATCGTCGTCCTTAACGGCTTGATCTCACTTCTGCTTCTGCCGGAAATTGCCCGGCGGCGGCAGATGGCGTCACAAGCGCACGTCTAACAAGCGGCGTGCCAGATAAACGATGATGGCATCTTCTAATATGATCGAAGCGGCGGTCGTGATCGCCGCTCCGACCAACCCAAAGGGTGGGATCAAGAGGGCGTTCAAGCCGATGTTAATGCCCGTCGTCAAGATGATCGTCATTGTGAACGCGCCCGGTGCATCACCCACCAGCAAGATCCCGCGCATGAAGGCATACCCGGCCACGATAATATGTGCGCCCGCCAGCAGACCATAAACCGCCCAACTTTCCCCCAGGCCGCTTGACCCGGCCAGGACCGCATACACGACCGGATACGCCAGGATGCTGACCGTCCCTAGCACCGCCATCCCCGGCCAGAAGTACCGCCGGATCTGCCGGGCCAGGTCGCCGATTTTATCTCGTTCGCCATCCGCGAAGTGACCGCCAGCGATAGGATCGACGTTGAAGCGCACCGCGATTGCGATCTGGCCGAAGCCTTCCGCCAATGTCGCCGCGAAGCTATACCACCCGACCGCTGTATCCGACAAAAATAGACCGAGCATCAGCACATCCGTGCGCGTCTTGAGTTCCAGCAGAACACCACTCAGCACGCCCCGCACACTGTACGATAGATGAGCGCGGACATAATGGTTGATGTTTCTTGGCCGGCGGTACGGAAGCAAGCGTGTATAGATGTAAACGATCAGCACGATGAACAGCACGACTTCGGCCAACGTCAGGGCCAGGGGTAAGGTGCTGGCCGGTTGATCCAGCGCGATAATCAACACGATGAATAATGGGATGAGTACAAAACGGGCGGAACGAAAAACGGCATATATTCGCATCCGCCGCAGGCCGTTCAGCACGTTGATAAGTACCTTGTTGGCGGCGAAGAAGATCAAGCCGGGCATGACGTAGCGCAGACCTTCGCCCACTGGCTGGCTTTCCAGCAGGTCACCGATGGGCTGTGCCAGGGCCAGGCCGAGGAGCGCAATCGGCACGGTGAGGAGCACAATCAAGCCTAACGCGACCCCGGTCGCGTCGGCGCAGGCGTCACGGTCATCGCGCATATACGCGACCTGCTTTAACACCGAGTGTTGCAAGCCGCCCACCCCGATCTGAGATAGCACGATGTAAAAGGCGTAGACCTGGTTGAAAACGCCCAGGGCATCCGCACCGCGTAAGGAGACGATGACCCCGTTGATGATTAGCCCGCCCGCCGCCAGAAATACCAGACTACCGATGTTCCATGCGACATCCCCGGTGAAGCGGTCGGCCATCAGGCCGCGTATCTTTTGCATGTACTGTGACCGATCCTTGTGATGATGCGATCCATTTTGCAGTACAATGGCAGTATTGCGTAGCCCAAGTTTGAGGATGGCAAGGCGTGCTTACATTTGCTGTGCTGGTTATCAATCTCATCGCCGCTGGCTGGCTGGTCATCAACGGGGCACCGTTGGCCCTGCTGATTGTGTTGTATAGTCTGGTTGGGTTGTGGCACCAACGGCGTCCGTTAGCATTGATCGTGCGCGGCGGTGTCATCACGCGGCGGCGTCATCTGTATGGATTTTTGCTAGGGTTGGCGGTACTGGTGTTATTTACGCCGGTCATCCAGGGCTATGATGACATCAACGTTCGGCGTTTCTGGCCGCTGTGGGGGGCGGTCAACGGCTTGTTGCTCGTCCATGCGACCACTGTGCAAGGGGTGACCTGGCCCCCGGTCAGGCCGTCGCGCCCGGTTTCACGCGGGTTGATCATGCTGTTGATCGTCATCGCGGTTGCCGTCAGCGCGTTGCAAATCCTGGCGGCGGTGCCGCGTTCAAATTCTGACAGCCGCCAATACTTCCGGGTCAGTGAGCAGATCCTGGGTAATTCCGGCACCTATCAATCAGCGGAAGATCCCGGTTATCTGGCGAATGAGATCGTGGGGTATGGCTACGGTCTGTTCATCGCCGGGACGCGCTTGATGGGCGACACGATCTACACGTTGATCGGCACGCAACATATCTTGCGGCTGTTGGTGCTGTTGATGGTGCTGGTTGTCTTGCGACGATATGACACTGATTACGGCGAACGCTACGCGCTGGCCTTTGCCATGTTGCCCTTTAACGTCATCTACGCCCATATGGTGCTGACTGAAGCTCTGTACGGCTTGATCTTGATTCTGGTCATGTTGTTGATGGCCGATCTTTTCCGGCGGGAGAAGTTCAATACGCCGGTGATTGCCGTCAGCCTATTATTGGGCGTGGTGCTGGTGCTGGCCCCCTGGATGCGCCCGGCGGGGAATTACCTGTGGATCCCGGTGGCGGCGGTGCTGGTGTTCTATGCGATGCAGTGGCGGCAGGCGATGCTGGTCGTGATCGGGTTTGTGGTCGGCGGGTTGATTATCTCTGGTGGTCGCTGGGTGATCGACCGGCAATTTACTTACGCCCCCAGTAGTGGCGAATTGTACTATCTGTATGGGGCCATGTTCCACGATATTTATGATCCATCCAACGGGCCGATTGCGGCCACTTACGGGCGCATCGAGCAAACGCCAGCCTGTGAATACAGCTACGAAGAAGCCAAGTTAGTGTATCCGGGGGATACCCGTGAGCAAGACATCGACCGCGCCCAGGGCGGCTGGGAATTGACCGCATGTGTCGAAGCGGCACCGGATGCCGACCCGGTGGGGTTGTCGCTGTTGGTAGAGGCGATCCAGGCTAATCTGATTACCTATAGTCTGAGCGTTTATGACGAGTCGGTTCACTTCATCACCGAATTTGAGGTGCCCGGCACGCTGGACGAACGCGCCATCGGTTGCCGGCCCCGTCCGCCACGCAGTGTGGCCGATACCCTGGTCTTGCTGGAAACAAAGACTGCTTATCAGCAGTATGTGTGTGATTGGTTACATGCCATCGGCGGGGATGCGTTGCGCGGGACGTTTGCCTATTATGTGGTGGCGGAATTGCTGATCTCCAAACCGTATATGTTCGGTTTGTTCGTGTTCGACCGTTACTTTGCCTTCGCGCTTGGCCTGCTGATGTTCGGCATGGTCTGGTTACGGTCGCCCCGTGTCTGGCGTCCGTTGGTGGTCATCAGCCTGATGATTATCTTGTATCAAGTGGGGACGACGGCGAGCGCGTTTTATACTCAGCCGCGTTATGCGGTCGTGGTCACGCCGTTTTACCTGATAATCGCCACCATGTTATATAGCTTATTGCTCTCAAGGCGCATCCCAACGGCAGATGATGAGCCGGAGTCATGATCTTGTATGCCGCTAAAAAACTGTTATGTTATAGTGAACACAAGCAATCCCTCGACTTATTCGCGATGGGGCACGAGATTATGTCAGAATTAGCCAGATCATTATCGATCATCATACCCGCTTACAACGAAGAACATGGCATCGGGCCGACCTTGGCCGACTTGATCGCCCATCCACGCCTGGCACGGGCAGAGATCATCGTGGTAAACGATGGCTCCGCCGACCGTACCGCCGAAGTCGCCGCACAACATGACCGGGTTAAGGTGGTGTCTCATCTACGCAATCAAGGGTATGGCTCCGCCGTTTCGACCGGTATCCGCCAGGCCCGCCATGATTACGTCATCTGGTACGACTCCGACGGTCAACATCGCCCGGATGATCTGCTGAAGGTCTATGATGAGCTGACACAAAAACAACTGGATTATTGCATCGGTGTGCGCGATGAGCGGTCGCATACGGTGCGGTCGCGCCAGTTTGGCAAGCAGGTGCTTCGTCTGGTGGTGAACATCGCGGCGGGGCAAAAGGTGGCGGATTTTAACTCCGGCCTGCGCGGGTTCCGGCGTGATGTCATCGCCGGCTATCTGCATCTATTCCCGAAGGGCTTCAGTGCATCGACGACGACAACCCTCTTGATGCTGGAACAGGGGTATAATGGTACCGAGGTCGGCATCGTGGTAAAAGAGCGAGTCGGGCAGAGTACCGTCAAGCAATTCCGCGATGGGTCGCGCACGTTGATGATTATCCTGCGGATTATGTTGATGTTTAAGCCGATGCGGTTTTTTGGCTCGCTGGGGATTGTGCTCGTCTTATTCGGCAGTGCGTATGGCTTTGCAGAGGCAATCGCGCTGGGGGAAGGGTTCCCGGTCTTCGGTGCACTGTCGATCATCTTCGGCTTCCAGACGCTCTTTTTCGGCTTGCTGGCAGACCAGATCGCCCAGATCCGTCAGGAACGGTTGATCTACCCAGATCATATGTTATCCAGAGACAAGACGCCTGATGAAAATTGAACCAAACGAACTGAACGCCATAACCAAAGACGCTGATCCGATGAATGCAAAAGCTACCCGGTCATCAATGGAAACAGTGTGCCGTATATGTGGCACCCTCACCCAACCCCATTTAGATGATATACGCGGTTATGATCTCCATCGTTGCCCAGAATGCAGTTTTGTGCAGGTCGCCCAGCAACCCAGCCAACAAGACCTCGATGCAATCTATCAGGAATCTTACTTCAGCCATAGCAAATACCGTGACGAAAAGGCCCTGGAGGTGGAAAATCGCCGTCGGCTGAAGTTTATCGAATCGCACGTTCCAGAAGGCTCGCACCTGTTGGAAGCCGGGTGCGGCGATGGTAGTTTTTTACAAGTTGCGAAAGACCGGTATCAGGTGCAAGGGTTTGATTTGTCTGCGGTGGGGGTAGAAATTGCAAAAAAGAATAACCCCGAACTTGCAGATCGCATCTGGGTCGGTCACCTGGAAGACCAGGATATTCCCAAACAAAGCCTGGATGCAATCTGTATGTGGGATGTTATCGAACACCTATGGATGCCTTACCAGGTGGGCCAGCAACTGCTGGAATATCTTAAGCCCGGTGGTATCCTGGCTATTTCCACGCCGAACATCGGCTCGCGCCTGGCGAAGTTAATGGGCAAACGGTGGGCATTCATGACGCCGCCGGAGCATTTAAGTTTCTTCAGCCAGCAAAGCATGATTCAATTATTCGAACAAGAATTAAATGCACAGCTTATTGAATGGCGCACATTGGGTAAGCGCACGAATTTTGGGTTTATCGTGTATAAGTTAGGCCGTGTTTTTCCTTTCATCCCGAAGGCATTGACGCGGGCTGTTGCGAATAGCCCCCTGGCAAAGTTGCCGGTCTATGTCCCCAGTGGGGATATTCAATATCTCTTGGTTCGAAAAGGATAAATTATGTGTGGTATCTTTGGCATCGTGACAAAACCGAACGCACGGTTTGACGCCAGTCAACTTCACCAACTTGTCGATCAACTATTCCTGCTCTCAGAATCCAGGGGCAAAGACTCCGCCGGTCTCGTCCTGGCAGATCACGAGCAGATCACCGTCTACAAACGGCCAGAACGCGCCCGCCGCATGATCGGCTCGGCGCAATATAAACACCTACTGCAAAATTATGAAGCAACCCACAATGGCGTCATCGCCCTGGGCCATGCCCGCATGGTGACCAACGGTAAGAAGGTCTATCATAACAATAATCAACCTGTGATTAAAGATGGGCTGGTGTGCATCCATAATGGCATCATCGTGAACGATGCCGAATTGTGGGAACAACACCCTCAGCTTGAGCGACACTATCAGGTCGATACCGAAGTTATGCTTAGCCTGATACGCCATAACCTAACGAACAATCAGCCGCTAGAAACTGCCGTCATCAACGCCTTACAGCAAACACGCGGGGCAAACTCGATTGCGCTACTCACGCAGGAGCATAACGGGATCGTGCTAGCAACGACCAACGGCTCCCTCTATTATGCGTTGGGTGATAATGGGATGGAGTTGGTATTTGCTTCAGAAAAATACATCCTGCAACAGACGATTTCTCAGCCTACCTTGCAGGGCCAATTCCAACATACCGAAATTCATCAGATCCGACCGTGTAATGGGATCGTCTTCACCTTTGAGACCTTGCAGGCCCACGCCTTTTCGATGAATGCAGGCCCAACCGGCGATCCTGCCGTTGTGCCAACCGGGGAACCGCGTGAAATCCGGGATATTACCGACGAACAGACCGAATTTATCGCAGATCATACCCCCGACCCCGACCCGCTAATGTTGTCTACTTACCATGCCAACGACGCCTTTATACAAGGCGTTAACCGCCAGGTGGGTGAGTTGCGCCGTTGTACCCGTTGCATCCTGCCGGAAACCTTCCCGTTTATTGAATTTGATGCGGATGGCGTGTGCAACTACTGCTTGAATTACCAATCGATTGACTTCAAAGGTGAGGAAGCAATCGAAAGGTTGGTTGCACCCTACCGCCGGGACGACGACAAGCCCGATGTGCTGGTTCCGCTGAGTGGCGGGCGCGATAGCTCTTATGGCATCCACTACATTAAGCGGGTGCTGGGCATGAACCCGGTCGCGTATACCTATGATTGGGGGCTGGTGACAGACCTTGCCCGGCGTAACATCAGCCGCATGTGTAGCCAGCTTGAAATTGAGCATATTTTGATCTCCGCCGACATCAAAACCAAGCGCGAAAATGTGCGTAAAAATGTGCTGGCCTGGTTAAAAAAGCCGGCCTTAGGCACGGTGCCTTTGTTCATGGCGGGGGATAAGCAGTTCTTTTACTACTCCAACATGTTGCAAAAACAGATGGAGATCGACCTCACGCTTTACAGCATGAACCCGCTAGAACGTACCGACTTCAAGGTCGGTTTCTGTGGCATCAACGAGGTAAGCCGCAAGCAAGAAAAACATTACGCGCTGGCCCTGAAAGATCGCCTGCATATGCTGGGGTATTATGGCTGGCACTTTCTAAGTAACCCGGCTTATCTCAACACATCGTTGTTCGACTCATTCCATGCCTTTGTGTCTTACTACATGATCCCGAAGGATTATCATATTTTGTATGATTATCTGCGTTGGGATGAACAGACCATCGAGGATACATTGCTGAACGAGTACGACTGGGAAACCGCACCAGATACCGTTTCCACCTGGCGCATTGGCGATGGTACAGCGGCTTTTTACAATTACATCTACTATACAGCCGCAGGGTTCAGCGAGAACGATACATTCCGCAGTAACCAGATCCGTGAGGGCATGATCGACCGGGATACCGCCTTAACCCTGGCCGAGCGCGACAACCAACCGCGCTATGCTTCGATGCGCTGGTATGCGGAAACCATCGGTTTCGACTTCGAGACTGCCGTGCAGAAGATCAACGCGATGCCAAAACGTTATCAACGTTGATTTGTAACTACCCAGGTATGCCGGGCGGAGCAACCCCCGCCCGGATGCATTGTTTAGCTCTCGGTGGGCGGCTCGTAGGTGATGCCTGCGTCTGCCAGTTCGCGCAGGATCAATTGCTCGAAGACTTCATAGGGTTGTGCCCCGCTGATGAACCGGCCATTAATCAAGAAGGCCGGGGTGCCGCGTGCGCCGACCGATTGCGCGTCACTGCTATCGACGATGATGTCGTTGATGTGCTGTTCGCTTTCCAGGCAGGTGGTGAACGTCTCCACGTCCATCCCGTCGATGTCTTCCGCAAAGCCGATCAAAATCTCGTTGAGCGCACCCAGATCCCCGGTGCCTAACGCGCTTTGATTGCTAAAAAGTACGTCGTGCATCTCCCAAAAGTAGCCTTGATCCTGGGCACATTCTGACGCAAGGGCAGAGCGAACCGCGTTTTGACCGCCCACGCCGGGGTTATCCCGGTAGACATACCGGATGTAACCGTCGAAGTTTTCCAGCAGGGGTTCGAGGGTCTGCTCAAAGTGCCGCCCGCAGAAGCTACACAGGTAGTCGCTGAATTCCACGATGACGACCGGGGCGTCTTCATCGCCGATGTAGGCGTCGTCATCGGCCAGGTAATTTCGCTCACGCTCGGCATTGGCTAACGCACCGACCACGATGGCTTCCAGCTCTTCGCTAGAGATGGCCTCGCCGCCGCCGCCACTGGCCGTGACTTCTTCACTGACGATGGCCCGGACTTCTTCCGCCGTCAGGCCGCTGGCTTCACCCCCCGCGACGACCGCGACCTCTTCCCGCACGACGGCCCGCACATCTTCTGACGTCAACCCTGCGCCGCCGCTGGTCTCACTCAGCACGGCCACCAGCGTATCGTTCAGTGTCGCGCCGAGTGTGTTGTCTAACTCATCAGCCACAATGCCGCGCACGTCAGACGCGGTGAGGCCATCCCCGGCGATTGCCATCCCTAGCAAGACGCCGCCTACCATAAAGACAATCCCGACGATTACGGCATTAACCACATCACGAGACATGCTAAACGTCTCGTTGGTTTGTGTCTCATCACTCACAATAATGTCCTTCTCATAAGATCGATCATAAAGCGCATTGTATCACAAAACACGGTCACAACTTTCCTGTATTACAGACGCTGATCGCGGGTGTAATATTACGCCATCTGCATCTCACTGGCCTATCAGATGTATCTCATTGTGATCTTACGCACTTATAGCATAATAAGCATTAGAACAAAGGCTTCATAGAATTTTACTAAGGAACAAACCATGTCCATCAATATTGATCCTAGCTTTTCTGTTTATGGCCTGGTAGAGCGGGCGCAAAAAATCACACCAACCTCTATCCTCTACAGCCGCGCCACCATGAATCAAATCAGTCACCAGATTGAAAATGCGACGCTGATTGATGGCGCGAAGACGCGCTTCTTTTCTAGCTTTCAATTTCTCAGCCGGTTCATACCGCAGGTTGAGCGTTACCGCCAGATCGCGGAAACCGCCGAGTCGGTTTATGTGTTCGGTATTGACGACATGCAAGGCAATCTCCCGCACATCCCGAACCTGACTTACGTCAAGTTAGACCGGTATGACCAGATCGCCAAAGAATGGTTCCTGGTGTCATACAATGACCGCTTCGCCAGTGTGCTGGCGACGGAAGAAATCAGCGATATGGACTCGCCGGATGCCGAACGCCAGTTCAAAGGGGTATGGACGTTTGACATTGAAATGGCCCAGATCTTGAATAACTGGCTTACCAGCATGGTGGGCGGGCGTGAACTGAAAGGCCAGCGCGACAAGCACGATTACCGCGCCCAGACGATCCTGGTCAACAACATCATGAAGCGCATGACCGACCATTTGACCAAGTATCAGGGCAAATCACCGATGACCGACACGCAAGAGCAAATCCGCCTGGTGATCGAAAACACCCTGCGCCCCGCCGCTACCGCTTGAATTCGATAGACACGCTGGACGTTTTCAGGGTATACTATACACTGAGGACGTGGCACCCCGGCGTGTCAATCCCCTGCGTTCGATACAAGTCAGCTTGAACGACCACCACCATACCGCCGAACGGTGTGGTCTGGTGTTTTTTGTTTTTGTGTCCACCATTATGTATGGAGGAAGGATCGCCTTTGGACTCACATTTAGACGGCCTTGTCGTCAAAGAACAGAGTGGCTTCTTCTGGGTAGAAGCCAGTGATGGAACGACCTATCGGTGTCGTTTACGCGGACGATTGATGGAACAGGCCCAATCCGCAGACATCGCCGCAATCGGTGATCGTGTGAGGATTAGCATTGTCGATAACGACGAAACCGGCGACATCGGCTGGGTTGAAACAGTCGCAGAGCGTGACAGCGTGTTGTCGCGGTCGGCTCGCACAGTCGGCAACCGGGGCGGCGGGGATGCCGAACGCGAGCATGTCATCGTCGCCAATGCGGACGCGATCTTTTTTGTCATCGCCGCCGCAGATCCTGCCCCTAACACCCATTTACTCGACCGTATGCTGGTTGCCGGTGAACTCTCAGATGTTGAAGATCTGGTGATTGTCGTCAACAAGGTTGATCTGGAAGACCCCACCAATATCGAAAATCGCTTCCAGCCTTATGAAAAGATGGGATACACCGTCTTGTACACCAGCGCGAAGGATGGGCGCGGCATCGCCAGCCTGCGAGACTGGGTCAACGGGCGCATCACGGCTTTTACCGGGCCGTCGGGAGTCGGCAAGACCAGCCTGCTGAACTGCATCCAGCCGGGGTTGGGCCGTCAGGTCAAGCAGGTGAGCGCGAACAATGGGGAAGGCGTGCATACCACCCGCGATAGCGCGTTAATCAAGCTGAGTGCGGATACCTACCTGGCCGATACACCGGGGATGCGAAATTTGAACGTCTACGATGTCGAACCGGCAGAACTAGACGGGTACTTCCGTGATGTGGCCGCGCACGCGCCGTCTTGCCGCTTTAGCGATTGTAGCCACATCAACAACGAACCACAATGCGCGGTGATGAAGGCCGTCCGCGCTAATGAGATCAGCAAACGTCGTTACAAGAGTTACCGCCGCCTGCGCCAAGAGCTTGAAGCGGCCCGTACTGCACAATATTCGTAATGCAACCACTCGGCCAGCTTCAACCGACCGGGCCATATAACCTGCCCCTCACGCTGGATTTGCTCCAGCGGTATGCGCATCCGTCGCTGGATGTCGCCTATCAGGGGGCGTATTGGCGTTTGATTTCCCTGCGGGGTGGGTTGAACCTGGTGCGTGTGCGCCCGGCGGGCGAGGATAAGCTGGCGGTAGATTTGATGATCTCCACCACGCCGCCGGATAAAGATATGCTGATGAAGTGCATCCGACATATATTAGGCGTTGAGGACGACCCACGCCCATTTTACGCTTATGCCCAGGGGCAACCGGCCTTATGGGCGGTGGTAGAGCCGTTGCTAGGTCTGCGCTGGCTCCGCACAGAGACAGTGTTCGAGGCGGTCATGCTCACCATCACCGAACAGCAGATCACATGGACGGCGGCACAACGGGCGCAACGCTGGTTGGTCGGTTGGGGCAAGCAGACGCTCACCTATGACGGCCAGCCCTTCTTCGCCTTCCCACGCGCCGGGCAGATCGCGTCCGCATCGGTGGAGGACTTGCGCCCGCTTAAGATCACATTCCGCCGCATGCAGTTGATGATCGACATTGCCCAGGCGATCTACGACGATGCCCTGACGCTCGAAAACCTGCGCCATCAATCCCCGGAAGATGCTTACGACGTGCTGACTGCCATCAAGGGGATCGGTCATTGGACGGCGGCCTGGGCTATTCAACGATCCATCGGGCCGCATAATTACGTCGGCTTTAACGATGTCGCGCTTCAAGCGGCGGCCAACCGGTACTTTTACGGCGGCGAAGGCAAACTCACGCCGGAGGAAACAGCGGCGACGTTCGCGGCCTTCGGGCCGTATGCTGGGCAGGCCGCCCACCACACGCTGATGCGCTGGGTGATGGATCAATACTGAGCGCGTTACCGGGCCGCCCGTACCGCATCCACCAGCGTGCGGGCGATTTCCACCTGAGTCTCATCAACGATGACGGTATAAGGCCGGTTTTCGGAGCCAATCGCCACGCGGAGCCGGTGCCGGTCGCGCCGGTCGGCCTCTAATTCGATCAGGTTGATGAAGTTGATGTGAAAGCGTTGATGATCGCCATCTTGCTCGAAGATTTCTAATATCTTGCCGTCGAACATGACAACGGCAGATAAGGTGGCTAGCTCAATCATCAGTCCGTAACGCCCCTGGTGTAATGTCCTTATCCATGATCTCTTTGAGTTCGTCGTCCAATTTATCTTTGACGTTGGTATCGGTCTGCCGGTCGAGTGTTTCCGCACTTAGCAGATGTTTGCCGCTGATGTAAAGTCGATACGTTTCGCCGTTGTGGAAGGTCTTCAACACGTCCCGCGTCACCGGGGTACTTTGGCCTTTAATCGTCAGCACCGGCGGGTTATCTGTGACCTGTACCGGGCCTTCCAGCGTTTGGATGCCACGTTGGTTGATGCGCTTGCGCCCGGCCCGCATCGTCAGGTAAGCGATATAACCCGCCACTAAGAACGCGGCCAACCCCAGCACCAGGGCCAAAACCGGCGTGAGGATAATCGCCAGGGCTACACCACCCAGGATACTGGCCAGCATGGCGAGACCCAACATTGTGATGGTGCGCTTACGTCCGTCGGCGGCCAGTGTGCTGGTCTGGAGTGACGAGAGTTTGCCCTCTCGGTTAGACGCCAGGTCGTCATCGCTGAAGCTTAAGATGCGTGCTAATTCGATTTGATGTCTACTCTTAGGAATGATAAACCTCCTACTATTCTGGCGGGATGCCCCAGACATAAGCCGGGCCTGCCGCGTCAAAAAATAACATGGAAAATCCGTCCGGGCTGAAGGCCAGGTTGACCACACGCTCGGTCCCCGGTTCGATTTCGGCCCGCACGATGGTCTCTGCCGTGATCTGTGTCATGTCATACAGCGTCACCGGCCCGTTGATGACCGCCGCCAGCAGAAGATCGCCGGTCGGGTTAAACGCCGCCGACGTCCGTGCCCCGCCGACACCGGGTAACTGCGCCGCCAACTGCCCGGTGGCCGCATCCCACACGACCATATCCGGGATGTTACCGCCGGTGAGCAGATATTGGCCGGTCGGGTCAAAGGTCAACACATCGCTGGCACCGCCGCGCCCGTATTGCAAGGTGTAAAGAAATTGGCCGCTGGTCTCTTGATAGACCATGGCAAAATCAATTGAAGCGACGGCCAGCCGGTTGGTCTGCTCGTTGACGGCCAGCGCGACGACCGGGGCACCGATTTCCAGCGTATAGAGCGACTCGCGGTTCTGCCAATCCCACGCGATCACCCGTTGGTCATCCCCGGCGGAAAAGAGCCGGTCGCCCTGCGGGTCAAAGTGCAGGCGGCTGACGCGCCCATTGTGCGCGGTGTACGTCACCTGTGAGACACGCTCGATAGGATCCCACACTTTGATGGTGCCGTCTTCCCCACCGACGGCCAGCCACCCGCTGAACGGATCATAAGCGGTGGCCCCGCTGAAGTCTTCGATGGCTAAAAAGTCATCGATCACGACGCCGCGTTGGGCATCGAAGACCAGCCCGATCCCGGCATCGGTCACGGTGAAGAACTCGGTTTTATCCGGCGAGTAGAACACATCCACCGCACCCTGGCGCGTGTTGGTAAAGGTCAACTGGCCGGTAATCAGGTTGAAGCCGATTAAATAATCGTTATTCATCAAGACGGCTTCGGTGCCATCAGTAGTGAAGCTGACCGCCGTCACGCTACTGGGTGGATCTGGCGGTTGCAACTGGCCGAGATAGGTCATCTCGAACGCATTCTCCCGCGTGACGGGTTGCGCCGGCGGGATCCATGCCACGTCCGGGTCAAGCGTGGGGACGGTCAGCCGGTTGGTGGTGTCGTCGGCGGATTCTCGCAGGCCGCTACTGCCCAGCGTCACGACAATCGCGTTGGAAGTATCGGTCGCCGGGTCTGTCGGGGTGGGGGCTTCTTCTTCCGCCCCACCGGTGCAAGCGGCCAGCAGGGCCAGCAAGATCCCGCCGATGATCCATCGTGTGTTCATTCGCTCAGCCCACCTTCGATGATGTTCAAGGTGGCGATTTGCAGGCCGTAGCGTTCGATCTGGTTCAGGCCGCATTCACCCTCGAAGGGGTCGATGTTGCCATCGCCGTTGAGGTCGAAGCCTTCCAGCAGGCGGTCGGCGATTTCGGTCGATTCTTCGGCATCACTGCGGACGTTATCCACACTGCCGCCATCCGCTTCTAGCGGTTCTTCCAGCAAGATTTCTTCCAGTTCGATCACGCGGTCGGCCCGCTGGCGGGTGTTGACCAGGCACACACGGATGAATTCTGCGTCAGATGCGACTCGTAACGGTGCATCCGCGACTGCTTCATTCAAGATGGTTTCGATGCGATCTGCGAAGATATACACGCCCACGCCGCGCCCTGGGTTGTCGCCGCCGTCGCCGTCGCCGTCATAATCGACCTCTTCGCCGCGTAGCGCGTTGATGGTATGCTCGGCGTGCGTCCGCATGCTGACGATGGTTGACGAACGAGAGGCCAGCCCGGCATGCTGTGCGCCGATACGCGCTTCGATGGTGATGCCGTCTAACAGGCTCCCACCGTTGAGTCCATCTTCGGATGCAATGAAGATTTCCCCCAGTGCGTTCGCCAGGGCCGCCGGGGCCTGCCCGTTATAGGCGATGGTATCGCCGGGGGTCTCGGCGTCTTCGTTGGTCTCTTCGGTGATGAGCACCGCGTTAAACATCGTGGGGAGCATCCGCTCGTCCGGGTCCTGGTAGGTCAACGCGCCACTCCCGAAGCCGTCGATCAAGATCTCCCCCAGGCGCAATGTATCGTCAGTCTGCGTATTGACCAACCAGCCGATATATACCCCGTCACCTGGTGGGGCAAGGTCATCCACCCGCAGGGCGATGGTATCGCCTAGCACATCCGTTGTGGAGTACGTCACACTGCCGAAGGTCTCGATCTGCGGGGCAGTCGGGATCTCGCGGGCGGTCGGTTCTGCTTCCTCGTCCGGGTCTGCGATCACCGGGATGTCGTCGATCTCGGTCGGTGGGCTGGTGGTGCCGTCCTCGTTGGAAAGCACGACCAGCAAAGCCAGCACCGCCCCGCCGATCATCATACCGACGACGACCAGTAAGATCATCGGGCTAATGCCTTGCTGGACGACGACCGTTGGGTTTGTTTCCGCCATGCCGGGTGGAGATTGTTGCCGGGTGCCACGATCTTTCATGGGGGCGGTGCGCTGGGCTTCGGTCGGTGCTACTGGCTTGCCCGGCTTTAGCGGCATCTGCGTGCGGATCGCTTCGATCTCACTGGTGTCGTGGATCGCCATGCTAAAGTCTTCGGCAAATTCTGACGCGGTTTGATAGCGGTCTTCCGGGTCTTTCGCCAGCACTCTGTTAAACACCACTTCGATTTCCGGCGGTAGGCTGGGGATAACCTCACGGATGGGGCGGTATGGCTCCTGGATGACCTTGAGCATCAACTGCATCATCGACGGTGCGGTGATCGGCTGCTCCCCGGTGAGCATCTGGTAGACCAGCACGCCCAATGAATAGACATCAATCCGCGAGTCGATGGGATTGCCCTGGGCCGCTTCTGGGGCCATGTAGGCTGGGGTGCCCACCACGCCGGTCCCGGTCAGGTCGGGCGAGTCCTCGACTAATTTGACGATGCCAAAATCAGCCAGCAAGGCAAAGCCTTCGCCGGAAAGCAAGATATTGGCCGGTTTAATATCCCGGTGGATCACGCCCTGGCGGTGGGCGTAATCCAGCGCACCGGCCAGTTCGCGCAAGATCTTTTCCGTCTCACGGATTGACAACGGGCCTTCGTCCAACCGGTCGGCCAGGGTACCGCCGTCAACGTAGGCCATCACCAGATATAAAATGTCATCCTCTCGCCCATAATCAAATACGGGTACGATGTGCGGATGTTGTAATTTGGCAATGGTGCGGGCTTCTAATTCGAAGCGTTCCACGAAACCTTCGTCCAGGCCGGGGTGTGGCGGCAAGACTTTAACCGCGACTTGGCGATCAATCAATTCTTGATACCCAAGATAGACGCTTGCCATGCCGCCCTGGCCCAGGTTTTCGATAATCTTATACTTGCCGAGCATCCGCCCGATCAATGAGCCTGACACGAACCCTCTTCTCCTGTTACGTCCGTTTAATGTCTTTTGTAGCGCGTAGATCCATTATATGCGAAATTGCCAAAGCCTACATCCCCCGACCGGATCAAGGTATAATGGATCGAAAGCGCGACGCGCAACCGCGCTCCCGGATCGAATACAAACCAGGCAAATATTATGCGATATTATACCTACAGCGTTGGGGCTTTTCTCGTCGGTGAACTGGACATCGCCGGTGCGGTCGATAAAATCATTCATGACGGTCGAGACATCATCCACCTGCGCTTAATCAGCGGCGAACACCTGATGATTCACTTGATCGACAGTCCCATCCCGCTTTACGAGATCAACAACACGCTGACCAAAAACACCGCCGAAGGCTACCACACGCTGTTTATCCTGTGGTCGGATATGCTCTTGCCGGATCATGGGCGGCGCGTTCTGCTGGAAGATTGGCACCGGGC
Organism: Anaerolineae bacterium; assembly: GCA_034437535.1. Classification (GTDB taxonomy): domain Bacteria; phylum Chloroflexota; class Anaerolineae; order Aggregatilineales; family Phototrophicaceae; genus J038. The sequence goes on along the minus strand of DAOTTZ010000158.1, from coordinate 28,354 downwards.
CTTGCTCGCGCTCTACGATGATAAAATCTATGCGTACAAGATCTACATGCAACGGCTGTACGTCTTCCCGGTGCATTTTGACGCGGGCAATTACACCCAATATCATACCGTGCGCTATGGCGAAGCATTGGATGTGGGCGGGTTGCGCTGTTATCAGGCGGAGGTAAACATGGCCGGCCTGACGGGTACCTACCGTGTGACGGCCTTTGACGGCGACCCGGATGCCTACCACCGGGAACGCGCCCGTAAGCTGGACGATGCGCCGGATGATCTGGCGCGGTATTTCGCCGTGTTGGAGGTCGCGCCGTCGGCAGATCGTGCGACCATCAAGACCGCGTTTCGAGAGAAAGCCCGCCAGTATCACCCGGATCTCAACGGTGACGACCCCGACGCCCACGACAAGATGCAGGCCCTCAACCGGGCGTATGAGATGATCCTCAAAGCGCGGGATGATGTCTAAGGCGCGATCTCAACGGTTGAACACATTATTTTTATGCTAAAGTGATTCTAGTGCATATATTATCGACACAAAGGGCTTTAACATGAACAAAAAGACGATCCTCGATAACCCGTATGTTTCGCTCTATTATCATCCAAATACAAAAATTGTGCATCATATTTACAAGCCGGGGATTGGCGGCCTGCATCTCAAAAAAGCCTTGAATACCGGCGTAGAAATTTTACAGCAATATCATGCGGTCAAGTGGTTATCGGATAATCGCGCCATCGACGCGCACACCGACGAAGAGACCGAATGGGTCAACACGCATTGGTTGCCCAAAGCCATTGCGGCTGGCTGGAAGTATTGGGCGTTGGTCGTCCCGAAATCAACCGCTGGCAAGATGAACATGAATGAGTTTGTCGAGTCATTCTATGAGATGGGCGTGCGGGTGATGGTGTTCTCCGAACCGGACGCCGCGATGCAATGGCTCGAAAAGGCCGATCAATAACCGCTGGTCTACGTCCAGTCGTCATTGTGGAGTGATTTCAGCAGGTGAATCGCCAGCTTTTGCTGATCCTGCGGAAGCCGGGCGACGATCCGCGCCGCCTGCGCCGGTAATGATTGGTTATCGAGCGGGTGTTTGTAACCGGCCCGGCGCAATAAAGCGCGAATATCCAAATGCAGGGCCGCTGCCAGCGCAAAGGCAAACGCCGGTTGTTCTAACGGCAAGGCGGCTTCTTCACCTTCCCAGGTGTGGATGTCCTGCGCTGTGACGTCCAGGCCGTGTGCGGTGAGCTTGCGGGCCAGGGCTTCCCGGCTGAGTGATAATTCGTCCCGGCGTTCGCTAATCCAGTGCCGGGGGGCTGATGTTGTGTCTTGCAACGTCTGGAGCATGTCGTTGACCGTCATCCTGGGTATCTTTCTTGTGATGTTTTGATACCCTTATTATCGGTCGATTGCCCGCTGATAACCCAAAATATTCTATGAATTTCGTCTGAAAAAGGTAAAGGCTAATCCCCGACTAGGGCTGAGGCCGGTGCCAGCCAACCATGCCGTTGCATAAACCGTGTGATGCGCTCTAAGGCCGCTTCGATGTTTTCATAGCTAGAGGTGTAGCTGGCCCGCACGAACCCGCGCCCGCTTTCCCCGAACGCGCTCCCCGGTATGACGGCTACCCGTTCCTCACGGAGCAACGCCTCACAGAATTCTTCATCACTCAGGCCGGTTGGCGTCACCTGTGGGAAGGTGTAGAACGCGCCGCGTGGCTCGAAACAGGGCAGGCCGATGCTGTTAAAGCCATCGACGATTAACCGCCGCCGCTGGTCATAACTGGCCCGCATGTGCATTACGTCGTCTTCACCGTGCTGAAGGGCTTCCAACGCGGCCACCTGGCCCATTGTCGGCGCGGACATAATCAGATATTGGTGGAGCTTCCGCATCCCGGCCATGATTTCCGGGGGGGCCAGCGCGTAACCGATGCGCCAGCCGGTCATGGCGAAGGACTTGCTCACCCCGCTGAGTAAGATGGTGCGGTCTTTCATGCCGGGCAGGGCGGCGAAGTTGGTGTGTTTGGTGCCATAAACCAGGCGTTCATAAATTTCATCGCTGATGACGACTAGATCGTATTCATCCGCCACATCGGCAATCTCTTGCATCCGTTCCGGCGTCAGGATCGCGCCGGTGGGGTTATTCGGGTAGCTGATTAAGATCGCTTTGGTGCGCGGGGTGATGTGAGCGCGGAGGTCATCCCCGGTGACCTGGAATTCGTTCTCGACATAAGTCGGCACCATCACCGGCACACCGCCGGCCATCTCGACGGCGGCGGCATTGGCGACAAAACATGGCTCGACCACCAGCACCTCATCGCCAGGATCAAGGATGGTCTTAAACGCCAACCACAACGCTTCACTCACGCCGACTGTGACCAGAACTTGATCGACCGGGTTATAGCGCAGGCCGTACAATCCTTCGACATAATCGCTAATCGCAGAGCGCAATTCGATCATGCCGGAGTTATTGGTGTAGCCGGTGTTGCCCGCTTCTAACGACGCGATGCCCGCCCGCATGATGTGATCTGGCGTGGCGAAATCTGGCTCCCCGATGCCCAGGGTGATGACATCGTCCATCGTGGCGGCGATGTCAAAGTAACGGCGAATACCGGATGGGCGGAGATTTTGAGTCGATTTGGAGACGAAACGGTGCATGAAAGACCTTACCTGACTTGTGTTTTCAACATAATAGCTCGTTTATATCATACCGTCCGGTAACGCACATCCGACAATCTGCGTGAAATCAGGCTTTATTATCCGACACAGTGTCCAATCGCGCCGGGCGCAGGGTGAGCAGGCTCAACCCGGCGAACAGCAAACCGATGCCCAATAATGCACCGGGGGATAACCGCTCGCCCAGCAACAGCACGCCCAACACCGCCGCCGTGAGCGGTTCCGCCAGGGTCAAGGTGCCGGTCACGGCGACTGAGACCGTCCGCAGGCCGCGCCCGAACAGGGCATAGGCGAATCCAGTGGCGATCAAGCCCAGGTGGAGCATCACCGCCACACCGCCGGCAGAGACTAACCACGCCGTTTCCACCAGGAGCAAGGCCGGCAAGAGCAAGATCGTGCCGCTACAGAACACGACCGCCATCACCGCATCCGCCGGGTGGTGGGCCAGCAGACGCTTGTTCGCCAGCGTGAACAGCGCGTAAGACAACCCGGCCCCGGTCGCCAGCAGTAAGCCCACCGGGTTGACCGCCGCCACATCATCACCACTTAAGGCCAGCATCGCGCACCCCACCACCGCCAGCACGGTCGATAGATACCAGCGGCGGCTCAACCGTCCGCCGTCGAAGACCGCATCCAGCAACCCGGCGAAGATCGGCACACTCCCGATGCCGACCAGCGTCCCGACGGCGACCCCGGCCAACCCCACCCCGGCGAAGAACATCAATTGATATAGCACGATGGTCAACACGGCCAAAATCAACGGGCGGAGCGGCCAGCGGCCCGTGTTGAACGGCACCCGGCGCAGGCCAGCCAGAGCCTGCAGGGTTAACCCACCCCCGGCCAGGCGGATGATCCCCAGCGCGACCGGCGACGCCCCCGCCGGTGCCAGGGCTTGCGTGGTGCCAGTCGTCCCCCACAGGCAAGCGGCGGCAAGGATCAACAAGATGCCTGGATTTCGCATTGCATAGTCCCCGATCAGCAGATAGTCGTGATATGATAGAGTGCGTGTGTAACAAACAGACTTATTGAGGAAGAATTTTCGCATGGGAGATGTACTCAGTCAAATTGCGACCATCTGCGGCATTGGCGTGGTGACGTGTTGCGCGTTCGGCGTTGGCTTATTTTTTCTGGCGGTGTTTACCGGGCGCGGCTTGATTATCCCGACGGTGGTTTCATTGGTGCCGCAATTGTTCGGCAATGTAACCGACTTTGTAGGTGGCATGTTCGGCGGTGGTGATGGTCGCGGCGGACGGTCTGACGCCCGCTATGTGACCGATGAAGAGGGCGAAGTCGTTGACCGGCGCACCGGCCAGCGGTTACGGCCACAAGATCGCATCGACCGCATCAAACGCCGCTTTGAAGACACCGGCAGTGACATCGGGCCATCACGCGCTGGCGCACCGGATGAGCGCGAGCCGCGCCCCTCCGCCCCTGGCCGGCGGCCCGCGACAGACTTTGATAACTTCGATACGGATGACGACGGCCCACCTCAGCGGCGCATCGGCAACCGTGATGCCCGTGATAGCCGCCGCCGTGAATGGAACGAAGACGAATTATTCGGCGGGATGCTGGACGATAATGGGGATGGTTACCCGGATTATTAGCCTGCTGTAGCCCGGTACAAAAAGGGGCACTTGTGGGTGCCCCTGTGTCCGTCGGTGCGTCAGGCGGGGATGCCCTTGCCTTCGAATTGGTCGATGACCTGCTTCACCCAATCCTTGATGCGCTGGGTGGTCATCTCGTTCTGGCCTTCTTGATCCACCCCCAGGCCCATGAAGTGGTCTTCGATCTCGGCTTTACTCTCTTCGTATTCGTATTTCTCGGTCTTCCACATGCCCAGCACGAAGCCGTTGGCCTTCAGCACTTCGTCGGCCAGCAGGCCCAGCGCATCCAGGAAGTTATACCCGTAGCCGTTCTGGTCACCCAGGCCGAACATGGCGACCTTTTTGCCACTCATATCCATATTGCCGAAGTTCGGCAGGAAGATGTCCCAGTCGTCCTGGAGTTCGCCCGTGTTCCAGGTCGGGATGCCCATAATCATGTAATCGTATTCGAGCATTTTCTCCGGGCTGGTCGCGCCGATGTTGTGGACTTCTGCGCTCCAATTGTCGCGGCTGTCGATCTCCTCTTTCATCTGGAAGCTCACGGCTTCGGTGTTACCGGTACTACTGCCATAAAACAAACCAATGGTCGGCATAATTCGTCACTCCTCAGTATTGTAAATTCTTTCACATAATATCATATTTGTGCGATTCTGGCAGGAATTTTTATCGATTATAAATCCTGGACGCTGGCGACATTATAACGTTTAATGTCCATTTCTCCGGCCACTAGCCCCGGCATTTGCGCGTTGAAGGTCGCCATGTGGGGCGTCTGGACGTGCGCCTGGAGTGCTGGCTCATTTTCCCAATCATGATCAGGTCTCCTGGAAAAATTAACGCTTGTCATCATACTTCTTATGATACACTGCAATTGTGTTTTACTGGTAGCACAAACCCAGATCCTATTTGTATTGTTGAGGAGTAAAATTCACTATGCCCGTCAAGAGTCAATACGATGCTGAAAAGAACGTGCTTACGTTAACGTATCTCAATCCCTTTAATCAGGATGCTGTGCAACAAGGGATGGATAAAATCAAAGAGCATTACTCCCCTACTGGTGACCATCTTTATCTGATTTCAGACGTGACGGATGTTGAAATGTCCTTCTCCGAGATCATGCTTGCGATGCATACGGCTTCCAAGGGCGATGAGGGTTACAGTGTAACTGCGTCCAACCAGACCAATGTGGTCGTTGGGACCGACGCCCTGGTTCAAATGGCCGTGGAAGCACTCAAGCAGGATCAGTACGGCAGTGTAAATATCAAGGTTTTTGCTTCAATTGACGAAGCAAACGCATACATTGATGAAATGCGCCAGGGGTGATGCCACACCTTTAGGATTTACACTTTCTAGTTGAGTCATAGATCTTACCGCACCGGCGAGTCGATCTTCTCGAACGGTTGTGCGGTGTGGACGATACGGACGGCTACCCGTTGGCCGGGCTGGAAGGTGTGCCAGGCGTTCATACGGGAAAGAATCATCTGGTCGTCGTCGAGTTGTAATTCGACGCGCTGATCGTGGCCGTAAAATTCGACGCTTTGCACCGTCGCACGATGGTTCGTAGCGGCGGTGTCAGCGTCGATGTGGATGGCCTCTGGCCGGAGCATGAGATCGACCGGGCCATCGGCGGCATGTGTCAGTGTCACCGGGCCGAGCGGACTTTCCGCATGGACGCCATCCGCGATGCCGGGCAAAAACACCGCTTCACCTACGAAGGCGGCCACATGGCGGGTGGCCGGTCGGGTGTAGATGTCTTGCGGGCTGGCGATTTGCTCCAGCGCACCGGCATGAAGCACCGCCACCCGGTCTGCAATGCTGAGGGCTTCTTCCTGGTCATGGGTGACGAACACACTGGTCACACCGGTCTGGCGCAGAATATCGCGTACCTCACCGCGCACCTGGGCACGCAAGGCGGCGTCCAGGTTGCTAAATGGCTCATCCAGCAAGAGGACATCCGGCCCTGGTGCGAGCGCACGCGCCAGCGCGACTCGTTGCTGTTGCCCTCCGGAAAGCTCGTGCGGCATGCGCTTGCCTAGCCCGGCCAGGCCGACCAACGCCAGCATATCCGTGATGCGGGCGCGTTTGTCGCCGTTGTATTGGTTCAGGCCGAAGGCGATGTTCTTCTCTACACTGAGATGCGGGAATAGCGCGTAATCCTGGAAGACCAGGCCGATGCGCCGGGCTTCCGGTTGAACCCAGGTGCGCGGCCCGGCGACGATCTCGCCACTGAGCGCGATCTCGCCGCTGTCCGGGCGTTCTAACCCGGCCACCAGCCGGAGCGTGGTCGTCTTGCCGCACCCGCTCGCACCCAGTAAAACCAGGATCTCGCCCTGGCCGACATCGAACGAGACGTCATCGACGGCGACCAGTTCGCCGTAAGTCTTACGGACGTTCCGTAATCGTATCCGAGGTGGTGTCACGCTTGTCGTCTCCGATTCGCATCAAGATCAACACAGGGATGATGCCGACCACCAGCACCGAGAGGCCGTAGATGGCCGCCGCATCCCACACCCCTTCTTTGCTGATAAGATAGGCTTCGGTCGCCAGCGTCTTGAGTCCAAACGGACTGAGGAGTAAGGTCGCCGGGAGTTCTTTCATCACGTCTACGAACACCAGGATGGCCCCTGCCATCAAGCCGGAACTGACCAGCGGCAGATGAATGCGCCGTAGCACGCGCAACGGCCCCGCGCCCAACGTCCGCGCCGCGTGTTCCATGTTGGGCGTCACTTTCTCCATGCTGGATTCAACACTGCTGAAGCCGATAGACATAAAGCGTACCACATAAGCATAAATCAGCGCGATGACCGTCCCGGTGAGCAAATAGAGGGTGTCCCCCAGGTCAACGTGTTGGGCTACCCAGTCGGTCACGCTGGCGTCAATCGGGTTGACGAAGGCCAGCACACCCGCCGCTACCACCGCCCCCGGCAGGGCATACCCCAGCGTGAGCAAGCGTGAGAGCAGACGCGGCAGACGCCGCTTGCCAGTCAGGGAGGTTTGCCGCACGCCATACGCGACGATCACCGATAGCGTGATGACGAAACCAGCGGCGATCAAGCCCAGTTCAAGCGATGTCCGCGCCAACGTCATGAACGTTTCGCCGTCGGTGTGCAGGCTGGGGTATTGCAACTCGTTGATGACCCACATTGATAATTGAAACACCGGGAGTAAAAATGCCACGAACAGCAGGCCAAAGCTAAAGCTAAAGGCCGACCATCTGGCCCAGCCGTGCAATTGTACCCGCCGGGGCCGCCGCCCGCGCCCGCCTTGCTGATAATATTTGGCGCGTCCGCGCAGGGTGCGCTCCAGCAGGACGAAGGCCAGCCCAACGAATAACAGCATCGACGCCAGTTCGATGGCTGGCCCGGCGTTATATTCGGCGTTCCACAAGACGACGATGCGTTCGCTCAGCGTCGGGATGCCGAAGAAGCTCACCGTGCCGAAATCGGTCATGGCTTCCATCATCGCCAGCACCACCCCCGCCGCGATGGACGGACGCGCCATCGGGAGCACCAGCCGTAAGAACGCCTGCCACCGGCTATACCCCATCACCCGCGCCGCCTCTAATGTGTTGGCGGATTGCTCCCGGAAGGCCGACCGCGCCAGCAGATACACATACGGATATAATACCAACGTCAGGATCAAGATCAGCCCGCCCATGCTGTGGATCACCGGGAACCAGGTCACCTCGGTGCCGGTGACGCCGCGAAGCCAGGTCTGCACCGGCCCGGCATATTCGAAGATGGCGACGAAGGTAAAGCCCATGATGAACCCTGGAATCGCCAATGGGAGCAGAAACAACCGCTCAAACCATTTGCGGCCAGGGAATTCATAGGCGACCACCAGCCACGCGGCCCCGGTGCCGATGAAGAAGGTGCCGATGCCGACGCCGATCACCAGCATGATCGTATTCGCCAGCGAACGCGGCAACACAGTATCCCAGATGCGCTCCCACATCGCCACATCCGGCGTCAAGATCTGCACTGCCAGGAACGCGATGGGCAATAGCACCGCGCCGGTAATCAACATCGGGATAATCAACGCCGTCCAGCCGGGCCATTGCCAGCCGGACGATGCCGTTTCAGGTCTTGAGACGATGTTGGTGCGCCCGGTCAGGCCGCCGACGAGTGTGCTTAAAAATGACATAAAAGTCCTAACGATAAGATCATGCTGTTAAAGCCACCAGGGGAGTCCCCCCGGTGGCCGGTAGAACGGATGTTAGTTAGTTCTCGGTAAAGCCGAAGCCGATTTCTTCCAGCAGTTCGACTGTGCGCTGTTGCAAGTCGCCATATTCCCACAGGGCATAGGTGGTATCCAGCGTGAACTCACCGAAGTCGATCTCTTCGCCGATTTCGGCTTCGGGGTTGGTGGGATACTCAAAGTTGCCGCCGGGGAAGTCGTCGGCTTCCGGCCCTTGCGCCTCGACACTGCTCATGTACTCGATGAAGCGCACCGCGTTATCATAGTTGCGTGCCCCGGTGACCACACCCGCCGCGTTGACGTTGAAGAAATTGCCGGTGGTCTCCTGGTTCATGAACTTGACCTCGATAGACTCGACCGTGTCCTGGTCGGCGGGGTCTTCGCTGGCCGTCAGCCGGCCCACGTAGTAGTGGTTGACGAAGGCCACGTCACATTCACCCGCCGCCACTGCGCGGATCTGGCTGGTGTCGCTGTTGATGTAGCGCGTCACGTTTTCCGCGATGCCGTCGAAGACATCGACCGCTTCTTCTTCGCCCAGGTGATACACCAGACTGCTGAGCAGTGAGACGGTGTAGATGTGGCTGGCCGGGCGCATACACACGCGGTCTTCCCATGTATCTGCCGCCAGGTCGCTATACGTGTTCAATTCCGCGATTTCGTCCTCGGTCACGTTGGCCGGGTTGAAGACCAGCACCCGTGCGCGGATGCTCAGGCCGAACCAGTGGCCGTCTGGATCGCGGTATTCTTCCGGGATGTTTTCGAAGAGCGCTGGCACTTCGTCTGCACTCAGCGGTTGGAGCAAGTCTTGCTCTACCGCCAGGTCGAGCACCCCGGCATCAATCGCCAGGAACAGGTCGGCCACACTGCGCCCACCGCGCTCGATGTCTGCGCTCAGACGTGAGAGCAGGTCTCGCGGCGTCCCGGCGGAAACACGAACTTCGATGCCGGTCTCTTCTTCAAAGGCTACGAACATGCCTTCCATCGCACCGTAGTGCCGTGCGGAGTAAATATTCAATACGCCGGGGTCTTCTTCCCCGTCGTCGTCTTGTGCGAAAGTCGCCGGGGCGATCATCAGCCCCAGGGCCATCACAACTAAAATCAATCGCTTCAACATCAGTCAATCTCCTTGTATCGCGCTCCATGCTATAATGGAGCTAGCTCGTGAGAAAATGTGCCTGGGTATGAGGTGAGGACCTTCCCAGGTACATTTTCTTTTGTACCAGCTTTGCCCGGCCATATCCACGCAAACGGTAAACTTTGTGTTTTTCATCACGAAGGTCTACGGATTGCCCCTCATTGGATGCAAAGTTAGTAATCCGTATACTGGTGTTTTACCGGGGTTAACTTTTAGCTCCTGCTTTGCGGACTTCGCCAAACGCGCTATCATTAACCGGACTGACTCAACCTGATAGAGAAGATGCTATGTACCGATTAATCCTGCTTGTGGTTTTATTGTTGTTGGCCGGGCCGGCCCAGGCCATCGACACCGATGACCGTCTGTTGGTGTGGGTGGCGGATGGCGTGCGCCCCGGTGAATTGTTCGACCGGAGTGACCGGGGTGTGATCGCCTATATGGATGGCGACGGTGAGATCGTGCAGGAGTTGATCGACGTACCGGCCAACACCGTTTACCTGACCGCCTGTACCGAACGCGCCACTTCCCCCGATGGCGAGCACTTCGCCTTTTTCATCGGGGATAACACCAACGGCTCGTTGTATATCATCAGCGGGCAGGCGGAGCCAGTGGAGATCCTCAACATTAACCCGCGTGCCTGCCTGGGCCTGGGGACCTTCCGCTGGTTGGAAGACGGCGCACGCTTCGCCTATGTGGATTATGACGAAGGCCAGGGCATCACTAACGGTACCTTCAACATCCACCAGACGACAGATCCGGAAACCGTCGTCTTCACCTATGAGAACGTGGCGGCCTTTGATTACACCTTTGACGCCCTGACGCTGGTCGAGGTCTTCCCGGATTACGTGGAGGTGCTACACGGGCCAGTGGACGATTTGATCGAGACGACGCGCATCTACACCGAGGAAGAAAATTGCCCGTTCCAATCCGGCGCGGTGACCGCCGTCCGACCGGGGACGGTGGGCGTTTTGCTCGGCCAGAATTGCACCGGGCGCAATACCTTTGACCTGTACACGGTGGATGCCGGTCTGTTGAGTGCGAACCGGGTGCTGGCCGGGGCCACCGGGCGCAACCAGGACGGACGCCCGGTCTTTACCGATCAATCCGCCGCGACCGGTGTCTTTTCCGCGACGGGTGACGCCGGATTGTATCTGATGTATCCGGATGGATTGTTGGGCAACTTCAGCGCGAGCCTGGCTTATGTTGATCTGACGCAGGTCGGCACGCTCGACGGATTGTATGATTTCGTGGTGACGCCACGCCAACCCAGCCGCACACTGAGCGCGTCCCCGGTGGTTTCCCCCGATGAGGCGTATCTGGCGATCATCCGCCAAACGGCAGATGTGGACTCCGCGCTGTTGATCTTCAACTTGCAAACTGAAGCCGAGATCTTACGTGTGAGCGGCGGCAACCTGGGCAATACCGTCTCCACGATGGCCTTCAACCAGGCGGGTGATACGTTGTATTACGTGACCGGCGGCACTGATGGCGCGAGTAACCTGTTGTTCGCGTTGAACCCTGCGACAGGCGAGACCGAAGAACTGGCACGCGGCAACTTTTATGCGCCGCTGGTAATCGCCCCGGATGGCGGCGAGGCTCTGCTGATGAACCAGGCCACCGCCGGCGCGAGTGACGATCCTTATCTCAACCTGGATGTGATCGACCTGACCAGCGGTGAGATCACCACCGTTGCTGAAGGGGCCACCATTGCCGAGGGCGAGATCGAGACGCAACGGTTCATCTATCCGTTATCCTGGCGGGGGTAAGACGTTATGCCTTTTTCGTTTCGCACCTATTTGTTGATCGGTGTGGTATTCGGCGGTTTGGTGTTCTTGCTGGCGATGCTGTTTGGCGATAGCATCGCCGCCTGGGCCGTCGAGCGACAGATCGAATCGGCCATCAAAGGTCAACCCATCTTCGAACAGATGGTGTTCGGGCCGCTGGAATTCTTGATGGCGCAGGATACCCGGTTAGTAGGGGCGGTCGGTGTCGTGTTCTTGTGGCCGGCGTTCATACTGCTGGTGTTCATGATCCTGGTGGGGTTGGTCGCGCTGGAGTTTATCGACGTTAACGAGACGATCACCAACCCGGTCGGCTGGTGGCCGCTATTCGACCGGGTTTAACGGGGGTGCCATTGCGGGCGTGACGCCACCACATTCGCCGTCGCCGTCCGGGTGATTGTGCCGCTGTCAGGATCGACCAACCATAACGACCAGCGGTTATCTCGCAGACCCACAAACGCGATGGACTCGCCATCTGGCGACCAACTGGGCGCGACGTAAAATCCATCCCCCGCTGTCATCGCCTGGATTTCGCCGGTTGCCAGCGTCAGGGTGTAGATGTCCCCGCCGCCAATGACCGGCGTCCGTGTGAAAACCAACCGCGTCCCATCCGGCGACCATTGCACCCACTCATCATAACCGGGGGTGTCGGTCAGTTGGCGCAGGGTTAGATTCGGCAGATCCAGCAGATACAGGCTGGCTTGATCGTCGTGCTCGATGCTCAACGCGACCTGTTGGCCGTCTGGATGCACGCTGATGAACAGGATGTTGTGCGGGCCGAGGGCGGAGGTCAGCGTTTCCGCGTTTGCGCCCGGTTCCAGCTTTTGCCGGGCCAGCAAGGTCTGCGTGTTGTGGTTCGTCACGAATAGGATCGAGTCTTCGTCCGGCATCCAGTGTGGATTAGCCGCAAACCAACTGCTGACAATCGCTCGTTGGCTGGTCTGCTCTCCCAGGTCATAAATGTCAATGAAGAATGGCCCGCCTCTGTTATTGCTGATGTACGTCAGTTGCTCCCCCGATGGTGACCAGACCGGCGATAAAGCATCCCCTTGCGCCGGGTTGACCAGCGGGCGCACGTTGTCGCCGTCGGCGTCCATCAGGTAGATCCCGAAGCCGCCATCACGGTTACTGGCAAATGCAATGGACTCGCCATCGGGCGACCAGACCGGCGTGATATTGCGTGTGCCGCGCTGTGTAAGGAGGCGGGTGATCTCTGTGCGTAGGTCGATTTGATATAGGCGGTGTCTGGCGTTCACATCGCCCACGTAGACGATCACCGGGGATGGCAGACGGAGCAAAACCGCCAGCAGAATCAACCCGGCGCAGATCCCGCTGATGAGCAAGCCCAGGCGGATGATTACGGAAGCCATGCCAGATCCTCAAAGCGCGTAAACTGAGAGATCGGCCCCAGTGGCACCTGCCACAACACCGCCAATGTGTACGAATCCAGCACATAGACTGCTGGTTCCTGGCTGATGCCGGCCAGATACTGGCCATCGGGTGACCATGCCACCGACATCAGAATCAGATCCGGCGGCAACGGTTGCGACTCGCCGCTTTCCAGGTCGTAGATGCGGCGGTCGCCGGTCTGCCCCATGAAGAAATCCAGCACATAGACGCGGCTATCGACCGGGTTGGGCGTCAACCGACCGGCCAGCGTGTTGGAGGCGGTCGTCTCGCCGGTATGCGGGTTGACGCGCTCGGCCTGGGCCTGATCGGGCCGCGTGAGGAGCAATCCGGCATCTGCCGGGAGCCAGTGGGCCGAAGTATAACCCCCACTGCCAAACGGGAACGACGCCACCGCCTCACCCTCTGCCGTGATGATGTAAAACACTCGGTCGCGCCCTAAGCCGCTGATGTACGCGAAGTGTTCACGATCTGGCGACCAACCGATCAACACGGTGTCAATGCCGTTGGCGATCATATCGCCGAACACCGCGTCATCATCCACGCCGCGCACGGTGATGTTCTGCGTGCCCATCGGCGGCTCGTGGATGAACGTCAGTTGATCCGGCCCTGGCCCCCACTGCGCCAACCCCGACCATTCGGTCAGGTTGGTGATCTGGCGGCGGTCGGTGCCGTCAATGTCGATGACGAAGACCGCCTGTTTGCCCTGGCCGTTCGCCGTAAATGTGATGCGGTCACCTGTTGGCGAGAGGCGCGGCAGATCTTCGTTGGTCGTGGTGCGCGTCAGGTTGAATAATGCGGCGGTGCGCACGTCCAGCAGATAGAGATCACCGTCGCCGTCGCGGTCGCTCCAAAACAGCAGAACGGGCGTCCCTGGCGCGGCGATTATCACGCCGACGGCCAGAACCACGCTCAATAGCATCCCGATAATCCCACCGCGCAAGATCAAGCGCGTCATTGTGTTTACTCCCTCGGTCGGAACCGAATATCGTCGTCTAGCCCGCCATAGCGGTAGTCGTCCGTAAGCTGGCGGATGGTTCCCGCCTGTAGATCAACGGTCAGCAGGTTGGCGTTGCGCGTGTAGACGATCTGCCTGGCATCCGGCGACCAGGCCAGCGGGCTATTGGTGTCCAGGATCACGCCGTCATAGTTGGGCGTGATGAACGTATCGCTGGTCAGATCATAGATGAACAGGCGATAGAGTGCCCGCTCAATGCCGGAAAAGGCGATCTGCCGGCCATCTGGCGACCAGGTGACGTTCCCCACCGTATGAAACGGTAAATCCAGCGTGCGTTGAATAGTCCCGTTCAAGTCGATGAGGGTGGCCGTCGGTGGTTGGGTCGGGTCAATCGTGACGCTGATGATAGTGTCGCCGGTCGGGTTCCAGGCGTTGAGCCTCGCCATACTCTGAATCGAGTCGATCACCGTCAGCCTGCCAATGGCCGGCTGGATGATGACCGGTTGCATGAGCGTTTGATTGTCCATCCACACGCTACCGGCTAGATGCTCTCCATCCGGCGACCAACGCAATGAGTTCTGTACTATGTTTTCGGTCGCCGGTATCTCTCGCTCGTTCCCGGCCAGGTCAACCAAGCGCACGGTAGAACGGCCATCCGCCCAGGAGGTCAGGGCGATCAAGTCGCGGTTGGGTGACCATGTGGCATCAGCCAGCAAGGAGTCTGGTTCCAGCATGGTGATCGGTGCGCCGTCGCTCCCGGCGATCCACAACCGCCCGTCACTGTAGGCGATGCGATCTCCGGTCGGTGACCAGGACGGCGACCCTAGCGTCCGCGCACTGCGGACCAGTGGCAGGGCTTGCCCGCGTCGTAGATCCATCACATGCAGATCAGTGGTGGCCCCGCCCCGCTCCCGGCTGAAGCGATCCACTGGATACAGGATGACCTCGCCATGCAGGGCGGTCACGCCCGGCGCGAGTGTGACCAGCCCGGCGCACAGTACGACCAGCATCATGCCGATTGCTAATGTCAAGCGGAACATGCGGCCTCCTTGTTCATCAACTACGGGCGGAAATCGAACCGGGTGAAAGACTCCGAGATTGTATAGCCCACCGGGAGTGTCAATTCGCGCAGGCCGTCGCCGTCTACCTCCGCCAGATAGAGCCGCCGGTTCTCCGACACGAACAGGATCGACCGGCCATCCAGCTTCCAGGCCAGCAGGTTGTTGATCTCAACCGACAGATCGCTCACCTTCTGCGTCTCGCCATCAGCCAGATTATAAGCGTAGATATGCCACGCGCCGTCACGGTTGCTGACGTAAGCCAGCCGCGCACTATCTGACGACCACACCGGCAGACGGTCGATCAGGCTGTGGTCGCTGATGTTGGTCTGGTCGGTGCCATCTGGCCGGATGATGTAGACCTCCGGGCGGAAGGACGCGCCGCCGCTATACGCGATCCATTCGCCGTCGGGTGACCAGGTGCCTTGTTCCGCAGTGTGCCCGGTGTCTAGCACATCCAGCGGCGTACCATCTAATTCCGCGAAAACCAGTTCCGCATCGTTTTCATATAAGATGCGGTCGCTATCGGGTGATTGTTGTGGCTGGTTGATGCTGTCGTTCTCGAAGATGATCTGTTGTTCTCCCGTTCGCAGGTCAACGCGGATTGTCTGGTTAGGGGATGCGCTAAACCGCAGGATGACCAGGGCCGATGCAGTCGTAAGGGGTTGCTGGCTGAGATACGGCACCGTCACGGAGTCTGCCAGTGTGGTAAGGCGTATCGGATTACCCGGTTTGTAATGCATCAACCCGTTTTCATCTGGTGTACGGTAAACTGCAATAAGTTCATTCTGCTCTGGCCACCACAACGGCGAATAAAAGTCTGCTACGGTGCCCAGGCTGATTTCAATATGCAGATCACGTTGAATATCCCACAGCAAGAGGTGATTTCGTATTTCATCATCGCGTAGGATGATCGCTAGAACTTCTGACTGCACAGAATCGGCCCGGTCGGTGAGCGCGACCAGCGGCCCGCAGATCAGCAGGCCGAGCGCGATCAACCGCAACACGATGCGGCTACTCCATGATTGGCTCACGAGTGGGCGTCCCTGGCAGGCGGGGATAATCCTTCGGCGTCGGCTTGACCTTGCTCACCGGGATGAGGTAATGCGGGTGCTCTTGCAGGGGTAAATCCACCGGGATGACATCGGCTACCTTGCCGCCCAGCACGCGCAGGGCCGGGCCAGCATCATCGACTTCTTCGAAGGCGGTGGTGCCCTTCATGCCGATGAACGCGCCATCCACCCGCAGTAGCGGCAGGGTATATTCCAGCAGGGCAGGCAGACGGGCCACCGCCCGCGCCAGCACCACGTCATATTGTTCGCGATGCTTGCGGTCTCGTCCGGCGTCTTCTGCCCGCATGTGGAGCGTCCGCACGTTATCCAGGCCGAGCTTCTGCGCGATGTGGTCGGCAAACTTGAGCTTCTTGCCGGTGCTGTCCATCAGCGTGATGTCTACGCCGGGGTACATCACCGCGATGACGAGACCGGGGAAGCCAGCCCCGGTGCCCACGTCGATCACGCGCATCCCCTCCGCGAAGGCCACCACCAGCGAGAGCGAGAGCGAATCCAGCAGATGGCGCACGCGCACCGCATCCGGCTCGGTGATGGCGGTCAGGTTGATGCGTGTGTTCCAGTCGATCAGATCCTCATGGATCGTTTGCAGGGCGGCGGCTTGCGCCGGGTTGATGGTCACCCCGAAGCGTTCCGCCGCCTCTTTTACAACGTCGATCATCGGTTAGTTGAAGACATTGAGCGGCCAGTCGTTATGATCTATCGCCTCGCCGCTGGGGTTGCCGAACACCTGGAACTCACAGGCACTCACCAGCAAGTCGTTATCTGTACCGGGGCCGTATTCACTGAAGCCGTCGAAGACCGGCTCATCCCAGGTCACCTTGTAGCTGATGAAGTAGCGGCCAGGGAACAGGTTGCCCAGTTCCGAATAGTAGAACACCCAGTAGAGGCCCTCAATGAAGCGAATATCGGTGCGCTGGACGTTGGGCAGGCCCAGGGCATCATAATATTGCACATCGTAATTGACATTTTCCAGGTGATCTTGCATCTGTGCTTCGGTGGCGGTAAACCACGACCAGAAGAAGATCACGTTGTCGTTGTCGTAGATGATGCCGGGTTCTGCCACCGGGTAGTCTTCACATTCCGCAAAGACTAGGCCGGGTGTCGTCTGGCGTGGCAGGCCGAACGGGTCGTTTTCCGTCGGGCCGATTTCAACCACCGGGCCGCCGGGGGAATAATCCGGGTTGATGTAGCCGCCGAAGGGCGAGAGGATCGCGCTGGTGCCGGTATCAACGAATACGCCGTCTTCCACGTTGCGGGCGCGTCCGGTCGTGGTGGTGGTCGTCGCCCCGGTGGTGGATACCGCCTGGGTGGTGCCAGTGCTAGGGACGGCCTGGGTGGTAGTCCCGGTGTTCTGGCTGTTGACGACCTGGTTGCCCGGCTCACGACAACCGTCTTGCAGGTCATCGGCAAAGTCGCTGAAGACCGTATCGCTTGCGTCGTTCTGGTTGGCGATAGCGAAGTAGAAACTGCCGGTAGTATTCGCGGGCAGGGTGCCGCCGGAATACTGTACGGTGTCGCTCACGCTGTAGGTGCCGTCCACCTGAACCTGCCGCAGGTCGGTGAGGGCGGTGCCGCTCCCCTGGGTGCCGCTGAAGACCTGGAAGAACACATCATTACCGCTGGTCATAAAGCCGGAAATATCGACCACGATGCGATCTTCACACAACACGCCGAAAATATCGATGGTGGCGCGGTCGCCGGTGGTGGCGGTGGTGGTGTCGTCATCGCCGGTATCTTCATCCTGTGCCCACGCCCCGCTGACGCTCAAAAGCAGAAGTAAAATGATCAAACTGATTTTACGAGACATAAAGTCCTCCTCTGTCAATCGCCGAAACATTCGGCAGAAATTAACTGTATCTTACCGCAATTTAGGCCGAATCTCAGCCTGAATTTCCTACGTCCAACCACCGCTAAGGGTTGGATGCTTGATCCTTAATGAAGATAACGTTGATTTTGCCTGTATAATAGCGGTATAACATCAAGCTATGAACACCTGGAGGACACCCATGTCGAACATCACAATGGAACTTGGCCCATCAATGGGAAAACCCGTCAGCGATTTTTCTCTGCCCAATTCTGAAGGCGAGCTTATGACGCTCGATGACCTGATGGGTCCAGCCGGGGTAATCCTCGGCTTTATCGGTGACATCTGGCACGCGACCAGTGTCCGCCGCATCTTATGGATTCAACATAACTTGCATCGCTTTGCAGATCTTGGCACACCCATCGGGTTGCTGGTGGCGGATCATCCCAGCACGTTACTGGGCTTCAAGCGGAGTAGTCCGCTCCCGGTACCGTTCCCGATGTTGGCGGATGCGTCCGGTGCGGTACACGAAGCCTACCGGATGGATCGTCACCCCGGCCTGCTGTTGATCGACTGCCAGCGGCGGTTGCATCACAAATGGCTGATGCCCAATGACCGCGTGTGGCCCAAGCATCGAGAGATCATGTCGGTCATCCAAGCGATGTGTTAACCCATGCCAGGAACGCTTCAACATCCGGGATGCCGTCCGCGGTGTGGGTTGCAGTTGATAACACCACCGGCGGTGTCTCGTCAGAGCGGACGCCGATACCCAGCGCGTCACAATCGCCGGCTTCGCGCAGTGTGTTGGCCTGGTGGAGGGCGTCCGCATCGGTGGTGTCGTCCCCGATGTAAAGCGCGGCATCCAGCTTGAACTCTTGCACCAACCGGGCAAAGGCACTGCCTTTGTTCATCGCCAGCGGCGGGCGGATCTCGTAGATCATGCGCCCGGCAAATACCTTCAAATCGTTATCCCGTTCGATGTGTTCCATCAATGGGCCGATCTCACGCTGTACCGCATCGTGATCTTGCGCCAGCCGGTAATGTAAGGAAAGAGTCGCGCCCTTGTCTTCCAGGATCACACCGTCGATGCCGTCTGCGATGGGCTGAAGCCGGGCGATAGCGGTTTCCAGGTTGGGCCGGTAGGCGATGACTTCCGGCGGGCGGACGACTTCGCCCGCTTGCCAGCGTTCCATACCATGATTGCCGACGTAGATCAGGCCGGGTACCCCCACCCGCGCCTGGACATCTGCCGCCGCCCGCCCGCTGATGACGCCGACCAGCGTCAACCGCCCGGCCAGGGCTTCCAACGATTGTTTCGCGCTTGCGGTCACCTGGGCCGCGTCGGGTTGATCGGTGATCGGGCTGATGGTGCCGTCCACATCGGTGATAAGACCGACCCGTTTATGCGCGAGCCACTGCCGGAAGCGGTCGCGGTCATCCTGCCAATGCATGTGTGTCCTTTCAATCAAAATCAATCATTAACTGCATACAGTTTAATAGAGTATGGCCGATGAAAAGAAGCAAGTGATGAGAGGATGACGCCTGAACGGGTCAACCCTGCCGGCTGGCCGCCACTGGCCTTGACAGCCTGTAGGATTGGTTGTAATCTCACGAGAGTTAACGTTTGTTAAGTCAGGTGTGTCATGTCCGAACGGCAAAACCGGCGGGAACTCATGATCGACGTCGCGGCGGAATTGTTCCAGGAACAGGGGTACTCTGCCACGTCGGTAAGACAGATCGCGGATGCGGTCGGCGTGACGGAAGCCGCACTGTATTATCACTTCAAAGATGGCAAACGAGAGTTACTGCAAGCCGTGATCGAGGCGCACACGCCCGATCTGGTCGTCACGCTGGAAGGCTGTTACAACCAGGACTCGCTGGCCGATTTCATCCGCTGTTATGGCCGCAACCTGGATACCCAGCGCAATCGTACCCAGGCCGGGCGGTTCCGCTGGCTCATTGCAGAATACCCCAACCTGAGCGATGACGAACAGGACATCTTCCGCCAGCGCATCTTGCTGGCGAATAACGCCTTTCTCAAAGCCGTGACGCGCTTTATCCCCGACGAAAAGACCGCCCGGCAGGTGGCCTGGTTGCTATTGGTGATGTTGATCGGTTACGGGCAGGTGTTCATCAACCTGGGGCTGGAAGAAAGCGTCGGCATTAACTCTGCTGAGATGATCGACGCCATCGCGTCAGTCTTCGGGGCCGCTTATGGGCGATAGTACGGCTTAACTGGCGGTCTCCCAGTAGGTGATGAGTTGCTGGCGGGCATAGCGGTACATGCCCGTTTCGATCTCCGCGACATCGGCCTGCGGCACATGATCCCACAGCCGCGCCTGGATCTCGTCGCGGTCATCGACGATGGCCTGCATCTCCGCTGGCGTCTTGCTGATGCGCCCGCCGAAGATTTCGAGCGTCTGGCTCTCCCCACTCGGCTTGATCTGGTCATGGATGAGATCCCGCCAACCACACAGGCCGTCATCCGGCAGAAACGGTAACCAGTGATTTGGCTTCGCCTGACTGAGCGCGGGCGGTTGCCATGCCTCAATGCGCTGATAATCGCGTGCGTCCATCGTAATTAGCAGAATGTGCAACATATAGAAGCGTTCCATCCGGTCGCCCCATTCGTCATAGGCAAAGCGCGGATGCGTCATATGCTTGGTCCAGTATTCATCCACGCTGAGGTGGGCCACATACCCGGCGATGAAGGCGCGGTGATCGGCGTCGTGCGGTGTTTCCAGCATCGGATATTCCGCCAGCATGACGCGCCAGGGCGATCTTTCAATCGGCTGGCCGTAGCTGTAGAAGTGGGTGTCTTCGCGTCGCATCGACGCACCCACGCGGGCATCCGCCGCCACGTTCCCCAGCAGGAAGGCCGGGCGCGTCTGGTCGAGTTCGTCGCGGATGGTGGTGGGGATCGCGTCGTCTTTCAGCAGGCGTTGCGTGATTTCCAGATGGGTAAAGGGTGTCGGCATAATCGGACGCGCTCACAGGGACAGATTCGTTCGAACTATATCATACCCCGCGCCGCAATCCTACCCGATGTGTTCGGCTGGCTATGGCTACCGCTTGCCTTGAGGTAACGTCACGGTGAAGGTGGTGCCGGCGTTCAGGTCGCTCTCAACCGTGATCTGGCCGCCGTGCGCCTCCACCGCCTGCTTGATGAGGGCGGTCCCCAGCCCGGTGCCTGGGATCGTCCCGACGTTGCTGGCCCGGTGGAAGCTCTCGAAGATGTGCTTCAGGTCGTCTTCCGGGATGCCGATGCCGAAGTCTTGCACGCTGAGTGCGGCTTGCCCTGGCTGGCAATCCAGGCGGAAGATGATCGGTTGGTCGCCGCTGGAATATTTGACCGCGTTACTCAGTAGATTGTTGATCATCTGCCGGATCAGTTGTTGGTCAACCTCATAATGATGATGATCGCAGGTGAAGTGTAGGTCGATGGTGTGGGTATCTTGCACCAACATTTGCATGTCTTCGGCGATTTCCTGGCAGAGTGCGGGCAGGTTGGTCGGCTCCGGCTGGAAGCGATGCCCGATGCTGTTGTTGCGGTCGAAGATGACGAAGCTATCCAGCATGAGCTTCAATTGCTGGATCTGCTTCTGAATCTTTTCCAGGTGGCTCTGTTTGCGGGCTTCGTCCATCTGGTTGCTATACCGCAGGAGTAAATCGGTGGAGGAGCGGATCGTCGTCAGCGGTGTGCGGAACTCGTGGTTAATCATGGTCGTGATGCGTGATTTCAACTCAGAAAGTTCTTTGGCCTCTTGTAATGAGGTCAACAATTGATTTTCGATCTGCTTCTGTGTGGTGATGTCGCGGGCGACGGTGGAGTATAACACCGTGTTTAAATCGTCATGGCGCATAATCACCGATGACACCGGGATCTCATCACCGGTCAGGGATTGAAGGGTGACCTCACCTTGCCAGATGTTTTGCCGGTCTACCACCGGCATGATGTGCTTGAGTACCCAATCTCGCTCGGCTTCTGGGTAAAAGGACAGCCCGTAATGATGCTTGTACATGTCTTCGGTGATGGATAGCGCATTTCGTCCGGCCCGGTTCATATACAGGATATGACCGTCGCTGTCGGTAATGCATACGAAGTCGCTGGTATTTTCCAGGATTTGGACGAAGCGGTCTTGCTCGCGCTCGGCCTGCTCGCGGACGAGGATCTGCCGCCGAAGTAATTTGTTCGCCTCGGTGAGTTCGGCAGTCCGTTCGCGCACGCGCAATTCGAGATCGCCCACCGCCCGCTGGAGTGCTTCCTCCAACTGCTTACGGTCGTTGATGTCTCGAAAGTAGACCGCCAGTGTTTGCTCGGATGGATAAGCGTTAACTTCAAACCAGGTATTCAGCGGCGGATAATAAGCCTCAAAGCTGGTGGACTGGCCGGTTTGCATCGCCCGGCGATATTCGCTCTCAAAGGTCGAACCGACGGTCCCCGGGAACTGCTCCCAGATGTTCTGGTTGATTAATGTCTGTCGGCGGCGCTGAAGCACGGCTTCCGCCTCTTGGTTGACGTACACGAACTGCCAGTTATGATCCAGCGCGAAGAAAGCACTGGTGATGCTTTCCAGGATGTCTCGTGTCGTGTGGTCATCGGGGGCTGTGTAGTTAAATTGCTGTCGTGCGGTTACATCGCGCCCGGTGGCGTACCAGGTGGCCTGGGCCGGGTCATAAAACCCGTGCCACATAATCCAGCAGGTGTCGCCTGTCTTGGTGATGTAACGATTGGTTAACTCGTTCAGGTAATCTGTCTTGCGGTCACTTGCCAAGAGTAACATCTGCCGTGTCTTATCGCGGTCATCCGGGTGGATGAAGTGGAGTAAGGCTTGGCCGATGACCTCGGTCATGTCGTAGCCTAACAAGCGGCCAAAGGCCGGGTTAATCTGTAAAAATCGACCGTCTTCTCCGATTTGACACACAATATCCGGGATGGTGTTGAATAGCATATGTTCGTTGAGCAATTGTGAGACGAGTGTATCGACATCATCCCCGCGCCGGTCGGCCAGGGTTTCTAACTGGTTGAGCATTTCTACTGAAATTGACATCTCATCCTGTGTCATGTTTTTTCCGCTTGTTAAGTCTATCGCTATTATAAATCAATTTTGATGCACTGAACCATAATTTACTGTGTACTCATGCGACCGGGGTAAGATGTGCGCCGGATAGCTGATGAATGGATGACATATGAGAAAAATCTTCCAAACACAGGCCAGCCCACCCTGGTCTTACCTCACGGCACTCGGCGCGATGATCGCGATGTTCCTGGCGGTGATTATCGGCACGACCATCGCGCAGACTTTGCTCGGCAATGACTTCACCGCGTTAATTGCCGGGTGGAGTGTGGGCATGATGCTCACCGCGTTTTTCGTCACCTTTACCCGCCGGGCAGAAGGCGATACCCGCGCCTTGCGCCTGGACGCCGATGACACGCGCCTGCCACTGGTGGCGTTGTTTGCCTTGGGCATGGCGATTGCCTTTGATCTGGTCGGGTGGGTCGTCACCGGGGAGCAAACCCTGGCCTCTGCGGAATTGTTGCGCCTGCCAGCGGCAGATCTGGCGTTGTTCGGTTGGGTGATTCTGTTGCTCTTTCTTATTGTCTTCCAACCAGTGGCGGAAGAATTAGTCTTCCGCGGCATGATGTTCCCGGCATTGGCAAGCACGGTCGGCCCTTTGATTGGTTTCTTCGCGGTCAGCTTATTTCACGGCTTTTTTCATCTGCTGGCCTACACGCCGACTGTCGAGAGCCAGACAGTCGCCATCTGGTATGGGTTGATCTTGCCCGTGTTGGATGGGATCGTGTTCACAGCGGTGCGTGCCCACACCGGCAGTACCCGCGCCTCAATCGTGGCTCACGCTGTCTTCGGCATCTTCGCTTTGATCAAGGTCATCACC
Source organism: Anaerolineae bacterium (assembly GCA_034437535.1). Classification (GTDB taxonomy): domain Bacteria; phylum Chloroflexota; class Anaerolineae; order Aggregatilineales; family Phototrophicaceae; genus J038. Next base: position 4,778 of record DAOTTZ010000158.1, on the reverse strand, counting down.
TTCAGCTAGGGTTTGTGGGGTTTCTTCGGTGGCCGGGGTGTCGTCTTCGGCCTCAAGTTCCTTGATTACCGCTTTGAGCTTGGTCGGCGTGACGGGCTTGACGATGATACGATCTCCCATGTGGAGTTCTTCCGCTAATGCGCTGGCGACAATTGTGTTAGCGGTGGAGATGATGACACGCATCGTATCCCATTTAGGATCTGACCGCAACTTCTTATAAATGTAATGACCGGAAACCTGTGGCAGGTTCATATCCAGGATGAGCAAGTACGGTTGCTCCTGAATCGCGTTGAGCCGGTCCAGGGCTTCTTTGCCGTCATACACCATCTGAGATTCGTAATCGAGCATATCGAGTGTCAGCCGGTAAATTTCCGCAAGATCCAGGTTATCTTCAATAACCAGTGCTGAGCGTGTCATGGGTGAGCCTCCCCAAGTATCGTTAGTATTCTCAAATTTTACAACAACTTTCCATATCCTGAAGGCAAAGATTTGACTCTAAATATACAATATGTGAAAATTTATACAATCAATTGGCAAATTAAGGGATGAGATAATGAGCCAGGATGCCCATGATCGGTTGAATCGATGGCAATCAGAAGTTGATCGTGAGATCGAAAAGGTGATGAAGAAAGCCCAGGAAGAAGGCTTACCGGGGCAAGGTAAGCCGCTCAAGCTGGACGACGACGCCCACACACCCAACGAAAAGCGCATGGCTTACAAGATCATGAAAGACAATGACGTCTTGCCAGAGTGGATTATGATGGGCAAAGACCTGGATAAACTGCGGCAGAAGATCGAGACGCAGGCCCAACGGCTCATCAAAGATCGTGATTTGGGGTTGGCCGGGGCGCGGGATGACGCGGTGCGGCGCAATGTTGAGGCGGTTTACCAGCGCGGTGTGCAACGGTTAGATCAGCAGATCGCGTATTATAATGACCGCGTGCTGACCTATAACCTCAAGGTGCCGCATGGCATCAACCATCGCCAGATCTTGCGCTTGCAAGCGATCTTGAAATCTGTTTGAGATCTGCATCCGGGTGCTACGCTCATAATATCAAACGGGGGCATGGGGTGTGCCCCCGCTGTTGAATTATGCTTCGTCTTTTTTGGTGTTTTCGTTGTCGTCGGGTTCTGCGCCGTCTTTCAAACCCTTGCGGAAGCTGGAAATGCCGGTGCCGAGTTCACCAAACAGGCTGGCGATGCGCCCACGCCCGCCGAACAGCACCAGGATAATGGCTAATATGATTAAAAGTTCCGGTATACCGGGCATACGCTATCCTCACCTACCTACTTGTCCAGGTCGTTCATTATATATATCAGGCTGGCAGTCCGATAGCCCAGACGCGGTTTCAACTGGCCGATGTCAATTTATTTTCTTCGATAAATGCCAGCGCATCGGTCATTCCATCGGCATAATAGATCGGTCGCTTGACGCGGTAGACCTTCACGACGGTATCAACCAGCATACGAGTCGCCGGGTTCGGTCGGATGAAGACCATCGGGTGAAAGCCAGCAGTCAGGGCTTGCCGGAACGCACTTAACGTGCTGGGCGGCGGGTAGACCTGCTCACTGTTGTCGATGATAAAGCCATCGAACGTATACTTCACCTCGCGTAACATCGCATTGATCGTCTGGTAGGCGACATAGAATTCATCCACGCTCCAACCTGTTTTGAAGATCATCATGATGATGCGCTTTTCGTCATCGTACCACTTGACTTCTATGTGCATCGCTGGAGTCCTTCAACCCATCTGGTTTAATATAGTCTAACACATTTTCTTCAATAGTTGTCACCCTTCCCCCCGCTATGATAGACTTAAACCGTCCGTATCGACCTGGATTCGAAGGATTATCCCGTTGCCAGAACAAGCGTTATATCTCAAATGGCGACCGCTCCGTTTTGCAGATGTGATCGGTCAGTCGCACATTACGCGCACGCTTCAAAATTCGCTCAAGTCCGGGCGGATTCGACACGCCTATCTTTTCAGCGGGCCGCGTGGCACCGGTAAGACGACCACCGCCCGCCTGTTGGCGAAAGCGGTCAATTGCCTGCACGATGAACCAGAGCAACGCCCTTGTAATGCGTGTACCCGGTGCATCGCGGTCAATGAGGGGCGGTATCTGGATCTGATCGAGATTGACGCGGCGACCCATACCGGCGTGGATGATGTGCGTGATCTGCGGGATAAGATCGCGTTCACACCGGGCGAAGGCACCTATAAGGTTTACATCATTGATGAAGTGCATCGTTTTACCGGCAACGCCTTCGATGCGTTGTTAAAAACGCTGGAAGAACCGCCCGACCACGCGATTTTCGTGCTGGCGACGACCGAGATTGATAAAGTACCCGCTACGATCAAGAGCCGGTGCTTGCAGTTTGAATTCCGCCGGGTGTCGCTCAATGAAGTGGCCGACCGTCTGGAAATGATCGCCCAGAACGAAGGGCTAAACATCGAACGGGCCGCGCTGGAAGTCGTCGCCCGGCAGGGCACCGGCAGTGTGCGTGATAGCATCAGCCTGTTGGATCAAATCGTCAGCGACCCGCACGAGACGATCTCCTTGGAACAGGTTCAGCGCATCCTGGGCACTGCCAATGACAACGCGGTGTTTGATCTGGTCGATGCGCTGGTCTTGCAAGATACCCCGCGTGGACTCCAGGTGGTGAACCAGGCGATTGACTCCGGCAGTGATCCGCGTCAGTTCGGCCAGCAAATTGTGGAGTATCTGCGTTTTCTTCTGCTGGCACAGACGGCCAGTGTCGATCTCATCGAAGCTTCCGCAGAAGATCGTGAGTTGTTCGCCCAACAAGCTGAACAGATCGACCGGAACAAACTTTTGCGGACGATCCGCATCTTTAATGAAGCGGTCAACGATCAACGCGGTGGCTGGCAACCTCAGTTAGGCCTGGAACTGGCCTTTATCGACAGTGTGCGCGGTGCGCCGGAAGCACAAACCGTCGTCGTCCAGCAGGTTGCCCAGCCCGCCATCACGCCAGCGGATAAAACCGAAACCCAGGCGGAATCGAGCCGCGTGCAAGGGAGCGCACCGGGCACACCGCCGGTCATCCAACCGGAAATCGTCCAGCAGAAGTGGAACGCGATGCTCAAGGCGTTGAACGACCTTAATCGCAGTGCGCCAGCGGTGCTCAACCATTATCGCGTGCATCATGTGGAAGGCAACACGGTTTACCTGTGTACCAACCACGAATTATACTTTGAGCGGCTCAACGGTGAATCACAAAAGTTGGAAATCGTAGAGCAAGCCCTGGAAAAGGTGCATAAGATGGCCTTGCGGGTGCAGGTGTTGATGGTCAACCAGAGTGGCGATAACACCGCAACGGTTGAAAATGTTGATGATCCGCTGGTAAGAACGGGTGTCGAAGACCTGGGCGGTTACTTTAGCCCCGGTGCGCCACCCAAACCGAGCGATAATTCATCTGGCGAAAATGTGAACGATTAAAGACTATCTATTATAGAGGAGAAAGAAACATGGCAAAGCGTAAAGGTGCCCCCGGCGGCGGGGATATGATGAAGCAGTTGCAGAAGATGCAACAGGATATGGCCGAAGCGCAGGCCGCGTTAGAGCATGAAACGGTGGATGTCTCCGTCGGTGGCGGGGCGTTGAAGATTGTCATCACCGGCCACCAGCGCATCCAATCAATTAAGATCAACCCGGATGCCATCGACACGGATGACGAAGACTGGATGGAAGATCTACAAGATCTGCTGGTCGCCGGGGTGAATCAAGCCATCGAGCAAAGCCAGACAATGGCGGCGGATCGCCTGGAGTCCATCACCGGCGGCCTGGGCAACATGCCGGGCCTGGGTGGTCTGCTGGGCTAAGTTGTCATCGTGAGGGCGTCGGCCTGGGTGGGTCGCGCCCTTTGATTTGTTGGAGGATAGCATGAGTCAATCAATGCCGGAGTCGGTCTCACGTTTGATCGATGCCCTATCAAGTTTGCCGGGCGTCGGCCCCAAAACCGCCTCTCGCCTGACCTTTTATCTGCTTCGTGCGCCGGAAACAACCGCGTTTACGCTGGCGGATGCCCTGCGCGACATCAAACTGAAGACTAAATATTGCGCGATCTGCCATAACATCACCGATGAAGACCACGATCCGTGTGTCATCTGCGCGGATGGCAAGCGTGATAATCATCTGGTCATGGTCATGGAAGAACCGTTAGATGTGCTGGCGATTGAGCGCACTGGCAGTTACACCGGCAAATATCATGTCCTGCATGGCGTCATTTCGCCGGTGGATGGCGTCGGCCCGGATGACCTGACCATCAGTGAATTGGTAGAGCGCGTCAAGGCGGGTGGGGTGACGGAAGTCATCGTGGCGACTAACCCCAGCCTGGAAGGTGACTCGACCGTGATGTACATCCAACAGCAATTACAGGGCCTGGGGGTGAAGATCACGCGGTTGGCGCGGGGCTTGCCCGTCGGCGGTGATCTGGAATACACCGACTCGGTGACGTTGATCCGCGCTTTACAAGGACGCAGTGAACTCTAGCGGTGCCATTCTTAATCTGATTTGAACAAATCTGAATCAAATGCTTGACTCTGTGCCCCCGGCCTGATACTATGTCTGAGCTTTCGAGCAACCACATAGTTTAATCAGGACGGTCTGATGGCAAACAAGCGGTCAGGCAAGTCACTTAAAAACTATGTTGACAGAGAGAAGATGGAGTGATACCATCTAGACATGCTGAAGAAAAGCGAATTAACAACTCAAATGCAATAAGTCACGTAGGGCACGCCGAGTAGAAGTTTCGGGCG
>DAOTTZ010000157.1:0-28982 GCA_034437535.1 Anaerolineae bacterium | reverse complement strand
CTCATCTTTTACTCATTTTATGTGCAAAATGTGTGTTATGGCTGTGCTGGCTAGCCCGCCCAGGTTTTGGATTAACGCAGTGCGGGCACCCTGTACTTGGTTATCGCCGGCCGCCCCTTGCAATTGAAGCGTTGCTTCAACCGCCTGATAAACCCCAGTCGCCCCGGCAGGATTCCCGCGACTCTTTAGACCACCAAATGTACTAATCGGCAATTGACCGGTCAACCCGATGCCTTCATCCGTTGCCAATTGCCACCCGTTGCCAGGGGTCGCAAACCCGGCAGATTCCAGTGCTAATGTACTCATGATGGTAAAGCTATCGTGTAACTCTGCCAGGTCAAGATCATCCCGCAGAATGCCTGCTTGCTGGATGGCCTTCTCGGTTGACTCTGCGACAGCACGCAAATGGAGCAAGTCTGCCCGCTCGTGGAGGGCCAAAGAGTCCGTCGCGGCACCACTCCCGGCGATTAGCACACCATCATAACCCGCATCAACCGCCGTCAAAACAACTGCCGCTGAGCCGTCCGCATCCGGTGCGCTATCGAACAGGTTGACCGGATCAGCTACCATCGGGGCTTTACCGAAGGCCCCAGCCCGGACGGTATTCCGAAACATCGCGTACTTGTTGCGCTTGCCGTTGGTGTGCGCGTTGATGCTAAAGCCTTCAAACGCGCTGATGTCTACACCATATTCATGCATATACCGGCGCATCATCAGGCCAGCTAATGCTGGCAACGTCGCACCATGAATCGCTTCGAAGTCCGCATCCAGGCTGACGCTCCGGGCTTCGGTACGAGCTGCACCGACCGCATCCGCAGATTTTTCAACACCGACGACCACCGCCGTCTGCACCAGACCGGATGCAACCGCCAGATACGCGGTTCGAAAAGCCGCCCCGCCGGAGGCATCCGCCGCTTCGATGGTGAATGCTTCCACACCACGCAACCCGGCATAATCCGCTATAAGCGCACCCAGGTGCGATTGACTGCTAAAGGTCGCACCGTAAGCATTGCCGACGTAGACCGCGTCCACTGCGGGCAATCCGGCATCATCTAACGCTTCTTTGATGGCGTCACTCGCCAGATCACGCAAGCTCTGGCCCCAGTGTTCGCCCACTGGCGTCCGCCCTACTCCAATAATCGCTACATCTCGCATGGTTTATCAGTCCTTTAGCTTATCGCGGAAGCGTGTGTACAGGGCATAGTCGATCTCGGTGCGGCGATCGATGTAATCCTGGGTCTTCACCGCGAGATCACGCGCCGCTGTAATGCGCTCGGTCACTTCGAGATCGAACGCATCAGAGCCAGCCCCGCTACCATAACTAATCATCAAGATGCGGTCACCCGGTTTGGCAATGTCCAGAATTGCCGTCAAACCAACCATGCAAGATCCACTGTAAACATTGCCGATGTCGTTGACCAGCAGGCCGGTCTCCATTTGTTCCGGAGAGAAGCCTAGCATCTTACCGGCCCGACTGGGGAATTTATAATTCGGCTGATGGAAGACCGCATAATCGTAATCGTCCGGCGTGGTATTCATCAAGGTCATCAATTGTTGTGCGGCATACATCACATGACCAAAATAGGCCGGTTCCCCGGTAAAGCGATCCCCATGACTGGGATACGTCTGACCGGAACGCCGCCAGAAATCCGGCGTATCGGTCACATAACTGTAGCTCCCCCGGTAAACCGCGACGGCTTCATCTGCCGGGCCGATGACAAAGGCGGCACCACCACTGGCGGCAGTGTATTCTAAGGCATCACCGGGGCGGCCCTGCGCGGTATCCATCCCGATGCTGAGTGTGTAAGCACTCATCCCACTGCCGACCAGACCAATTGATGCTTGAACCGCTTCCGTCCCGGCTTTACAGGCGAATTCCCAATCTGCCGCCTGAATATTGGGAGTCGTGCCGATTGCCTCGGCGACGATGGTACTGGTCGGTTTCACGGCATAGGGGTGGCTCTCACTGCCGACCCAAACCGCCCGGATGTTACGTGGATCAATCTGGGCACGCGCAACAGCATTCCGCGCCGCCTCAATCGACATCGTTGTAACGTCTTCATCCAGGCCAGCTACCGCCTTTTCTTTGATCGGACTACCACCCATGCTATTCGTCCAGATGCGGGCGACTTCGGCACCCGGCAAGCGGTAACGCGGAATATAGGCACCATAGCCCACAATCCCCACCTGACGATCAGGTTGCATTAATGGGGATTGCATTGGATCAAATGATTTGAACGTCATGAGGTCTCCTCTGATAGCTGTTTAACAAGGCATTTCGCCCGTTCCAGGCGAATCGTATTCTCTCGGATCATGGTCTCTACAATATGTGGTACTTGCTCGGTCGATGCGCCCGCCGCTAACGCCAGTTGTCGAGCGTGCATCCGCATGTGCCCATGCTGGATGCCGTCCGTCGCCAATGCGCGGATAGCCCCCAGGTTTTGCGCCAGCCCGACTGCGGCCATAATCCCGGCCAGTTCCACCGCCGATTCAACATCCAGGATCTTTAAACCCAGTTGCGCCATAGGATGCACGCGGGTTGCCCCACCTACGATCCCCACTGCCAACGGGATCTCAATCTCACCGTGTAAGTTACCGTCGTCATCCTGCCACCAACGAGTCATGCTGGTGTAACGTCCGTTGCGGGCGGCATAAGCATGAGCACCGGCCTCCACCGCACGCCAATCGTTCCCCGTTGCCAGGATCACGGCGTCGATGCCATTCATCACGCCTTTGTTATGTGTGGCGGCACGATATGGATCGACTTCAGCAAAAACTGCCGCTTCAACAATCGCACGGGCAACGGCTTTGCCATCTAACGTATCCTGCGCCAACTCTGCCGCCGGGATCATCCCCTGGGCGTAAGCCTTGCGCCGGTCGGTGAGATTACTCAAAATCCGCAAGTTAACACGCCCGCCGGTCAACGCTTCGATACGTGGGGCCAGGGCTTCGGCGGCGGTGTTGATGGCGTTAGCTCCCATCGCGTCGCGGGTATCCATCAAAATATGCAAGACCAACATCGGGCCGATGGCAGTCTCATCGAAGACACGCGCTTCGATGTCACGCGCCCCACCCCCGCGCCGGGCAATGCTACCGGCGTTTGCGTCGATCTCGGCCAATAACTCCGGCTTATGAGTCATGATCGCTAAGACCGCCGACTCCATGTCGGGCACATCCAGCACTTGCATCTGCCCGATCATGACCGGAGGATCAGCACGAGTGGTAAAACCACCCCCGGCACGGAACATCTTCGCCGCGTTACTACAGGCCGCCACCACAGATGGTTCTTCGATGACCATCGGCACCAGGACATCACGTTCATTAACGCGAAAGTTGGTCGCCACTGCGAACGGCAGGCTATAGCATCCGATCACATTTTCGATCATCGCGTCAGCTTGATCGAGCGTCAGGCCACCGTCGGTTTGGTAGGCGGTTTCATCCGCCAGCCAGGCCTGGATGACCTGCCAACGCTCATCCAATGACCGCTTATAAAATCCGCTTATTCGTGAAGACTTTTGCTTGTTCATGGTCGTTACCTTATCATTGGAAGGCTTGCAAAAACTATCATTCGGCTAGCTTCACATATTTCTCACGCCCTATTCTACTCACCCACATCTTTTACACAGCGTCTATTGTGAAGATAGGATCATCTATTGGTAAAAGCCTGTCATCCTACTATGTTTGGACAACTCAACGCTTTCCAGGGTGAAGAACATCAACCCTTTGAATGGGAAGGTGGCCGCCCTGCCGCTTTACTGGTTCATGGTTTCCCCGGTAGCCCGGCGGAGATGCGCCCCATCGCCGAAATCCTGCACGCGCAGGGGTGGACGACACATGGCGTGCTATTACCAGGTTTCGGCCCGGAGGTCGAAAATCTGGCGGATAAAACCCAGGAAGAATGGATGATCGCGGTCTCCAGCCGGCTGAGCCAACTCCAACGGCGGCACCGGCCTGTGATCCTGGTCGGGAATTCGATGGGTGGTGCGCTGGCAATTACAGTCGCCGCGCAAAGTGTACACCCCCCAGATGGCTTGATCCTATTTTCTCCCTTCTGGAAGGTGCCGCACATTGCGTGGGACGCATTGCCGTTCATCAAGTTAGTGTTCCCGAACCCGCGTATCTTCAAATATTTGAACCTCGATTTCAACGACCCGGAAGTTCGAGACGGCATCCACAATTTTATGCCATCGGCTGATCTGGATGATCCCGAAGTTCAGCAGGCTATTCGAGATTTTCCAGTACCGATCAAGATGTTTTCGGAAATCCGGCGCACCGGGCAAGCGGCCCACAAAGCCGCACTCTCCATGCAGACACCCGCGCTGGTCATCCAGGGCCGGCAAGATCATCTGGTACGACCAGACCTGACACGTAAATTGATCTCCCGTTTTCGGGCACCGGTCTGGTATCGCGCAGTCCAGGCGGAACATAACGCCATCGACCCGAGCCTGCCGGACTGGGCATCTGTGCGCCAGGAAGTTCTCAGCTTTGCTAACCGCCTGACAGAAAAGGCTAATTCATCTTATGCGCCGTTACGTCTATGAAACAATGCATCCGGCAATTTATCACGGACACAACAAGCAACCGCCTTACTTCGAAGGCTGGTATTACAAACTCATCAGCGCGGATGAACGCACCCGGTTCGCCGTCATCCCCGGCATCTTTAAGGGGCAAGCTGGCGGTGACCATGCGTTCGTGCAGATTCTCGATGGCATGAATGGCCGTGCCAGCTACCACGAATACCCGGCGGAAGCCTTCCACGCGGACGAAGAACGCTTCGATGTGCGCGTCGGCCCGAACCGGTTTACCCGTGATTTCATCAGCCTGAATATTGACGACGATCAACGGCTGGCACGCGGTCAACTGCATTTTTCCGGCGGGACAGGCTGGCCGGTCAGTGTGCTTGAACCCGGTGTGATGGGTTGGTATGCCTGGTTGCCCTTCATGGAATGCTATCATGGCGTCCTCAGTTTCGATCATCACATCGCGGGAAGCCTGCAAATGGATGACGAGACACTCAACTTTACCGATGGGCGCGGCTACATGGAGAAAGATTGGGGGCAGGCGTTCCCATCGGCCTATATCTGGTTCCAGACGAACCATTTCGAACATGAACATACCAGTTTATTTGGTTCCGCCGCCTTGATTCCATCGATGGGCCGGGTGTGGCGCGGGTTCTTGATGGGCTTTTGGCATCAAAACAAGCTCTACAAGCTGACGACATATACCGGCGCAACCATCGAACGACTCGACCTGACCGATGACCACGTTTACCTGACCATCGCAGATAAACGCTTCCGCATCGAAACCGTCGCGGAACGAAAGAGCGGTGGTTTGCTCAAAGCTCCGGTTCGGACGGAAATGCATAAACGTGTCGATGAGACGATGCAATCCACAGTGGATGTGCGCGTCTCTACCCGCGCCGGTGAGACTCTATTTGAAGGTTGTGGGCGCAATGCCGCACTCGAAGTACACGGCGACCTGGAGACGCTGATAAACACGACATGACGACTCTGACTCAACTCGCAGACAAAATCAACTTGAATCGCGCCGAAAGAACACAATATGGTTTGATGATCGCCTGGGTTCTAGCGATGATCGCGCTACCAATTGCGAAGTGGATCTTCGGCACTGATGTTATTCCCTTCGCGGTGACGTTCGCCCTGCTGGTTCAGTTCTCAGCGGTGTTGACTGTGCTGGTCAATGGTTGGGGCTGGCGAGCCGCGTTAATCGCGCTGGGTTTGGTCGCGGTTAGCACCTGGGGTGTAGAGTTCGTCGGCTCATCAACTGGCTTTCCCTTCGGGGCATATGAGTATACCGCAATGCTTCAGCCTCAAATCGGTCATGTGCCATTGTTGATTCCGCTGGCGTGGTTCATGATGCTTCCGGCGGCCTGGGCCGTCGCGGAGGTAACCGTAGGGCGTCATCGCCCGCTGGCCTACATTGGCATGAGTGCCATCGCCATCACCGCCTGGGATCTGTTCCTCGACCCGCAGATGGTTGATTGGGGCTTCTGGTTGTGGGAAAACCCGGTCGGTTACTTCGGCATCCCCTGGAGCAATTACGCCGGTTGGTTACTCACCGGGGTGATCGTCACCGTGTTGGTTCGTCCCTTCCGGCGTGGTCTACCGTTAAAACCCCTGCTGATTGTTTACGGCGTGGTCTGGTTTTTACAGAGCGTCGGTCAGGCGGTCTTCTGGGGGCAACCGGGGCCAGCCCTGGTCGGTGGCCTGGTGATGGGATCCTTGTTGGTGTGGGCTATCTGGTCATATCGAAATGCGACCCCCTGATGGATGTTCTACTGTATGCGCTGGTGGCTTATCTAATCGGCGCGATTCCGTTCGCGTTGTGGATCGGCTTTGCCGCGCTGAAAGTAGACATCCGCGATTATGGCGATGGCAACCCCGGCACCTTCAACGTGATCCGGGCCGGCGGGATCGGCTGGGGCGGGCTGGCCTTATTGCTGGACATCAGCAAGGGTGCGGCTCCGGTCGGGTTGGCGGCGGTCGTATTCGAGATCGACGGTTGGCCGCTGGTGCTGATCTCACTTGCGCCGGTACTCGGTCATGCTTTTTCACCTTTTCTAGGATTTCAAGGCGGCAAAGCCATCGCGGCGACGGGCGGCGTGCTGATCGGACTTTCGCTGATCGAACTGCCTCTCGTCGGCCTCCCCGCGCTGACCATCTTCTACCTGACGTTGACTTCCAGCGGCTGGGCCGTGATTTTGACCAACCTTGTCCTGTTGGTTTACATCCTGTTGCGTACATCGCCGGTGGAATGGTTCGTCACGCTCAGCTTGATCCTCGTGTTGATGACTTACAAACACCGGGACGAGTTGACCGCGCTCCCGCGTCTACGCCGGAGGTCATCGCATGCTGACGGGCATCCTACTCCTGATAACGGCGGCTCTGGTCATCATTAGCCTGACGACCGCGCTCAATCTGTTTGTGTTCCCCCATCTTCGACATCGCGCCATGCTGGACGATCCGCCACTGGTGTCGATCATGATCCCGGCCCGCGATGAAGCCGCCGTCATCGGCGCGACCATCGAGCGTCTGCTGGCGCAGGATTATCCAGCGTTTGAAATCATCGTGCTGGATGACAACTCCACCGACGACACCGGCGCGATTGTGCGCGGGTTCCAGGCGGAAAACATTACGGTGATCGACGGTGCCGCCCTACCCGCCGGTTGGATGGGTAAAAACTGGGCCTGCCATCAGATGCAGGAACACGCAAAGGGCGAGATCTTGCTGTTTACAGATGCCGATGTCCGCTGGTCTCCGACAGCGGTTCGGGCCGTCGTCGAAAACATGCAAGCTACCACGGCTGACCTATTCACCGTCTGGCCGACTCAGATCACCCAGACCTGGCCGGAGCGGCTCATCGTCCCGCTGATGTTGATGGTAATCGTCGGCTATTTACCCATTGTCGGCACCCATTATCTGCCGTTTAGCATATTCGGCGCGGCCAACGGACAATGCATGGCCTGGCGGCGGTCGGCCTATTACCGAGTCGGCGGACATCGCGCCGTTAGCGATAATGTGCTGGAAGATGTCACGTTGGCGCGGATGACCAAAGCCGCCGGTTTGAGGCTTCGCATGGCAGAGGGCAATCAGATGGTCAGTTGCCGCATGTATGATGGCTGGCCGGCTGTGCGCGATGGCTTCGCTAAAAATATCCTGGCGGGATATGGCAACAGTGTGCCCTTGCTGGTGCTGGCGACGGTGTTTCACTGGGCGATCTTCCTGGGGCCATTGGCCTTTCTGCTGGTGGAAGCGGTACCATCTGGGCTAGCTCTCGGCTTAGTGGTGCTTGGCTTTAGCATCCGTGCGGTGACGGCGGCTTATTCACATCAACGGGTGGCCGATGCCGTACTGATGCCGCTGTCGGTGATCCTCATGACTCGCATCGCATTTCACTCAATTTACTGGCATTATCGTTATGGTGGTCCCCAATGGAAGGGCCGCATTATCCAGAGGAAGACCTGATATGGCACGTAAACCCGTCATCATTATCGGCGGTGGCATCGGCGGATTGAGTACAGCTATTCGCTTAGCCGCCGCCGGAGAATCCGTGACCTTGCTAGAGAAGAACAAGCAAACCGGTGGCAAGATGGGCCTGTTCAACGCAGACGGTTACCGCTGGGATACCGGCCCTTCGGTGATCACCATGCGCCATGTCTTCGAAGACTTATTCCAGACAGCCGGATGTGATTTTAACGATTACGTCACGCTAGAACCCATCGAGCCGTTGACGCGCTATTTCTTCCCGGATGGCACAGTCTTCGACGCCAGCGGCAACCTCCAGAAGATGGCCCAGGCTATCGAGTCACTCAATCCGAAGGATGTCGAAGGGTATTTATCGTATTTAGCATATACAGCGCGGATTCATCGCATCACCGGCCCGGTTTTCATCTATGATCGACCGCCGACGCTCAAGAGTTTTACCCGTGTCCCCGTAAACGATTGGCTCAAGGTTGATCCGTTCCGTACCATGCATGGTGCGATTAAACGATTTGTCGATGATCCACGACTGCGCCAGATTCTCGGTCGATTTGCGACGTATGTCGGCGGTAGCCCCTACGAAGCCCCGGCGACCTTGAACGTCATCGCCCACGTCGAGCTAACCGGCGGCGTCTGGTATCCACGCGGCGGCATCTACCAAATCGCACAGGCCATGACCCAACTGGCGACTGAACTGGGAGTCGAAATCTGCACGGAGACCGACGTCACCAAAATCGAGTTACAAGAGAATACCGTACAAGCCGTCATCACCAGCACAGGCCAACGCTTAGCGGCGTCTGCCATCGTCTCAAACCTGGACGTTACAGCCACCTATAAGCACCTGCTCCCTGATACACCGACAATACAAAAACGATCATCGCAATTAGAAGCCTTTGAACCGTCCGGCTCCGGTTATATCATGCTGTTAGGCATCGATGGTGAGCATCCCAGGCTGGCCCACCACAACATCTTCTTCTCCGCAGATTATGAACACGAGTTTCAGCAGATCTTCAAGCGGGGCCAAGCTCCCGACGATCCGACCATCTACGTCTCGATCACATCCAAATCTGACGCAGAACACGCCCCGGTCGGCCATGAAAATTGGTTCGTACTGGTCAACATGCCACCCACGCCAGCCGTAATCCCCGCAGATTACCGTGACCGAATTCTGGCAAAACTGGCCCGGCATGGCTTTGATGTACGTGGTCAGATCAAGCATGAGACGATCTACACCCCGGCGGATCTTCAAGCGCAAAGTGGCGCGTGGCGCGGTGCATTATACGGCCCATCTGCCAACAGCAAATGGACGGCCTTTCGCCGCCCGCATAATCGCTCACCGCAAATCAAAGGATTATACTTTGCTGGCGGCACCACACATCCCGGCGGCGGCGTGCCGATGGTCACTCTCTCCGGCAAGGTCGCGGCACAGATGGTACTGGAAGATAAAGCCGACGTGTCATGAAGGTCTTTTACACCGATCAATTCGTCTTGCCGCTACCACCGGAACATCGCTTCCCGATGGCAAAGTATAGCCGTCTACGTCAACGTGTGGAGCAAAGCGGCCTGGCGGAAATGTGCGTGCCGGCCCCGGCCAGCGATGACCAACTGCTACGCTGTCATGATGTTGAGTATCTGGACAAGGTAAAGACCGGGACATTATCAGCATCCGAACAACGGCGTATTGGATTTCCCTGGTCGGCTGGGATGGTGGAGCGTTCCCGGCGGTCAGTCGGTGCGACGATTGCCGCCTGTCAGGCCGCACTCGATGAAGGGATCGCGGCCAATCTGGCGGGGGGTACGCATCACGCCTGCACCGATCATGGTGAAGGCTTTTGCGTGTGGAATGACTCGGCAGTCGCCGCCCGTGATCTTCAGGCGCAGAACCTGGCACAGCGTGTCGTCGTTATTGATTGTGATGTGCATCAAGGCAATGGCACTGCTCAGATCACCCACCATGATGATACAATCTTCACGTTTTCGATTCATGGTGAAAAGAACTTCCCGCATCGCAAATTCCCCAGTGATTTAGACATCGGCCTGCCAGACGGCACAGGTGATGATTTTTATCTGTCGATGGTGGAAGAAGGCGTGCGCCGGGCGTTATTCCTAGCCAAGGCGGATCTGGCGATTTATCAATCCGGTGCAGATCCGTATATCCATGATCGACTGGGTAAATTGGCGATTACCAAAGCGGGCCTCGCAGAACGCGACCGACTTGTTTTAACATTACTACGCGAAGCGGGTTTACCTGTCGCCGTGACAATGGGCGGTGGATATGCTGATAACATCGACGACATCGTTGACATTCACTTTCAGACGATCCGCATCGCGACCGAAGCAGAAGTAAGGATGAGATAGCCGATGGCAATTACATTTAAGGAATGGTTGAAGCTCAAGTTTAGCCGGGTTGTGAGTGTACAGGCGGCTAGCCTGCACACTGCTTATGCAGATATTGCCCTGCATATGTGGAGTGGCAACAAAATCCACATTTACATGATTGACCAGCCTTCCAGCACCCGCGCCATCAAACGCGCTCTTAATGAGTCAACCAGCATCGGTGTCAACAGCATGTTCCTGGTCGATGCTCGCATCTTACCGCCGCACGACAGCCGCACTCGCGTCGAAGATTGGCTTATCGCCTTACACGAGATTAATAATGACCGAATCTATACTTACCGCGTGAGTGATGACGGCCCGGAGATCATCCAGGTTCACCTGGAAGCCATCAAAGGCTCAGACGAATTCAACATCTGGTACGGGCCGAAGATCAAGTTCAAGAGCTTGCGCCATCGTCGCAAGTCGATCCAGATGCGGGCAGTACGCGGGGATTGGCTCATTGCGGATTTCGGCAGTCCGTCCTTCTGGCAGAATACAGATTACCGTGCCGCACGGGCGAAGGCCCAACGTGCCCGGCCACACGGCCATAACACCTACTGGCAAACATTCAGTAGTGGGCAGACCTGGGCCGGGACGTTCGAACCGGAGGACGATACAACCGGCGAAAACCGAGAAAAACAAGCGCGCCGCGCCCCCATCGGCAGTTACCTTGATGATTGTTATAAGATGCTGGGCGTCAAAAAGGGAGCCAGCCAGGTGGAAATCAAGCGAGCGTATCGCAAACGCGCCTTGATGTACCACCCGGATACCAGCGAACTCCCCGGTGATGAAGCCGACATCAAGTTCAAGGCGTTAAACGCCGCTTATGATTACATCAAGTCGGCGAATGGTTGGTCGTAGACGCACCGCCACGGCCAGCCCCCGCCTGGAAGCGACGTGCGCCTTCCAGCGTTTCACCACTGGCGATTGTCTTCGCACCATAATCGGCTTCGATACTTAGGCCTTCCTGCAATGATCGACCTAACCCCGCATATAGCGCATGACGATCATTACGCATACAAACCTGCGGCCATTGGGCCAACTGCTTACCGAGAGCGACCGCCCGGCTAATCACATCTCCCACTGGTACAATCGTATTGACCAACCCCCAAGCATGGGCTTCCTGAGCGGCGACGGCCCGTCCGGTCAGTATCATTTCCAGCGCACGCCCAGTACCGATGATACGCGGCAAGCGTTGCGTCCCTCCGTCAATCAAAGGCACCCCAAACCGACGTTCAAAGCACCCGAAGACTGCCGTCTCATCCGCGATACGGAGATCACACCAGCAAGCCAGCTCTAACCCACCGGCCACAGCATAGCCGGAGACCGCCGCAATAGTCGGTTTGCTCATAAGAAGACGGGTAAAACCTAGCGGACCATGATCGCTATTAACCTCTGCCGCCAATGCGTCAACATCACTTAGATCTGCCCCGGCGCAGAATACGCCGTCAGCCCCAGTTAAGACACCCACCGCCGCTGAATCGTCTGCATCAAATGTCAACCAGGCATCAAGCAGTGCGTTTGCTGTCGCTTTATTAATCGCGTTACGCTTCGCCGGTCGGTTGATCATAATAAGCGTTACCGGGCCATCTTTTTCAACTCGTACTACCATCATAGCACACCGATCTCAGTGTAGAAGTCTTCCATCGCCTGGGTTACCAGATCAGGCGACTCGATGGTGGACGAGTGCCCGGTATCCGGCAAGATCACCAGGCTGGATCCCTCAATCTGCGCGTGGATGCGCTCGGCATGATCGACGGGTGTGGGCACATCCTCATCACCGACGATAATCAACGTCGGCGCGGTGATCTTGGCGATTTCCTCATACACACTCCCGCGTGAGAAAACGCCCTTGGCGGCCTTCGCGGCCCCTGCCCGATCCATGTTCCCGACATGCTTCACCCACTGGTTGAAGACCTCCGCATTGGCCGGATCAGACCGGAAGGTCTCACCAAACATCATGTTAAGGGCCGGGCGAGCAACCAGACGCGGCGATAACCAACGAGCCACAATCCGCAAGATGGCATACTGTGGCAGATTTTCCTCTGGTTCATCGTCCGCCGAAGTCTCCATTAAGATTAACGACTTGACCAGATCTGGCCGGCGGGCGGCCAGGCGTTGCCCGGTATACCCCCCCATAGAAAGACCGACAAAGTGAACGGGGCCGACGTTCAAGGCGTCGATGAAAGCGGCGGCATCTTCGTAGATATTGTCCATTTCATAGCCCGAAGGCGTGACCTCACTACGGCCCTGCCCCCGATGATCGTAGGCAATACACCGGAACCGATCTTTGAAATGATGCACCTGAGCGTCAAACATACGATGGCTCAACAGCAACCCATGTGCGAACACGATGACCTCATCGCCTGTTCCCTGCTCTTCGTAAAAAAGCTCAACATCGTTCACACGAATGCGCGGCATACTCACATCTCCCTTGCATAAAATCAAAAAGGCGATACCCTGTGGTATCGCCTTAATTATATCTCAACTCAGTGAGATTTATTCGTTGTCTTCAGGTGCCGTCAGCACTGTGTCGATGATATGGATCACGCCATTGGCCGCTTCAACGTCAGTCGTCACCACCGTCGCCGAGCCGATCATCACGACATCGCCATCTACAGTGACGGCCAATTCATCGCCGCCCACAGTGGTGACCGTTTCACCGTCCAGTTCAACGACCGCTTCAGCCAGAACTGCCCCCTCTACCAGATGCCGCTGAAGTGTTTCCGTCAGTGCGTCGGTATCAGCGGTCAATTCATCGACCGTCAGTTCATTGGCTTCCAACAGCGCGTCAAACGCATCGTTGGTGGGGGCGAACACGGTGAAGGTTTCGTCACCATCCACCGTCTCGACCAGATCCGCCGCCGCCAGCAAGTCAACCAGTGTGCTTAAGTCATCATTTTCGCTGGCAATTTCTGCAATGGTGCCCGGTGCCTCGGCTGTCTCTGCGGCAGGTGTTTCGGTCATGGCATCCTCAACGTCAGCAGTTGTCGCTACCAGCGGTGCCATAACTAGCGAGACAATCGCCAGCAGTTTGAGGAGAATATTCAACGACGGGCCGGACGTATCCTTGAACGGATCGCCAACGGTATCCCCAACGACAGCGGCCTTGTGGGCATCAGACCCTTTACCGCCGAAATTCCCCGCCTCGATATACTTCTTGGCGTTATCCCAGGCACCGCCAGCGTTTGCCATCATCACGGCCAGCATAAAGGCTGAAACCAACGACCCCAGCAAAACACCGACCATTGTTTCCGAACCGACAAATTCGCTCAATCCGTTATCATCGCCCAGGAGTGTGAGGACTGCCAGGCCGACCGGCACCGCAACAGCGATGATCCCCGGCAGAAGCATTTCCCGGATGGCAGAATCCGTACTGATGCCGACACAGCGCTCGTAATCCGGGTCGGTATCGCCTTCCATGATGCCCGGAATCTCTTTGAACTGACGGCGGACTTCTTCTACGATTTCCTGGGCGGCCTTACCGACAGCCAGCATGGTCAATGCGCTGAAGATATAGGGCAACAACGCCCCCAGGAACAGCCCGGTCACGAACTTCGCATCCGTCACAACGACGACAAACTCATCGCCACCACCGGTGATGGATGTGGCAAAGGCCGCCGTCAGCGCAAGCGCGGTCATCGCCGCACTACCGATCGCAAAGCCCTTACCAGTCGCCGCTGTGGTATTACCCAGGCTATCCAACGCATCGGTGCGTTCCCGCACAGAGTCGGGCAGGTCAGACATCTCTGCGATACCGCCGGCATTATCCGCCACCGGGCCGTAAGCATCAGTTGCCAGTGTAATACCCAGGGTCGAAAGCATCCCGACCGCCGCCACCGCGACACCATACAGCCCGGTCGAAGAGACCGCAATCAGCGTCACCAACATGATGATAATGACCGGAGCCAGCGTAGAGAACATCCCGACCGCCAGACCGCGAATAATGACGATACCGGCACCACCCTCTGCACTTTCTGCCAGGCTCTTGGTTGGGCCGTAGGTATCTGCGGTAAAGTATTCCGTGAAATAACCGATCAACACACCACCGACCAGACCACTAATCGTGGCGACGATCACACCGCCATCCAGTTCCAACAGTAGCGCGATAACGATAACTGCCACTGCCGTCGCACCGCTGGCACTATAAACACCACGCCGCAGGCTCCACAGCAGATCTTCCTGGGTGGCACCTTCTTTGGTGCTGACGAGATAAGTCGCCCCCATACCGATGAGAATGCCGACCGCCGCGACCAGGATCGGGAAGACCTGGGCCGCCGTCGATTGCTCTGCCGCGATGCCACCACCGGCCACCGCCAGCGTAATCGCCGCGATGATCGAACTGGCATAACTCTCGAACAAGTCTGACCCCATACCGGCCACATCACCGACGTTATCGCCGACGTTGTCCGCGATGGTCGCCGGGTTACGCGGGTCATCCTCCGGGATGCCAGCCTCAGTCTTACCAACCAGGTCGGCCCCGACATCCGCCGCTTTGGTGAAGATCCCACCGCCGACACGGGCGAAAATCGCAATCGACGTCCCGCCGAAGCCAAAGCCAGCCAGCGCACTGGCCGCTTCCGCCGGGGGGAGTTGGTCGCTAATAATCACAAACAAGATCGACACACCCAGCAATGCCAGGGAGACCACCATCGTTCCCATGACCGTCCCGCTGGCGAAAGCAACCCGCAGACCTTGATTCAAACTTATAGATGAAGCCTGTGTGGTGCGGACGTTAGCGCGTACCGCGATGTACATGCCGACATAACCGGCAATACCCGATGCAATCGCACCGGACAAAAATGCGACCGCCGTCCAGGAACTCAGGTTAGCGTCTTCCACCCCACTGAGCAAGAACAGCACAATCGCCACCAGAACCACAAAAATTGACACGGCCCGGTATTCACGAGATAAAAATGCTTGTGCGCCCCGCTGGATCGCACCAGCAATGCGCTTCATGTCTTCGTTACCTTCGTCTTGCTGGAGTACCCATGAGCGTTGATACCATGTGAACCCCAACCCCACGATACTGACGACAATTGCGAGGATACTCGCATTTGCCACGTTCTCCGTGAAGAACTCCATTGTTATACTCCTCCGAATTAAGTGGGCTTAACCCCTCATGTCATTCAAAGGATGAATGGTAACGTATAACGACCGCTTTTTTCAATGTTCGGTTGACGGAAAACAACCGATGATTACAATGAAATACGTTGATGAGAGGCAAAAGGCGATAACAACGTGACCGAGGACCGCCGTCCGAATGGGCGTGGCAACACACTTTCTGGATTACAAATTATGTTCGCCGCGATTCTGGCAATCGGGTTGATCCTGGCGATTAACTTTAGCACCCGCATCGCATCAAACCGGCTTCAAAGCGAAGTTTACCAACGGGTAGAAGAAGAAGTCGAACAACTCAAGGCCGAACGAGCGACCTTAATCGCCCAACGTGATTATGTGCAGAGTGATGCTTTCGTCTCTGATTGGGCGCGGAGTGAAGGCAAGATGGTGCGCCCCGGTGAGGTGATTGTAGTGCCATTGGTGCCACAATCGGCTATTCAACCGACCGTGACACCGATTCCTTTTACAGATGTTGAAACTGTCCCGCCAGATCCTGATCCCTGGGAATTATGGTGGGCATTGTTCTTTGACTCGTCACCGCCGGGTTAGTGGTTGTACCCCCACCGGGCGGATCACCTGTAGAGATTGCTCCCCGGCCTTGAGGGACGTGCCGGCTGTAGCATAATCCGTCTTGACGACACCAATCGCATGATAGGCTCCATCAGGGGCCTGTACACTGCTGGTCAGTTTACCGGCGCGGCGACCTTCGGGCGTGGTCAGGTCGCTCCCCGGTTGGATCATCGCCGGGATAGCAAGCTGAACGATGGTCTTTGCCAGTTGTCCCCGGCTTTCCATGCGGGCGATGATCTCCTGGCCGGTGTAACATCCCTTCGCGAAGCTCACCTCATCCCACAGGCCCAGTTCTAGCGGGATGAAATCTTGTGTCAGCTCAAAGCCGACTGCTGGCTGACCGGATCGGACCCGCAACGCATGGTAGACCAGCCCGCCAGACGGCAGAATGCCCACCCTTACCAGAGCCTTCCAAATAGCCTCAGCATCCGCTTGAGCGCAAATCAAATGCACAGCATGGCCGCTGATCGGTTTATCCTTACCGATGAAGACCGAAAGACCGTCAATAGTCGTCTGGACGCCGTGTAACGGGCCAAGCCCGGCAGTGGCGGGTGCCAGTTGCGTCAGGTAATCCATTGTAGCTGGCCCATGCAAGGTGAAAAGATGCGTCGCTGGATGCACATTGGTCAACGCGACATCATCATTAAAGAAGATGTTATTTTGCAGATATTGGCCGACCGACTTCAAACGGCCCGGCCCGGTCAGCACCAGCAGAGCGTCCGGCTTCCACGCATAGACCATCACACGGTCTAATAGACGCGCATTCGCGTTAGTAAACAGCGTGGGGCGGCCTTCGCCCGGTTGGAGCGATGTCAGCGCGTTTGTCGAGATGCGATCCAGCAGATCCAGCCGATCATTACCGGTCAACACGATGCGCCCTTCGTGCGAGCGATCCAGCAGAATAGCATCCGTCAACCCGGCTTGATATTCCGCCGCCCGATCACCAAAATCAAGCGGAATGCCATCCGGCGCAAGCCGGGCACCTGCTTGTTCGTAGGCCATTTTCAAGCTCATGACCAGACCATCCCATCGATTTCGACTCGTTCCGGCACATCGTAGCGGTAATGATAGCACACCCGATAACGATCTTCGGTCAACTCCATGACGGCGGGCATCGCCCCACCCACGCCATGATAAACCATCCGGCTCTGGTTGATCTGTCCGGGCAGATGATCGGCCAGTAGACGCGCCGCAACCTCCAACGGATGCTCCCCAAAGCGCACCGGGGCGGATAGCGTCGGCTCTGTCCCGGCGGTGGAGCGTAGCACCGCGTCGTGATTCATCACGGTGACCGCCGTCAAGAATTCGACCGTGTGGCTGGTCGTCACCGCCTCACCCCGGCGCACACAACGGATCAACCTGATCAACTCTGCAACAGCTTGCTCAAAGTCATCGTTGACGATCACATGATCGCACAACGGTGCATATAACATATCGGCAGACATGCGGGCCAGGCGATTGTCGATGTCTTGCTGAGAGTCTTGACGATAATATAACCTCTCGCGCAAGATCTCGACGGATGGCGGGGCGATAAACACCGCGACGGTATGATCGGGGAAGGCATCACGGATGATGGTCGCCCCCTTGAACTCAATATCCGCGATGCGGGCGTGGCCGTTGTAGACGGCTTTCGCCACTGCCCCACGCGGCACACCATAGAACTTACCGGGATACACTTCTTGATACTCTAATAACTCATTGTGGTGGATCATCGACCGGAACTGATCTAACGAGACGAAAAAATGATGCACCCCATCGACTTCGTAATCTCGTGGTGGGCGGGTAGTCGCTGTCGGCAACTGATGCAAATCTTCTACTTGATGCAAAATGCGCTCCATCAGCGCATTCTTACCGACTCCCCCCGGACCGACGAGAATAAACAAGACCCCTTGTTCGCTACTCACACTGACCTCTGTCAATTCTTCTACATTTTTACCAGTTTATCATGCCCCCGGTATAGCAAAAAGGCGTTCATCGGGGTGATGAACGCCTTTCTAGTCAGACTTTTAGACTTCTACGACCGGGCCACAGTGATGTCAGCGATCCAAACGCTCATGAACCAGCCATTTTCATTGTAGTTAGAATTGTTCGAGTCACACGTCCGGTCACCACTTAGCTCGGACTCACCCTGACGATCCAGGCGGAAGCGGAGCATGATCTCCTGACCTTCATATCGAGATAGGTTGTGGCGTAGCAGTCGCCAGCCATCACGGTCATCCGGGGGACGGTTGCCTCTCACTCGGTTGCCGTTGAAGTCTGTATCCGCACCCATGTTGTTGTTGAAGCCTCGTGATTCCCAGGTGAAGCCGCCATCGTTCGATACTTCGGCACGCATTTCTGACCCACATTCTAGCTCATAGACAGTATAGTATTGCCAGATCGGGTTATTAGCCCCGGCCAAGTCAAGCACACCGTCCAAAATGAGGGATGAATTGCTATATGGCAAGGCCGGCACATCGGGCACAGATGGATCCGGGCTTTGCTTGGGACTATCGGTGAACGAGAAGTTGGTACCACCCACCGATAAGATGATGACCGCATCGCTGCCGCCTTCGAAGTAATGCAGGGTGATGCGATAACGCTTGTTCTCTTCCAGCGCGACAGTTCCCATATCGGTTGTGCGGCCATGATACGTCCAGTTGTCGATGATGTTCCACTCATCGCCGGAGGCCGGCCCGATGACGTTACCGCTGGCGTCGATCTCTTCCCACTTCAAGCGAACACCGTCATCAGAAGTCGATAGGAAGGTATAGGTCCCTGGTTGAATGCCGTTGGCGGCACTGACCGGGGGTGTTTCTAACACCCATTTACCGACGAATGTATTCTCTTCCGTAAATGCCCCAGATGGACGCGGTGACCCCCGGAACATGTCGTAGGATATATCAAGCACTGTCCGTGAGACTGGTGCCACACCCAGGCCATTGCCATCCAGGAACTCGTCTGAACATTCCAGATAGTTCCCGCTCAGGCCCAAGCCATGATCGTTACAGCCATCAAAATCCCACCAGCTTTCTTGCCAGAGGCCGAGCGATGCCACACCACCGGTCGAACTACGGCTAACAGCAGGACTCAGGCCCCAGGTTCCTTCTGTGATCCAATCACCCAGGTTAGAAGCATCATCGAAGAAGATAGCACTGTCCAATTCCGCCAGCACATCATCACGCAAGCTCTCAATTGTGATGTTGTCAATGTACCAACCATCGCCCTTATTCGCATCGACATCTCTCAGCGCGTCGAACACGAACCGAATGCGAATGCGGCGGCCTGGCTCATCATTACTCAGGTCTGCCAGCAAGGTCGTCGTACCAACGGACGTTAGATCAACCTGATAGCGTTGCCAGGCGAAGGTTTCATCATTTGCATCCACATCAAATGAGCGTTGGTCTGCTACGTACCATTGGCTCCAGCCCCAATCCTGTTGATAGCATTGCGGGCGTCCGCCACCACAGCGGCTACGCATATGATCTTCAAGCGTGCCGGTGTAATCATCTGGTGTTAGCTCATACGAGATGTGTACTTCCAATCGATCCTGATTACCTGTCTGGTAACGTGACCAGAAGTATAACACTGGTTGTTCATCAATATCGGTTGCACGCATGTCGATAATGCGGGTCAATTCCAGGGCCTGGTAGGTATTCGAAGGGGTGGTCGTATCGACATCCCCACGCCAGTAAGGCGCAACCGTCTGCCCCTCACCACTTTCATGGAAGGAATAAAGACCATTGCGCTGAGTCAAGGCGGTGCGTTGCCAGCCACCCGCCAAACGCCACTTGGTAAACCAATCCGGCTCATCGACATCAGAGACGAAGACCGAATTATCACCTGTGCCAAAGTCTTCGGTGCCGACAGTGCCATTGGTACCTGTTGCCCACAACCGGTGAGAGTCTTCGCTGTATTCTTCCAGCCGGATGTTGTCGATATAGACGCCATCATCGTTATCATTGTTGTTGCTATACAGCCGGAACCGGAGATAAATGTCATCATCACGATAGACCGGACTCAGCTCGTCGTAACCCGGGTCACTGGGGTCAAGATGATCAACATCGTAACCCGGTTCGCCGGGGCTGACGATCTGATCCATGATGGGTTGCAGATCAACGCGGATGAACTCCCAGGAAATTTGATCGCGCGTCGAGCCATCGGAAACGTTAGGTTCGATGTCCATAGCGTTGAGGTACGACCAGAGCGATTTCCACTCATCTTCCTCTTCGCTGGCACGTCGCCATTCCACATGGAAGTTATCACCGCCCCCCATCGCCCGCCAATGCCAGAACGTCAGGTACGGGTTCACCGCCGCCCCGCCGGAATTACCACCCGCTGGCGTGCGATCATCGAGCAAGAGATTGGCCGGTGTATCGTTGTTCAGGTCAAGCGCATAAATAAACCGTAGGTGGTTTCCGTCTTCAGATCTGCCCGAATCCAGCAGGTAATCGCCATTGGGGCTATCGGTAAAGGCGTGGTCACCTTCATAAGCAGACTCATTGGTGCGCCACCAGGTACCGGTCGCCAGCCACTGATCCACCCCGGCCTCAGCATCGTCATAGAACGGATAATCCACGAACAGTTCGCGGTCTTCGCGGTGCAACTTGATGTTGTCAATCCACCAACCCTCGCGCGTTTCAGCATCGTTATGCACCAACATCGCAAAACGAATCTGATACCGGCGGATCGGGTTTCCACTGCCATCTTCGATATATTGCAGAGGAATATCAACCGGCTGTAGCGTATTGTTATTGGAAACCAGATTGGTGTTGTTGTTCTCGATGCTGACCAGCCGCCCGGCAGGATCTGCACCGGAACCAGGGATCACGCGCCATTCGTCGGTGCCTTCCGCCCGATATTGGACTTCCAGGCCGACAGACCGCGAGATGTCGTACCCGTGCCAGAAGGTCAGCATCGGGTCACCCGTGTCACCGTCCATGTCAATGCTTGCCAGGTCGATGTCGATCATCGGCACCAACTGCACGAAATGCATCCGTGTACGCTCTGGGCTGTCCACATCGGCGTTCGGACTACCCGGCGAAGTACTGAGCTTGGTGTAATCTTCACCCGGGCGCACTTCCCATGCACAACATCCGATTGTACCTGAGTTTGGATCCGGGGCGACGTTATTCGCGGTCAGGCCCCATTGCGGGTTGTAGATGAAGTAACCGGCATCGTTCGGGTCGCTCAACATATATTCGGTATCCAGGCCGATGTCTGCCCGGTACGCGCCACGCACCACCTGCTCATCGAAGAATTGTACATCGTCGATGTACCAGCGTCGGGTTGAACCACTATTGCCGTTCGCCATCGCAAACCGGAACGTCACATCTTTGCCCAGCAGGTTTAATGTGGCCGGAGTCCCACTTGAATCCACCACATCCAATGCGGTCAGGTCATATTCATTGCGTGTCCAGTTGTAATTCATGTTGGAACCCTGGCGCAATGGAATCTGATACCATTGAAGCGCACTACGGTTCAACACATTGCTGGTGCCGTCTTCAGGTATATATTCCGCGACTTCCAGCCAACCGACTTGTTGATCGGCAAAATCCCATACATCCCAGAAGACGAGCTTCGGCTCGGTCATGGCCGGTTTTACCTCGCCGGTTATTGGGTCTTCGGTCGGCTCGTCAGGTACTGTCACGTAACCACGTAGCTCCAGGTAACAGATGTTGGATTGGGCGAAGTCACCATCGAAGTATTCATCCCACATCATCCGCAGGGTGTTCGCGTCATCTGTCTCACGGGTGCCCCAGTTACAATCAGGGCTACCAGCCACCGGGTTGATCCCGCTACGCGGATCACCGGAGATCACACTGTCTTCCGGGTTGCGCAGGCTGGTCGCTTCAAACTGAAGCTCCGCACCACCGCCATTTTCGTAGTAATCGATTTGAAGTGTATATGATCCTTCCGGCACAGACCGAACGACCGAACCAGTGGAGTTTGGCCCCTGGTTTTGCCAGTCGTCGATCAAAAGACACCCATCCGGGTAAGCAGATCCTTCACCATAGAAGCGGTTGGCCCCGTTACTGGCACTACCGGGGAACGTCCCGTCACCCCCGCTACCAGTAAAGCAACTGTTGGCACTCTCGCCTTCTGGAACCAACCAGAGGCGAACGCCATCGTCCGAGTTCACATAGAACTGAATCAAGCGTTCTTCGTCTGGATCCGCAGGGTCTTCACCGTCGATGAAGACTTCCCGTGTGAAGATAACCAGGAAATCATCGACTGCTTCAGCATCCGGCCCACCATTACCCGATGTCCAGTAATCATAATCCGCGTTGGGGAAGTCAATAACCTGTTGAGCATCCAGGCCATATAATTCCAAGTTACTGATGTTAGAAGCAAACGGGGAGATTAAACTGAAATCAATGGTCTCATCACCACTGTAATTTTCGTATGGGTCAGTATTCGACGGATCAACGTCCAGGTCATAATAAGTCCCGTACCAATCCGCATAACCCATAAAGCTCTGGGATCCTAACCGGTACCAGATCTCATTTTCGGCCCGATCTTCCCAGGGTGCCACAAACTCAAAATCCGACTGAGTCGGTGGGGGTAGCGGGGTTTCAGTCGGTGCCGCGGTCAAAGTGGGCGTGATGTCCGTCGGCTCTGGCGATGGGCCATCGGTCGCGGTTGCGCTGGCCGGGGCCAGCGTCCGCGTCGGCAGACGTTCTTCAGAGAGCGGGTTCTCCGCAACCCAGGTGACCGTCAGCCACCAGTCTTCCGGTTGCGCGACCTGGCGCGTGTCATCGGGCGATTGCCCCAACAGATTATAGACAACGTTACTGAAGACGTTGCTAATCGCCGGGCCAGTCGCCGCTAGCGCGAAACCAAACGCCACACCCACGAGCACTAAGATCAGTGCGTACTCGATAAGTGATTGTCCACGCTCGCGATTGTAACGATTTTTCATATTTTGTTTCATATATCACTCCGGCGGAAAATTTTGTCAGTCGGATGTGTTCTTTAATGAGCTATCCTGCTATTATGTTACTTCATTCCAGCCATTGATAGGACAAGTTTTTGTAGACGAGTTGTTCAAATGCGTTTACAAATGCACCAGAGAGGGAGTCTATGACTGAAATCATCGATGGTCGGGCCATCGCAAACCGGATTCGAACCGACCTCAAGGACGAAGCGGCCCGCTTCAAAGACACCTACGGCTATGCCCCCGGTTTAGGTGTCGTACTTGCCAGCGAAGATCCAGCCTCTGCTCAATACGTCCGTATGAAGCGTAATGCGTGTGACCGCGTCGGTATTGATTCCGTCGCGCATGTCTTCGACGAGCAAGCCACACAAGCCGATGTGTTAAACGCCGTGACATCGCTCAACGATGACCCGCACATTCATGGCATCCTTGTTCAGCTTCCGATGTTTAACCACATCGACGAAGAGACCATCTTACGGGCTGTGAGCATCGAGAAAGACGCCGACGGTTTGCACCCGGTCAACGTGGGCAAGCTGGGGATGAAAGGCCGTGAGCCATTATTCACGCCGGCCACCCCGACAGGTTGCATGACCCTGCTGGCAGAAACCGGCGTCCAACTGGAAGGAGCGAACGCAGTCGTCGTCGGGCGGAGCAATATCGTCGGCTTGCCCATGTCCTTGATGCTTCTCAAGGCCAATGCCACCGTCACCGTTGCCCACAGCCGCACCCAGGATCTACCGGCCCTTCTGCGTCAAGCGGATGTGGTCATCGCCGCTGTAGGCCGCCCCCAGTGGATCCAGGGAGACTGGCTCAAGCCGGGGGCCGTCGTGATTGATGTCGGCACCAATCGCATTGATGACCCTGACAATGAGCGCGGGTATCGCTTCGTCGGGGATGTCGATTTCGACTCGGCCCATGGTGTCGTCAGCGCGATCACCCAGGTACCCGGCGGCGTCGGCCCGATGACGATCACCACGTTGCTTCAAAACACCATGAAAGCCGCCTGGCGGTCTGTTGAGTAACGATCAAGCCCAGGAGCTTTCACTTTGACCTTAACCCTGGTACAGAATATCCATACGCTGGTCACGATGGACGACGACCGGCGCGAGATCACCGATGGAGCCATACTCTACGAAGATGGTGTCATCACATTTGTCGGGCATACGGACGAAATCAGCGAGGAACAACGAAACCAGGCTGATACGATCCTCACGCTGAACCAGCACATCGTGATCCCTGGTCTGGTCAACACGCATCACCATATGTCGCAATCGCTGACACGAGTCATCGCGCAGGAACAGACGTTGTTCGGTTGGTTGACCTCACTCTACCCGGTATGGCAAAATCTCACCAGCCAGATGATCTACACCTCAACACAGATGGCAATGGCAGAGTTGATCCACTCCGGTTGTACGACTTCCAGCGATCATCTCTATCTGTTCCCCAATGATGTCCGGTTAGATGACACCATCGAAGCGGCGCAGGTGATGGGAATGCGATTTCATCCTACACGCGGGTCGATGAGTGTCGGCGAAAGCCAGGGCGGTCTACCGCCGGATTCAATCGTCGAGGCGGACGAAAACGCCATCCTGAAGGACACGCGCCGCGTCATCGAGACCTATCATGATGACAATCGCTTCGCCATGATCCGAGTCGGAGTCGCGCCGTGTGCGCCCTTCAACGTCTCACAAGATCTCATGCGAGAGTCTGCCCGACTGGCACGGAGTTATGGCGTGCGTTTACACACTCACCTGGCGGAAAACGCCAGCGACATTGATTACAGCCTGGAAGTCTTCGGAATGCGCCCCGGCGACTATGTAGAAGACATCGGTTGGGTGGGCGATGATGTGTGGCACGCTCACTGCGTCCAACTGGATCAAGACGAAATCGCACTGTTCGCCCGGACTGGTACCGGAGTCGCACACTGCCCCTGCTCTAACATGCGGTTGGCCTCTGGCATCGCACCGGTTCGTGCAATGCGCGATGCAGGCGTGCCCGTCGGCCTGGGGGTTGATGGTTCGGCCAGCAATGATAGCGGGCATCTGCTCAACGAAGCCCGGACGGCCATGCTTCTGCAACGCATCAACGGTACGCCTGATTCATCACGGATGTCTGCCCGCGAAGCCCTGGAACTGGCGACACGCGGCGGGGCCGATGTGCTAGGACGCGATGACATCGGCAGGCTAGCCCCTAATATGGCGGCAGATTTCGTCGCCTATCGTGTCGATCAAATGGCCTTCGCCGGGGCCGGGCAAGATCTGGTGGCGGCTTTAGTCTTTTGCCAATCAGCCCAGGTTGATCTCAGCGTCATTAACGGGAAGGTCATCGTGCAAGATGGCGTACTGTTGCCGGTTGATTTGCCCGTGCTGGTGGAAACACATAACCGCCTGTCGCATCAACTATTCGACGCGAAACGTTAGAGCTACGTAATAAAAACGGACTGTAGTCCGTTTTTAACGAAAGATAAAGCCACATACGCTAGTCTAAAGATCAAGACAACCAATAGGAGCTTCAGCCATGACGATCTTAGGACTGCACCACATCACATTGATTACCGCAGATGCCCAACGCAATGTCGATTTTTATACCAGGGTGTTGGGCCTGCGCTTCATCAAGCAAACGGTTAACTTTGATGATCCAACCAGTTATCATCTGTACTTCGCGGATGAAACCGGCACACCGGGTACGGTGATTACCTTCTTTGAAATTCCCGGTGCCCGGCAAAGATTACGCGGCATCGGCGGCACCCATCATCTGGCCTTGCGGGTGGCTGATTACGACGGCTTGCTCAAGTGGAAACGCCGCCTGACCGACCTCGGCATACAGGTCAACGGGCCGTATGACCGACATTACTTCAAGTCGATTTACTTCAAAGACCCGGACGGAGTCATTCTGGAAATTGCAACCGACGGCCCCGGTTGGGATCGCGACGAAGAACCGGACGCAATCGGCACCGAATTCCGCGCCCCACCAGAGGAAATGATGGTCGCCAACCGTGATGAAGCGACGATCCAGGCCATCACATGGGAGGCCCCGGTTGACGTCATCACGGCGGATATGTCGTTATTAAACGGTATGCATCACATCACCGCGATTAGCTCTAACATCGCCTCAACCCATGCATTTTATACGGATATTCTGGGCTTGCGGCGGGTGAAGATGACAGATAACTTCGATGATCCTGGTTCTGCCCATTGGTACTGGGGCAACCGGAACGCCGATGTCGGTTCGACCATCACTTACTTTGAGCGTGATCCAAAACAGACACGCCGGGCCATGATGGGTGCCGGGCTAACCCATCACTTCGCCTTCGCCGTCGAAGATGAGGACGTCCAGCGGGAATATCAAAAACGATTGACGAGTGCCGGGTATCGCGTCTCGCAGATTCTTGACCGCGATTACTTCAAGAGCATCTACACCAATGACCCGGACGGACACATCGTTGAGCTGGCGACTGCTGGCCCTGGTTTCTTGATCGACGAAGACCAGGACAATCTGGGCATGTCGCTCCAACTGCCAGATTGGCTGGAGCACCGGCGGGAAGTAGCAGAAAAATCACTCACCCCACTGACCATTGATCCCTGGCAACCACCCCAACCGGAGGCTGATACCCAATGAGCGATCATCCACACGGCACACAATCAGTCGCCCGACGCGGCGCGTTACTCAATAACGCCCAGGCCACCGTGATTATTATTCACGGGCGGGGTGGCACAAATCATCAAGCCCTATCCCTGGTCGATCACCTGGAACTGCCTGGGTTTGCCTATCTCGCGCCACAGGCCGCCAATTATACCTGGTACCCGCAACGCTTCATCGCGCCCACCGCCCACAACCAGCCCGGCATCGCATCCGGCCTGCGCGTAATCGACGACCTCATCGAAGAAGCCGTCTCCGCTGGTGTGGCGACCGATCATATCGCCCTGCTCGGCTTCTCTCAGGGGGCTTGCCTAGCGGCGGAATATGCCGCCCGGAACCCACGCCGGCTTGGTGGGGTGTTTGTACTCAGTGGCGGGTTGATCGGCACGGATGAAGAACTGACCGGTTATGACGGATCACTCGATGCTACGCCGGTCTTCCTGGGGTGTAGCGACATCGACTCGCATATCCCGGTAGCGCGTGTTCACCAGTCGGCAGAGATCTTCGAGACATTGGGCGCAACTGTAGAGAAGCGCATCTACCCCGGCATGGGCCACACCATCAATCAAGACGAACTGGATTTCGTCCACCAGCAACTACACGCTCTGGCCTGACCTCTGTTCGTGCCATCGTCGATCTGTTATGATGGACGATGGCATTTTCGAACAGGATTTTTGTGATGATCTATCTGTTACAGCACGGCCAGAGCCACCCCAACCTTGATAATCAGATCAAATGCCGTGAACTGAGCGGTGACCTGACGACAATTGGCTATAATCAAGCGCACCAGGCGGGTTTATGGTTGCGTGATAAGGCCATTGATGCCGTCATCGCCAGCCCATTCGAGCGCACACGTCGCACCGCCGAGATTATCGGCAAAGTGCTTGATCTTGCGCCACAGGTTGATCCTGACTTGAGTGAAATTCACTGTGGCGACCTGGAAAACCGCGACGATAAGGACGGCTGGCTCACCTGGAAAGCTATCTTTGATCGCTGGATCGCGGGGGAAGCAGATGCTCGATTCCCCGGTGGAGAGAGCTTCCAGCAGGCATACCAGCGTTATTCGCGTGCCCTGCTCTATGCTCGCGATGCGTCGCAGAGTGTTATCGTCACGCATGGCGGCATCACGCGGAGCGTCCTGCCCTATCTATGCGTCAACTTCGCCGCCCTACAACGAGTGGATATGCCCAGTGAAACTGGTTTTATCGTGCTGGAACCCTACGACGACTCTCGGTATATTTGCCATGCGTGGAATTTGGTCGAACATCTGGGTTAAAATGCAGGTTTGGGATAAAAGATATAAGCCATGATCGAAAAGTTAGCCATCGTCGCCATCGGCGGCAATTCCATCGTCAAGCAACGACCCGATACTGAATATCAAAAGCAGGCTATCGAAGATACCTGCCGTCATATTGCGGATATGATCGTAAGTGGTTGGCAGGTGGTCGTCACACATGGCAACGGGCCACAAGTCGGCTTTATGTTGCGCCGCTCAGAATATGCCCAGGCGCACGGCATCCACCCGCTACCCCTGGATACGATTGTCGCGACGACCCAGGGCATCCTGGGCTACATGCTCCAACAATCACTCGATAACGAATTACGCCGGCGCGGCATCAACCGTACCTGCGCTACCGTCCTGACGCAAATTCGTGTAGAAAACGATGACCCGGCCTTTGACAATCCGACCAAACCTATCGGCGGATTTATGACCGAAGCCGAAGCCCGCGAGTCTGAGGCACAAGGCTGGCAAGTCATGGAAGATGCCGGGCGCGGTTGGCGGCGCGTAGTCGCATCACCACACCCCCGTTACATCCAGGAAATCAACGCGATTCAAGGATTAATGCTCAATGGTTACGTCGTCATCGCGGCTGGCGGTGGTGGTATCCCAGTCATCCGTGACGAGACCGGCAACCTGGAAGGCGTCTATGCCGTCATCGATAAAGACCGCGCCAGCAGTCTACTTGCCCAGACGCTCCGCGCAGATCTGCTGATTATTTCAACAGCAGTAGAAAAAGTCGCGTTGAACTTCAACACACCAGACCAGATTGACCTCAACGACGTGACGCTAAAAGAGGCCAGGCAATATCTAGCCGATGGACACTTCGCGGCGGGCAGTATGCGCCCCAAGGTCGAAGCCGCCATCGAATTTGTCGAGCGTGGCGGGCCGCAGGCAATCATCACCGACCCGGCCAACCTGACCCGTGCAGTGCATGGCAACGGTGGCACACGAATTATTCCCGGTTAAAGGTAACTACTCAGGTGGGTGAAAAGAGTGACTTGGCAAATGGGAAAAATGGGTAGAGAATAGCAATATGTCAGAGTATCCCACATGTCCCCCCGAATTAAGGCGCGAAGAC
>DAOTTZ010000156.1:0-25050 GCA_034437535.1 Anaerolineae bacterium | reverse complement strand
TTCAAATTGACCATCGTCATCCACATCTGTTACCGCGATTCCATAATGGAGTTGGCGGGGATTCAGTCGGATACGCGACGTTTGATCGATAAACATAAACATCCTTGATTGGTTAAACTTCAAAATAGCTGTAGAAGGCGATTTAAGCCTAAAAACAAGATGTCCGCTTGTGTTTTGTTGATATTAGAGGCGCGTTTTTCAGCGTTTTCACGTCTTCAGATCAGTTTTGGCGGTATTTTTTCTGCGCTCCTGTAAAATTATTCTGAAGTTTAACTATTCCCTTTGGACTATAACCATGCGGATATTAATCGTAGAAGATGATTTGCGTCTGCTGAATCTGTTTTCAAAGGTGCTGGCGGACGAAGCCCATCAGATTGACCGTGCGGCGACGCTCCACGCGGCGGAGACCATGCTCAAAGCCCATGCTTATGATCTATGCTTGCTGGATGTGCAACTGGGCATGGATACCACGCTGGATTTATTGGCGAACTTCCGCAAGCTCCAACCTGAACCGGCGCGTGTGGCGGTTATTTCCAGCCGGGAAGACGTGCGGGCCTACTGCGAAGAGTTGGGCATTACGTTCAAGCGAAAGCCGATCACCAAAGAGGATCTATTATTACTGGTCAATATGGAATGAACATCTTACTGATTGAAGATAACGATGCCTTACGCAACCTCTACTGTAATTTTCTCGAACTGGAATCACACACTGTAACGAAAGCGGCCCTGCTGGCCGAAGCCCGTCAAATCGTCAACCATACCCGCTTTGATTGTATTTTCTCTGACCTGGGACTGCATGATGCGACCGTCAAGCAGGTGCTTGAGTTCTTGCGTATGCAAAAGGCCGCTAGCCAGATCGCTGTGATTTCCGGCGATGTCGAATATCAGACGCTGGTCGCCAGGTATGGATTTTGTTTTTACGTGAAGCCGGTCAAGCGGGACGTGTTGTTAGAAGCCCTCACCAAGTCATGTAATCAGGATTTAACCACATCATGAATGATGATTCGATCACGCTGGATATAACCGCGATGGCATACGGCGGGCACGCGCTAGGCCGCCACGACCAGCGCACGATCTTCGTGCCATATACCATCCCCGGCGAGACGATCACGGCGCGGGTTGTGGATGAACGGGGGCGGGTGGCCTTCGCGGAGGGGGTGTCGTTGGTCACGGCGTCGGCAGATCGGGTGTTCCCAAAGTGCCCGCACTTCGGGCCGGGGCGATGTGGCCGGTGCCAGTGGCAACACATTGATTATGCCGCGCAGGTGCTTTTGAAGCAGGATGTGCTGGCCGATCAATTGGCGCGGATCGGCGGGTTTGATGAGGCCGATGTGCGACCGATCTTGCCGAGTCCGGTGGAATGGGATTACAACCACCGCATGACGTTGATGACGGATGCCGAAGGGCGGTGGGGCTTCCAGGGGACGTGGCCCGGCCACATCCAGCCGATTGACGAATGTCACATCTTACACCCGGATTTGCTGGCGTTGCTCGGCCAGATCGACTTCGAAGCGGAGCGCATCCACCGCATGAGCTTGCAGATTGACACGGCGGGCGAGACGATGATCGTGCTGTATGTGGATGAAGAAGCGGACGCGCCCGAATTGGCGGTGGATTTGCAGACCAGTGTCAACTTGATCTTGCCGGATAACACGCCGATTAACTTAATCGGTGATACGAACTTGCGCTATACAGTGGCTGGTCGTCAGATGCGGGTGACGGTGGGCGTGGCGTTCCGGGGGAATGTGGGGGCGTTGGATGGTCTGGTGCAGACTGTGCTGGCGCAGATCCCGACCGGGCCGGATGTCTCGGTGTTGGATCTTTACGGCGGGGCGGGCATCTTCAGCGCGTTGATCGCGCCGCAGGTGGATGTGGTCACACTGGTTGAGAGTTACCCGCCTGCCGCGACGGACGCCGACGCGAACACCGCCGAATTCGACAATGTGGACATATTAGAAGGAACAGTCGAAGATGTGTTAGGTGCGCTGGATCAAGCGGAGACGGCCTATAGCGTGGCGTTGATGGATCCACCGGCGGAGGGATTAAGCCGGGATGCGGTAGATGCGCTGGGTGCCAGCGGGATCTCGCGGTTGGTGTATGTGGCGAGTGACCCGGCGACATTGGCGCGTGACGCCAAACGATTGACGGCGCAAGGATACACGCTCGGCCCGGTGTATCCGCTTGATCTTAACCCGCAGACGTATTATGTGGATGCGGTGGCGGTCTTTAACCGGTAACATGGCGATCATATTTATGTTATCATGAAGGACGAACAGGACATTGTAAAGGTAGTCAAATGACCGACGTCCAAAATATCAATAACATGCTGGGGATTGAGTTAATCGGGCGCTGGATTGAAGACAACTGGATCCCCAAACGCCCGGAGCCGAACCTGGTTACGATCTGGATTGATGATATTAGCATCAACCAGACGGTGATGGCGAAGTTCGACCGGAGCTTTGACCTGCCAGACGGGTATCATTTTGTCGCGCATGAGGTTTTAGACAGCCCTGCCGCGGCGCCGATTTACTCCGCGACGTATAATGGCGAACTGACCTACCGCACCGGGACGTATTTGTTCCGGTTTGAGAAGGACGAAACACAAGTCGAAGTGCTGGTGATCGCCGCGTATCATACCGATCATGGTGATCTGGCGGTATTGGGGTGTATGCCGGATGATTTCGTCAAGATTTGGCGGGCGTTCGAGCATCAATGTGACCGGGTGGCGCATCCGCGTTCACGGGTGACGGTGATCGGCGGGCGGGCCGGGTCGTTCGAGCCGACGGTGGATTGGGATGATGTGGTTTTGCCGGATGACCTTAAGACGGAATTGTTCAACGATGTGCAGTCGTTCTTCCAGAAGGGCATCGAGGTCTACAAGCGGTTGAAGCTGAAGCCGTTTCGTAAGTTGTTGCTGGCGGGTGTGCCCGGCACCGGCAAGACGATGCTGTGTAATGCGCTGGCGAAGTGGGCGTTGGAGCGGCACTTTTTGGTGATTTATATTTCCAGCGCGGATCAATCCGGCTCGACCTTTGGCAAGATTCAGCACGCGCTTCACATCGCGTCTAACGCCAACAAGCCGACGCTGGTCTTGCTGGAAGAACTGGATGCTTACCTGCACGAGCAAGAAAAGGCACTGGTGCTCAACGTGCTGGATGGCTCGGAGTCGTTCGACAATGAGTACGGTACATTGTTGATCTCGACCACCAATTACCCGGAAGCCATTGATGAGCGTGTCCTCAAGCGGCCTGGCCGTTTGGATCGCATTTACATCGTCCCGGAGATTACCGACCCGGATTCCGCAGAGCAGATGCTCAAGCAGTATCTGGGGGATATGTGGCAGGACGACCATGCGACGGTCGCCCGGCAGATGGTGGGCTTCCCTGGTGCTTTCATCCGGGAGGTAGCGGTCTATGCGCTGACGTTGGTGGCGTATGACGACCTGCCAGCCTTGACGCACGACCTGCTGGAAGCCTCTTACAAGCGGTTGAAAGATCAGATCGACACCCGTGACGACTTCCTGGCGAAATCCCGCCGGAACGGTAAAGGCGTCGGGTTCCACCTGGGCGAGTCCTAGGATCACCAGCGGGCGCGAACCATCGCGCCCGCCGACAAACACACCCGCAAACAAACATCAAAAAACTAAATTTTATGAGGATATTTGTAATGGATAACGCACAACGCGGACGCGCTGACCTCCAGGCGTGGGAAGCTGATAAGCCGGACAATTTTTTCACGCATGATGTCAACTTGCAGTACACGCTCCGGCGGCACCTGGGCGTGGTCGGCTACGTGCAGGTCGAAGGCGACTTGGCGCAGTTCGGCGCGGATTGCGCCACGACCATCGACGCGGGCATGAAGCTGGAAGATCGCATCGGCAATCACCCGCGCCTGCACCGCTTTAGCGGCATTGGGGAGCGCGTGGAAGAGATCGAGTTCCACCCGAATCACGATCAAATCGGGCGGATTATCTGGAAGAACAGGTTGATGGCCCTCCAGCGGGAGCCGGGCAACACGGTGCATCAGATGACGCTGTTTTACCTGCTCAACCACACGGCAGATGGGCATTCGTGCGGGCTGGCGTGTACTTCCGGCTTGATCCGTGCGTTGCAACAGGTGGCGGATGACGCCCTGCGCGAGAAGTATCTGCCGCCCCTGCTCGACCCGGATTATGAGACGATGCAACACGGGGCACAATTTTTGACGGAAGTACAAGGCGGCAGTGATGTGGGCGCGAACGCGCTCCGGGCGACGTTGACGGATGACGGCTCCTGGCGGTTGAACGGTGAGAAGTGGTTTTGCTCGAACATCAACGCCGATCAATTTTTGGTGATGGCCCGCCCGGATGGTGCCCAGGACGGCACACGCGGCCTGGGCGTCTTCCTGGTGCCGCGCAAGCTGGACGACGGCACGACCAACGGCTTTCACATCCGGCGGCTGAAGGACAAGCTCGGTACGCGCACGCTAGCCAGTGCCGAACTGGACTTTGTGGACGCGGTGGCGTATAACATCGGCCCGGTGGAAAAGGGCTTTAAGAACACGGTAGAACTGGTGCTGAACACGTCGCGCTTGATGAATGCGGTCAGTTGTGCCGGGTTCATCCGCCGGGCGTATATCGAAGCGGCCAGTTATGCCTGCAACCGGTCGGCCTTTGGCTCGGCCATCGCCAACTTCCCGATGGTGCAAGAGACAGTGGCCGACATCCTGACGGAGAGTTACGCGGCGGTCGCCAGTAGTTTTGAACTGGCCGCAATGCTGGATCGCATCGAGACCGGGCAGGCCGACGACGACGAGAAGATGGCTTACCGGATGTTCGTCAACCTGAACAAGTACATCACCAGTGTGCGCGGGTCGGAGAGCATCCACCAGGCGATAGAGGTCTTGGGCGGCAACGGGGCGATTGAGTCGTTCAGCATTTTGCCGCGCCTGTACCGGGATATGGTGGTGCTGGAAAGCTGGGAAGGCACCCATAATGTGCTGTGCTTGCAAGTCCTGCGTGATATTGCCCGGTATCACGTCCACGAGCCGTTTATCAAGTATCTGCGTGAATACCTGGACGCGGTGACGCATGAGTCGCTCAAGCCGCTATCTGATGCTGTGAGCGAAGCCCTGCACCGGGCACAGGCCACCCTGGCGAAAATCGGTGCGGCGGATAAGACCTACCAGGAAGCGCACGCCCGCCGGTTGGCGGATCAATTCAGCCACATCGCGCAGGCGACGATCTTGCTGGCCGAAGCCCAATGGGAATTAGACGAAGACTTGCCGACCATCAAGCCGGATGTGGCCGCGCATTATGTTCAGCGGCGGTTGATGCCGGGGTATGATCCGATGCTGGACGACGCACACCTGCCACGCATCGAGCGGTTGATGATGGCCTGGTAGCGCGGTCTTATCTCACAATTGGCTCAGGCTGGTCTGCTAAGATGCATACGATAATCGTATGATCGAACTGATAGAAAAAGGAACAGCCTGTGACGTTGATATTGGCGGCGGTGGCCGCGCTGGCCGGTGGCATTTTTTTGGTGCAGACGTATCGTAAACGCTTGACCCCGCGTGAGTCGCCGCGTGATCTGCTGTGGTTGGGTGGGGTGCTGGTGCTGGGCCTGGTCGCGCTGGTCATCGAAAACAGTGACGGCGGGAGCTTCAACCGGCTGGAATATGCACTATTCGTCATCGCGCTGGCTTTGATCATGGCCGGGTCGGTGCTGGCCGGGCTGGAAAAAGGACGTTTGAGCCTGAAGACCAGCCGGGCGGTCTATGGGGTTCTGGGTGGGGTGTTGCTGTTTATGCTCACCGCACTGATGCCGGTTTTGGCGGTGCGGGGTACCTTGCCCGGCTTGCTGGCGGAGCAAGCGACCGTGACGCCTGGCCCTACCCTGACCTCACAAGAGATCGCGGAGAACGTTTACCGCGATGTGATCCAGGTCATCGCGGATGAGACCGGCTACACGCCGCAGACCGTCAGTGACCGGCTGGATAGCGGGTCTGCATCGGTGGCGGACATGGTGCGGGAGACCGGCGGCGACCTGGACACGGTGGTTCAGGCCATCACCGTGATTTTGAGTGAGCAGGTGCGGTATCTGCTGGCGGAAGGCCGGCTAGGAGAAACCGAAGCGTCCATCGCGCTTAGTGGCATGGAGACCATCGTCAGTGTAGGGGTGGAGACCGGCTTGACGAATCTGCTGGATCGCTTCGAAAGTGATGTGACCTTCGACGAATAACCGGCCCTTACATCACGCGGTAATTGCGGTCGGAGCGATACAGCACCCTAACCGGGGTGCCGCTGGCGGGCAGGGGTGCGTCTACTTGATCGTTGCGGGTTTGGGCGATGACGCCGGTCACGGTCTCTCCGCTGTGGGGAGAGGTGAACTGGTAGGATACTGTGATGATGAAGTCGTTCCCCTGGGGGCCGGGGCGGACTTCGCCGCTGGCTTGCTGGATGGTGCCGGGCAATAATTCCCCGGCCTGACGCAGGCGAAACCGCCGCCAGAACCACCAGGCGGAGCCGACCAGGATGAGATCAACCGAGAGCGTGACCAGTGTGACCACGACCAGACTCGCGCCGACGGCTAGTGTATTCCGCAACCAGGCATCAACCACGATGACGTTCAAGCCGAGCATGGGCAGGGTGAAGATCAAGAGGATGACGGCGACCACGCCGATGAGGTGATCGGGCGGTTGTTTGGTTTCGCCCTGGACGAAGGGCGCGTTGAAGGGATCGACGATGAAGATCTCCTGGGTCATGGTGTGACTTCCTCTACCGGACGATATAGCCCCCATGATACACTAGAGATAGTGTTGTATTCCAGCCACAAGGAAGCCCCTATGCATACGATTCGCCCCTGGTTATCCATCGGTACATTGCAAGAGACGCAAGATCGCGCCCTGTTGGACGCGCACAAGGTAGGCGCGATGCTCCAGTTGCACCGCCCGGTGTCGCAGGCTGGCATCCCGTCGTTGTATGTGCCGGTCAAAGAGGGGTTGGCACTCCAACAGGTGGAGCTGGCGGACGGGCTGGCGTTCGTGCGAGAGCAACGGGCGGCGGGGGCGCATGTGTTGATCGCCTGTGGGGCCGGGATCAGCCGGTCGGTGACGTTCGGCGTGGGGGCGTTGGCCCAGGCGGAAGATCTCGACCTGACCAGCGCGTTCGAGGCGATTTACGCCATCCACACGCAGGCGATGCCGGACGAGCGACATTGGCAGGCGTTGTGCCAGTATTTTGATGATGCGGTTGACTTCTGGGCGATGTGGCAGAATATCGCGCTTTAATGTGACTATCATCAAACCATCCCCCAATTTTTAGGGGAGCGGGGCACACTCAGCATAATAAAGTACAAACCATGTGCTATAATCGACAGACTATATGGACAAATTGAACAAGGAGACTCCTACCTATGGGTGGAATTAGTGCGATTATCGGCGCGGCGGCATTGATTGGCTTTCTGGTCTTTCTGGCTGGCGTCGGGATGGTCGTGGTCGCCGCCTCTCAGGGCCGCCCGGTTCGGGGTGGCATTGTGCTATCGGTGGTTGGTTTGGTGGCCGGGCTATTGTTGAGCGTGGTCAGCCAGGGTGTGATCGTCGTCGAGCCACAGCAGGTGGCGGTGATCTTTGAGACGGTGAACGGTCGGTTGGCGACCCCGCGTGATGAAGGCACACATATTGTCGTGCCGGTTCTGCAAGAGGCGACGATCTACGATATTACCAAGCAGACCTACGAGATGTCGTCCAACCCGAACCAGGGTGACCAGCCCGGAGACGACGCCATCACGGCGCGTACCCAGGACGGCCAGCAGATTGACCTGGATGTGACTGTGATTTATCAGGTTGACCCGGAAAATGTCAACGAGTTGTACCGCAACTGGCAACAGCGCTTTACGACGGACCTGGTGGTGCCGACGGTGCGGAACATCGTGCGGAACGAAGTCGCCCGTTTTGACGCCCGCAGTATTTATGGGCTTCAGCGTGATACGCTGGAAGAGCAAGCGGAAATTGCGGTGCGGGCACGGCTGGAAGGTGAAGGCGTGATCCTGGATGATTTGCTGATCCGTAATATTGACTTCAGCCAGGAATTCATCACCGAGATCGAGGCCGCCGCCTCTGCGGAACAGCGGCAGGAACGCGCCCGTACAGAAGCGCAGACGGTCCAGATTGAGGCTGAAGGTCGCGCCCAGGCTCAGATCGAGACGGCGCGTGGTGATGCCCAGGCGACGTTGCTCCGTGCCCAGGCAGAAGCCGAAGCGTTGGCCCTGGTCAGTGCGCAGATCGCCGCCAACCCGGCGTTGATCCAGTACCAATACATTGACGAATTATCGGACAATGTGGCCCTGGCCTTGATTCCGTCGAACAGTCCGTTCTTGTTTGACTTCGAGAGCGTGCAGAATCTACCGGAAGCACTGGAAAACTTCGAGGCACCGGATGTAGCGGAAGATCTCAACCTGGATCAGTTCATCGAGCCGGATGAAGAAGAAGAGAACACGAGCAATAACACGGGTAACTAACTAACCGGCCCATCACACGGTTAGGCTATAACGGCAGGGCGGCAGAGATGTCGCCCTGTTTTTGATTCGGGTTTATGTTTGTTTTTCCGCACTGAGGAGTGTGCCGGTATGTGGTGCGCGGTACAGGGTGTAGACTTGCTCGTGTTCGAAGGCTTCGAATGTCTCTTTGGGGACGAACAACTCGGCGTCTTCCACGCGGATGACGTAGTTGAAGACGCGGCGGGTCATGGGTTTGATGATGCGCTCTAGCGGGCCGGTGTGGGTGACGACCTGCCCGCGACGGATGTCGGCGGAGAGTCGAACCCAGTGGCGGCCAAAGACCCCAAGCAGGGCGGCGTTGCACAATGTGACGCCGATGCCGATCAATAACAAGATCTGTGAGCCGTTTCGACTGCTATAAATGAATAGGCTGGCGATGAAGGCGAAGACCAGGGCCATGCCCAGGCCGATCAACATGGAACGCCGCCGGCTGACGCGCAATTGATAGGTTTGTAAGTCGCTAAGCTGGCCGGTGCGGTTGGCTTCCAGGTCTTCCGGGCGGAAGCGAAGCGTTTGTTGCAGGGTGGGCGGGCCATTTTCCGTCATGATTTGATCTAATGTCATTGTGTGTTTACCAGTACAACCTTCTTTAAGAAACGTCTGCATTGTATCGTGCCGGGCAAGATTTGCCCACGCTCACCCGTTGTTATGGCCGTTTTAAGCCGGTTTTGGCATATACTGTAAGCGACGTAAACTGAATGGGAGACCGCTCGTGCGACGGATATTTATTGTAATTGGATTGATGGTCGGGTTATCTGCATTGGGGGTGGTGGCGCAGGCTGATGACGATGATACCACGAACGATGATCCCGCCCTGACCGCGCAGTTGACTCAGCTTGAGTTGATTACCAGCCAGGTACGCGGGCTTTCTTACGATGGAGACGCGGTGACGAACTTTCTTTCGCGGGAAGACGCTCGTGATCTGGTGTCGTTCGGGTGGGTGACGAGTGGCTTTGATCCGCTGGTGGAGTTCTACCGCGCCT
Organism: Anaerolineae bacterium; assembly: GCA_034437535.1. Lineage (GTDB taxonomy): Bacteria > Chloroflexota > Anaerolineae > Aggregatilineales > Phototrophicaceae > J038. Next base: position 15,530 of record DAOTTZ010000156.1, on the reverse strand, counting down.
TTGACCTGCTCCCGGCGGAATTTGACTTTTACGGCACGTTGGATCAAATGAACGGGGAGAACGTCGGCGGATTTTACGATTTAATCACCGAGGAGATCAACGTGGTGCTGGACGAAGGCGACACCCCCGGTGCCACGCTCACCGCAGAGGAACAGATCGTCTATGTGCATGAGTTCACCCACGCTTTGCAAGATCAACGGTTTGACCTGAGCCTACTAATGGGGGCGCATGGGTATGCCACCGACCGTTATGCGGCGGTGCTGGCGTTGATCGAAGGCGATGCGATGTTCACGCAGAGTCAATTTGTGCGGGTGGCGGTGGAAAAGAGCCAGCAGTATCGTCCGTTATTGTCGATCGCGCTTTTGGGGGAAAACACGCCGCCGGGGTTAGATATTCCGTTGATCTTGCGGGCGGAGCTTTATCTGCCGTATCTGGACGGGATGAACTTCGTCAAGACGTTGCACGCGCTGGGCGGTTGGGAGGCGGTCAACGCGGCGTATGACGATCCGCCGGAATCCACCGAGCAGATCTTACACCCGGAGCGGTATCTAGCGGGGGATGCCCCGCGCCGGGTCTTCCTGGGGGAAAGTGCCCCGGCATTAAAGGGGACGGATTGGGAGCGCATCCGGTTTGATACGCTGGGTGAATTTTATCTACGGCAGTACCTGGGGACGGGGTTAACGCGCCCGGCGGTGGATGCCGCCGCGACGGGTTGGGGCGGCGACCGTTACGCCCTCTATTATAATGAAGTGACCGATCAACGCGCCTGGTTGCTGGAAATTGTGTGGGATACACCGCAGGATGCCGAAGAATTCGCCGGGTACTTCGCCACCTTTGCAGAGGCCCGCACCGCAAATACCGATACGCTGACTGATGAGGCGGTTATCTGCTGGGGTGGGGTGGAAATCGCGCTGTGTTTGCGCCACGCGGGGGATGTGACGACGTTGGCTTCCGCCCCGATGATTAATCAAGCCTATCAATTAGTGGAGAGTCAATGATGCGACAGTGACGACCTACCGGGTGCATTTCAATATTTTGGCGTTGCAATCTTATTGCCCTCACCCCTTCCGAACCTACGGTTCTCCCTCCCCTCTCCCAAACGCTACGCTGGTAGAGGGGAAAAGACGTCCTATATGCTTTGTCCCCCCCCTTCGCCTAGCCGTGAAACGGCGGTCGGGAGAAGGGGGTTAGGGGGATGAGGGCTAATTTGCCAACAATCTGAAATAGACCCGCCAGAACGCACTTTATTGACAAAGCCGCGACAAACAACACACAATATAAAAGATGATGAAATAAATCATCGTCTAAACTATTTTTTTACTGAAAGGATTTTTACAATGCGTGGAATTCAAGGGAAAGTCACGTTAGTGACCGGGGCCGCCTCTGGCATCGGGCGGTCTACCGCGCAACGGTTCGCGGAAGAAGGCGCAAAGGTCGCCGTCGTCGATGTCGATACCGCTGGCGGAGAAGAAACCGTCAAGCTCATCAAAGATGCGGGCGGGACTGCGTTCTTCCAGCAGACTGATGTTGCCGACGAAACCGCCGTCCAGGCCATGATCCAGAAGACGGTGGAAACCTACGGCGGGTTAGATTTCGCCCACAACAACGCCGGCATCCTGGGGAGCTTCCAGCCCACCCACCAGACGCCAACCGACCTGTTCGACAAGATCATCGCGGTGAACCTGCGCGGCGTGTTCCTCTGTATGAAATACCAGATCGACGTGATGCTGGAAAACGGCGGCGGGGTGATCGTCAACACATCGTCTGCCGCCGGGTTGCAGGGCCAGCCGTTTCTGGTGGCCTACAGTGCCAGCAAGCACGGCGTCGCCGGTATGACGCGCACCGCCGGGGCCGAATACGCCGCCCAGGGCATCCGCATCAACGCGGTGAACCCCGGTGGCGTCATCACCCCGATGACCGAAGCCGCTTATGCCGAACTGGGCGAGAGTGATAATCAACAACCAGACCCGCACCCACGCGGCAAACCAGCCCAACCGGAAGAAATCGCGTCGGTCGTCGTCTTCCTCTGCTCAGATGACGCCGCCAATGTGGTCGGCCACACCCTGGCCGTTGATGGGGGCATGACAATCGTCTGAAATTCACCGGGCCAAACGTCCACCGGGCTGATATAATCAAGGGTGTACTTGCCGCAAACTAAAATTACTTAAGGAGCAACCCGCTTTATGTCTAATCCCCCGGTGGATGTACAGGACTACGGGCAGAGCATCTGGATGGATAACATCCGGCGCAAACTGCTGAACGATGGCACCTTCCAACGCCTGATCGACGAAAAGGGCGTGGTGGGTGTCACCTCAAACCCCTCAATCTTCCAGCAAGCCATCGGCAACTCTGACGATTACGACGAGACCATCGCCACATTTTTAGACCTGGATGCCGAAGCCATTTACGAACGGCTGGCTATCGAAGACATCCAGACCGCGACCGATCTCTTCCGCCCGGTATACGATCGTACCGACGGCCTGGACGGTTACGTCAGCCTGGAGGTCTCCCCCCGGTTGGCCCATGATACCGACGGCACCATCGCAGAGGCCCGCCGATTGTACGATAGCGTCGAACGCCCCAACGTGATGATTAAGATCCCGGCGACGGCGGAAGGCATCCCGGCCATTGAACACACCATCGCCGACGGTATCAACGTCAACGTGACGCTGATCTTCTCAGTCGAAAATTACCTGGATGTGACCGAAGCCTACATCAAAGGGCTGGAAAAACGGCTGGCAGAAGGCAAGCGCGTCGATAACATCGCCTCAGTCGCCAGTTTCTTCCTCAGCCGCATCGACACCATGGTCGATACCATGCTAGAGAACAACATCCACGCCGCCAAAGTGCAGGGTGATATGGCCCGCGTGCAAGCCAACAACAAGTTACTAGGGCAAGCGGCGGTCGCCAATGCCAAGCTAGCCTATAAACGCTTCCGTGAGGTGTTTCATGGGGATCGCTTCGCCGCCCTGAAGGAAGCAGGCGCGGCGGTTCAACGCCCGCTGTGGGCCAGCACCAGCACCAAAAATCCCAAATATTCCGATACCAAATACGTGGATTCGCTCATCGGTGCCCACACTGTCAACACCATGCCGCCAGAAACGCTGGACGCCTTCGCCGATCATGGCACCGTCGCCGGAGAAACCATCTACCAGGACATCGACGACGCCGAAACAGTGCTCGATATGCTGGCCGAAGTCGGCGTGGATATGACCGAAGTCACCGACCGCCTGCAAACAGACGGGGTGGATAAGTTCGCGCAATCTTTCGAAGAATTAATTAACCAGGTGGAGGCTAAACGCGCTATGCTCGATAAAGACACCAACCGCCGGCAAAAGGCCGCGCTCGGCATCTACACCGATGACCAGCACGAGGCCGCCCGCGTGCTGAAAGACAGCTTCTTCAACGCCCGCTTGTGGAATCATGACGGGAGCCTGTGGAAGGATCACGGGCCGACCATCAACAAGATCGAAAATCGCCTGGGCTGGCTGGATGTGCTGGAAACCATCGACCTGGAACGGCTGAAGACCTTCCAGGAGTCGATCAAAGCGGCAGATTTCGAATTCTGCGTTCTGCTGGGCATGGGCGGCAGTAGCCTGGCACCCGAAGTCTTGATGACCACCTTCGGCAATGCCGACGGCTTCCCCGGTTTGACCGTGCTGGATAGCACCAACCCCGGCCAGATCAAACGGGTGGAAGACATGATCGACATCGACAAGACGCTGTTCATCGTCGCCAGTAAATCCGGCACCACCGTCGAAACACTCTCGTTCTATCGCTACTTCTTCCCCAAGACGAACGAAAACGGCGATCAATTCATCGCCATCACCGATGCCGACACCCCCCTGCAAACGATGGCCGAAGAAAAGGGCTTCCGCGATGTCTTCATCAACCCGACTGACATCGGCGGGCGGTACAGCGCGTTGAGTTACTTCGGGCTGGTTCCGGCGGCCATCATCGGCATGGATCTGGATAAGCTGTGGGGCTATGCGGAAGACATGATCAAACGCTGTGGCGATGGCGTGCCGGATGACGGCAACCCCGGCCTGACGCTTGGGGCCATCGTCGGCGGGTTGGCAAAGGCCGGGCGCGACAAACTCAGCCTGTATACCAGCTCGTCCATCAGTCGCTTCGGCTTGTGGGTAGAGCAACTCGTGGCGGAAAGCACCGGCAAAGAAAAACAGGGCGTCGTCCCGGTCGTCGGGGAGCACATCGGGCGGCCCACCGAATACAACAGCGACCGGCTGTTCGTCTATCTCAAGGTCGATGATGACCCCGGCAACCACAGCATCGACGCTGGCATCAAAGCCCTGCGAGAAGCCGGGCATCCGCGTGTCACCCTGCGCGTTGATGACCCCTACGCCCTGGGCGGAGAGTTCTTCCGCTGGGAATACGCTACCGCCGTCGCCGGTAAGTTGATGGACATCAACCCATTTGACGAGCCAAACGTCACCGAGAGCAAGCAAAATACCAATCGTCTGCTGGATTTCTACCGCGAGAACAAGCATCTGCCAGAACAGACACCGTTCGTCACCGGCAAAAATGTCGATCTCTACCTGGGCGAAGGCACCCTCAAGCCCCTGCGTGAGTTATGCACCGCTCACGGCTACAACATCAAAAGCCGCACGGAATTACTGGCCGCGTTAATCACCGGCACCCGCGCCGGGGATTACTTCGGCCTGATGGCCTACTTGCCCCACACCCAAGAGATCAACAACTTGTTAGAGCAGGTCCAGCACCAGTTACGCGCCGTCACCGGGCGGGCCGTCACACTGGGGTATGGCCCGCGTTATCTGCATAGCACCGGCCAATTGCACAAAGGCGGGCCGAACAACGGCGTCTTCATCCAGCTCACGGCAGATCACGCGCATGATATGGGCGTGCCAGATCAACCGTATTCGTTCGGCATCCTGCACGACGCCCAGGCCGCCGGCGACCTGGAAGCCCTGCAAACGCACAACCGGCGGACCGTGCGCGTCCACCTCAAGGGCAACATCACCGACGGCATCGAGCGTGTGCTCACCGCGATCAACTTCGTACACGAACGCCGCAACTAACCGGCACCACATCTAGCTAGCGGGGGCCGGTTGGCCCCCGGTTGATCCTTGCTCAATCAGCCCGGTGTACCGACCACATCCAGCATCACACGGAGCGCGGCCTGCTGGCGTTCCGGCGGTAGCGTTGCATAGGCCGGCACATGGATAAAGCCGACCTGCGCTTGAGACCCCAACCGGCGGACGGTATCCGCCGCCACATAAAACAGATGATTGCAAACGTAAGCCCCGGCATGGTTAGAATACATCACCGGCAGATCTACCGCACCCAGGGCAGACGCGATGCGCTCTAACGGCAGGGTAGCGCGGTAAGCGGGCGGGCCGTCCGGCTCGATGGGTGTGCCCTGCCGCAGATCGTCGTCGTTATCCGGCTTGCTGGCATCATCCACGTTGAGCGCGAAGCGTTCCAGGCTGATGGCCGGGCGGCTTTCCGCCACACCAAGCAGAAGCACCGCCGCTGGTTGGTGATCGGCAATCAGCGACCGGATGCGATTGCCAGCCTGCCGGTAACTGGTCGGCAAAACCGCCGCGATCACGTCCGGGTAATCCCCGGCCACCGCTTCGACAGTCTCCCCGGAGGGATTCACCGGCACATCCGGGAAGGGCGTAAAACCCGTCAAAAGAATCGTCATCGCGCTAACCGCCCGCCTCAACCCAATCGACAATCGCCGGATCAACCGCGTCCCCGGCTAGCGTGATATAACGGGCATAATCAGCCCGCGCCGCCGCTGGTTGGCCCTGTGCCCGGTATAGATCCCCCCGCGCCCGGTAAAGGCCACTGTCCTGCGGGAAGACCGTCAAGCCGCGTGTGAATTGTTCCAGCGCACCAGTAAGATCCCCTGCCGCCACATATTGCTGGCCGACGGCCTGATAATACGCCGCTTCCCGGAGATCAGGAAAGCCGTCGTCGATCATCCACTGGCACACAACCGGCTGGCCCCATGCATCCAGCCGGGGCAGACCATACGATTCCGGCAGGCCGTTATACCCGCGCAAATACCCGCGTTCGCCATCCACCTGAGAGCGGGCCAACGGTGATAAGTCGGCATCACCGACCGCGATAGCGTGAATATGAACCGACGAATCGGGATACAATTCACCGTCAGAGCGCACCCAGGCGGCAAAGCCGGCGATCCGCAAGGCTTCCAGCATGTACGGAAGCTCAGCAGTCAGCACGCTCCAATCCTCCCGGCTCCGCACAGAAATATCGACCGCGCCGCCGCCGTCGTGCGTGCCAAAGCTGGCGGAAACCCCGCCGGGGTTATAACTCCCCTGCGTGATGAGATCCCGGAAGCGATAAATGCCACCCATCCCCTGGTAGATGCGGGTAGCATGGTCGATCATAAAGTTGGTGCGCGTGTTGAGCGTGGCATAGCCGATGGATACCCGCCCATAATCATCCGGCGGGCGCAGACAATCCGCCGGTTCCAGCGTGCCATCCGTCCGCTGGACGTAACTACGCGGTTGACCGTCGGCCCCTGGTTGCACGATCAACGCGCCGCGTGGCTCCGTCCAGTACGTCCCGGACGACGGATCGCCCTCTGCCAGCCAGCCGGTTTGAGCGTCATCGACGGCCTGCCACCACACATAACCCTCGTTGCAGGCCGGCCCGCCGACGATCTCGACCGTGGTCGCCGGTTGAAGCTGTGATAAACGCGCCTGGGATGTCCCCGGCATCGGGCGGAAGTTGAGCGGCGTCGTCAGCACGCGGGCCGCTTCCCCGACGACCAAACGCGGCGGCAAGTATCCCGCCAGATCTGCCGGGCAAGCCAGCGGATCATCGGTTTGCGCCGCCAACGGCACAGCCCAAACCATGCACGCGATCAACACAAGCCAGCGCATCATGACGACTTTTTGCCGCGACTGCTCGGATGCAGGGCGACCGTGATCTTGTACAATTGACGATTCGGATCTTTGCGGTCGCTGTCGCGGTCGATATCGGTGAAGCCATAGGTCTTGAGCAATTCGCCCAACTGCTCATAAAATTTGTCGGCTTCGTCCACCGTCATCAACGAGCGCGATTGATTGAGGAGCAAGCTCCGGTGAGCAGGCGCGTCTTCGCCTGTTTCCACCACCCCATCGACCAAACTTTCGCGCAGGTCATCCCGTGCGGAGCCAAAGATGCCGGTGAACATCGTGTCGATCTGCTCATCGAAATCTTTACTGGTCGGCGAGAGCAAACCCCGCGCCAGCCGAAAACGCAAGGCCGATGCCTGATAATGCTTCTCCACAATGCCGGAGACGATGCGCGTGTTCACCATCTGGATCAAGCCATGTTTTTCCAGCAAATTGAAGTGGTAATACAGCTTGGTCGGCGGGCGGTTCAGCTTATCCGCCACACTCTTGACCGTGCCCGAATCTTGCAGATATTCCAGGATGCTCAGGCGTAGTTCGTCGGAAAGCACCTTGAGCGTCTCCAGGTCACCGATAACGAGTTCTTCCGCCGGGGTAAATTGTTCGTCCATTCAAGCTTAACTTTATATTGCTTCCTGATCGTGCATCCATCTTAACGCAGGCCGTCTTGATTCGCTATGATTGGGTTGCATCTACTACTCATCAATCACTCATGTAACTTTTTTGGCCGGCTAGCAACAGTAAGGGTGATGACCGATGACTAAACTTGTAAGGAAAACGCATGTTAAAAAGACGTCTGATGATATGGGGTTTGCTGGCCGGTCTGCTCGTGCTGATCGCCCCGGCCACCGCCCAAAATCCAATCGTTATCACCCTGACGGCGGATAGCTGGCGGGCCGACCTCTACGAAAATAGTGTGATCCCGGCCTTTGAAGCCGAACATCCTAATATTCAAGTCGAATTCGTCTACCACGAGCGGGAATATTTCGGTAGCGGGTTCTTCCAGGCGGAGGAAGATCTGGCGGCTTATTACGATGACTTAGCGGCCTATGCCTCCAGCGCGGATGTGATGGCAATAGGGTCATGGTCGTTCACACCGGATATGACCAACACCGGCTTTTTCCTCGATCTCACCCCGCTGGTGAACAGTGACGGTGATCTCAACATAGACGACTTTTACCCGGCGGCTTGGCAGTCCTTCCAGTGGGATGGCGGCATCTGGGCCTTACCCACCGTCGTCGATTTGCAGGTATTGGTCTACGACCGGAATCGCTTCGACGCGGCCAACTTGCCCTATCCTGATGAAAATTGGCAAGTCAGTGATTTCGTGCGGACGGCGGAAGCCCTGCAAACCTTCAACGAAGACGGCGAAGTGATGCTTTCCCCCTTGTCGGGGACGAACCCGCTCTTGTTGATGCATGGCACACTCAACCCGACCTATGACGACAGCACCCTACCCGCCGCGCCAGATTTCAGCGACCCCGCGTTGATAGAGCAATTTACAACTTACACCGATTACCTGACTGCGTATGACTTCGCAGAGATGACCGGTTTCATGCTGAGCGAATTAGGCATCTACACGGGCTATCCATATGATCTGCTTCGCAATCAGTCCGCTTCAGAACCAGATACCGATTGGGCCGTTGCCTTCTTGCCAGGGGGCGCGTCAACGATTACTGCACAGGGCCACGCGGTCAGTAGCGGCACCGCCCACCCGGAAGCGGCCTACGAACTTGTCAGCTTCATGACGCGAAATATCGACCTGGTTTATGGTGGCTTCAGTGCGGAAACCCCGGCCCGCCAGAGCCTGGAAGGGGCCAGGCCAGTCATAGAGGGAACCCCGCCCCCTGTTGAGCTACCGCCCGAAGTACAATCTGTGCTAGACAACGCCCTGGCGAATGCCATCCCGTCGAGTGAATTACGCTACAGCTACGGTGTCTTCCTGGCTTCTAACCTGGTACAAGACGAGGGCTTAAACCCAACCGACGCCCTGCAACAAGCCGAGAACCAGATCCAGAACGTGCTGGATACCGCTGGCAATCAACGGGATGTACAGATCACGGTCGCCCCGCCGCCATTCCGCAGGGAAATCGCCACCGGAGAAATCGCCCTGACCTTCGGCTTGAACGCCGCCGGCGGCCCGGATGCCCGGCGCGACCTGTGGCAAGATGCCATCGACACCTTCGCTGAGTCGCATCCTACCGTCGCCGATATTGACCTGACCAACCAGATCTATGGGCAAGACGGGCGCGACCTGACGCTCGACTGCTGGTTTGACGGCTTCCAGCCGTCCCTGGCGACCCGCACCGCCCCACCCGACCAATATCTCCTGCTCGATCCTCTGCTGAATGCCGACCCGGACTTCAACCCGAATAACTTCCTGCCGGGGATCTTGCAAGAAGCCCAGGTGCAAGGCGGCACATATGCCTACCCGGTGACCGTCCAACCGACCGTGATGTGGATCAACCGGGAAAAGTTCGAAGCCGCTGGCCTGCCCGTGCCCACCAATAACTGGACCGCCAACGACCTGACCAACGCACTGACGACGTTTGGCTCCCTGCGGGAAAACCCCGATGAGGTGATCTTACGCGATGACAGCTTGAGTGCGAACAACTTCTTGATGCTAGTAGCGGCCCTGGGTGGCCTGCCGGTTGATTATCGCACCGAACCGCCCACCTACAACCTGACCGACCCGGCCACGGTCGCCGCGCTAGAGCAAGCCGTCGGCTTTGCCCGCCAGGGCTTGATCCAGTATTCCGGTTACATGAATCGAGACCCTGGGGGCTTCTTCAACCCATCGCCGGATAACGTAACAATGGTGATGACGACCCTACAGGATGGCTTATACACGCGAATGAGCCAGGATATGCCCGACTCCCCGCTGGAAATCGTCGCGTTACCCGGCGGCACATATCAGCCGGTCGCCTATCAACTCGGCATGATTTACATCAACCCGGAATCACCACACATCGAAGCCTGCTACGACTGGATGCGGACGGTCAGCCAGAGGCCGGAGCTGTTCGGCGGCCTGCCAGCAGATCGCACCCTGCTCGATGACCCGGCTTACATCGCGCAACAGGGCGAAGACGTGATCACATTTTACCAATCCCTGGTAGACCGACTCACCACGCCCAACCGCGTCCAGTTACCCGGCCTGACCGGCAGTGTGCCCAGCAGTACGCCCGGTGCCTGGCTAGAGCCACACTTCTTGTTCCACGCGCTAGATCAAGCCATTACGGAAGATGCCGACCTGGTTCCCCTGTTAAACCAGGCCGACGCCAACCTGACGCAATACCGCACCTGCATCGACGGAATTGAGATCCTCTCGGTAGAAGAAATCCGTACCCGGCTGGAAGACGATCCCGATTTCAGCCAGGCATACAGCCGTCAATTTGTCGATTGCGCGGTGAACATCCTGCCAGAATTACGCCAGACCTACGCCTTCTTCTATCAAGACTAAGCCTGACGACGGGCGGAGCTAGATGCTCCGCCCATATAGATCAAACCTCGTAGAACCTTCCGCCTGCGTGCTACTATATCAGTCATTTTGGCCGATAGTTCACACAGGAGTACCGTCTGCATGGATGTCAAGATTTGCACCTGGTTGCTGGAAGACACGCTCGACCTGAAGGCTGATTTCAAGGTCGCGGTGTGCTTCGCGGAAGACCTCAAGTTTCTGTATTATCTGGCGGCCAGCCTGCGCCGGGTGGATGTCTTCGACCTGCATCATAGCCAGCTACAACGGGCGCGGGCACGGCTGGATGATCTCGCCGACGATGCCCTGCACCTGCATGACGCCGTCTTCCCGCCGGAAAGCGGCGATTATGACGTGGTGGTGATGCTCGCCCCCAAAGGCCGCGATCTGGGGCAGGCTCACATCTGGCGGGCGTGGGGGGCACTTAAACCGGGTGGATCGCTCTACATCGCCGGCGCAACCAAAGAGGGCGCGAAATCCGTCATCGCAGATGCCGAAGCCCTGTTCGGCCACGCCGTCACGTTGATCTATAAGCGCAGTCATCGCGTGGCCCGCTGTGATAAAGCCCCTGGCTCCACCCGGCAACGCCCGGCCAGTTGGGAAGATGTGCCCCCCGCCGAACCGCACGACCGTACCTACCACACCCCACAGGGCGATCTACCGGTGCAGACCATGCCCGGTGTGTTTAGCTGGGAGTCGCTGGATAAAGGTACGGCTTATCTGCTGGAAACAGTCGATTTCAAGACGCTGGCCGGAGCGCGGGTGCTGGATATGGGATGCGGCGTGGGGGTGTTGGGCGCGTTGGCCGCCCGCCATGCAGAGCATGTCACGCTGGTAGATGACAATCTGCTGGCGGTGCAATGTACACAGGGGACGCTGGCGCGGAACGGCATCGACAACGCTCAAGCCCTGGTCAGCGATGGCTACGAAGCCCTAGCGGGCCAGGGCTTTGACGTGATCCTGTGTAACCCGCCCTTCCACCGGGAATTCGACGTCAATACCAACGTCGCCTTGCGCGTCATCCGCGAAAGCCCGGCGCATCTGCGTGAAGAGGGGCAATTGCTCCTGGTGGCGAATGCCTTCCTCAAGTACGAGCGCGAAGCAGACGCGCATTTCCGCTATGTGCGAACCCGTGAGCAGACCAACCGCTTCAAGGTGATTGAATGCCGCGTCAGCTAGCGGCGGTTAATCGTCTGATTGCGTTGGGGCGGCCCGGCGCGGCTCCAACGATGTAAAGTAATCGCGCACCACATCGCGCAACGTCAGCGGGATGTAACCGGATTCAAGGGCTTCATTGGCCGCCCCGGCGTAATCGCTGAACACCTGGTCATAGGGCACCGTCACATCCCCTAGCGGATTTTCCGCAAAATCACCCTCACGAAGCGGCGAATCGCCCATATCCGGTTCGAGTTGAATGTCGGTGTCACCGCCCTGGTTCAGGCGGCGCGGGTCGAACACCTCTTGATACTGCCGTTCGCCGCCGTCGGTGACCTGATCGGTCTCGCCTTGCTCACCACCTTCAGAGCCGCTGGTATCTTGCGAGAGATTCCCGGCTTGCTCTCCGGGGGAGCCAGCTTCACTGGCCGGGGAACTCGCGCCCTGGTCGCTCTGGTTCTCGCCGGCCTGCTGTGCGGATTGGGCACCGCTGGCCTGCTGGCCTTGCTCTCCGGGTTGTTGCCCCTGTTGATCTTGCTGGCCGGTTTCACTCTGCCCTTGCTGGCCCTGCTCACCCTGCCCTTGCTGGCCGACATCCCCCTGCTGATTGCCTTGTTGTTCTCCTTGCTGGCCTTGTTGATCGCCTTGCTGTTGGGCTTGCTCTTGCCCTGGCAGGCCGCCCGGCTGAGAAAACGGCTCCTGCGCTTGTTCCATTTGGTCGGCCTGCTCTTCGAGTTGCTCGGCAGAATCACGCCCCTCTTGTTGAGCTTGTTCGGTTTGTTCCAGCGATTCCTGGGCATCTTCCAGGGCTTCGCGGGCCGCGTCGCTCTCATTGCGGCGGAGGGCGGTCGCGGCGTCCTCTAAAAAGTCGGCGGCGGTCGAGTTGGTATCGCGCAGGGCTTGCCCGGCTTCTTCGATCTGGCTGGGGTCAATGGCGGGGTTGGTCTCCGTCTCTGATTGTGAGCCGGGGTCATCCCGGTCAAGCTGGTCGATGGCCTCTTGCAGGGCTTCGCTGGGGCTATTACTGCCGGGGGCCGCCTCACTGCCTTCGCTGGGGTCGCCGGTCTCGCCGGTCTCGGAGTCGGCGGGGTTGGTCTCGCGTTGCAGAGCCTCCGCCGCCTGCTGGAGTGCGGCGTCATTCCGGTCGAGTTGTTGCGTCATCTGGTTGGCTTCCCGCCGGAGCAAGTCCTCAACATCGCCCATAATTGCCAGGGCTTCATCCGCGCTGATGGCGTCATCTTCCAGGATGGTGAGGTTGGCTTCCAGGGCTTCCAGCAATTCTTCGCGGGTCGCGTCGTCCAGCATCGGGTCAGTGGCGACCGCCTCAATGCTGTCTTCGATGGCTTCGATGCCCTGGTCGATGATGGCCGCTCGTTCCGGGTCATCCCCCGCACCCGCAGTGGCCTGGTTATTCGGCAAGATCACCAACAGGCCCAGGAAGGCCGCCAGGATCAAAGCCACGCCCCACTCTTGCCCGCGCAAGATGAACGGCAGTTGCTCCGTCGCCTGGACGCTCCGCGCCTGCCGGTAAGCGTCATCTACCTGACGCTCGACTAAATCCGGGTGCGCCTGAATGCGTCCGTCCAGCAATTCCAGCGCGGTAGAGACGCGCTCTTGCAGGCCGAAGGTCACATCGAACCGGCGGGCAGACTCAACGGCAGATTGCGGGCGCAACCACACCACACCCAGCAGGCCAATCAACCCGGCCACGACTGCGATCACGCTCACCACCAGCACCTGCTCGTTCGTCAACCAGGGCCGGAGCCGTGACAGCAACGCCAACAAAATCCCAAGAAGCAAGCCAGGGATGACCCCGCGTGCCAACCATCCCACCGTCTGCCGGAGCCGCCAGCGGCGTTCCCAGGCTGTCACCAGTGCGGTTAATCCACTCTGTTCTTGCATTTGAGTCGCCATCGTCTGTTATCTCTGCTGTCCGTTCGATCCAATTTTCATCGTATCACGCAAACGTTAACCGGATGTGGAGAGCGGCTAATCAATTACTACCCGCCCCAGCACATAACGCCCTGCTTCCGGCGCGGGTTGATCGACCACCGCCAACCAGGATTCCGGATCCCCGGCAGGGTACATCCCCACGCGCAGGGTATACGTCCCCGGCGGCAAGTCCGGCGGGAGTGCGACCGGATCACGATAGCGGGTGCCCGGTTCCCAGGTGCGGGTGGAAACGACCGCCCCGGCTACCGCATGATCCAACACCGCCACGACCGTTCCATCGGCGGCTTCCAGGTGGAGCAAGACACTTAGTTCGCGCTCGGTCTGGCCTTGTGCCTCCCAGTAAAGCAGAACCGCCGAGTCATCGACGACGGTATACCCGGCCAACCGGGCGACATCGGCAAATAACAGATCGCGCTCGGTCTGGATCTCCCGCGCACGCACATCCCAGGGCCGGTAGTGGATCACGTTGGGGCGGGTATCACCGGGGATGTGTTGCGCGGTGGCCTGAAGATACGCGCCGGTCTCGCCGGTCAATCGCCCCGCCAGCAGATACAGCGCGTCATATTCTCGCAACCACGCATCCAGTTGATCTTGCCAGGACAGATCATACCAACCCATCGGCAAGATGATCGCTTCGCCCGGACTATCAAAGTAATATTCAATGGCCGGGTCAGGATCACCGAAGATAAACACGGTGTGCGGGGTTGCGCGGTCGTCCAGGTAAGCCATCAGGCCGGGCCAATCCGGGGCTTTGGGTGCATCCGTGCGGAAGTAAGCGTTTAGCTCTCCGCCGGCCACCAGCACGAATCCCGCCCCCGCCAGCAGGGCCAACGGACGCCAGCGGAAGGCCGTCACACCGAGTGCGATTATCAGCAGAAGGGCCGGGGTCACCGCGACGATGTAACGCGGCAAGAAGAAGTTCGCCCGTAAGGAGACCAGCGTCAGCAGGGCGGTCGGCACCAGCACCCAGGGCAGGAACAAAGCCCGCGCTGGCCGGTGTCGCCACGCCAGGGCCAGCACACCAGCCGCCAGCAAGATCCCGGTCAACAATGGCACCGTGTTCTGGCCGAATAACAACGTCGGCAAAAATTGCGTAAACAACGCGCTCAGTTCCGCGCTGGTGGCAGTGGCCCGGTACTCACTGACGAAAGTCACCACATAGATCTGCGCCAGCAACGGGACGATCAACAGCCCGACGACCGCCCACGCCGCGATCAACCGCTTGAGGCGGTGCGGGTGCCGCCACAGCACATAGACGCCCATCGCCGCCATCCAGAACACTTCAACATAATACATATACAGCGTGAGCGTCTGGCACAGGATATACACCAACCAGCTAACGCGCCGATCAGAGTCTAACGCCCGCAAAAGCAGGTAAATGTTCAACGGGGTGAGGGTCGCTAGCAGGGCATATTGCCGCGCATCTTGCGCGTGCCACACCAGGAACGGCGCGACTGCCCACAACGTCATCCCCAGCAAGACCGCCCGCCGCCGACCACCTAGCCGCATGATCAACGCGGCCAGCACCGCCAGCCCCAGCGTGTTGATTAACACCGGCAGGTAGCGCAAGGCGAAGACCGTCTCCCCCGCGCCCCGCGTCCACGCCCAATACACCACCAGCGAACCGGGGTTCGGTTCGGTCTCGATCATGGTCATCCAGGCCGGGCTAAACGGCGTCTGCGTCCAGTGGACGGCGGCATAGGCTTCGTCCCCGCGCAGGGGGACCGCATCAAGCGCGTGTAAACGCAGGCCAAACGCCAGCAGAACCAGCGCGACAAGCGCGACCCAACGCATATAGGTTACGCACCAGCGTATTGTTCAATCAAGGCGAACAGATCGCCGACCGGGACCGGCTTCATGAAGTGAGCATCACAACCGGCATCCAGGCATTCTTCATGAGGTACATTAGAGGTCAGCGCGATGATGGGCAGGGTCAACCCGGCGGCGCGGATCTCTCGCACCATATCAAGGCCGGTCATCGGCCCGGCTAGCTCGACATCCACCAGCAACACATCGGGCTGGTCATCTTCAAAGTTGTG
>DAOTTZ010000155.1:0-13033 GCA_034437535.1 Anaerolineae bacterium | reverse complement strand
GGGCGGCGCGTTGCGCGTCCGTGTAGAAAGCACCGGCGATGAAACCGCCCTTGCCGGCATCATGCGCTTAGTGGAAGAAGCGCAATCTAGCAAAAGTGGGGCGCAATCCCTCGCCGATAGGGCCGCGTTCTGGCTGACGATAATCGCGGTCGGGGCGGCTTTGATCGCGTTCGGCCTCTGGCTGGTCTCAACCGGTTCGCTGGAAGAAGCGGTGCGCCGGGCAGTCACCGTCCTGGTCATCGCCTGCCCCCATGCGCTGGGCCTGGCGGTGCCGCTGGTCATTGCCATCTCTACCACGCTGGCGGCCCGTAACGGTTTGTTGATCCGCCGCCGGTTGGCACTGGAATCAGCCCGCACCATCGACACAATCATCTTCGACAAGACCGGCACCCTCACCACCGGCGAGCAAGGTGTCGTCGCCTTCCACACAGAATCAATGACGGAAGCCGACGCGCTCCGTGTGGCGGCGGCGGTAGAAGCAGATAGCGAACATCCCATCGCCCAGGCCATTCGTGATTATGCCGAAACACAAGGCGTAGAACGCGCCAGTGCCAGCGACTTCGAGAGTCAATCC
This sequence comes from Anaerolineae bacterium, assembly GCA_034437535.1. GTDB lineage: Bacteria > Chloroflexota > Anaerolineae > Aggregatilineales > Phototrophicaceae > J038. The sequence goes on along the minus strand of DAOTTZ010000155.1, from coordinate 12,459 downwards.
GGGCGTGGCGTGCGTGCAACTGTAGACGGGACGCGCTGGTATGTCGGCGGGCCGCAGATGATTGCCCAGCACGACTGGCACCTGCCAGAGCCACTTCAACAGGCCGCAGATGACGCCCGCGAAGCCGGGCAAGCGGTCGTCGTACTAGCGGATGACAACACGGTGAAAGCCGTCATCACCATTGCAGATACCATCCGCCAGGAAAGCCGAGAGGCCATTCGCATCCTCAACCAGATGGGCTTCAGCGTCGCCATGCTCACCGGTGATAGCCAGGCCGTCGCGGATGCCGTCGCGGCAGACCTGAATATCGATACCGTCTTCGCAGAAGTCTTGCCGGAGAACAAATCCGACAAAGTGAAGGATTTACAATCCAATGACCAGCATGTGATGATGGTCGGCGACGGCGTGAACGACGCCCCCGCACTGGCCCAGGCCGATGTTGGCGTGGCAATCGGAGCCGGAACCGATGTCGCGATTGAAAGTGCCGGCATCATCCTGGTAAAAGATGACCCGCGTGATGTGGTCAAACTCCTGCGGCTGAGTCAAAAATCCTGGCGCAAGACAATCCAAAATCTATTCTGGGCGACGGGTTACAACGTCATCGCGATTCCATTGGCGATGGGATTATTAGCACCGGTTGGCATCATCTTGCCACCCGCCGTAGGCGCGGCGGTGATGTCGGTCAGTACGGTGTTCGTCGCAATTAATGCCGGCCTCCTGCGCCGCCAATCACTCACAGTAGAACCCGCCTGATTCGGTGACAAGTGCCCGCGCCTGCGCCGGAGTCAGCGCGTCGGTCATTTGGCGAGAAAGCCGCTCGGTCACGTCGAGCATACGGTTCAACACGTTGAAGATAATCGGGCATAGCCCCGCCCCCTGGATCGTGTCGGCCAGCGTCCAGCGGAAATCAGGCGTCAGCGCAGGGTACGTGCGGCAGGTCTCCGGGCGGTGTGGATACACCGAACAGTGCTTGCCAGCCAGGAAGGCACACGGCGACTGCTGAAACATGCCCCATTCGCCCACCGCTTGCGCCGCATCCCGCGCCACATAATCGGCCAAGATCGCCCCCACCGGCACATCGATGCCATCTGCCAACCGGGCGGCGTCATCCGGCGTCAGGTACACATCGAGCGACCGGCAACAATTGGCGCATTGCGTGCAGTCGATGGCCGCCTCTACCGGCTCTGTAATCGCATCGACCAGTGCATCCAGCGCATCATCCGGGATGGGATCACGCGCCAGCATGTAACCCATCACGGCGTAAGCATCGGCGTTGGCTTCCGCCCGCGTGCGGATCATTTCCAGGTCGGTGATAATCGCCATCGGCACGCCGGTCAATCGTCCGACTCCAGGGTATAAGTACGGCTCAGGGTGAAGTCATCGTCAAACACGTAGACCGTCTCCACGCCGGATGACCGGACGTTGACCTGATACTGCCCGCCGACCAGATAGAAAAACCGGATGCTCTCATCGTCCGTCGCATCCACGATGATATTTTCGGTCGTCTCCCGGAAGATCTGCTGGAAGTCCACCTCAGAGATGACCAACGCCCGCCGCCAGCCTTCCGCATCCCGCTGATAAACGATAAACGGATCGCCCGCTTCTTCCGGCACATCAAAACTCACACTCTGCGCCGGATCATCCGGCAGGCTTGGCGGGTCGGCGGGCACATCTTCCAGGAAGGGCCGCGCCGCCCGGTACACGGTAAAGGTCGTCGCCGCTTCCACCGGGCCGCTGGCCCCCGGCTCACAACTCAGGCGGTACGTGGTGCGCGTCCACAGCGCATCCTCGTGATAATAACTCCGCACCAGTTCATACGATCTCAACCCGGCCGGCGGTGGATCAAACCCGGTGGTAAACGGCTGATAAGTAGATAGATACTGCGCGTAACGGGTCAGGTCTTCATAGTAGATGCTCATGTCGGTCGTCCCATCGGTAAAGGTCATTATGTTGCGCCCCACCACGCGCCCGCCAGCCACATATTCGGCGATCATACTCACAGTAAACGGAATCATCAGTTCGCCGTCTTCGCATTGGCCGCTACCGCTATAATATTGAACATAATACGGGGGGAGTGGCTCATGAAACAATTGAGCCGAAGCCGGGGCCGTCATCACCAAAACCAACACACTCAGTACAACCCAGCGCATAAGCCTTTACCTCATCAATCGTCGTCCTTCGACCAGTTGATCGTATCGTAGCACAAAAATAGCACACGCGATATGTGCCATTTGTCCGGTTTTAGAGGTCTTCCTGGGAGATCGCTTCGATTTTGAGAACCTTGTAGCGGATGATGCCATCCGGTGCCTTGACCTCGAACTTATCCCCGACTTTTTTGCCCAGGATAGCTTTGCCGACCGGCGAACCAAGCGAAATGCCAGACCGCAACCCCGAAGCGATCTCCACCCCGCTGATGAGATCAACCGTGAACTCCTCTTTCTCGTCCATGTCGCGCAGGGTCACCCGGTCGCCCGGTGTCACACTGTCCGGGTCAAGCTGGCGGTCGATCACCTTCGCACGTTGCAGCAAACCCTTCAGCCGGGCGATACGCTCATCCAGCATGTTCTTGTCGTAAATCGTGTCGAAGTACGCCTGCTCCTGAGAGACATCGCCCTCACCGCGCACCTGGGCCATCCGCTCCGCCATTTCGCGGGTTTCCACCGTCTCCAAAATATGCAACTCTCGTTCTAACTTCTGGTATCCAGATCGTGTCAGATAAACTTCATCGTCGTGTACGCTCATCTTACCCATCCTCTCGGTCTTATAAAGGAATTTGCCGTACAGCATACACCAACTTTTGCAAAAAAAGTCTAAACATCCGATAAACTTCCGATAACCCGATAGAAACTTTTACACGCGGGGGGACGTACTATACAATAGAGCAAGACCGGCAATCAGACTGTTAAGGACGAAAACCCTCATGTCCAATACGTTCACCCTTTTTCGCCGCTACGGCCTGCCAGTGAGCATGGCCGCCGCTGGCGTTGCCATATTTTTCGCCACTACCCAAAATTACGACTGGATCGACCTCACCTGGCCGTTATTCATCATGCTAGGCGGCCTGCCCCTGCTTTACATCGCGCTGAATAGTGAGCAGGCCGGGCGCGTGCGCTTGATCTTCCCCGGTGTCATCATCACCGGCACCGGTGCCATCTTGCAATACCAGCTCATCACCGAGCATTGGCATAGCTGGACGTATGCCTGGGCCTTATACAGCGTGTTCTTCGGCCTGGGCCTGTGGTACCAGGGCCAGCGGCTTCAAGTCAAGCCGGATGTAAAACAGGGCCGCTGGATGGTGGCCGGTGGGGCAGGGGTGTTCATCCTGCTCTGGCTCTTGATGGAAACCGTCGTCTTCAGCGGCATGTACCAGGGCATCATCGGCTATTTGCTGTCGGCCTTGCTCTTCGGCAGTGGCTTGATCTGGGGCTTGAACAAGTACCGTGTTGCCCGCGTAATGGCGAAATCACAGGTGATTCATGGCGACTCCCCCGAACCACCATCCCAGGCGGCCCAGGTCGGCGCAGGCACCACCGCAGACCCGGCGGATACCGTCGCCCAGGAACTCGAACGGCGCAAGCAGGCCATCAAGAATCGCCTGCCCGAACCCGAAGCAGAAGACGCCACCGCCCAGGACATCATCAGCGAATATCGCCCACCCAAAGAGATCGACGAATCCGCGTCGTCAGATGTTGACCCGGATCTACAAGCCAAGATCGACGCCGCACTGAAAGATGAGGAGTAACCCTATGGCATTTCAGGTCGGGGAAGACATCAACGGATATACACTCACCGAGCGCATCGGCTCCGGCGGCATGGCGACCGTCTACAAAGCCTATCACGCCCGGCTGGATCGTGAAGTGGCGATCAAAGTCATGCACCAGACCATCGCGCAAGAGACCGACTTTATCGCCCGCTTTGAGCGCGAAGCCCGCATCGTCGCCCAGTTAGAGCATCCTCACATCGTGCCGATCTTTGACTTCAACGAAATACGCGATCAAGCGTATATCGTCATGCGCTATATACCCGGCCACACACTCAAGCAATATTTAGAGGCCAACGGGCCGCTTACGCTCCGGCAGGTTATCGACCTTATGCACCCGGTCGCCCACGCGCTGAATTATGCCCACCAGCAGGGCATCTTGCACCGCGATATTAAACCGTCCAACATCATCATCAACGACAATAACGGGCAACCCTACATCACCGATTTCGGGCTGGCCCGCATCGCGCAGAGCGGTGAAAGCACCATGAGTGCCGATGTGATGCTCGGCACGCCGCATTACATCAGCCCGGAGCAAGCCCAGGGCAATACCGACCTGGACACCCGCACCGATATCTATTCCTTCGCCATCATCCTGTTTGAGATGATCGCCGGGCGCGTGCCTTTCGTCGGGGATACCTCCTACGCCATCATCCACGACCAGATCTACACCCCGGCCCCACCCGTGAGCGACTTCAACGCTGATGTACCGGCGGGCGTGGTGCAGGTGCTAGAGCGTGCGCTGGCGAAAGATCGCGCACAACGCCAGGAATCACCCCTTGCGCTGATTGAGGATCTAGAAAAAGCCTTAGATGGCAAAGCCGCGCCCCGCAACCAGGTACGTGCGGTGCCGCCACCCGCACCGCCACAGCCACCCCGCCACAAGCAGAAATCACGCCCCGGCGGTATCTTCACAGAAATCGGGGATTCTATGCGCGAGGCCGGCGAAGAAGTCCGCCGCAGTCTGAAAGAAGCCGGCGAGGAGATACGACACAGTATGAGCGGGATGCAGACCAAATGGCGACCGGGTACCAAATGGTACGACGAGACGCCCACCGGCGCACGCGGATTTTTTACAGACGAGGAGATAGCAGACATGCGACGTGAAATAAATGGGACCCTGACTGATGAAGACAAGCTCCGGCGTAAGATCGAAAAGCGCATCAACGAGCGCAACGACTTTTACCAGCATCTGGGCATCTATGTGGCTGTCAACCTGTTTTTGTGGTCGATCTGGTTGTTTAGTGGGGCCGGCTTCCCCTGGCCCATCTTCCCGACGCTGGGGTGGGGCATCGGCGTGGTAGCCAACTACATGGATTACTACTTCAATCATGGCGAAGGAAGCCGCCGCAAAGAAGACATGATCGAGCGTGAGCTAGAGCGCGAACGCACCCGGCAAGGGTACAAACGCAAAAACGATGAGTTCTACGACGAGCATGACCGGCCACATCGCGCCGTCCGCCTGAACGAAGACGGCGAACTGACCGAAAGCACCGTCGATGCCTTCTACGATGAGGAAGATCAGGCCCGGCGGTAAAATACCTGATATAATCGCCAGCAAAACACAGCCTTAGTTTCCGGGGGAAACCGCATGTCATATGCACGCGACGACATCTTACAGGCGCGGCGGATGGCCCGTAACGCGCTCCTCAAGGACATCATCATTTATGCCGTGTCCCCTGTGTTCATCGCCTGGGGATTATGGGCCGTTTTTACACCGGGGGCCTTCCCCTGGCCGTTGATCCTGACTGTCGCGGGCATCGCCTGGGGTGGGTGGCGTGGCGTGCGCTTCCGCCAGATGTACAAACTCCCGGCAGAGCGCATCCGCACGACGGAAGAAATCCACCGCGAAGATGTGACCGAACTCCCCCGCATCCGCTTTAACGATAGCGGCGATCCAACCGATAGCTTCATCGGCGCATTGCAGAAAAGCCGCGATGAACCAACCAACGTAAGGGACAACCATGACCAATGACAACCTGCTCGGCAATTACGAGATTCAAGAGAAGATCGGCGCGGGGGGCATGGCGTCCGTCTATAAGGCGTACCAACCCAAGCTCGACCGGCACGTCGCTATCAAGGTGATGCATCCCAACATCGCCGCCGATACCAACTTCATCGCCCGCTTTGAGCGCGAAGCTCGCATCGTCGCCCGGTTAGATCACCCCAACATCGTGCCGATCTACGATTACGACGAGGTCGAGGGCCAGCCCTATCTGGTGATGAAATACGTAGAGGGCCGCACGCTCAAGGCCATCCTGCGCGATGGGCCGCTCGAACCGGCCAGGGTGATGCACGTCATCACCGCCGTCGGGGATGCCCTCAGTTACGCGCACGACGAAGGCATCCTGCACCGGGACATCAAACCGTCGAATATCATCCTCAGCCAGCGCGGTAACCCCTACCTGATGGACTTCGGCCTGGCACGCATCGCCCGCAGTGGCGAAAGCACCATGAGTGCTGATGTCATGCTCGGCACGCCGCATTACATCAGCCCGGAGCAAGCACGCGGCAATACCGACCTGGACGAACGCACCGACGTCTACTCGTTCGGCGTGGTGCTGTACGAACTGCTGACCGGGCGCGTGCCCTTCGTCGGGGATACCTCCTACGCCATCATCCACGACCAACTCAACACCGCGCCGCCATCCCCCCGCACCTTCAACCCGGCCATCCCGGAGAGCGTAGAAGCGGTGCTAATGAAGGCCCTGGCGAAAGACCGCACCGACCGTTACGCCACCCCACAAGCGATGGTGCAAGCCTATAAAGACGCGCTACACGGCCAGACCGTCGCCGCACCTGTCTCACAGATTGCCCCCAAAGAGGAGACTCCCCCCGCCGCCGCACACGAAGAAGATTTTATCACACGGGTTAAACGGGGTGCGGAAGTCTTCGGCGCGAACATGGAAGCCTGGGGCCGGGAGATGGAACAGCAATTTTCCGATTTCGATGAAAACATGCCCAAAGACGAACGCGACCGCGAAGCCTGGCGGCGCATGAAACAAGCCTGGAAGGACGCCCAGGCCAAAAAGAAGGCGGAAGACGCCGCCCAAAAAAGCCAGGAGAAGAAAAAGCGTTCCATGAGTGTCGAAGTCAACGTGGGGAATAATGACGACGACGAATCCAATGTCAGCCACCTCACGCCCGAAGAGCGCATCCGCCGCCGCATTGAAAAGCGCATGAACAAGCAACAGAAAGAAGTCACCGAACTGGCCGGTCACATCGTCGCCTTCTTCGTCGTCACCACGCTGTTCTGCAACCTGCAAGGCATCATTGCCGGGCTATCAGCCGGCGAGATCTTACGCGGACCTGGGGAGATCTTCGCTTACCTGTGGGCAATGGGCCTCATCATTCACTTCATCACCACCATGTCCAGCTATGGCCCCGGCTACCAACGCCGCCAACGGCAGATCGAAGAAGAAGTCGCCCGGCAGATGAGCATGAGCCAGAGCATCAAGCGCAAAAATGACCAATTCAGCCATGCCGATGACCGGGCCGTCCGCTTGACCGGCGAAGGCGAATTCACCGATAGCTTTGTAGATGAAATCGAAGAAAGGCGCAACCAATCATCGTGATATTGGCACGCCGGATTCCGCAACGACTTTCGCTATCCTGCGTAGTATACTATAGACGGGGAACGGACGATAAGCAGGACAATACAGCATGCGTACACAACTCAAACAAATCGGACCATATGAGATCATCGAGGAGATCGGTACCGGCGGCATGGCGACCGTCTACAAAGCCTACCAGCCCCGGTTAGATCGTTATGTCGCCATCAAGATGATGCATAAGATGTTCCTGGAAGACGCCAACTTCCTGGCCCGGTTCGAACGCGAAGCCCGCATCGTCGCCCGGTTAGATCACCCCCACATCGTCCCGATCTACGATTACAACGAATACGAGGGCCTGCCCTATCTGGTCATGAAGTACATCGAAGGGCAAACACTTAAGCACCACGTCCAGGATGAACCGCTCAACGTGGTGGAAATCAAGCATGTGATGCAATCCGTGTGTGATGCGCTGGGTTACGCCCATCAGCAAGGCGTCTTACATCGGGATATTAAGCCGTCCAACATCTTAATCGACACCCAGGGCAACCCCTACCTGACAGATTTCGGCCTGGCACGCATCGCCCAGCAGGGCGAATCAACCCTCAGCATTGATATGATGGTCGGCACACCCCATTACATCAGCCCGGAGCAAGCCCAGGATAGCGGCGAGCTTTCCGCCGCCACTGATATTTATTCGACCGGCGTCGTGCTATACGAGATGATGGCCGGGCGGTTGCCTTTTACCGGCAGTAGTGCCTTCGGCATCATCCACAAGCACATCAACGCCGCACCACCGTACCCGTCACAACTCAACCCGGAAATCCCCGATGCGGTCGATCTGGTCTTGCTCAAAGCGTTGGAAAAAGACCCCGCCCGGCGTTATGCTTCCGCGTCCGATCTTTACACCGCTTTCCAGGATGCCCTGGATGCCACCAATCTATATGCGTTGGATGCCAGCCGGGTTCAACGCGCCGCCCAACTCAGCGCGATGATCAGTATGCAAACCCCCGGTGGTAGACGATATACCAGCGTTACGCGCTCTGTGGATGGGCGCAAGCTGGTGCAAGTGCCCATCCTGCCACCAGATTATCAACCGCCCGACCGCAACATCAGCCAATGGATCGACCTGCTGGTTCAGCGGGTGCGGCAGATGATCCTCTCGCTCCGCCAGCAACTCCACGAACGCGGTCTTTCCGAACGATTTCAGGAGTCGCTCGACGAGATCAACCATAGCACCCATCAGGCTGTCGGGGCCGCCCGCCAATTCCACCCGCCCGGCGCACCGCCCCCCGCAGAGCGCATCCAGGCCGCCGCGCCACCACCCGTCATCGAAAGCGGAGAATTAGGCACCGACGAAAACTTGATCCGCCGCCGCGCACACAAGCGCATCAATATGCGCCGGGGCTTTTACGCCCATCTGGCAATTTTCCTGATTGTCATCATCGCCCTGGCCGCCGGCCAGGGGGAGCTTTCGGCAGAGATCAGCGGGTGGCTCCAGTCAGACGGATTCGTGACCGATGTCGGCATCACTGACCCGGCCAACATCGACGTGGCCGCCCTACGTAACACCTTATCCCCCCTGGCCGATCTACCGTTCTGGTTACTGCTGGCGGCCATCTGGGGATCAGGCCTGGCCTCTCACGGGTTGAAGGTGTTCGACGCCACCAACCGCCGCCGCATCGAAGCCCGCCGCAACCAGATCGACGCCGACATGACCGAATTCTACGGGCCAGAGTGGGCCTACATCGCTGATACGCGCAGTTACCGCCGTGTGCGCAAGGATATAGAAAAACGCGCCAGTGACCGTGTCGGGTTGATGTCCCACGCGCTTTCGGTCGTGTTACTCAGCATCGCGGGCTTCCTCATCATCCCGCAGGTGCAATCCATCGTGGTGAATGCCTACAACATCGCCAACCCGGCGGAATCCTTCCCGGTAGATCTTGGCAACTGGGCCAGCATCTTCATCAGCCTCTTGTTCGTCAGCCTGTTGATCCATGCCATCGTTTACCTTATCACCGGCCTGGGGAGTTCCCAGACGGGCGAACGTGCCATCCAACGAGAAATGGCCCGCGAACGCGAACTCTCCCGCCGTTACACCAAAGCCCAGCGCAAGAACACAGCGGCGGATAACACCGCACCCGCCATCCGCCTGAGTGAAGATGGCGAGATGACCGACAGTTTTCTTGACGAAATCAGTAATAAACGGTAATATACCTGGTTAGACAAGGTAAGATATAATGCCGCGTCGTCACACCCTTATTAGTGTTAAAAATAATTTATATTTTCGTTACATATTTGTACGTACTAGCAACATCTGATATAATAAGTGCATTGCAAGGGATAGTTAATTGATAACAGACAACTTGCAAACATCTATCAAAAACATATTAGGAAGACAATCATGCAAGAAAAAGTAGGAGTTGACTCATACGTCGCCGACAATATCAAGACCCCCGGCTGGATGACGGCCAATAGCGACGACCTCTTCGACCAATTACGCATCCAGACCCGCAATGGTGAAAACCTGGATGAAGTCATCACCGCGCTACTTCACATTATCCCGCGTGTCATGGAAACTGACGACCTCCGGCGTTGGGGCAAGCTCCTGGAGCAAGTCTACAACAAGACCATCTTCGCCCAGGCCAAAGGCCTAGACGGCGAAATGACCCGCGACATCACATCTAACTACATCTTGCGGAAGCGACCGGCGGTGCCGCAATTGCCCACCAAGACCGTCCGCAGGAAGCGCCTGCTCTTACACCCAACACAACTCTTTGAGATCTACCTGGTCTTTTTCGTGGCAGGATATTATCACATGCCTAACGAAATCGACGAAAGCATGTTCGATGATCTCAGACGTATGTCGCGCCTGGTGCGTGATTCCTACTGTACCAACAAGCTTTATCAGGTACTCGCGCTACTGCATAATGCCCGCTACGAATTCGAAGTAGCAAAGCCTTACGCCCATGTCGCCTACGGTTACTTCGACCGCCTGAACAACACACTCGAACGCGGTATTTGCGCCCACATCCTGGGCACGGCGTACCAACACACCGGGCACCTGGAAGAAGCACAATACTGGTACATGCGCAGTGCAGAATTCCTGGCGGAGACCAACAACACCCGGCAATACACCACTGTCGCCCTGACGACCGCCTCCCTGAAGATCACCATGAAAGAGTTAGACATCGCCGAGCAATTTGCCGACATCGGCATCCGCGAAGCCAGAAAAACCAACTCCCGCATTCACGAAGCCACCGGCTGGCACCTCATGGCGATCATCAACGGGATGAAGGGTGACATCAACGCGGCGTATGAGGCCGCTGACGAAGCCCGTAACTTCTATGAAGAAATGGAAAACGAGACGCAACTCCAACATATGGAGCATACCATGGCCCTAATCGAAGCACGTGAAGGCAAAACTGCCGACGCGCTCAAGCGTCTCGGCAAGATGATCCGGGACCTGGAGCGTGTCCCAGAGGGCAATAGCTTTCGTAAACAAGGCATAGAAAGTGCTAAAGACTTAATCCAGAAGATACAATCGGGCGAAATCGCCCCGGTGGAATAACCGGCCAGCAAGCCAAAACCCCATCTGCATAAAAAAAGAAGACCCACCTTGCGGTGGGTTTTCTTTTATGTTGCTTGCCCGCATTTAGATGCTGGGCGGCGGAATAACAGGCGGCCATCCCATAGCCATTGTCTGCCTCCTATATCTTACTGCCTGATGTTTACAGCATCCGATATTTGGAGGATTTCGTCGGTCGGTTTCGGACAGCCAACGGACACAAAACGGACAGGCCGCCGGGATGAGTGTTTGTTTGGCATCACTTGCGTAGATCAAGCCAGGGGGTCATACTGAGATTAACTGCAAACGTAAGGGAGAATTAAACATCATGGCACGCCGTATCCCGGTTGGATCCAGCACACAATTTACCGTTGGCGAACTGACAAAGGTCGATGTAGAAGGCACCAGCGTCGTCGTCACCCGCACCGCAGACGGCCTATGCGCGGTTCGCAATCAATGCGCCCACTGGCCGGTGCCGCTGGCCGGCGGTAAAATCGACAAAGCGGGCAACATCGTCTGCCCGTTGCACAACTCACGTTTTGATATGTGTACCGGTGAAAATCGTGATTGGGTTGGTGGGTTTATGGGCGTCAAAATCCCGAATTGGACATCCCGGCTGATTGCAATGGGTGCCGATCCGAAAGGGATTCAATCCTATCAGATAGAGGAAGACGGCGATCAAGTCTTTGTATTGCTAGAAGACGACACGACCCAACCAGCAGAATAACGGTCGTTACGTCACCGCGATCAAACCGACGGTAATAGCCGCCGTCAGGCCGACCGCCCACAGGCCCGCGCCCAACGTCAGCGCGATTACCAGCCTCAGCGGCGACTCGTCGAACGTCAGGCCGATGACCGCAGCAACCTGAGAGCCGACCGTCATCGGGGCCAGCAACGCCAGCCCGACCAGGCCGAAACGATCCCACGCGCTCAAGGCCCACCGCACGAAGCGCGTCGGTTCGCCCTCAGTTGTCATCCGTGCGCGGATGCGTTGCCGCAAGGGTGCGCCCACCAGCACCACCACCAATGCACCCGCCCCATAACTGATCGTGACCGTCAGCACCACCAGCACCGGCGGGACTGTGAGGGCCAGCCCTGCCGGTATGGCCGACCAGAACGAGAAGAACGCCCAACCGAAGATGGCTCCCAGCGCCGCTAGCATAATCTTATCCTGCTATCCGATAGAAAAGCCCGTGTCGTCGCTTCGACACGGGCTTGCCTGTGTGTCGTTCGATGGGTTATCGAACGTGTAATCGGCCTTAATATACATCCGATCCTCACCTAAATCTACGGTGACTTTCGTTGATTGGCTAGAATCAAGCATCAAATCATAATAAAAATCGAAATACCGTAATTCACTTTCGCCGGGGATTATGGTATTTTGTGTTTATCTTTTTAACGTAACTACTCAGCCAGGGACGAAGGGGTGCCCAAGCAGGGCATGATGTAAGGCATGGATCACCCGTTGGCCCTGTTTACGAGCGGTCGAAATATAAGCGCGCAGATCGCAGAACATCTCCGCGCCGTGTTGTGTGCGGAACGTCCCCGAAACCTTCTGCTTAACCTTCATCATGCGCACG
>DAOTTZ010000154.1:0-11295 GCA_034437535.1 Anaerolineae bacterium | reverse complement strand
GCCATGTCTGGTAGGCGATTACGCGACCACTGAAACGATTTTGGAAACGACAACTACTGCGACTTCATGGCCCGGCTATCCGGGTCATCCTTCTGATGGACCGAGCGGCGTACCAAATCAGGCCACCGGCTGGGGCGAGATCGATGCTTTGGCGGCGGTCAATGCCGCGGTTGATTTCTGCGGCAACTCGGCCCTTGAGGGGAATGTCACCGATGTTGATACCGGCTCACCCATTGAGGATGCCCGGGTCGAGGTGTTTATCGCCTCGGAGGATGTGCGCATTGACTTCACCGATGCACAGGGTGATTACCAACTCAGTCTGCCCGATGGCACCTATCCCGTCGTTGGGTCCAAGTATGGTTACAGCTCTGTCTCCTTCCCCGCGGTCACGATGACCGAATCGATGACCACTACGCTCAACTTCGCAATGGATCGCGTGGACTTCTATACCGTCGACGGGACGGTAACCGATGCCGAGACCGGCTGGCCGCTTTACGCGCGTATCGATATCGAAGGGTATCCCGACAGCCCCGTCTGGACCGATCCTGCGACGGGAGCTTACAGTGTTGATCTTGCTACGGGTTATCTTTACACGATGACGGTCGCCGCTTGGGAGACGGGCTATGCCGCTGAGACGACGAACGTTGGCCCACTCACGCAGAATGAGACGGTGGACTTCGATTTGGATGCACTGGCGAGCTGTACTGCGCCTGGACGTGGGCCTTCCTCAATTGAGATGACTGAGGATTTCGAGGCTGACGATGGCGGCTATACCGCCGCCGGTGCCTGGGAGTGGGGCACGCCTACCGTTTGGCCTTATGGTTGCGCCTCTGGCGATAACTGCTGGGGCACGAACCTTGACGGTAATTACGCCGATAACGCCGACAGTGCTGTGACCTCCCCAATCATCGATCTTTCCGGCTATACGTCTGGTACGCTGCTCATCGCCAGTTGGCAACAGGCATACCAGATGGAATGGAACTATGACTACGCCTACGCTGAGGTTAGCATCAACGGCGGGCCTTGGGTGGAGATGTGGAACTCGATGCCCGCGCAGGACACCTCCGACTGGGCCGAGATGCGCTACGATGTCTCGGCGGCTGCCGGTGGCAACGTGCAATTCCGCTTCCGCTACACCAGTGACGGCGGTGTCAATGATGTGGGCTACTACATCGACGACGTCGCTATCGCGCAGGGATGTGAGATCACCGATGGCGGTCTGGTAGTCGGTAACGTCTACGACGATGCCAGCGCTCCGTTGAACGGGGCTACGGTGACCAGCGATTTGGGCGACAGCACCACAACCGTTGAAACTCCGCAAGATGACGCGGTGGATGATGGTTTCTACTCCCTCTTCGCACCTACGGGCATCCACGACTTCACTGCCTCTGGTGTGTATGGCCTAGGCATTGATGTACAAAGTGTCACTGTACCCTCTGGCGATGCTGTCGTTCAGGACTTCACCTTGAGCGGCGCCACCGAATATGTGGTTGACGGTTATGTCACCGACGCCGCAGCTGGTTGGCCGCTTTATGCTCACATCGCTACTGATCAGGGTGAAGAGACCTGGTCCGATCCCGTCACCGGCTATTACAGCATGACGCTCTACGAAGCTTATCCCTACGTCTTCACCGCCATAGCTGAGATGGAAGGTTACGATACATTCGTCGGGCCTGTGGGGCCGCTCACCGGGGATACCCAGGTGGATATTGCCCTTGAGGTCTCCGTCCCCTGTCTTGTGCCAGGATATAGTCTCACGAATGGTTTGCTTGAATCGTTCGAATCCGAGGAGTTCCCGCTTCCAGGGTGGACGGTCGTTAATAACGGCGGCTCCTGTGTCTGGCAGGGGAATGATCCTGGTGGACGCGGCAACTTGACCGGTGGAAGTGGCAAGTTCGCCGTGGCGGATAGTGATGCATGTGGTTCTGGGACGAGTATGGATACAACCCTATACTCTCCGATTGTTGATGTTTCTGGGATGTCCACGATTGACCTTTCGTTTGCCTATGACTACAACAACCTCTCCAGCAGTGAGATCGCGGCCGTTGACGTGAGCGCTGATGGTGGGGCGACCTGGACGAATGTTGTGACGTGGAATTCCGATCAGCGCGGTCCGGCGCTCTTTGAACAGGACGTGACCGCTCTGCTAAGTGGGTCTACGCAAGCTCAGGTCCGCTTCCACTATGTGGCCCCTGGTTGGTACTGGTGGTGGGAAGTGGATGATGTGCTTTTGGGTGATCCGTTCTGTATTCCGCCCACTGAGGGTGGTTTGGCTACTGGCTATGTCACCGATGCTAACACTGGTGATCCGCTAGAAGGCGCTGCGCTTAGTAGTGCTGAGGATGAAACGGCCTCAGCGGCGGATGGTTTCTACTCCCTCTATGGCGTAGGTACCCAAGATGTCACCGCTAGCTTGGAGCAATATGCTGATGTTACTGAAAGCATTGCCTTCGTAGATGGCGATGCCGTGAGTCAGGACTTCGCACTGGACGCCGGACGGCTTACCGCGACGCCTACGGGCTTGGAAGCGACGCTCACCGTGGGCGCAAACGAAAAGCAGTGGTTGACGCTGGAGAACGAGGGCAGCGTTGAGGTGGCCTTTGAGTTCAACGAGATCAATCACGGCTACGTCCCCGCCGGTCTGCCGATGTCCAACGAGCCGGTGATCAATACCCGTGTTCCCATTTTCACCGAGGCCCCGGCGCCAGCCGAACCCAGGACCGTTCCGTCCTCCGAAAATGAACTGTTTGCGGGCGTGCAGGCCTATGGCATTAATCTCAACACCGATGAACTGTTCTCTATGAACACAGATACCCCCGGCACCTTCAACGTCATCGGGGCTTCTGGTGTAGGATCTGCTTACGCTGGCGATTTCCTCGGCGGCGACTTCTCGACTCTCTATGTCATCGACAACGACACAGATGAATTGATGGCCGTGGATACCGCCACGGCAGCCAGCACCGTGATCGGGACGGCGGGCGTGGCCAGTGGTCACACCTGGACCGGCCTGATGGGTGACTCCACGACTGACGTACTCTACGGGGTCTCCACCGATGGTAGCGTTTCCACACTTTACACCCTCAACCCCAGCACCGGCGCCGCTACGCAAGTGGCTAACATCACCAACGGCCCCGTCATCATCGACTGCGCCATCAACGCTGCCGGCGAGATGTATTGTGTTGACTTGAACGATGTATTGGTCAAGGTCAACAAGGCCACGGGTGAAGGCACGGTTATTGGTAGTTTGGGCGTCGATGCGAACTTCGCTCAGGGCATGGACTTCGATGAAGTCTCTGGCATCCTTTACTGGGCTGCTTATACCACCTCTGGCGAGTTGCGCATCATTGATCTCACCACTGGTGCATCGTCTCTGGTCGGTGCGTTCGAGGGCGGCGCCGAAGTTGACAGCTTCGCCATCGCCACCGCCGCAGCCGGAGATATGGTGCCCTGGCTCTCCGAGACGCCGATAACCGGCACGGTCGCGCCGGCAAACTCCGAAGATGTTATGATCACCTTCGATGCCAGCGTGCCCGAAGCTGCATCACCTGGTGTCTATTATGCCGATCTGAACATCAAGAACGACACACCGTACGAACCGACCAGCATTCCCGTTACCCTCACCGTTGAAGCGCCCGATACCTGGGGCAAGCTCAATGGTATGGTGCAAGGGCTTGGTTACTGCGACATGAACCCGGCACCGATAGAGGAGGCCAGTGTGGTCGTCGAAGGCAGCACCGGTGTCGAATGGCCGCTGCTGACCGACGAAAACGGGATGTACGAGATATGGCTGGATGAGATGCACAACCCTCTCACTCTCACCGTCTCCGCCGCAGATCACACCACCTCTGTCATTACTGGGGTGATGGTGACAGCGCAAACCTCCGAAACCGTCAATGTGGATCTCCGCTCAATGGAGCCTTGTCTCAGCGTGGCGCCGGAAGATGTCCACGTCACGTTGGAGTACGGCATCACGGCGACCGAGTACATTACCATCACCAACGTAGGCGCCGGTGACGCCGCCTTCGATCTGTCTGAGGTGGATGGCGGAATGATGCCGATGGGGCTACTTTCCATTCCCGCGTTTGATGGTAAGTTGCCTGCGAGTAGCGAACCGGCCTCAATTGGACGCGCACCTTTGGGTACTGCAAGTTCCTCTGAGATGCCGGCGGCTGAGATGGCAGAGATATTCGCTGGGGAACCGGCGTATGTTATTGATGTTTCCACTGAGGAATTGAACTACATTCCTGATACGACTACCCCCGGAACCTGGAATCTAGTAGGTGGTGCCGGTGGGACGTATTGGGCTGGCGATTTCCTGAATGGGGATTTCAGCCAGATGTATGCTATCCGAGACACCAATGCTCTCTACGTTATTGACGCCGCTACGGGTGCGGCAACCATGGTTGGATCGACTACACCAAGTGGTAGCGAATCATGGACGGGGATGACGGGTGCATCTGATGGTACGTTGTATGCTATATCTACGGATTGTGGAGGCAACTCGACATTGTATACCGTTGACCCGGATACAGGTGCCGCAGCTACTATCGCAAATACGGGGCTAGGGTGTGCTATCGATGTTGCTATCAATGGCGATGGTGAGATGTACGCCGTTGATATCATAGATAATCAGCTTTACCAAATTGACCCGACGACGGGTTCCGCTATGGCGATTGGGTCGATTGGCTTTGATGCCAACTTTGGACAAGGGATGGAGTTTGAGGAAGTCAGCGGGGTCTTGTACCTGGCGGCTTTTAATTATGATTCTTTCCAGTCTGAGTTGCGCATTGCTGATACCAGCACGGGTAACAGTGTGTTGGTAGGCGCGTTCCCCAATGCTGGCACCAGTCAAGCCGACTGTTTGGCTTTCCCGACGGGCGGCGGTAGTGGTGGTGGGGTCGACATCCCCTGGCTTTCCGAAGATCCTGAATCTGGCACGGCACTGGCCGATGCCGACACCCCCATCGAACTCACCTTCGACGCCACCGACGCGGTCACGCAAGTGACGCAACCCGGCGACTACTTCGGCACCCTCTTCGTGGAATCCGACGACGCCGAAAATGATGATATCCCCGTTGCTGTGACGATGACCGTCACGCCGCCCGCTACATGGGGCAAGGTGATGGGCACGGTGAACAGCCTCGGTCGTTGCGACGCCAACCCGGTGCCCGTAGCTGACCAAGAGGTCTTCATCGAGGGCAGCAGTGGTATGACGTGGACGGTCACGACGAACGTCAGCGGCACCTACCAAATCTGGCTAGATGAATCGCACAGCCCGATCACGGTCACCGTCTCCCCGACCGGACACGAAAGCAGCGAGGTGACTGGTGTCACGGTCACCGGTGGTACGACGACGACCCAGAACTTCGACTTGCGCTGGCTGATGCCGTGCTTCTCCTGGGCGCCGGATGAGGTCCACGCCACGATGACGTTGGGCGATGTGGTGACCGAGACGCTCACCCTCTCCAACACGGGCGCTGCATCGGATACTTGGTCCGTCACCTGGACGCCAACGTGGCTCGATACCACGCCTGGCTCAGGTACATTGGTGACCGATACCGGTGCGACGGATGTTGACGTCGTCTTCGATAGCTCCGCGCTCGAACAGCCCGGCGTCTACGAATCCACCATCGACATCGACAGCGACGATCCTGAGGCTCCCTTCAGCGTGCCGGTGGTGATGACTGTCACCCCGCCCGCGACCTGGGGCGAGTTCTTAGGCACCGTCTACTCCCTCGATTACTGCGACGTCAACACCAAGACCCTCGGCAATGCCGACATCACCCTCACCGCGTGGACGCAGTTCGAATCCATGACCATGACCAATGAGTTCCTCACCGAGGGCTTTGAGAGCTTCCCGCCCAGCGGATGGGTAGTGACCCAAACGGGCGCTACGGATGATCCAGGTTGGCAGGCCAGCACGACTGCTCATACCGGCAGTGGCTCGGCATGGCACAATGACGACAACACCACAGGGGTTGCTCAAGCCTGGTTGATCTCGCCGCAGGTCAGTGTACCGGCCGGTGGCGCCAAGCTCTCCTACTGGGAGTACGATGTTTACGGCTTTGGCTCTTTCTACAACTATCACGGTGTGCTCGTCTCTACGGATGCTGACCCCTATGCCTTCGGATCCTACACCGAAATCTACAGCGGCGACGTCGCCTTAAGCTACACCTGGCTCGAACAAGATCTTGATCTTAGCGCCTACGCCGGGCAGGACATCTACATCGCTTTCCTCTACGAGGGTGACTACGCCGATGAATGGTACATCGACGACGTCTCCGTCTACGAAGAATACCTCGCTGTCTCCAACGTCGAGTATACCTTCACGGGCGACGCCGAGGGCGACTACAGTTATTGGGTGCCTGCCGATGCCTACACCGTCACCGTCGAGGCCGCCGATCACATCAGTGTCACCGACTTCGTGACCATCACCGCCGGCTCCCACATAACCGAGGACTACTACCTGCGCTGGATCGGCCCTTGCTATCAGGGGTCTGTCCCGAATAGCTTCGACGTCACCGTCAGCATGGGCATGAGTGTGACCGAACAGCTCACGATGACCAACGCCGGCGCTGGAGCGCTCAACTTCGAATTCTTAGAAGCGAACTCCGGCTTCACGCCGATGGGCTACATGGCGGGTGGCACAGCCAAGCAGGCACCTGAGATATTGAACCGTCTGTTCACGTCGGCCTTCGATCCCAACCTCGAGTATCCTCTCTACGAGGGCTTCGAGATGGGCCTTATGCCGCCGGCTGGCTGGTTAACCGAGACCACCAACCCCACGAAAACGTGGACGGTGGAGGCCTGGGCCGCATTCAACGGGATGTACGGTGCTGCGGTGCCCTTCGGCTTCGCACAAGATGAATGGTTGCTTAGCCCTGAGCTTGATTACGACACCGGCGTCGTCTCCTTCATGTCCGCAGGCAGCATCTACTGGTGCCGCGACGACTACGACAACTGCGACGTTAACCTCTGGATCGTGGTGGGCGATGTGGGCGGCAGCGACGATATCTTGGTCGGCCAGATCGAGGATGATTGGACTGCAAGTTGGTTGTGGACCTACAGTGAGTATGATCTTGAAGGTCTGCTGCCTGGCGGTCCGTTCCGCATTGGCTTCCAGTACCTCGGTGACGATGGCGCTGACTTCGCCCTGGACGATGTGTTGTTCAGCGACGAGCCGGTGACCTTCGGTGATGTGCCGTGGCTGGATGAGGATCCCGGAATGGGATCCGTGCCCGCCGATGATGACTTCGTGGCAGATGTGATCTTTGACGCTACTGCCGTCACAGAACCCGGCGACTACGAGGCTGACCTCATCATCTCCAACAACGACCGCGTGGCGCCTATTGAGAGTATGCCGGTGACGATGCACGTCACCTTGCCCGCGAACTACGGTCAACTGACCGGAAAAGTAACGGGTCTGGGGTACTGCGATGCCGTCACGGATACAATGCCCACGGACGTGGAGGTCTTGGTGGAGAGCGCCGGCGAAAGCTGGTTACTCGATCCTGACGCCTCCAACTCCTACATGGGCTACTTCGACGCAGGTGAAACCTATACCCTGACCGTCTCCGCTCCCGACTACGCCACCTCGGTTATCACGGATGTGACGCTGGTCGCCGCTGACGTTGTCACCGTGGACGTTGCCCTCCGTTGGGCGCAACCATGTGTGAGCACGGTCGCTGACCAAGTGGGCATGACGCTCACGATGGGTATGAGCGATACGATGCCTTACACCATCACTAACGCCGGCGCCGGCGACTTCGACTGGAGCTTCTCTGAATCCAGCGGCGGCTTCGAGATCATGGACCTGAAAGCTGGTAAGATTCTGTTGATGGGGGACGATATCAATGCGGCCGGCTGGCAAGCGTATCGTGATGCGCTGACGGCGGTTGGTGTGACGTGGGACGAATGGGATCTCGATGTGTTGAACTTCCCCTCCGCCCTCGATCTATCTCCTTACGACATCTTGATTTGGGCCGATGAAAGTACGTTGATCCCAGGTGACGCGGATTGCCAGATTGTAGCTGATTGGCTGACCAGTGGCGATAAGTCACTATTCGCCACCAGCGTAGATTTCCTGTGGGACTTGGAAAACGGCTCCGTTGGTCAAGGGGAACACAACCTCTATCTGCTCTTTGAAACGGCGTACCAGGGTGATTATGCCGGCACTGGCATTCCTACAATGGAAGGTGTTGTCGGTGACTCCATTGGTAATGGGTTGTCCCTGGCATTAGCTGGGTCAGCTGATAGCAACGGCGATTACGCCGATCAGGCAACCAGTGTTGCTGATGAGGGTTTCTTGTACGGTGCTGGTGATACTGGTAGTGGCTATGCATCGCTTTCGCACTACACCGGACCGAATTACAAGACGGTTTGGCTGGGTGTTAACTTCCACAATGGGTTGTCCTTGCAAGCTGACCGCGATGAGTTGATGAGCCGCATTATGGGCTTCTTCGGCGGTGGCGGCGGGGCTATCCCATGGCTGGAAGAGATACCTGAAAGTGACACCACGCTCGCCGACAGCGAGCAGGCCGTCGATTTGCTCTTTGACGCCGGTGTACCTGAGGTGGATCAGCCAGGTGTCTACGACGGCGTCCTGACGTTAGCTGGCAATGACCCGATGCAGCCTGAGATGCCAATCTCAGTCACGCTGACGGTTGAGCCGCCGGCGGATTGGGCCAAGTTGTACGGCACGGTTACCAGCTTGGGCTACTGCGATGCGAACCCGGTGCCTCTTGAGGATGCGGAGATCTTCATCGAAGCGGCATCTGGTATGTCCTACACGCTCGCCAGCGATGTGGACGGCGCGTATGCGCGCTGGATGCCGGAGGATACGTACACAGTCACCGTCTCCGCAACCGATCACATCAGCCAGCAGATCGTCGTTGATGGTACTGCTGCACAGGAGTTACTGCATGACTTCGACCTGCGCTGGAACCGCCCCTGTGTCGGCTTTACACCTGAAGCGGGTGTCGATGTGACGTTAGATATGGGGATCACAGATACCGTGATGCTCACGCTGACGAACACCGGCCCGATGACGGCAATGTTCGCCCTTGGCGAGCAGGACATGGGCTTCATGCCCACGACGATGCAGCCAATGGCGGCGACCGATGACTTCGGCTACACCATGACAGGCTCCGGTGAACCGGACGGCCCGACGTTTGACTTCGTTGACATCAGTGACTTTGGCACGCCGCTCGGTCTGGGCGATGATGAGGCTGTCACTGTGACGATGCCCTTCACCTTCAACTACTACGGCAATGACTACGCCGAGGTCTACGTCAGCAGCAACGGTCTCCTCTCCTTCGGTTCAGCGACCACCGATCTCAGCAACGATAATGTCATGCCGCACACCAATCTGCCTAACAACATCGTGGCGCTGATGTGGGATGACCTCAAGCCCGGTACGGATGGCGAAATCTTCACCTACAGCTTCGACCGCTGCCCCTTCGGCAACGGTGCGTGTGTGGTAGTGCAGTACGATAATTACGAGCATGTCGATAGTACGTTCGCCGGGACGTGGCAGGCGATCCTCTTCCGCAACGGCAGCATCTTGATGCAATATGCCGACGCGGGCGGTAATGAGGGAGCAACCTCCACCACCGGTATCGAGAATATCTACGGCACTGATGGCCTGATGTTTGCAGCCAACGTGCCTGGTTCGCTCCAGGATGGCGATGCGATCTGCTTCGCTTATCCCGGACGCGCAACCGACTGTGTTGACCCGGATGTGCCGTGGCTAGAGTTGAACCCGCTTAACGGTAATGTTGTGGGCGATGATATGAGCGAGATTACGTTGAGCTTCGACGCCAGTGTGCCCGAAGTCAACCAACCTGGCGAGTACATGGCCTACGTGGAGCTTACCAGTGATGACCCGATGTCCTCCACCCAAATGGTGCCGGTCACGATGACGGTGCTACGCCCCGCGTCTGTCGGTACGATTGCCGGCGATGTCTATGGATGGAACCAATGTGATGTGGCAACCGCAACAATGGAGGGGGCGCTCGTGGTAGCTGAGAGTGCTGATGGCTCGAGCTGGTCGGCGACTTCCGATGTCAGCGGTACGTTTGCGCTGAACATCGATGAGAGCTACAGCCCGATTACGCTGACCGTCACGTACGACGGCTACATGTCTGAGGTTATCACGGATGTTGTCGTTGTCGGTAGCGAAACCACCGACCTCGGCGATGTGTTCTTGCGGATGGATGCGCCGTGTATTGCCACTGATCCGCACGCCGTTGAAGTGACGCTCACACAAGGTCACACGATGACGTATGAGTTGATGGTTATGAATATGGGCACCAGTATGCTGCACGTCAGTGACGTTCAGGGTGAAACCTGGCTGGATTCCGATATGGTCACAGCCACGGTCGAGCCGGATAGTCAGCAGATGACGATGTTGATGCTGGATGCTACGGGCATGTCCCTTGGCGCGCACCCCGGTGAGTTGGTCATTATGAGCGACGACCCGGCGACGCCTGAGATGCATGTCCCGATCACGTTGACCGTCGTCACACCCACACTCCAGGTGGCAAAGATGGCTGAGCCAGCTGAGTATACCTTCCCTGGTGATTCCATCACCTACACCCTCATCCTCACCAACACCAGCGATGGGCCGCTGTCGGTCGATTTGCTGGATACCATTCCTGTTCACACAACCTACGTTCCTGGTAGCGCTACGGGTGATCTGCAATACACAGAGTCCACCGGTGGCAACTACATGGAGTGGAGTGGGGAATTAGCGCTTGATGAGGTTAAAGTCTTCACCTTCGCCGTACTCGTGGATACCGACTACACCTCGGGTGAGATCGTCAATTCGGCGGATATTGCATTTGCCGATCAGCTTACATCAACGGTGGTCATGGTTATGGTTCAATCCTTTGCTTTGGATGTGGTGATTGAGGGGCAGGGCGCTGTGCAGGTCGAACCTGAGCAGGATGTCTACCGTCTCAATCAGCCCGTCACGCTCACGGCTATCGCTGATCCCGGCTGGACGTTTGCCGGTTGGAGCGGTGGTCTGGGTACGGCTGAGGAGATCACCACCATCATCACGGCGGATACCATCATTACCGCGACCTTCACGGAAGGCGAATATGGGCTTGATGTGAATACGGTCGGTGATGGTAGTGTAGCGGTTGATCCTGAGCAGGCCACCTACGCCTATGGCGACGTGGTTACCCTCACGGCCACCGCTGATCCGGACTGGACCTTCACCGGCTGGTCTGGCGACGTTGTGACGGAGACCAACCCGCTGGGCATCATCATCATGGAGAACACCGTCGTCAC
>DAOTTZ010000153.1:0-2284 GCA_034437535.1 Anaerolineae bacterium | reverse complement strand
TGCATCGCCCCGTTTCCGTTCCATCGTATCGAGCTTGATCGCCATAATGCCCTTCTTTTTCATCACTGCATTTTGTATCTATTATGGCACAGGTTGCAGGTGTTTTTCATCTGTTTTTCGGGTAATATCGATGCACTATGCCTGATGTGACGATTTATACCGATGGCGGATGTAAACCCAACCCCGGCCCCGGCGGTTGGGCCGCCCTGCTCATTTCCGAGTCCGGCGAATACGCCCTCAGCGGCAATCACGCGGACACCACCAATAACCAGATGGAATTGACGGCAGCCATTGCCGCCCTCGAATCCCTGGACCAACCCCACAATGTAACCCTCTATACCGACAGCACCTATCTCAAAAAGGGCATTACGGAGTGGTTATCCACATGGCAGCGCAACGGCTGGCGTACCGCTAACAACAAGCCGGTGCAGAACAAGGCGCTGTGGCAGCGGTTGTACCACGTCATCAACCGCCACGACATCGAGTGGAAGTGGGTGCGCAGCCACGCTGGCAATGAATACAACGAGCGTGTGGACAAACTGGCGACGGCGGCGCGGCGCGAAATCACCGGCCCCGAGGAAATCTCCCCGGAGACGCCGGTCGCTGTCTACATGACGGTCAACTACCAGCCGCGCAACCGCGCCGCTGGTTGGGGTGCGGTCATCGTGACCGAAGACGGCGAGACAACCCTCGGCGGCGGGCAACCCGGTACGACCGAAAACCGGATGACGCTGGTGGCCGCCCACACCGTCCTGGAAGCGATAGAGGCCGGTGCCGAGATCACCTTCATCACCGACAGCGAGTATCTGCATCGCGGCATGACGGCCTGGATTCACGGCTGGAAGAAACGTGCATGGCGCACAGCCAAACGCGAGCCGGTCAAATATGCCGACCTGTGGCAGATGATCGATGCCGCCGCCGCCCGCCATGCAAAGATCATCTGGCGGCTGGCCGGAATCGATCACAAACAGGTGCTTGAAATGGCTGCTAACGAACGCAAACGGGTACAAAAATAGAGGAAAACGATGTCCACAATCGCCAATCGTGTCGCCGGATTCGGCACCACGATTTTCACCGAGATCAACCAGCTTGCCCAACAACACAACGCCATCAATCTCGGTCAGGGCAAGCCCGACTTCGATGGCCCGCAGGAGGTCGTAGATGCCTTCGTCCGGGCGTTACAGTCCGGCGATCATAACCAGTATGCACCCGGTCCCGGCACCGTCTCGCTGCGGACAGCGGTCGCCAAACATGCCGGGCGCAGTTATGATCTGGACATCAACCCAGATGGCGGCGTCATCGTCACACCGGGAGGCACCAGCGCCATCTTTTCATCGGTCATGGGTCTGGTAGACCCCGGCGATGAGGTCATTGTCATCGAACCCTTTTTCGACAGTTACGTTCCCGCCGTTCTCATGGCCGGTGCGACACCGGTCTATGTGCCACTGCACCCGCCGGACTGGATGTTCGATCCGGATGAACTGCGTGCGGCCTTCAACCGCAACACCCGCGCCATCCTCATCAACACACCCAACAACCCCACCGGGCGCGTGTTCACCG
Organism: Anaerolineae bacterium; assembly: GCA_034437535.1. Classification (GTDB taxonomy): domain Bacteria; phylum Chloroflexota; class Anaerolineae; order Aggregatilineales; family Phototrophicaceae; genus J038. Next base: position 724 of record DAOTTZ010000153.1, on the reverse strand, counting down.
AAGCCGAACTCACCATGATCGCAGAACTCTGCCAGGAATACGACGTGACGGTCATCTCGGATGAGGTCTACGAACACCTGCTCTTTGACGATGCCCGTCACATCCCGATGGCGACCCTGCCCGGTATGCTCGACCGCACCGTGACCATTGGCAGTGCCGGTAAGTCCTTCGGCATGACCGGCTGGAAAATCGGCTGGATTTACGGCAAACCAGAACTGGTCAAAGGGGTGGCCCAATCGCATCAGTTCATCAGCTTCGCCGTCAACCATGCCGGACAGGAAGCGGTCGCCCAGGCATTCGCTCTGCCGGCCAGCTTCTTCGACAACTACCGCGCCGCCTATGCCGTCAAGCGCGATCTGGTCATGGACGTCATCGCCGCCGGCGGCATGACCGGATTCGCCCCCCAGGGGACCTATTTTGCGATGGCCGACTTCAGCACAGTCTTCGACGGCGATGATGTGACCTTCAGCCGCTATCTCATCTCGGAGATTGGTGTGGCGGTCATCCCGCCGACTGCGTTCTTCAGCGACCAGCACAAGGATATGGTGCGCAAGCAGGTGCGGCTGTCGTTCTGCAAAAACGACGATACACTGCGAGCCGCCGCCGAGTGCATGGCAAAACTGCGATGAGATCGTTTCTACACGTCCCCCATGTTGAACCGGCCATGCTCAACGCGGGCTACTGGCTGGCCCGCACGGTCTATGCCGACGACATCCTGCTCTCG
>DAOTTZ010000152.1:0-4450 GCA_034437535.1 Anaerolineae bacterium | reverse complement strand
TAAATCAGCGAAGTGCATACGCAGGCTATCTAACACAGCTACATCCTTATCCCTTGTGTCGCTTGCTTTACTATAGTATATCTCAATTCTATTTCATGCCTTCAACCTGTCAATCACCTCTATTTTTCTTTTTGTCCACTAATTGGCGCGAAATCTAGATCAGAAACTTTGTCGTTGACCTGAATACCCACTTCAGCCGCTTTGTAGCCGATGTATTTGCGAATGGTTCCGTGTGACCAATTTGCGATCTTCTGCTGGGACTTCTTGTTCAGTCGTTTGCCGTCCGCTATATCTCGCACATCACCAATCGCCAGCAAGCCAATCTCCCGTTCTTGCGCCCAATCCACAACAGACCGCGCAATTTTGTGTTCGATGTCTCGCTGTTGTTGGTCGCACTGTGCCAGAAAACGACGCTTCCGCGCCTTCAGCTTCCGCCAGCGACGTGACCCCTTCATGTAAGTTGCCAGTTTTGCATCAATGGATGCAATTCGTTTGTTTCTGCCTTGATTGAGCGCACGCAGTTCTCGACAAGACACCACACACGCCTCAACCCCATCGGTGATAACAGCAGGGTGAATTTCTCCTAAATCCACACCAGCGATGTACTGCCCATTGGGTTCGGGCTGTACGCCATCTTGAGCAACCACATGCCAACTGTAGCGGAAGGTAGATTTGTTAAAGACCAATCGCACTTCCAGAATGTGGTGCTTTTTCATACCTATCAAGTGCGAAGGGAATTTGACCGCAATACGTTCAAATCCGCGTGCCAGCGACAGATACATCACACCATCTTCAACCGCATATATGCCTGTTTTCTTCCAGATTGTCGTGCGAAAGCGACGACGCTTATACGGGAAACGCACACTATCATCGCCCTGCTTACGCTTGGTGTGAACTTGCTTACAGGCTTTGTAGAAGGCTTGTTGCGCCGCGTCGATGCTATGAGCGTGAAGTAGCTTTGAGGTATCAGCATCGTAGTTGTCGTTCAGCTTTTCAGCCGCGCCTTGCCTGAGCCATACACCTTTTTTGCGATAAATGCGCCAATGCTCCACTATCACCGCATTATAGATGCGTGCTGACTCCATGTTCAGCGCATCCGCTTGGGGCTGTGAAAGTTGGCAAGCGAATTGATAGCTGCGTGTATTCATAACCCTTTTTGCGCCTCAACATATCGCTTAATTGTCTCTGCGCTCACATTGCCTGCTGTTGACGCAAAATAGCTTCTTGTCCACATTGAAGGCAACTTCAGCAGATGTGGGTATTTCTTCCTGAGCGTGCGCGATGTAACGCCTTTGCACTCTTTGACCACATCGGCAGCGGATACTGTAGGAAACACACGCACAAATAAGTGGATATAGTCGGGCTGTATTGCTAACTCAAGTATCTCCCACCCCCTCTGCTGACATTTTTGCGTGATTAACTCACGACAATCCAGAGCGACAGCATCGCGCAAAACAGGCTTACGCCGCTTAGGTGTCCAGATGAGATGATAAACAATGAGGTGAACTCGATGTTCGTCGCGCTGATATTCCATGAAACCACCTGTTGATTTATGCGTTTGATTATACACTTAAATCAACAAATATGGTTGTTCAGAAAACCATACAAAACGCCTGATGGTGGCGTATTTTGCCCGACAAATCCCGATCAAAATCCAGCCACACATCAGGCGGGCTAAAGCCCACGAGAAACCCGCCTAACCACTGTCATTAAAATGGCGTGGCTTGCGGCGGGTTCAAAATCTGTCAGGCACCCGCTTTGTGGATGTGAACCGGGTGTCCCACCATCTGATGCATGCCGCTGGCTGGTTCGATCATGCGTTGGTCATTGGGGATGAGCCGGTTAACGTTGACATCGGGTAAGCCATGCGGCACGATCACGGTTCCGGGCATTATCGCATCATGGCTCATCACCGGGATGACGATCTCGCCCGCCGAAGATCGAATGGTGATGCGGTCACCATCATCCAGGCCGAGCCGGTGCATGTCATCCGGCGTCAACCAGGCACAGGCTTCCTTCGGCTTGACCTGCCGCCCAGCGTTATGGATCCAGCTATTCTGTGCCAACCGTCGCCGCCGGCCCATCAAGATGAAGGTGTCGTCGGGTTGTTCGGTTGCTAACCGGGTGGCAAAATCGGCCAACCGTTGATCTTCCCCGCGCAGTTCATCCCCCCAAAAGCGCAACCGCCGCCGGGCCTGACCGGCATAGACGCCGGGGCGAGGTGCCGGCCAGGGGAAACCCTCCGCACCTTGTAACCGCCGTCTGAACAGCCACTGAATCGGCTTGAGCACGACCGGCAGAAGCCGATTCAGTGGCTGAATCGGCTTGAGCACGACCGGCAGAAGCCGATCCCAATTGACTCGCGCCCAGATCCACGCCAGCAGACGATTACCGAAGATCGACTTGCCAGCGGCGATGCTCAACTCCGCAATGATGCGACCTTCCGGGCGGGCATTGCCGACTGGATCGCGCAGGGGGGCCGCCGTCTGGAGCATGGGCGCGGTCTCGTACATGGCATCCCACGCGCCAATGTCGAACCGCTCCAACCACGTCACCCCCGGCAGGATCACGTCGGCCAGTTCGCCCGTCTGGTTCTCGAACAGATCAATGCTGACCAGTAGATCCAGATGCTGGAAGGCTTCGCGCAGGCGGTTTTCATCCGGCGCAGAGGTCAGCGGGTTGCCGCCGACCACGATCAACGCCCGGATCTGGCCGTCACCTTGCGTCAGGATTTCATCCGGCAGGATGCCACACGGTAAGCCCCCGGCATGACTCATAAAATCCCCGATGCGGCTCGTCTGCGGGCGCAGGCCGACCAGGATCTGCAACATATCTGCCCAGGGCTGGAACAACAAGCCGCCCTGACGGTCAAAATTGCCGGAAAGATAAGCGATGGCCTGCATGGTGATGACACTCACCATGCCGAACGGCCCCTGATTAACCCCGACACCGTTAAACAGTGTGGCCCGCTTTACCGTGCGGAATTGATGCACCAGATCGTGGATGCGCTCCACCGGGATGCCGGTCAGGGCCGCCGCCCGTTGAGCCGGGTACTGCGCGGCCAGCGTGAGTAATTCGGTCATGCCGGGGGGATCATCCGGTTGATGCTGGTCTTGCAGGCCATGCAAGATCGCCAGCAGAAGAAAGACATCCGTCCCCGGTTTGATGGCGATATGATCGCCCCAGCGTTTCGCGCTTTCCGTCTCACGCGGGTCCACCACCACGATCCGCCCGCCGCGCTTCAGCACCGCATCATAGGCGCGGGTGCCAGCAGGCGCATGGACGAACGTCCCCTGAGATACCAGCGGATTGGTGCCTAGCAACAACACGAAATCGGCGTGTTCGATGTCCATAATTGGCATTCGCCATTCCCGCCCATGAATCAGCTTTTGCGCGGCGAGCTTGTTTGCGTTGTCCTGGCTGGCGGCAGAATACAAATTGCGCGTTCCTAACGCCCGAAGCCACTGGAAAAGAGTCAACATCAGCAAGGAATGATGGATCATCGGTGTGCCGAAGTAAACCGCGACCGCGTGTGGGCCGTGCGCGTCGATAATCTGGCGCAGGCGATCCCCGGTGACTTTATAGGCTTGCGCCCAACTGGCTGGTTTCAGGGTGCCATCCGCCTGCCGCAAGCGCGGGCCACTCAGTCGATCTACATGATCGGCCACATCGAGGAAGCGTAAGCCTTTGGCACATACAAATCCCTCACTGATGGGATGATCTGCATCCGGGCGGAGCTTGGTCAGTTGTCCTTGGGGGTTAATATCGACCGTTAGGCCGCAGTGCGCTTCGCAGATGCGGCAAAAGGTCTTTTTTTGTGTGGTTGTCATCCGTTGCCACCAATTTTTCCCCTACTGTAGCACAAATCAGCGGCCTCCGGTTAAAGTTACCGTCCGCGTTGATCGTACCAGGCCGGCAGACCGCCCAATGCCCGCGCCAGATGCAACCCGACCGCCTGCAAATCACTGGTCCGGTCGGAGGGTTCCAGCGGGCGCACCGTCTCTTCGATGTGGTGCGTAGAATCCAGCGGGGCTTGCTCATCGTCCCGGCTGGCTTGCATCAGCAGATGATCGAACGCGCCGTTATGCTTCAGCAGGTTGATCTCGCCATGTTGGATCACCGGAGTGCGGCGGCGCGACTTGACAACATGCGTGACGTAAACCGCCTGAATGTCATCCACCGGGCGGTGCCAGCGTTGCCGGGTGCCATGCAAAGCGCGGAGTTGGCCGTTACCGGTATCGACCTGAATACGGTTCGGCACGACCAGCAATTCATACACGGTGTAGAAGATGATCCCCAGGCAGACCACCGCCGCGATGATCCCCAGGTAGGGTAATAATTCTGGCACCGGGAGCATAATGCCGGAGTTCGGCAGGGCCAGTTCTTGCTGTAACGTGGCGACCGACAACACGACATAGACAATCGACAGCAGGCTATACCACAAGATCCG
>DAOTTZ010000151.1:0-19884 GCA_034437535.1 Anaerolineae bacterium | reverse complement strand
TAAATCAGCGAAGTGCATACGCAGGCTATCTAACACAGCTACATCCTTATCCCTTGTGTCGCTTGCTTTACTATAGTATATCTCAATTCTATTTCATGCCTTCAACCTGTCGTTGTCAGGTATGATTTAGCAATTTAACGGCAACTATGGGAGAAACAAGGCGTATGCCCCGCGCACTAATCAGCGTATACGATAAGACCGGCATTGAGTCATTTGCTAACGAACTGATAACACTCGGTTGGGATATTGTCGCCAGTGGCGGCACAGAACGCCGCTTACGTGATAGCGGCCTGGACGTAACCCCGGTGGAAAGCCTGACCGGCTTGCCGGAAATGCTCAACGGGCGCGTGAAGACCCTGCACCCGGCCATTCACGCTGGCATCCTGGCGCGGGCCACGCAAGAAGACATTGATGACCTCAACGAACACGGGTACGCACCGATCAAACTTGTCATCTGCAATCTTTACCCCTTCCAGAAGACGGTCGCGCAAGGCTCCAGCACCTTACAAGATGCAGTCGAGCAGATCGACATCGGCGGGGTGACGCTCATCCGGGCAGCCGCCAAGAATTTCTTCCATGTCGCCTGCATTATCGACCCAAATGATTATGGGCGGGTACTGGCCGCACTAAAGGCTGGCGGCGATCTCGACCTGGCGTTGAAGCGTGAATTGGCCGTCAAGGCGTTCGCCCATACCCGTGATTATGACACCGCGATCCATGCCTATCTTGCCAGTGGAACACAGACGAATATGCCAGCCATCAGTGCCGACCTACCCGGCCAGCTTTCGCTTGCGATGCACAATATCGAGTCTTTGCGGTATGGTGAAAACCCGCACCAGCAGGCCGCCTTTTACAGCAAGAACCCATCTGATCGGCCCTTCGGCGCGACGATGCTGGGTGGTAAGCCGTTGTCTTACAACAACATCTTGGATGTAGACGCGGCATGGCGGGCCGTCAGTTCTTACAGTGATCCGACGGTCGTCATCGTCAAACATCTGACGCCGACCGGCATCGCCAGCAATGAAAGCCTCAGCATGGCATATCCAGACGCGCTAGCATCTGACCCGGTTTCAGCCTTCGGCGGGGTGATCGCCGTCAACCGCCCGGTAGATGACGCCTTCGCAGAGGCCCTGGGATCACTTTTCGTAGAAGCGATTGCCGCCCCGGCTTTTACCGAGACCGCACAATCCATGTTGGCGGCCAAGCGCAAAAATTGCCGCCTCTTGCGGATGCCACAGCCGTATGATGGCACCGAGTTCGAGATTCGCAGTGTGCATCGCGGCTTATTGATCCAGCGGGCAGACCTGGGCGACCCGGAAGGCATGTTGTTGACGACTGTTACCGAACGCGCCCCCACCGACGACGAACTGATTGCGTTACAATTCGCCTGGAAGGCCGTCCAGCACGTCAAATCGAATGCCATCGTCCTGGCCCACAAAGGCACCACCGTAGGAATAGGGGGTGGATTACCGAGCCGGGTAGATGCGGTACAGTTGGCTGTCCAGAAGGCTGGCGATAAAGCCCAGGGCGCAGTCATGGCGTCTGACGCTTTCTTCCCCTTCCCGGATGGGCTGGAAGTCGCCGCCTCTGCGGGCGTCACGGCGGTCATTCAACCCGGCGGGTCGATCCGAGACAGTCAGGTGATCGACGCGGCCAACCAGCGCGGCGTAACGATGGTCACCACAGGCACCCGTCACTTCCGCCACTGAGGCAGATTCGATCTTGCCGGGGAACAGGCGATGGTGCTATAATCTCCGCAAGTTCATCAGCCACCGTAGCTCAATCGGCAGAGCATACGCTTCGTAAGCGTGAGGTTATGGGTTCAAGTCCCATCGGTGGCTCATCTGCCCGCAACAAGATATCTTTGCGGGCATTATTGTTGTATATGGGAGGTTGTGATGCGCGATGCCAACCAGAAAGCCCCCCGTCCGGTCACGTTGGCCGTCGCCGGTGGGACGGGTTCCGGCAAGACGACGATTGCCAATGCCCTTTTAGACCGCGTTGGCTCGCATAACATCGCTTATCTGCCACATGATGCCTACTATCACGATCTCTCTGACCTACCGCTAGACCGGCGGGAGGCGTTTAACTTCGATCATCCCGATGCGCTGGATACTGATCTGCTTATCGAACACATCAAACAATTGCAAAATTGGGACTCGGTCGAAGTGCCGACCTATGATTTCACCCGTCACTGTCGCACCGAGATCACCGAGACCGTCGGCCCGCAACCGATCCTCTTGATCGAAGGTATCTTGATCTTCTCCGAACCGGCCTTGAGGAAGTTATTCGACGTCAAAATTTATGTGGATACCGACCCCGATCTGCGCTTCATCCGGCGGTTACAGCGGGATCTGCTGGAACGTGGCCGCACGACTGAGTCAGTGATCGAACAATACTTGACGACTGTGCGCCCGATGCACCTCAAGTTCGTGGAGCCAAGCAAACGATATGCCGATGTCATCATCCCGGAGGGCGGGTTTAACACGGTGGCGATTGATATGGTGGCAGATCGCATCCGGAGTATGCTGGCCTGGACGAAGCAAAATCGCCCAGACCATTGACGCTAATTTTATCCGCGTGCTATACTTCAGTCACAAATTCATAGCAAAAGACGAAGACCGGGAGTAGTAAGCGACCCGTTTATGTGACCAGAGACCGCAGGTCAACGGCTGAAAGCCTGCCCACAAGACACCGCCCAAGTCGCCCGCGAGTCGCCGGTTCGATCATGTAGGGCTGGCCGGGTTCGCCCGTTATAGCGGATCAAGTGTGCGCGACCTTCCAGGAAGCGTGAATCAAGGTGGTACCGCGAGAGACTGTCACACCTCTCGTCCTTGAATGGGCGAGAGGTTTTTCTATTTTATACAGGAGGTCGGATGGAATTAACGGTAAGCAACGACACCACAGCATTTTACGACGCCATCGCAGAGTATTACCCGTACTTTTATAAGGATTGGGAAACTCAACTAGAACGTGAAGGCTTGAGCCTGCGGGCGATCTTCCGCAACAAAGGGGTTGAACAAGTGCTGGATGCCTCCTGCGGGGCTGGGACGCAGGCCGTCGCGCTAGCAAAGCTTGGCTTCCAGGTAGCGGCGGTTGATCCAAGCCGGGGGATGCTGGCAAAAGCGCAAGGCACCGCAGAGGACTACGGCGTAAACGATCTTGTCACCTTTCATCATGGCGATTTCCTCAACCTGACTGAGGTCGTTGACGGCCCGTTCGACGCAATCGTTACCAAAGGCAATGCTCTGCCTCACCTCTTGCTGGATGAGGAGATCGAATTGACGATTGAAACATTTTACGATTTGCTCCGACCAGGCGGTATTCTGGTCGTCGGGATGCGAGACTTTGGGCCGTTTATGGAGGCCCGCCCGCGCTTCATCCCTGGGTTTATCAACCAGGATGCAGACAATAACGAATTTATCACGTTCGATGTGTGGGAATGGGAAGACGGCCCACCGGTCATCGCCACCCAGAAGCTATACATCGTCAAGGGCAAAGACCAGGATTACCGGGCGATGAAGCGGCAAGTGACCTACCGCCCACTATCTACCGATGAAGTAAAGGTCGTTCTGCTGGAAGCCGGTTTCGAAGAGCCGGAGGACAAACCCGACCGCACCGAGCACGTCCTGGTCACCCGCAAGCCAATCGGCGCACGTACCTGATCAAGTTCAATTAGGAGAGAACAACATGCCGAAAGTGTCATACCAACCCGAAGCCATGCCCAAAAACTTTGACTTTACCGATGCCGAAGAACGCATCTACCAATGGTGGGATGAAAATGGCTGGTTCAAGCCGGAAGCCGCCCCGGCAGATGCCGAGACATTCGTCATCAGCATGCCCCCGCCCAATGTGACCGGTGTCTTACACATCGGTCATGCCTTGTTTACATCGCTGGAAGACCTGATGACCCGTTACGAGCGGATGCGTGGCAAGGCCGCGTTATGGGTGCCCGGCACCGATCACGCCGGGATAGCGACTCAACTTCAAGTCGAAAAACAACTGGCGGAAGAAGGTCTGTCGCGCTTTGACATTGGCCGTGAGGAGTTCTTACGGCGCACCTGGCAATGGAAAGAAGAAAAAGGCGGCACTATCACCATGCAGTTGCGCCGCCTGGGTGCCAGTTGTGATTGGTCGCGTGAACGCTTTACCCTGGATGAGGGGCTTTCCAGCGCGGTGCAAGAGGTCTTCATCCGGCTGTGGGAACAAGGCTTGATCTATCGTGGGCCGCGCCTGGTGAATTGGTCACCGGGCCTACAGACTGCCGTCAGCGACCTGGAGGTAGAACGCCAGGACGAAAAAGGTAAGCTCTATTACTTCAAATATCCAGTGGAAGGGGGCGATCATCTGCCGGTGGCGACCACCCGCCCGGAGACCATTCTGGGTGATACTGCTGTGTGCGTCCACCCGGAAGACGAGCGTTACCAACAATACATCGGCAAGAAAGCCTATGTGCCCATGCTGGATCGTGAAATTCCGATCATCGCTGATGAATACGTTGATCGTGAGTTCGGCACGGGTGCGCTGAAGATCACACCGGGTCACGACTTCAACGACTACGAAATCGCCCAACGGCACGACCTGGAACTCATCAATGTGATGAACAAAGATGTGACGATCAACGAAAATGGCGGGCCATATGCCGGGCTGGGTCGTTTTGAAGCACGCGCCAAGCTTTGGGCAGATATGGAAGCCGCCGGGATGACGATCAAGGTGGAGCCACACGAGATGAAAGTACCGCGCTCTCAACGTGGGGGCGAAGTGGTGGAGCCAATGCTCAGCGACCAATGGTTCGTCAAGATGGACGACATCGCCGCAAAAGCCGTCAAAGCAGTGCGCGATGGTGACATCAAAATCGTGCCGGAACACTTCGAGAAAATTTATTATAACTGGCTGGAAAACATCCAGGATTGGTGCATCAGTCGTCAATTATGGTGGGGGCATCGCATCCCGGCCTGGCACCGGGAAAAGGACGGCGACCCTTACGGCGAGATCCACGTCGGGCGTACCGCGCCCGAAGGCGACGGCTGGATCCCGGAGGAAGATGTGCTCGATACCTGGTTCAGCAGTGGTCTATGGCCGTTCAGCACGCTAGGCTGGCCGGATGATACACCCGACCTGCAACGCTACTATCCGACCGACGTGATGGAAACCGGCCACGACATCCTGTTCTTCTGGGTGGCGCGGATGATTATGATGGGGTTATGGTTCACCGATCAACCGCCATTTCATACCGTGTATCTGCATGGCCTGGTGCGGGATGGCGAAGGGCGCAAGTTCAGCAAAACGATTGGCAATGTGATCGACCCGTTGGAAGTTGTCCGCGATTATGGTACTGACCCGTTACGGTTTGCGCTGGTGACCAGTGGCACACCCGGCAAGGACGTCAACCTGGATATGCAGTGGGTGGAAAATAGCTGGAACTTCGTGAATAAGGTGTGGCAAGCCACCAACTTTACCGTTAACAATCTGGAAGCCGGCCCCTTTGAACTCGGTGTGCCCGCGCCAGACGCGCTTGACCTGCCTTCCCGCTGGATCATGAGCCGGTTAAATCGCATGATTAAAAACGTGCAATATCTGTTCGATACCTATCAGTATGGTGAAGCGGGACGTAGTGTCCGCAATTTCTTGTGGGAAGAATTCGCCCCCTGGTATCTGGAGATCAGCAAGCACGCACTTTACAACGGTACAGACGAACAAAAGGGGACTGCCCAGCGCGTGCTGGTACATGTGTTGGATACCTGCCTGCGCTTACTGCATCCGTTTATGCCCTTCGCCACTGAGGAGATCTGGCGATACCTGCCGCATGAAGGCGAAGCCCTCATCATCGCAGATTGGCCCAAAGCAGACGCAACTTACATCAGCGATGAGGCCGAAATGCAGATGAGCATCTTGATGGATCTGGTGCGTGGTGTGCGCGACATCCGCAATAACCAGTACAACATTGACCCTGGAAAGCGGCTATCCGCCCAGATCGCACCGGGAAGCCACCGCGAGAAGATCGAACGGCATCAGCATGTGTTCGCCCGGTTGTGCAACGTCCACGAGATCACCTTGATGGACGATGATAGCGCCGCACCCGATCAAGCCGCTTCGACAGTCGTCAGCGATGCCACGCTGTTTATTCCGCTGGCAGATATGATTGACTTCGAGGTGGAGTGTGAACGCTTAAACAAAGAGCAAGCATCCATCGCCGCTCAGATCAACAAGACCAAAGGGATGCTTCAAAACGAAAACTTCGTCAACAAAGCCCCCGATGAGGTGGTTCAACGAGAACGCGACCGCCTTAAGGATCTTCAGGCGGCGGCAGAGCAGATCCAATCGCGCATCCAGGAATTGTGTGGATAGCAAAAAGGCGGGTGGCCCGGTGGCCGCCCGCTATCATCTATGATGCAGACTGTGTATTGCTGAAGATCTTCCGCCCGGCACTTTGCGCCGCCTTCCGGACATCGACATCTTCATCGTTCTGGTATACATCCTGCAACGCATCCAGCGCGTCTGGATCGTTCAACAATTCGAGTTCCTGGATGGCACGCAGACGGACATCCGGACTCTTATCCTTCAGGCGGTTGATATGGTATTCGACGATTCGCTTGACCGATGACATAATCGGTTAACCCTTACTTAGCACCATTGACCTACATAACACTCTCATTATATCAGACAACCCGCTACCTGACTTAACAATGCACAGGTAATTTTTACTATTCTCTAGCGGGCGTTATAATGAGTGCCTTAAACTTGACCAATTAGGAGACGGGCGATGTTGAAACATGCCGTCATACTTGCTATCGGCAACCCAAATGCACAAAGCCGGCTGACTTATAATCGGTCTCATGTCATGTTACCGGCATTAGGCAAGCCGTTATTTATTCGCATTATGGAACGCCTCTATCGTGCTGGCATCAGGCAGTACACCGTCATCGTCGGCGAAGCTGAAGGAGCCGTCGCCTCTTATCTCAACACCCAATGGATGCCCGATGTCGATATTAATCTGGTTATCCGTATGCGGACGGACAACTTGATTACGATCTTTCACAACATCGCACAGCAGAACGGCGAACCCTTTTTAGTCTGTAGTTACAACAGTTTTACACATACCCACTTTCCAGAGCGTCTCATCAAGCAACACGAAAGCCATCCTTCCGCCTTGATTTTTTCCGGCGCACCGACTGATATTTCCGCATCAAACCGCAAGGCTTATGCCATCGTACAGGGTGAAAAGGTGCTGGAAATCGTCGGGATGCCCACCGGAGACACGAAAAACACCCTGACACTCAGCGATATGTTCATCGCCGGGCACGATATGATCGACTACCTGCGCCAGACGAAGCCGCCCACCACCACAACCGAGCGATTGCTCCAATTCATCGACCTGGCTTACCAGTATATTCAGGCCGGCGGCGATGGCATCATGGCGCGTTCAACCTGGATTTTGCAGGTCGATGTAGATCGAGATCTGCTGGCCTTGCATAAGATGTTGCTTGATGAAGAGCAAGACGCCCACATTCTCAGCGAACTACCCTACACCGTCAAGATCACACCCCCAGTCAGGATCGACCCCCAGGTAAACGTCGGTCAGGGGTCGAAGATCGGCCCGCATGTATATTTAGAGCGCGGGTGTAGTGTCGGGCATGATGTCGTCTTGCGGAATAGCATCGTCTTGACCCGCGTCAACGTCCCGGCGGAACGCACCATTGTTAACACCATCTTGACGACACGCGGCCCTATCACGTAACCTTCAAGATCACACCCGTAACAGAGGTATGCTGTGTCCGAGTCGATTAAAGTCTGCCCGATCTGTAGCGCATCAAATCATCGTAATGCGGCCATCTGCTGGAATTGTGGTACATCACTTGCCAGTGTGGAGACCGAAGACCAGAAAGATGACAGTACCGCTGGCTCCCGGCCAGGCCACGAAGGCTACCGGTTCCAGCATGGCGAGACCGATCTTTACGAGGACTCGCTCTACAAGATCGGTCAACGGTACTTGTTTGGATGCTTCGGCCTTTTAGTCGCCTTGCTGGTGATCGGCCTGGGCTTGATTATCGGCCCGCCAGCTATTGATGGTGGGCAAGACATCCTGGCAGGGGATGGCGAAGCTGACACCACACCCACTCCACGCTTACAATTGGCACAACCCACCGTCACACTAGGCCCGCCGACCAACACACCGACCATCACCGTTTTACCAACATCGACGCCTACCATCGTGCCGACGCGCACACCCTGTATGCAAACCGTCCAACAGGGAGACAATATGTTTAACCTGGTCAGCCGTTGCGGGCATCAGAGCTTCGATGTGTTCGATGAAGTCGTCGAGATCAACGACCTGCCCGACGCCGGGACGATCATTGAAGGCCAGGTTTTAGAGATCCCCTGGCCGACGCCCACACCCAACCCAAACCCACCGACACCGCTACCAGAGCAACCCGGCGCAGACGCCCAGGGTGAAAGCAGTGTAGACAGCGTGGCAATGGCCCAGGGCGATACCGAACCGACGCCGGATGTCTTCGAGCTAGAAGATGATGAACTGGAAGAATTCTTCGAAATCCCGACGGCGACCTTGCCGCCAGGGGTACAATTTCACGTCATCGGCCCCGGCGAAACACTGATCTCGATCATCGCACAGTACGAAGCATCGGTGGAAGTGCTGTCTCAGCTCAACCCAGAAATCTCGTTTAACCAGTGTGACATGGGGATGACGTTTGGCGGTGAACGCTGTAACGTGATGGTCTTCCAGGGTCAGCAGATCCGTGTGCCAGCCGCCTTACCCACCGCCACGCTTTCCCCCACGCCAAGCGGTAGTGAGACCGCCACCCCCACCCCGACGGCGACGTTTAACGCGCCTGTCTCGCAGAACCCACCCGACCGGGCTTTCTTCCGCCGGGATGAACTAATTACCCTGCGTTGGGTGCCTTCTGGCACCCTTGGCCCGGATGATGTGTATAGGGTAACCGTAGAAGACAGAACCGCTGGCATCGTCTATACTGCGGAGACGATCAATACATCATTCGTGATCCCGGAAGCGTGGCAAGGTCTTAGCGAAGCAGACGACCCGGACGACGAAGACACCACCAGCGACCGGCACGAATATGCCTGGGTTATCAGTGTGGTAAATCAAAACGATGAAGATAACCCCACCTACCGGACGGAAACACTCACGTTCACGTGGGAAACACGTATCAACGATTAGGCTTGATCCATGATCCGACAGATAACAACACCTTTATTCTTAAGCGTTTTGATTCTGGCTGGTTGCAATTTCACGGCCCAGGACAATGCGACTCCGACCGCCGATGGCATCGTCGAAGAACCCATCAATCCATTACCCCAGGTGAGCGATACACCGGTTCCACCGCCCACCCAGACTCAAACACCCACCGAGACGGCGGAAGCGACTCGAACCGCCACCAGACCACCGACCGACACACCGGCCCCGGATACGCCGACCCAGACCGCGATCCCAGATCCACCAACGGCCCCACCGGTGCCGACCAGCACACCCGGCCCCTGGGAATATGTCGTCCAACCTAACGAGACACTGATCGAGATTATTCAGCGGGAGCCGTTCAACTATCGCACCCTGGATGTCATCGACCAGATCGTACTCATCAACCCTAATGTTTTTAACGCGGATACGTTGCCAGTCGGGGAAGCCATTCTCATACCGCGCCCAACCGCCACCGCCAGCCCGGAAGCCATCAACCCAGCCCCCGGCGGTAACGAAGCCGGTGGAAATCCCCCGGCTGGTGATGTGCCAAGTATCCGCGAAAACGTCGAGATCACCTCCGATGCGGTCATCGCGCAACACACTGTCGAAAGCGGCGAAACGGTCTTGAGCATCGTCAGCCGCTTCCCGGAGTTAACGCTAGCTCTGTTCGCGCAGATTAACGCGGAGATCACATTTACCGGCTGTAATTTCGAACTCGATTTCGGCGGGCCGAACTGCAATCCAGTTATCGGTGAAGGTCAGGTCGTCAATGTGCTGGTGCCACCACCGACGCCAACGCCGACGCCTTCACCTAGTGGTAGTGAGACGCCGACATTCACACCAACCTACGCCCCGCCAATTGTCGTCGCCCCGCCAGAAGGAGCCATCGCCCCGGCCAGTCGCATCCGCCTATCGTGGATCGGGATCGGCCCGTTAGAAGCGGATGAATTCTACCTGGTGACGGTGCGCGACGTGACGGCCAGTGTATTGTGGGAGGAAGGCACCCGCCAGAACAATATATTACTCCCAGCAGAACTCATCCCGACCAGCGGTGAAACGCATACCATCGAATGGTCGGTGACAATTGCGCGGCGGCTTAACACCGGCGATTTAACACCTATCGGCGGCCTGGGCGACATCAACACGTTCCAGTGGCAAAGTCGCTAACGGTTGAATTCGCGGGCCAGTTGTTCGCCGGTCATATGAAGCAATGTTGGGTGGCCGGCTGGATCTTTAAGCGGTTCGGTCGCCCGTTCCAGGCGGCGCACGATAGCTTGCAAGTCTTCATTCGGGAGCACCTGACCGGCTTTGACCGCGCCCAGGCGGGCGATACAGCGCACCAAGGCTGATCGGCTCGTATCGGAGGAACGCAACGTCTGGGTTAAATCACGCAAAACCGCGTCCAGGTCGGTAGATGCCAGGATCTCCGGCAAAGCACGGATCTGCATAGTGTTCGTCCCGAATGGCTCCATACCGAAACCTAGAGCGGTCAGGACATCCAGATGGTTTTCAAGCCGTGTATAATCGGTCGCCTCAAAGTCAATCTGTTGTGGATTAGGCAGATCATAGATCGGGATCGCAGAAGCGTCGTGCTGTTCCAGCAAGTCTTCATACAAGACGCGCTGATGAGCCGCGTGTTGGTCGATCAAGTACAGGCCAGCCGGCCCCTCCGCCACGATATAAGTCGCGCCGACCTGCCCCACCACCCGTAACAATGGCAAGGTACGCGGCTTGACCGGCGCACCGGCTCCTTCCGGGATGTGGCTTAAATCAAGTTCTTCATCTTCTGTCGTCGGGCGCGGCAACCGGCCACTGGCTTCAACCTGAAAATCCAGGCTGGTTTGACCAAAGACACGCTCCCCCCGCCAATCAACCGCCCCGCCGGTCTCATAATCTGTTGGCCGGGGTCGCTCTCCGCTGGCGATGACCGCTTCCCGCACCGCCCGTTGAAGCACACTAAAGACGGCATTGGCATCTCGAAAGCGGACTTCTGCTTTGGCCGGATGTACGTTGACATCGACCTCATTAGGCGGCAACTCGATCATCAACACGGCCACCGGGTAACGTCCACCATCCAACAAGGCATGATAGGCTTGCACCACCGCATAGGTCAATTTGCTGTCGTTGACCCAGCGACCATTAACGAAGATCGAGATCTGGGTGCGGTCTGCCCGGTTGAAGGCCGGGAGCGATGTAAATCCCGCCACCGTTACCGGCACCTGCTGGCGATACCCCGTGTTTTGAAGTTCTACCGGCACCATTTGCTTAAAGCCATCCAGCCCGATCACTTTGACCAGCACATCGGTTAATTCGCCGCTTCCCGTCGTGCGGAGCAATTCTCGTCCGTCCTGCTCCAGCGTAAATCGTACCGCCGGATAGGCCATCGCGTAGCGTGTGACCAGTGCGGTGATATGACGCTTTTCGGTGGTCTCTTTCTTCAAGAATTTAAGCCGCGCTGGTGTGTTGAAGAAAAGATGTGCCACGGTGATCACCGTCCCGGCTGGCGCACCGACCGGATCATTAGCGCGGATCACGCCGCCTTCTGAGCGGATCTCAATACCGATTTGCTCGTCACGGTGGCGCGTGGTCAGTGTCATTCGGCTGACGGACGCGATGCTTGATAACGCTTCCCCCCGAAAACCTAACGTCAGGATGTTGTCCAGGTCATCCACCGTGCGGAGCTTGCTGGTCGCGTGTCGTTGCAGGGCCAGCCGTGCTTCTTCCGCCGGGATCCCGGTGCCATTATCGCTGACCTGTATCAATTGGCGACCGCCCGCTTTTGTCGCGATGTGGATGCTATCTGCACCCGCATCCAGCGCGTTCTCAACCAATTCTTTGACGACCGACGCGGGCCGCTCCACAACTTCGCCCGCCGCGATCTGAGAGATCAATTGATCCGGTAAAATCTGTATCATGACTTCTTCCTGAAAACAAAATCCCCCGATGTGCGGGGGATATATTACATTTGACGGCGATTAGATAACGACATCATCCCATAATCAAATTTTCCGGGATGAGTGGAATACGAATGTAGAAGGTACTACCTTCACCCTCGATACTTTCTACCCAGGCATCCCCGCCGTGTTGACGTGCCACACTCCGCACGATAAACAAGCCCAGGCCACTACCCTTGACTCGTTTATGTTCCATCCGGGCGATGCGAACGTGACGTTCAAACAATAACTTCTGGTTCTCCGGGCTGATGCCCAGGCCGCTATCTGCCACGCTAACGAATAACTGGTCATCGGCCCGCCACAGGGCCACCGTAACTTGCGCCCCATTGGGCGTGTACTTAATCGCATTATCGACCAGATTCGTGATGGCCCGTTCAAGCATCGTTGGGTCAACGTTGATGATCGGAATATCATCGGCAATCTGCTTTTCGACCGTCAACTCTTGCTTTTCCGCTGGGACGAGATGATTTTCCACGATGCGATTGACTATTTCGGTGAGATCACACGGGGCACGTTGCAATTCATAAAAGCCCGTCTCCGGGTCATAACGTCCGGCGTCCTGGATGTTATCAACCAGGGCGGTCATCTGTGTGATACCGGATAGGATCTTCTCAACAAAATATTCCTGTTTATCGTTTAGATTGCCAATATCACGCGATTCAAGCATACTGCTAAACCCCTGGATAGAAGTCAGCGGTGACCGTAGATCGTGCGACACAATCCGCATGAACTCACTTTGATTACGGCTCAACTTTTCGAACCGGGCGCGTGCCCGCAGGTGGCGCGTGACGACGATGAACGCATCCATCAAAGCAGTAAAGCCATTCGACTTTACCGGGTCAAACGCCGGCACTTGATCCAACAGAAAGACCAATAGCCCGACCAGAATGTCACCGTCTTCGATGGTCGCGGCGATGACCGTCTGGGAGAAGCCTAACGCCTGGAACGCTGGTGGATTCACAGAGACATCTTCCATCATCGACTGGCCGGCCCGCCGCAGGTAGTCATCATCAGGTAATTCTTCTTCGGGGATGTTGAACGGGATGACCAGACGTGGCTCTTCATAGATAAACAAAAAACCGGCCTGAGCATCAACCAACTGGCTAGCAATATGAATCATCGGAAGATAGCAATCTTGCGGTGTATCGGTCTGTGCCATCACCCGCAAGATTTCGCGCACGACAGCTTGCTCATTGTGAACCTGTGACATAAACGGAGCCTCACCTGTTGCTGGTATCCTCTAGGATTATAAACCCCGCGAAAACACACGGCAAGTTTACAAGTTGATGCCATTCTGAGTCTATCACCCCACCCTGAAAGACATCCCTTATCATCCTACCACATCAGCGGCAAGAAAATGCATCCTGTTCGACAATCTGTGTGGGTTGCCAGCGCACAATTGGTAAAACCAAACTTACCTTCGCTTGCAACGCCTTTTCTTTCGTGCTAGACTGACCGCATTAACAGCCCTTGACCAGATATGTTTTCATATGGCAGAAAAAATCTTAATCGTCGATGATGATATTGACAGCCTCAAGCTCATTGGCTTGATGCTCCAGCGGCATGGCTACGAAGTCATTGCGGCCAATGCGGGCAACCAGGCCATTACCAAAGCCTTCAAAGAAAATCCTGATCTCATCATCCTGGATGTGATGATGCCAGATATGAATGGCTACGAAGTCTGCCGCCGCCTACGAAATAACGAACAAACGCGCAACACCCCCATCATTATGTTCACCGCCAAAACCTTGATCGATGATAAAGTCGCCGGGTTCGAAGCCGGGGCCGACGATTATTTGACGAAACCCACCCACCCGACCGAATTGGCGTCACGAGTCAAGGCGATGCTTCAACGGCGGGGAGACCAGGGGAGTAGTGGCTCGTCTGATGGCATGACCATCGGCTTAATCGGCGCGAAAGGTGGCCTGGGTACCACAACTATCACCGTCAGCATGGGGGCCGCCCTGCTTCAGATGAACCGGGATCCTGTCATCGCAGATTTTCGCCCTGGTCAAGGTAGCATGAGCCTTTACCTGGGCCTGGATGACTCCGCACGGATGGCCGACATCCTCAGCCGCCCGGCGAGTGAAATCAACAATGAGATGGTTCGACGTGGCATCGTCAGCCATAAAAGCGGTTTGCGGGCCTTGATGTCTTCCACCCGGCCTAAAGAAAATTTGATGAATTTCTCTCTGGATTCAGTCAAAGCCGTTGTGCAAGAGTTAAGAGCCATCGGCCAACCGGCTTTATTCGACCTGGGTGCGGGAATCAACGCGATCACATCCAACATCTACACACTGATGAACCAGATCATCCTGGTGGTCGATCCATCTGATATCACGCTGTCAATGGCACGAGATTTACTGAGCATCCTCAAGCAAAGCGATAACTTGACGATTCATCTCGTCGTGGTCAATCGGGTGCAGATCAACCAGCAACCCCCCTGGCACGAAGTCGAACGCTTGCTCAACCACGAGATCCGCGCCATTATCTCCGCCGCGCCAGACCTGGCCTACCAAGCGGCAGAAGATGGCGTCCCGCTGTTTGCCTACCAACCCAATGCAATTGTCTCCAGCCAGATTGGGAAATTGGCCGAAGACGTTGCTATCGAAGCATAACCATGTTTGATGAAGACGTAATTATTCAAATTCAAGAAGCCGCCCGGCTGATCCAGTCAGCCAGTTATGTCGTCGGCTTCACCGGGGCCGGTGCCAGTACAGACTCCGGCATCCCGGATTTCCGCAGTCCCGATTCTGGCTTGTGGCAAAATGCCGACCCGATGACCGTCGCCAGCATTTACGGCTTCCGGCATAATCCACAAGGATTTTACGATTGGGTGCGTCCGTTATCCGACGTGACGATCAACGCGGAGCCGAACCCGGCCCATCACGCGCTTATGGATCTGGAACGGATGGGCTATCTCAAGTCCATCGTGACGCAAAACATTGATATGCTTCATTCGCGTGTCGGCCATAAGACGATCTACGAGCTACACGGCCACATGCGGACGGCGACCTGCATCCATTGTTTCGAAAAATACGACGGCGAAGCCATCTTGACCGACTTCTTAGAGACTGGCAACGTTCCCTATTGTGATGAATGCAAACGTGGCGTGCTTAAGCCGGATGTGATCTTATTCGGCGAACAGTTGCCGATCCGGGAATTGCAAGGTGCCCAAAAAGAAGCGCGATTGTGTGACCTGATGATTATCATCGGATCATCATTAGAAGTCGCGCCAGCCAGCGATATTCCAATTCTGGCCCGGCGCACCGGGGCCAAGCTAATTATCGTCAACCTAGAGCAAACCCCGGTCGATTCAATGGCAGAAGTCGTGATCAACGAACGCGCCGCCCACATTCTGCCTGAAATTATTCGACAGATCGAGACTTAACGCATGAGCCAGGACAGCAGGGACCCACTCCTCAAACATTACGAGCGCATCATCGAGATCAGCCGGCAACTGAACTCAACCTTTGACCACGCCCAATTGCTTCGGAAGATCGTCGCCGCCGCGACCGAGTTAGTTGATACCGAAGCGGCATCCATTATGTTGATTGACCCGATCACCGAAGAACTGAGGTTCGAGGCATCTTCTAATCTCGATCCAAATGAAATGGATGACATCATCGTTCCAATGAAAGGGAGCATCGCCGGGTGGATCGCCACACATGGCGAACCGCGTGTCATCCAGGATGTAGCCTCAGAACCCAGTCACTTCCAGAACGTTGATAAGACTATCGACTTCCAGACGAATAATCTATTGGGCGTGCCGATGCGAACCCACGAGAAGATCATCGGTGTGGTACAGGCCGTCAATAAACGCGGCAATCAAAAGTTCACCAGCGTAGACATCAACACGATGACCACACTTGCCAGCCAGGCCGCGGTCGCCATCGAAAACGCCCGGTTATTCCGCCAGAGTGACTTCATCGCGGAAATGGTGCATGAGTTGCGGACGCCGCTAATGTCGCTCAAAGCCAGCATCGCGCTATTCCGGCGGCAAGACCTGACCAACGACAAAAAAGACGATCTCGTCACCACTATGCAAGGGGAGACTAACCGCTTGATCCGGTTGACGACCGATTTTCTTGATCTGGCGCAGATGGAATCAGGTCGTACCCGGTTGGAGATCCAGCCGTTTGAGATCAGTGATCTCCTGCGTGAGAGTGCCGAAGTTGTGGCACCCCAGGCCAGCGAAAAAGACATCACCATCTATACCGATGATACTCAGCACACCATCAAGGGAGACCGGGGCAAGGTCAAGCAAGTGCTGTTGAACTTGATAACGAACGCCATCAAATATAACCGCGCTGGTGGGGACATCCGGCTCTGGACGCGCCCGGTAGCAAACAGCAAACACCCCATGCTTCAGGTTGCGGTTGAAGATACCGGTTATGGCTTATCCAAAGACGACCAACAGCAGATGTTCCAGAAGTTCTTCCGGGCGAGCCAAACCGCTGATAAGACCTCCGGCACGGGCCTGGGATTGGTCATCACTAAAGCCATCATCGAAGCTCACGACGGACAAATCTGGCTGGAAAGCGAAGAAGACGTCGGCACAACCTTTTTCTTCACCTTGCCCACCCTGCCCGGAAACGATTAGATGCCAAAAGCCGCCTGATGTATTGGGCGGCTTTTGGTTTAAGTTGAAGATAAGATGCTTACGCGGCGGCTTCGGCCTCTGCGGTAGATGTGCTGATATGCTCATCCCCCTTGAGGAATGGAATTTCGCCCTTTTCCCAGGCGACCAACAGCGGCACAGCCGTGAAGATCGAAGAATACGTCCCGGAAAGAAGGCCGATAAACAGAATCGCGATAAACTGGCGGCTGGTCTCACCACCGAAGACCAGGATCGCGATCATGATAAAGAAGGCGTTCAACTGCGTTGCTAACGACCGGTGGATCGTCTCCCAGATGCTACGGTTAACGATGGTCTCGTAAGGCTCCCCGATGTGCTTGGGGATGTTTTCACGAATGCGGTCGAAGACCACAATCGAGTCCTGTACAGAAAAGCCGACGACCGTCAGCACAGCGGTCAAGAACAGCGCGTCGATCTCCCACCCGGCGATGAAGCCAGCCAGCGACATCACCCCCATCACGATGAGAACGTCGTGAACCATCGCGGCGATAGCACATAAACCATACCGAGTCGCATTCGGGATCTGGCGGAAGGCCAACACGATAAAGCCGGTAATCACCACCGCCGCCAATGCCACCGCGACAAAAGCCGCCTGTGTGACTTCCTGGCCGATGGTCTCCGAGACGGCTTCAACCCGCAGACTGCCCCGGTCGAGAGTGGCAATGTCGTCCAGGCCCTCGATGATGGCATCGCTAGTCTGTTGTTCTTCAAAGCCACCCCGCACCGACCAACGGTACGGTTCCCGCTGGACGAACGTCACCTCGACACCGTTCGCATCGAGCGCGGTCGTCACATCGGCTTCATTGATAGCCTCAGCTTCGATCTGCACGGAGATAACTTCCGTCGCGATCTGCTCATACGTCAAGGGGGCGGTCTCATTGATGAGATCGAGCGTTTCGACTACCTCATCCGCCGCATTGACTGGCGAGACCACCGAGAAAAGCGCACTGTCAGCCCCTTCAACCTCCCGTATAAAGACATTGGTCAGGTCGTTATCGCGGAAGGTCTCACGCACAGCGTCAATGTCAATTGCATCCGCATCGAACGAAAACAGATAAATCGACTCTTCGGTGATCTCAGCATCGACCCCGCCACTGTCATCAGCCAGGTCATCGACGGCGGCGGTCACTGCCGCCAGGTCAAGTTCTGTTTCAGAGACGACCCGGAAATCCGCCGTCGCGCCGCCTAATTGCTGGATGATGACGTTATCTTCGCCGTTCTCCGCGAAGACATCACGGATGGTCGATTCGGTCGCCCCTTCTTCGATAAACTGGAATTCGTAGATGCTCCCACCCTGGAAGTCAATGCTCAGGCGAAAGGGAGAGCCAGTCTCGACCGTCGAGAAAACCATCATCCCGATCCCTAACGCGATCACGATGCTGGAAATAATAAAGAATAAGCGGCGTTTTTCAACGATATTAAACATCGGTTTCCCCTCCTAAATGCCGAGTAACCATTTGCGGCGGGCAACTTGATTTTCAGTAAAATCGATCAGCGTGTACAGCACCGAGCGCGTCACGACGACCGCCGTAAACAGGTTGAGGATCAAGCCGAGAGCCAGCGTAATAGCAAAGCCACTGACGATACTTGCGCCCGGTGTCTGGCCGAAGATGAACAAGATCCCGCAGATGATAATCGTGGAGATATTCGAGTCACGGATTGATGTCCAGGCGCGGTCAAAGCCGGCGTCCAATGCTTCACGGAGTGGCTTACCATCTCGAACCTCTTCTTTCAGACGCTCGAAGATCAGAATATTCCCGTCCACCGCCGTACCGATTGAAATCAAGAAACCGGTAATCGCCGGTAGCGTTAACGTAATCGGCACGAATTTGAACACGGCCAAGTTCAGCAAGATGAAGACCAACAGGGCCACATCAGCAGAGATCCCCGGCACACGATAATACAGGAACATGAAAGCCAACACCACGATAACACCCACAACCCCGGCTCGAACACTGGTCTGGACTGACTCATCACCCAGGGTCGCACCGACCAACTCAGTGCTTTCCACCCGCAACGGGATCGACAACGCGCCGGAGCGCAATTGAAGCGCAAGCGTCTTAGCTTCTTCTTCGCTAAAGCCGCCTTCAATTGTCCCGCCGGAAGGCAACGCCGCCCGGATGACCGGCGCACTCAACACCCGCCCATCCAGTACGATTGCCATCTGATTGTCAATATTAGCTCCGGTATAATCACCAAATGACGCATATTGCGGATCCAAGATCTCGTGGTCGCCAGCGACATCAAAGACAATCAACCAACCCCGTTGTGGGTCGAATTGCGCGACAGCGGCATCGAGGCCTTCACCGGTCATCACCGTCTGGAACGGTTGCCCGGTGGCATCGGGCCGGCCCTGGAGCGGTTCCAATTCGTCCAGGTCATCGCCGCTTTCGCGTGCGGCCTGTTCACGCCGCTGTTGGATCTCAAATTGTTGTGTGGTGATGATCTGCTGGCCGCTGAGATCTTCCGCCACACCACTAAAATCAACGAACTCTAGCAGGGCCGTCTGCTGGATGGTGCTGATAGCCCGTTGGGGATCGGTTTCTCCGGGTAATTCAACCAGGATGCGATCCCCGCCGAGCGTCTGCACCGTCACTTCCGATGTCCCCAATGAATTGATCCGTCGGGCGACGTTATTCGCCGTCTCTTGGAGTTCCTCATTCGTGAAAGCGTCTTGTGGCAATTCCGCCTGGAGCAAAACCCGTAGGCCGCCGATCAAATCCAGGCCTAACTGATATTCGAAATCACCCCGGAACTCGGCACAATCCACACGCGGATTATCCGTTGTCAGTTCACAATCACGCAGGGCTTCCGCATCGCCCCCGCGCAAAAGAAAGTCTGGCTCCGTCTGTGGTAACGATAACCAGAGGGCCGCCGCCGTCAAAACGACGATAAATGCCAGCCAGCGATAATGGCTTTTCATAAATACCCTTCCTCGTGATAAACGACCCCATGAGGTCGTTTACGCATTGGTTAAACTTCAAAATAGCTGTAGAAGGCGATTTAAGCCTAAAAACAAGATGTCCGCTTGTGTTTTGATATTAGAGGCGCGTTTTTCAGCGTTTTCACGTCTTCAG
>DAOTTZ010000150.1:0-2181 GCA_034437535.1 Anaerolineae bacterium | reverse complement strand
CCTCCACCAGAATCAATCGCATCATTGCCGCCTCCCCCATCGATCTGGTCGGCACCTACACCAGAATCAATCGTATCGTTGCCGTCTCCCCCGTCGATCTGGTCGGCACCTTCACCAGAATCAATCGTATCATCGCCATCTCCGCCATCGATCAGATCGGCACCTTCACCGGAATCAATCGTATCGTTCCCCTCACCGCCAACAATGGAGTCCGAACCAAGGCCACCAAGTAGTGTGTCGTCCCCAGAACCACCGCCGAGGGCGTCATTCCCTGAGCCACCCTCAAGCCAATCGGAACCTGATCCACCCGAAAGGCTGTCGTTGCCATCCAATCCATAAAGCCGGTTGTCTCCCGCATATCCATTTAACCGGTCATCGAACTGGGTGCCGATGAGGTTTTCGATCGAGGTCAGCAGGTCCTGCTCAGTGCCAGCTATAACTTCTTGGAAGACACCTTCCAGCCCCAGAGAAATCCTCACTGGAGCGGTACTGAAGGAGTAATCTGCTGTATCGATGCCCTCTCCGCCATCGATGATGTCGTTGCCAAGGCCACCAATAAGCAAATCATCCCCACCGCCGCCGGAGACAGCGTCATTCCCATCTCCCCCATTGAGTATGTCGTTTCCGAGGCCCCCAAAAAGATCATCTCCGCCGCCTAGCCCCGAAAGTTCATCATCACCTTCAAAACCCTCGATGCGATCAACGCCCTCGGTTCCAACCAGAACATCGGCGTCCAAAGTACCTAGAAGGCGGTTCACTTGGATAGCACGCAACTCTAGATCATCACTCGGGCTTAAGGTTGCTTCCAAGTCGAACTCGCCATTGGCGATAACCAACGTGTCTATCTGCCCTGCGCCATTGAGTTGAACCTGTACCAAGGTCTCTCCGTCAAGAGTTTCATAGCGAATTTGAAGACCGTTGCCGGACGAGAAGTCCGATGTTCCAATAAAGTTCGCTCCTTCGAAAGAAACGAGCAAGGAGTCCTGGACTTCCAGATCAGTAATGATGTCGCCATTCAAGTTCGATTGGATACCGCTCAAAATGAACAAGTCAGCGCCCGCTCCGCCGGAAACAATGTCATTCACCGCGCCCGATGCACCGCCATCACTCATGATGATGGTGTCATTTCCACTGCCGCCGTCTAGAATATCGGCCCCAGCCCCACCCACGATAATGTCATCACCATCGCCACCCCGAAGTTCGTCGTTGCCCATGCCCCCGTCGATCACATCATCGCCGGCAAGGCCGACTATAAGATTGTCTGAATCATCACCCGTTAGCGTGTCGGCAAAGGCTGATCCCTCCAGATTCTCGATGTCGGTCAGCAGGTCCTGCCCGGTCCCCGCCCCGGTCGCCTGATATTGTCCCTGCGCATTGAGCGAAACGGTCACACCCTCGCCGGACGTGGAATAGCTCGCCGTATCGATGCCGATACCCCCATCCAGCACATCCCGGCCGACACCGCCTTCCAGGCGGTCGTTGCCGAGGCCGCCAAACAAAATGTCATTGCCCGTACCGCCATTCAGTGAATCGTCCCCGGTCTCGCCGATCAGCAGGTCATTGTCTCCGCCACCATCCAGAACGTCATTGCCAGAGCCTCCGAACAGAACGTCTTCACCGCTCAGACCCGTCAGGCTGTCTGCGCCATCACCGCCATAGATCTCGTCGTCGCCGAAATCGCCATTGAGCGTGTCGTTGCCGGCGTCGCCATAAAGCGTGTCGTTCCCGTCACCCCCGAAAAGCAGGTCATTTCCGGACCCCGCATAAAGGACATCATTTCCGATCGCCCCGCGGATCAGGTCATTGCCAGCTTCGCCATAGAGCTCATCATCGCCCTGGCCGCCATCAACCTCATCATGGCCGCTGCCACCGAAAAGGAGATCGTTTCCAGTAAAGCCGAACACGCGGTCCGCGCCGATCCCGCCATAGACCTCATCATCACCCTCATCGCCGGAGACGTAATCGGCACCGCTGCCGCCATTCAGGTAGTCGTTGCCCGTTCCGCCCAGCAACAAGTCATTTCCCAGGCCGCCCTCGAGAACATCATCCCCGTCGCCGCCTTCGACAATGTCATCACCCCGGTCAGCGAAGACGACATCGTCATCGGGCGTGCCTGGGATGATGTCGTCGAGTGTGGTTCCGTCGATAATCGGCATTTACTTGTCCCCCACGGTTTGGAAA
>DAOTTZ010000149.1:0-14785 GCA_034437535.1 Anaerolineae bacterium | reverse complement strand
TATGCGATTATTTTCTACAATAGTTTCCAACATGATCCGAGCTTCCGATGGTTTGTCACGATTCTATCTTAAACTCGGATTTTGTTTTCTGCCAAAAGTGCATAACTCTAGATTATTACAATACACTGGCTGATGTGATGGCTGACCCGACCGCGCAACAACTCCCCGCCATCGGCCAGACCAATATCCATGAGTTTGTGCTTCAGCGGTTGATGGGGCAGGCCTTCGATGCGTATGTGCTGGACGGTGCCGACCTGCTCACCGAATTGACCGATGCCCAGACCACTGCCGACCAGATCAATACCTGCCTGGGCGATGACCTGACCCCGGCAGACGTAAGTGAACGTACTGAGGAATGCGTTGACAGCATCGCGCCGGAGTTGTTCAACTAATCCGCCCGGCCTTCGACCTCATCCATGATCGCCGCCCCTAGTTCCAGCAAGGGAGCGCGGCGGTCATGCTGGGTGTCGATGCTCACCAGGTAGGCATCCAGCAATTCCAGGTTGCTCAGTCCTTCCGGGCTGGTGCCCAGGCGCATCCGGTCGGGCTGGTCAATCTCTTTACGGATGGTGGCGATGTAAAACACGCCAGCCCGTCGTAAGGCCTCCCGCACATCATTTTCATTGAACCGGGCCTCACTATCCAGCGAAAACGTCAGCAGGACGCGCACCACTGCCTGACGCAGATTCAAGCTCTCGATCTGGCGGATGACCCTGCCAGTGGGATCATGGCTCTCTCGTAGATCCGCCTTGAGCGTGACAAAGGGCCGGGCCGGCAGGGGCACGAAGTCCCAGGTCGTTGCCCCCCGGTCGAGTTCCACCCAGCAGAAGCCTTTCGGGTCGCCTTCCTCCCCGAAGTCGATGCGTTCCAGGCTCCCGCTGTAGACGACTGGCGGCAGATCATCACGCCCGGCAGTAAGATTCTGGTGCTTGTGAATGTGTCCCATCGCCACATAATCCCAGCGGGGATCAGCCACGATAGAACGCGGCACACTGAGATCACGCCCCAGCATAATCCCGCGCTCACTCCCGACGACCGCCCCGCCGATGGTGAAATGCCCGGTCAGCAGGCGGGGCATTTCGCCCAGGGCTTCGGCATCACTCGCCATTTGATCCAGAATCGTGATGATCTGCTCTTCCAGGATTTTGTCGATCTCGGCAATGGTCAGGCCGCGTGTGGTGATGTCTTCCAGGATGCGGGCGCGGATGGGGTAGGGTGCAGTGCCGACCGCGACTGGTCCGCTGGCAGTCTCTACCCGGCGCGTTTCGTAATCCCCCGCCACCCACACATTCGGCACATCGAGCGTATCGTAGATCTCCACGCTGGATGCCTTCATCTTGGCCGGGGCTACATCATGGTTGCCGATGAGCAGAACCACCGGCGCGACCTGCGCCAGATCGCGCACCCGATGGGCGAACTCACGCTGAAATGTCGGGTTGGGGGAGCGCGTCTTGAACGCATCCCCGGCGAAGACGATCAGATCGGCCTTTTGCTCGTCGGCATACTGGCATAAGTCATCCAACCGGCGCAGGAAATCCACCACCCGGCTACTCAGGCCGGTGGTTGGGTCTGTCCTGCCGTAATTTTCCATACCCACATGGGCATCGGCGAAGTGTAACACGCGGATCATCAGGCTATCTCCGAGAAAGATCATGGCTTAAACGTCTGCCGGTCTATTGTAGCCGGGTTTTCTTTTTCCGGCAGGCCCCGGTAAAATATCCACCAGATATTGATTGAAATTAGGACTTGTTTGATGACTGATTTAGACTCGAAGACAATCGAACATTTAGACCACGCCCACCGGGTATATGATCTCCCGGCAGGACAGCGCATGATCCCCTACCGCAACATCCGGCATGTGTTATCGCTCCATGTCAAGACCGCCGGTCGCCGGCCTTACTTGATCCACATCGACGAGGACGGCGAACGCGAAGAACTGGACTACGCCGAATTTAACGCCCGCGTGCATCAAACTGCAAACTTCCTGCATGATGACCTGGGCGTCAGGCGCGGGGATCGTGTGGCGACCATTGCTTACAATCACAGTGAGACGGCGATTGTCTATTTCGCCTGCTGGGTGATCGGTGCGGCGGTCGCGCCACAAAATGTCGCCGAGGACGATCAACGGATCGCGTTTATCTTACGCAATAGTGAAGCAGTCGTCTGCCTGGTGCGGGAAGAATACCTGGAACGCGCCGAACGTATCATCAACGGGGATCCGGCGGACGACCTGGGCGCACCCAACATCCGCGAGATCGTGACGATGGGTGGCGAAGCCCACCCGGATTACAAACATTTTAATACCCTGGTCAAGAATCTACCCAACACATATCTGGGCGATGGTGCCCCGGTCAAGTCGAACGATGACACCATCAAAGAGGTAGACGATGGCACCCTGGCGACCCTGGATGATGAAGCTCTGCTGGTCTATACCAGTGGCACCACCGGCGCACCGAAGGGCGTCGTGCTGACGCAGTATAATCTGCTGGTCGATGCGTTCGCCATCTCTCATGCGCAGGGCATCACGGGCGGCCAGCGGTTGATGTGCGTCTTGCCCATCCATCATGTCAACGGCATCGTCGTGACGCTAGTGACGCCCTTACTGGTGGGCGCGTCTACCGTGCTGAACCGGTCATTTTCCGCGTCACGCTTCTGGTCTACGTTGGCGCGGGAGCGGGTGAGCGTCGTCAGTGTGGTGCCGACATTGCTCCAATTTTTGTTGGAGCACGCCCAACGGCTCCAGGCAGAGGGTGGCGTTTTGTTCGGGGAGGGCATCAGCCGCAGTGATTTGACGTTCTTCCGCCATTTCATCTGTGGTGCAGGGACGCTGGCTGTCTCGTTGGCCCGCAATTTTGAAGACACCTTCGGCTGGCCCATTCTGCACGGCTACGGCCTGAGCGAATCCACCTGTTATTCGTGCTTCCTGCCGGTGGATATAAGCTGGGAAGCGCATCAACGCTGGATGCTGGAACACGGCTATCCTAGCATTGGCGTGCCGATCCACACCAACGAGATGGCGATCTTCAGTGCGGACGGGCGCGGCCAGCGGCTTGGCCCTGGTGAGCGGGGGGAGATCTGCATTCGCGGCCACAACATCATGAAGTATTACTTCAAACGACCAGAAGCCAACGCGGAAACTTTTAAGTTCGGCTGGTTCCGTAGCGGTGACGAAGGATTTTACCTGGAAGACGAGCGCGGGCGTCCGTTCTTCTTCATCACCGGGCGTATCAAAGAGTTGATTAATCGTGGCGGGGTGAAGTTCAGCCCGTTTGACATCGAAGAGATCCTGCTGGAAATTCCCGGCGTCAAAGTCGGGCTGGCAATCGCCTTCCCCAACGATTATTACGGTGAAGAGGTCGGCGCGTATGTCGTGCCGGAAGACGGCGCGAAGCTCGATGCTGAGGCGATCCTGGCGCATTGCCGGGAGCGTATGACCTTCGAGAAAGCCCCGAAGGTCGTCGTCTTTGGCGATGCAGTGCCGGTCACATCAACCGGCAAATATCAGCGGCTCCGGCTGGTGACGCTGTTCGAAGATTGGGCGCAGACTCAATTTCGTGATCCGTCTTGATCGGGGCCGGGCTGGTTAATTGACGAAGCGATATTTCAACAAGGCCCACAACGCTTTCGGCGCGTCGTGCCACTTGATCTTCTTGCCTTCGTCCCATTCCCGCCCGTTATAGCTGATCGGGACTTCGTAAATGCGGATGCCCTGCTTGAGGACTTTCGCGGTGAATTCCGGCTCGAACTCAAAGCCGCGTGCGCGGATCGTCATACCCTGGACGACTTCCCGCCGGAAGACCTTATAGCACGTTTCCATATCGCTGAGGATGGCGTTATACAGGATGTTGGTCACCAGCGTTAAGCTTTTATTGGCAACCATATTCCAGAAGTTCATCGCCTTGCGTGGGCCGCCTAAAAAGCGGGAGCCATACACCACCTGGGCGATTCCTTCTTCAATCGGTTGGATCAACTTAGGATAATCACGCGGGTCATATTCCAGGTCAGCATCCTGGATGAGCAGGACATCGCCCGTCGCCGCCGCGAAACCCGTCACCAGGGCCGCGCCTTTGCCCATGTTCTTGTCGTGGTAGAGGATGCGTAGGTCTTCATTGCCCGCTTCGCTTTCCAGCCGGGCTAAAATATCGCGGGTGCCATCTTCTGAGCCATCATCCACGATCACGATTTCGTCGGCCAGGTTGACCGCCCGCACCCGTGATAGAACTTCTTCCAGGTACTTTTCTTCGTTGTAACATGGGATGACGACGCTTAAAGAAAGCTGGCTTCGGCTGGTTGTATCCGTCTGGGGCACGGTCTGTGTGTTCATCGAAATTATGCGGCGCTTGCCGCGTCTCCTTTCTCGTCTCTGAGGCTCTGTCTTCTGCCGGGCATCAAGGATTATCGATGTTTATTCCGGCATGTAAACACGTTACATGTGGAGCGTGTGGCGGCATTATAGCATGCTTCGGGGGAGATGGAAGTCCAGGGCAATGTATCATACTTAAACCGGATGATCCTCATTTGACACCTGCTTAAAGCTCGCTTAAACTAATTATACTTTATTGGTAACGAGAGGTTGGTCATGATTAGTAAAATCTCCAGCGCAACCTCATACAACGGTAATCCCCACGCGGCATGGCCTACCATGCCGCGTGTTTTTTTTACAACCCAAACGATAGATTGATCAAAGGAGTTTTTTGCTATGGATTACAGCATCATCGGCAAGATTCAGAAAGCTAAAGAGTATGCGGAACAACCCCAGCGCGTGACCTTCCATAACTTCCAGATCGAGTTTCGTGGGGATAACAACACCTATACCCTCACGCTTGGTTCGGATGGTTGGGATTGTACCTGCCCCGGCTTCCAGAAGTACGGCATCTGCCCGCATATTATGACGCTGGAAAAATTATTCGCGCCCATGCTAGACATCGGCAAGATGGCCTATGCCCAGGGGCAAAATGTCGTCAGCGATGTAGAAAAGGCCACCAAATACGCCACCGAGACCGACCGCATCACCTTCCACAGCTTCCAGGCCAGCTTTAAGGGTGACCACAACGACTACCAGATCAGCTACAATGACGGCAAATGGGACTGTGATAATCCCTACTTCCGCACCCATGGTGTTTGCAGTCATACGATGGCGATGGAACGCATCTTAGCCAAGATGGTTAAGCCGGTGCTCCGCGAACAATCTGTCGAAGAAGAAATCGAATCATAACAAAATGTAGTAATTCCCCCCGCGCCATGCTATAATCCGCGCCTATGGGGGGATTTTTGTATATATTGTACAAATTTACTCCTGAACTCATGTTATTCTCTTCAGTTGACATCCAGTCAACGATTTTGCAAACTGTTAGACCAATCATGTATGAGGTTGTTTAAGGTAGGAGGGTATTGCTTTGGGCGTACTATTGCAGGTGAAGAACCTGGTCACCCGGTTTTACACACAAGAAGGGACAGTCTACGCGGTCAATGGCGTGAGCTACGATCTCAAAGAGAAAGAGACCCTCGGCGTCGTGGGTGAAAGTGGTAGTGGCAAAAGCGTCCATGCCCTCTCGATGCTTGGGTTGATCCCGCAACCTCCCGGTAAGATCGAAGAAGGCGAAGTCATCTTCCAGGGGCGAGATCTGCTAACCCTTTCGCGGGAGCAAATCCGGCTGGTGCGCGGTGCGGAAATCGCCATGATCTTCCAGGATCCGATGACATCGCTCAACCCGGTGTTGTCAATCGGCACCCAGTTGACCGAAAGTCTCAAGCTCCACATGGGTATGACACAAACCCAGGCCGATACACGGGCGGCAGATCTGCTGGATATGGTCGGCATCCCGGATGCGCGTAAGCGGCTGAAGGCGTACCCGCATCAATTTTCCGGTGGGATGCGCCAGCGGGTGATGATCGCGATGGGGTTATCGTGCAATCCCAAGTTGTTGATCGCCGATGAACCGACGACCGCACTCGACGTGACCATCCAGGCCCAGATTATCGAGTTGATTAAGCAACTCAAGGAAGAATTGGGCATGGCCTTGATCTGGATCACGCATGACCTGGGCGTGGTGGCCGGCATTGCGGATACACTCCAGGTGATGTATGCCGGGCGCGTGGTCGAACGTGGGCCGATTAACGCGGTGATGAGAAACCCGCACAACGCCTATACCCTTGGCCTGCTGAACTCTTTACCCCGTGTCAACCAGCAGGGCGACGGCCAACGGTTAGAGCAGATCAGCGGTGCCCCGCCCGACATGCGTGTGAAGCCGGTCGGCGATCCCTTCTGGCCGCGCAATCCATATCATACTGAGCAATGTAAGAAAGAAATGCCCCCGCTCAAGCAGGTCAAAGGAAGTGTAGACGGTCATATGGCGGCGGCGTGGTATGACCTGCCCGAAGCCCGCCGAGAGCAAGGAGAGACAGTTTAATCATGGCGAATGTTGAAGCAAACACCCAGGCCAACCCCCAATCTGCGACGCCCGACAACCAGGACGTGATCTTGCGCGTCCGTGGCTTGAAGAAGCACTTTCCCATCTCGTCGGGCATCGTCATCCAACGGCAAGTTGGCGCGGTCAAGGCCGTTGATGGTATTGATTTTGATGTCTATCGCGGTGAGACCCTGGGCCTCGTCGGGGAATCCGGCTGTGGGAAAAGCACCACCGGGCGTACCATCTTACAGTTGTACCGTCCGACCGCTGGATCGGTCGAATTCGAAGACAAAGAACTCACCACCATGCGCGGCTCTGAACTACGCCAGGTGCGCCGCCGGATGCAAATTATCTTCCAGGATCCGTTCGCATCACTCAACCCGCGTATGACGGTCGGCAACATCGTCAGCGAGCCGTTGCTGGTGCATAATATGATGGACAAGAGCGAGCGCAAAGAATATGTGGCGCAATTGCTGGAAAAAGTCGGCCTGAACCCGTTCTACATCAACCGTTACCCGCATGAGTTCTCCGGCGGTCAGCGTCAGCGTGTCGGCATCGCCCGCGCCCTGACCCTCAACCCGTCCTTCATCGTGGCGGATGAGCCGATTTCCGCGCTGGATGTTTCCATTCAGGCGCAGGTCGTCAACCTGCTGGAAGACCTCCAGGAAGATCTGGGCCTGACGTATCTGTTCATCGCGCACGACTTGAGCATGGTGCGGCACATCTGTGACCGGGTTGCCGTGATGTACCTGGGCAAGATCGTCGAGATCGGGCCGACCGACCGGGTGTATGATAATCCTCTGCACCCGTATACGCAGTCTTTGCTCTCTGCGGTGCCCGTGCCGGATCCCGAAGTGGAAGAAAAACGCCGTCGTATCATCCTCAGCGGGGATGTGCCCAGCCCGGCCAACCCGCCGCGTGGATGCAACTTCAACACGCGCTGTCCGGTCGCCTTTGACCTGTGCAACCACGAACCCGATCCGCCGCTGATCGAGATCGAGCCAGGGCATTTTGCCGCCTGTCACCGCGTCACGGTTTAACCCTGAAAGGGCGTTGGAAGACGCCCTTTTTTGATTCTGTCCCCGCTTCCGGCTGTGTCGTATACTAAAAAAAGATTTTAACTGAAGGAGGAGACACACATGCAAGACCACCGCTATCAGATCGACCGTGACCTGAACGAAGCCGAAGCGATGGCAAAGGGCTTAGAACGCTACATCCACCAGGACGCGCTATATGGGAGCGTGGGCGGCTTCGGGTTCTTCTCGCCATCATCTATGCCCAGCTTGACCATCGGCGCACTGATGATGCGCTTGCGTCGCCTGGACGACCTGAACGAACGCGGCGAACTCAGCGACCGGCAAGCCGCCCGCCTGGACGAGATCAACGCCATGAACCGGGCCGCCTTTGATGACCACCATAAGACGTACACCCACAAGATGAGCCGCGAGGTCAAATCGCGCTTGAAGGCCATGTCGCAATTCTTCGAAGAATGCTTTAACGATCCCAAAAATTGCAACCGTAACTATCGCCCGGAGGCCATGCGCCGGACTATTGTCCAGGAGTTGTTGATCGCGCTGGACGAGATCGGCATCGACCAGGATGAGGAAACCCACAAGCTCCTGAGAGAAAAAGACGCGCTCCTGCATCGCTATGCCAATGAGAAGATTGACTTTCTGCTTGATGATAAGCTCGAACCCGTTTATCCCAAGCAGACCTTCTGGTGGTTGTATCAGCGTCCACACACCCCGGAAAAGTGACCCATGCGCCCCTGGGTGATCGCCTACGCGGGTTTGCTGGTCGTCATTGTCGCCGTTCTACTGAACCCCACACCACAATATGGACTCAACCAACAAGAAGCAACCGCTTATTGGGTCATCCGGGATAATGTTGATTACGGCGAATCGCCGGGTGCGCTCTTGCGCGGCCTGCGGGCTAATGCTACCCAATTGATCGACCGCATCCGCCAGCAAGCCCAACCGCCGCTTTACTTCATCCTGCTGGATGGCTGGTCGCTGGCGGGTTCCGAGTCGCCCCAGGTGGGCCGCTGGTTGAGTACGCTTCTCGTTCTGCTCGGCATATCGGCATCGGTCTCTGCTAGCCGCCGGTCAAGCCCTTTGATGGCGACCATTCTGGCGGCCCTGGTGTTGTTCTACCCGGCGGTGACGGCTTATACCCACGCTTTGATCGTCGCGTTGGTGGGGTTGAGCACGTTGTGGCTGGTGCTGTGGGCCAGGACGCGCCGCCGGCGATATGGTGTGCTGTATGCCCTGGCGTTAGCGGCTACGTTGTACACACATCACATCGCCGCGCCATTGGTCGCGTGGCAATTCCTGTATGTGGTCTCACAACGCGGCTTATGGCGGCGGTGGATCGTCGCCGTGATCGCGGCTGGCTTGAGCTTTATGCCGTATCTGCTGGTACTGCAATCCTGGGATTTACAACTGACTGCGGCGTTCTGGCGTGGGACGGGGATCGCGTTGGGGCTTATGCTGGTGCCGATGATGCTGGTGTGGGGCATGGCGATCCTCAGCCGTGCCCGCCGTGCGGTGCAACCTGCCACGCGCCATCTCGCATTCCCTGCCATCTTGAGCGTTGTGTTTATCGCCAGCACCGTATTGAATATCGCGCTTCTGGCCGATCATACCGACTGGCGCGATTTGATCAACACGCTAGAAGATGACCGCGATCCACTCGTCCCGTTGTTGATCGACCTGGATGACCGGCATCCACTCTGGCATTATGACCGCCTGCCGGGTACCGTCTGGCGGTATGGCCTCACGCTGGATGTCGGCTGGCGTGATACCGATGTCACCGCGTTGTTGGATCAAACCGGGATCACCGCCGGTTACGTGTTGACCGATCAAGCACAGGCTGTTTCGTTCCAGTTACGCTCTCAGACGGTGGCCGGGGATGCCGTACTGGCTTACTTTGAAACCGCTACGCATGAATCACCGGGCGGAGGTGCGGCCCCACCCGGTGGATGATTAACGGACGACGAAGCGATACCCGACGCCGCGTGAGGTGAGGATATAATCCGGTTGGGATGGATTTCGTTCGATCTTCTGGCGCAAATAATGGATATAAAGCTTGAGGCTGTCGATAGCATCGGCGTATTCATCGCCCCACGCCTGTGTGACCAATTCGGTACGGGTGACGACACGTCCGGCATTCCGCACCAGCACGCCCAACAGGTTGAACTCTTTAGGTGTCAAATGCTTGAGTTCGTTGCGGACGTAGACCTCCCGGTTCATGAAGTTCAACCGGAAGTTGCCATCGTCAAAGCTCAGTTCTTCGCTCATATCCGGGCGGGGGGAACGGCGCAAGTGGGCCTTGATGCGGGCCACGAGTTCGTCGTTATCATACGGCTTGATCACGTAATCATCCGCGCCCATTTCTAACCCTTGCACGACGTCTTTTACATCACCCCGCGCAGTCAGGAAGATGATCGGCACGTCAGACATTTCGCGCAGGCGGCGGCAGACCTCCCACCCGTCCATATCCGGCATCATAATATCCAGCAAAACGAGATCCGGCTGATGTTTGTACGCTTGCCGCAAGCCTTCTTCTGCCCGATACGCCTTGATTACATCGAACCCGCGTCGTTCCAGCAACATGCCGATTAGATCGGTGGTCGCTTCCTCATCGTCAATTACGAGAATTTTGTCAGCCATTCTAACGCTCCACGCGAACAAAGTTTGAAACCAATTTAGCATGAGCGAGAACCGGGCGCAAGTTTCTCAGTCCTGTGTGGGGAGATCGGCCTCATAGATCGTCACCGGCAGACGAGACGGAGCCAGCCAGGTTTCCAGCACCAATTTGATCTCCGGCCATTCTGCCTGGGTGCCTAATGGGGCAATCGCCAGCGACTGAATCCCATCCAACCGATAATCCCGCGCCAGCTTTAACGCGCAACTTTGCACATAGCGCAGGCGAGTCGCGCCGACGGATGACATCCGCACGATCCAGAAGACCAGCTTGGGGGTGCTATCCCGCCAGATCCAGGGTTGGCCGACCGTGAGCCGACCCTGCCGGGCTTGCTTGCGGTAAGCGGAAAAAGCCGCCGGGTGCGCCCGGAATAGCGCGGTTTGTAGCGGGGTGGTCTCGTGGCGGGCGCGTAAGTTGTACCCGAAGGCCAACGCATCCGCGTCGGTCTGGGTGGGATCTCCGGTCACATAAGTCAGCGGCATGATGGCGTCCTCTCACGGTTGGCAATAAGGATCGTTGCGGTTTTCGTCTGGCTCGGCGGTGCGCGTCAGGTAGCACGCATCGAACGTCGCTTGAATCCAGGGGTACCAGGTCGGCGAAACGGTCGGCGTATAGACACTGCGCGGTGTTCGAGTGGGCGCGGGTGTCGCCCGGTTCGGCGGGGCACCCGGTCGGCGGGTGCTGGTGGCGGATGCTGGCGGCACCTGCGCCGGGACGGTCGGCCCGAAGGTCGAAGTCGGGAAGGACGTCCAGGTTGCCGTCGGGCTTGCCACCGGGGAAGGCGTCTGTGTGGCGGGCGGCGTGAACGTCGGCGTGCGGGTGGCCGTCGCCGGGAAGAGCGGCGTCCAGGTGGCGGTGGGCGTGCCGGGGAGCATGGCCGGTTGATCCAGCTCTGGCGTTTGCGATGTGGTCGCTGTAGCAGATGGTGTCGGCGTTATCGTCGCTGTCATCGTTATTGACGCCGTCTCGGTGGGTTGGCGTGTCGCTGTCGGGTTGATCTGGGCGGGTGGTGGTTCAACCGCTGGCGGCATCGTCTGCTGGGTTGACCATTCCGATTGTAGCGTCGGGACGGTCACCTGCCGCACATCATCGACGGTGGCCTGCAATTCGATCACCATCGCGTGTGTTTGTTCGTCCTGGGCCGCCATAGCCGCCAGAGCAGGCAGGGCTTGCTCCGCTTCGATGATGAATTGATCCAGATCGGGCAAGCTATCCACCTGGATTCGCTCCACAGCGGTCGTGACGGAGGCTTGCAGATCGGTGATATGCTCGGTACTCAGGTCGCCGCGTTCGGCCAGGGCGCGGGCTTCTTCCAGCCGTGTCTCGGCCAGTTGAACATACACATCATCGACATTGCCCGCTACCGTTGCGATCACCACCACCACCGACTCCCACAGGCGTTTGATGCTGTAAAGCGCGTCACCCGGCAGGCTATCAGCACTGGCCGCGACGACGGTGCCACTCCCACCGAACACGATCAACACCGCCAGCAAAAGCCCGGCGACCCGGCGCATGGCGACGTGGCGCACGAATCCAGGCCGGATGACGCGCTCTGCCGGTGGAGCGATCACGGTCTGCTCGAAAGCCGTCACATACTCCGCTGAGGGTTCCGGCGGCTTGAGATGCGTCGTTAATAAGGCGACGGTCAATTCCGCCCGCAAGGATTCTGCGTGTTGGGGATGGGCCTGGGCGCAAGCGTTCACACTTTGCCGGCCACTCAGCACGGCATCCAGGCAATCGGCTAAGATCGTTTCGTAATCGGGCTTCATGATGATAGCCCCTTCAAGACATCTTCAATCGGAAAACCGCTTCGTTGTAAGCGGCTGGCAAGGGTGTTCAAGGCCCGGTGTTGTAATTGCTTGATCGCGTTTGGCTTCTTATCCATGATGTCTGCGACCTCCAGGATTGACCGGCCTTCGATAAAACGTAATACCACGACTTGCTGTTGTGCCGGGGTGAGTTCTGCGATAGCCTGCCGCAGGGCCTGGGCTGTCTGCCGCTGGAGCAAGCGTTGATCCATGTCTTTATAACTGGCGATTTCGTCAAGCTGGGCTGGCGACGGGCGCGAGTCTCGCTTGCGGTAATGATCTACCACCCGCGCATGGGCGATGCGATAAAGCCAGGCGATAAACGGTCGCCCGGTGTCTTCATAGCGCTCTATGGCCTTGAGTGCCCGCATAAAGACGTCGCTCGTTAGATCTTCGGTCAACTGCTTATCGCTCACACGATAATAAATGTAGCGGAAGATCGGCTTGACATTGGCGCGATATAACCGGGCGAATGCCTGGCGATCTCCGCCCCTGGCCGCCTGGATGGTGCGTTTTTCCATTGCACGATCCACTAAGTCCCTCTCCGTGTGGTTAGTCGTGGTTAACGCGGCTTATGATGTACACCGCATTCAGAATGAATAAGTTATGGGTATCATCCGTTGAGGTGACAATGCTCATAACTTAACGCTTCTCATGTTTGCCTCATGATATAATCCAAGAAATAGATGGGAGCTTAAAATGTATGTTCAAATTATTACGCTAAAGACATTGCCAGATCTCATCCCAGTGTTACGCCGGCAGATGATCGCCACCAGTATACCATTGATGAAGCGTTTAGACGGCCTGGTTGATATTCATCTGATGGCCCATATGGATTATCAGGATGTGGCCCAGGTGATGATCTATTGGGAAACAGAAGCCGACTTACATAAATATGACATTGAAACTTTTTTGCCGAAAATTACTTATTTTAGCATTGATTGTGTTCACTTTTTTAGCAACGCAATCGCATCTTAAGGAGGAAACGCCCCCATGTATGTCCAAATTATATCGATGCAAGCACCACTTAACCAGATAGATCGTCTGCGTCAGTACATTTCGGATGAGTATCTTCCAATCATGCGCCAGGCCGCCGGGTTTGTCTCTGCCAGTATGTTAGAACAAGTCGATGACCGCGATAACGTCAAGCTGGTCGTTTACTGGCAAGATCAACGGTCAGTCGAGAATGCGAACAGCACCGGCCTGCTCTTAGGGTCAGATAGTAGCCTGGTCGCGCAGATCCCCGGCACGCGCATCCAACGTCAAAGCTACATCATGCAGGCTTCCACCAAAACCGTCTAACGAACAAACTCCGTTCAATCTGTTCTCCTTGTATACGATGATAGGGGCGGCAACGCCCCTATTGTCGTGCTAGATCACTTTTAATCGAATCACCATTAGATTCTTAGCTGAATCGTGCTAAAATATAATCAAATCATGATTCAATTAAAGTGTTTACAGCAAACAAAAAGGACACTGTCGATGTTAGATGCAACTCAAGACCTTAAGGCGATTACCGGATTCGATTTTTACCATGTGGATAACAAGCTGACTGATTCTGAGCGTGCGCTACGGGATCAAGTGCGGCATTATGTCCATGCAGAGGTATTGCCGAACATCAACCCGTACTGGGAAAAAGCAGAATTTCCCTGGCCGATTGCCCGTAAGATGGCGGAATTGCCGATTATGGGCGGGGTTGTCGGTGAGCATGGCGCCGCCGGGTTGAACTTCCGCGAACTGGGTCTTGTCATGTATGAACTGGCGAAGGGCGACGGGTCGATCTCGACCTTTTACGGCGTGCATAACGGCCTGGCCGCCGGGTCAATCGCCATGTTGGGCGACGACGAACAAAAGCAACGTTGGCTCCCCGGCATGATGACGCTCGATAAAATCGGCGCGTTTGGCCTCACCGAACCGAACCGGGGCAGTAACGCGGTACAGGTCGAGACCGTCTCGCGTAAAGATGGCAAGCATTACGTGCTGAACGGAGCCAAGCGGTGGATCGGCAATGCCAGTATCGCCGATGTCATTGTCATCTGGGCGCGGGATGCAGAAGGCGTGTTCGGCGGCTTCGTCATCGAAGATCCCGCCAACGTCGAGGGCCTGGAAATCATCGACCTTACCGGCAAGATCGGCAAGCGGGCCGTCCTCAATGCGGAAATCC
The DNA here is from genome assembly GCA_034437535.1 of Anaerolineae bacterium. GTDB lineage: Bacteria > Chloroflexota > Anaerolineae > Aggregatilineales > Phototrophicaceae > J038. Next base: position 698 of record DAOTTZ010000149.1, on the reverse strand, counting down.
GCATGAACAATGTGCGCGTCCCGGCGGCGAACAAATTGGCTTACGTTAATTCTTTCCGCAATACGGCCAGCGTGCTGGGCCTGGGGCGTTATGCCGTCGCCTGGGAAGCGGCAGGCATCGCGGCGGGTGCGCTAGAGTTCGCGCTGGAATATGCCAAAAATCGTGAGCAGTTCGGCAAATCCATCGCCAGCTTCCAGCTCATCCAGCAAAAACTGGTGGAAATGGCGACCGAAGTCACGCTGATGCAAACGCTCTGCTTCCAACTGGCGGATCTGCTCTCCAACGGTCAGATGGACGAGGGCATCGTCAGCATGGCGAAGTACAACAACGCCCGTAAAGCGCGTTATGTCACCCAATTAGCGCGGGAGACCCTGGGCGGCAACGGCATCCTGATCGAGAATCACATCGCCCGGCTGATGACCGACGCCGAAGCCGTTTACACCTACGAAGGCACCAACGAGATCAACATGCTGTTGGTCGGGCGTGACCTGACCGGCGTGAACGCCATCATCTAAGCACCTTATGGGGAAATCCCCAGCAGGATAACCACAGCGGAGTGATCTTGGCGATCACTCCGTTTTGATTTCGGGTGTGGCTACTTTGCGTTTTAAGAGATTGAAAGACAGAGGAAAACTCGCGATTATATGCACTATCAGTCCTATCTGGCACAGGGTTATACCATTGGAACAGGCGTGATT
>DAOTTZ010000148.1:0-2950 GCA_034437535.1 Anaerolineae bacterium | reverse complement strand
CCGCATCCGGTCGTCGATCTATGTGACCATCGGTGTTTTGAGCTTCGCCTTTCTGGTTGGCTTTGTCTTCTCTCAGTTCGAACAATGGCAGATTCCCCTGCCACCCCAGGCGGAAATCGCCGAGATGACGAGTGATACCAGCGATGCGCGAGAAACAGTGTCATTAGCCGTGCAGAGCGACAGCCTGAGCTTTCGCTTCATCTTCACGCAGAACAGCCGGGTTCTGCTGGCTACGCTGTTGCTCTCTGTGTTCAGCTTTGGGGTGGCGGCCCTGGTCATCCCGCCGATTACGTTCCTCCTGTTGGGGTATCTGGTGGGGGTGTTGTTAGCCAACGGCTATGACCTCAGCTTGATTTTGTTTGGGGTTGGCACACATGGAATCATCGAGATTCCGACAATTGTCCTGGCGGCGTCGGTATCGCTGGCCCTGGGGGCGGTCGTCACGCGCCCACCACAGGGGGAAACAGTCGGTCATGCCTGGCTGACAACGCTGGGCCATGTCATCAAACTGGTGTTCGCCCTCATCATCCCCGGCCTGATAATCGCGGCACTCATCGAGTCGCAAATTACGCCGCAAGTGGTGGTGGCTTTACTGGAGAGCTAAAACCAGGGCCTCATGGACTGACAACATCGTGTATACTGGGGCGACGATGCGCGTTATGTTTTCATCCATGAGGCAAGAATGGCAAAAGTTGTTATCTTAGGCTCCGCCGCCGCTGTGAACGATGCCCAACACGATTATACGCATCTGTTGTTAATCGGGGATCGCTCAACACCGATTTTGATCGACGCCGGGTCGAACCCACTCGGCAAGATTAAAGACCTGGGCATAGACGATGCTGACCTGCGTGACGTTATCCTGACGCATTTCCACCCGGATCATGTCGCCGGTGTGCCCAACATGATGATGCATATGTGGTTATTGGGCCGGCAGGCTCCCCTGCGGTTTTATGGTTTGCATCATTGCATCAACCGTATTGAGGATATGATGGTGGGGTATGGCTGGCAAGAGTACCCGAACTTCTTCCCGACGGCATTTCATCGTGTGAGCGAACGCTACTGCGCCCCGGTGATGGAAAATCAAGATTTTATCATCACGTCCTGGCCGGTCAAACATTTCGTCCCGACGATTGGCTTGCGGATCGAGAATAAGCTGACGGGTAATGTGCTGGCTTATAGTTGTGATACTGAGCCGACACCATCACTTTATGAACTGGCCCAGGATGCGGATATGCTGATCCACGAGGCGGCGGGGCCGCCACCCGGTCATAGTACCGCCCGCCAGGCGGCAGAACTGGCGGGCGAGGTCAACGCCAGGGCACTTTACTTGATCCATTATCAGGTGTGGAATACAGACCCGGCCCCACTCGTGCCGGAAGCGCAGGCCGTTTACCCCGGCCCGGTGACATTGTGTAAAGACTTTGACGAATACGAATTTTGATACCCAACCTTTACCAATATTTTTCTTCGCTGTCTAGCCGATCCTGGGTGGTGATGACGGCATGTAAGAATTGGAAACCGTCACGCGGGGGCATCATCTCGTAGACTTCAACAATTTGAAAGACACGCGGGCCGATCTTCACCGTATCACCGACTTCAGGCCGGGTGTCTTCGTTGCGGATCCCGCCGGGATGTTCTCCGCCGCGCACAACATAGCTGACTTTGTAAATCATACTGTGTCGTCCTCGTCATGGCCTGGGTCATAATCTCGGTGGCGCAGTTTGAAAGATAGATCCTGGGCAATGTTCCGCATGAAGATATACCCGATGCCGGTTTCTTCCGCACATAGCCGGGTGAAATCTGCCGTGCCGATGCGGTACAACCGGGTGTCAGCATCGACGGCGACGATGGATGCCGAGCGAGTCGCCTGGTCGATCAACGCCATCTCACCGACGGTCTGCCCGGCACCTAGATAGACGGTTGTGCTGGGTTCACCGTTCTTCTGCACGCGAACTTCGACCTGTCCTTGTTGGATGACGTAGAGTGAATCGCCGGTTTGGCCCTGTGTAAAAACGAAATCTCCGGCCTGGTAGGTATTGATCTCCGCGATTTCAGCGACTTTGGCGAGTTGTCCACTCGTCATGCCGTGAAATAATTCCACCTGGCGTAATGTTTCGATTAAGTCCATCGTGTCCTCCTCTGATTGTGATTGTAGCGTTTCTTGGGCATTAAGCCGAATCTGTTTAAGTTCTAACGCTCTGGATCACGGATCTAATATGTCGCTTACGCGCCAATGCTATGATGAAATCGTTTGGAAAAGAAGTGTAATTAGGATCACAATGCGTTGGGTCATTAAGCGACAATTCACCCCACCTTATGATATTGCCGAAGCTGATGATAAAATCATCATCATGGTCGAAGTCGCCGGGATGAAAGCAGAAGACTTTAACATCTCATTGTTAAACGAGGCGTTAATCATCAATGGTGTACGGCACCGGCCTGATTTTTCGCCCTTATCTCATCATCGTGTCGAGATCGGCTTTGGGGAATTCCGGCTCTATATTCCGATACCCTGGTCGATTGAGGATGATGTTGTTGCGACGTATCACGAAGGATTTTTGACGATTGAATTACCGCGTACCCAACAAAGACGGATCAATGTGGTGGAGCGAATGACAATTTCGCCTAGCGAAGAGGACAGTGACGCGCATGACGAATAGCGATAATCAACAAGACCTGCTTCAGTCTCTCGGCGAGAGCGTCGTCGGTAAAAAGTTGGATATTAACATCGGTGAAGAAAATGAAGACGAGACCGATACCCGTGACCTGCCGGATGAACTGCCGATCTTGCCATTGCGCGGGTTGGTCATTTACCCGCAGACGGCTATCCCGTTGACGGTCGGCCAGTCGCGCAGTATCAAGCTGGTCGATGACATCATTAACGGAGATCGGTTAGTCGGTCTGGTGGCATCACCGGACCCCGACATGGAAAAACCCGGCCCTGATGACA
>DAOTTZ010000147.1:0-22905 GCA_034437535.1 Anaerolineae bacterium | reverse complement strand
TGAAGACGTGAAAACGCTGAAAAACGCGCCTCTAATATCAAAACACAAGCGGACATCTTGTTTTTAGGCTTAAATCGCCTTCTACAGCTATTTTGAAGTTTAACCAATGTTAACGTCAGTTGTTGTCGTGGCCGGTCACCACGGTCTTCGTATGGGATGAGACTGGGAATGGTGTTTAACACCTTCTGCCGCAGGCTATATTGCGCCCGCCGTACCCGCGCCTGGATGTGACGCACCATCAACGCTTGATGCGGCCCCGGCTCGAACCCCATGCCTTCGAGCGTGGTCGTCATCCACTCCTGGTATCGCCGGATGCGCACGTATACCGGCAGTCGATCATGCTTGCTCAACCGCTGGATGGCGGCCTGCAAGATGGCCGGGGCCGATGCCATCAACTCCGGGTTGATGTACGGTTGAATGTACACCCCATGCCGGCCCTCATTGACGATCATCAAAGCCTGCACCTTGCCGCCGGTACGGTACAACCACCCCGCCGGGATCTCCGCCGGGATGACGAAGCTATGCAACATGCGCGGCACCACCTGTGCCACCAACCCCTGCGCGTCGCCCAGCGTGGTCTCGTCGATGGTCTCAAGCCGGATGGCCCCTTCCGGTCGGCCATAATCTCCCGGCAGACGCCGCCAAACCTGTTGACGTGCATACACGGCGAACCCGGCATGGCGCATGGTCTCAAAAAGCGGGCTGAACTCATCCACTTCCCCGACGAGAGCCTGCGCCTCTAACTTACCGGCTTCGCGGGCCATCGCGTCGAACACATGAAGCAAAACCGTGTCATCCCCGTGCGAAAGCTGGTGCGGGGCCACATACGCGATATGCGCGATCTGGTCGCTGGGGTCAATGCGGAACTGGCCGACCGCCTGTTGCTTATCCACACGGGCCATTAACGTCACCAGGTTGCGCTGGGGCAACAAGATACTCGTCAAGATCGCCCCACTGGGGCCATGCACATCACGGGTATATTCAAGTTCCGTATCAAGCACTGCGGCTTCGTCGCTGATGCGACGGATGAAGGGTATATCGACCAACGTGCAGATACGGGTATCGGTGTCTCGGTTCGTCATGACTCACCTCTCTCCCCGGCCTACATGTCGTTTTTGTCGATGGATGGATGGCGGACTGTTCAATCCTTAAGTTACCGTTGTTTTAATATCACATACGGCTATTTTATCATCCTTCACCCTGCATTGACAAATCGTCAGGCCGGTTTTGAACATTTATCATAGGATTCAAACCCTTAGCCCACCGGCTTGATACGATATTGGTGCCCAATACCAGCCTGGCTCATAGTATCACAGCTTGACAGCTTGGTCTATAGTGAACCCTCATGACCTTTTTGAAGCATGCGACGAATCAGCGGCAGGTAATCCGGGACAGGCCAGCCGGCCAACCGGCACGCGCCCTCATCGACTGCCAGCAGATCATCCCCCCACACCACCTGCCCGGCGGCATCCGCGCCGTCCGGCCTCAGTTCCACCACAGCACCATCCATGTGATGACCGATGGTAAAGTACAGGTCACGTAGGACTCCAGGCATATCCGGCTTATCGAGCTGGCCGCGCCGGGTCGGGTCGTCAGCAGTGCTGTATTCGGTGCGCGGCAACAAGCCGATTAAGTTATAAAGCGAAGCGGAAACCGTCCGCTCATCCCGCTTGAGGGCCGCCACACTGATGACACAATCATATGCGGCGATGTAACTCGGCGCGGTCAGCCCGTCGAAGTAAGCCGGTTCTGCCTGTTGGTTGGGGTAAGTCTGCATCAGGACGCTTTCGGCATCGCCCGCCCGCATCTCCGGGTCGAGCAGATCAGGCAAGCCATACGCCCGGTAGCGGTCAAGCATCGAGACGGGGCCGGTCATGCCATCCAGCAGGACAATGCGCCCGTGTGGATTGGCGCGGCGCAACCCGCGCAAGACAGCCCGAAGCACCGGCCAGCTCACCCCGGCGGCAGGATCATCGCCCAGATCCGGCTTGACCAGGGTGCGGGCGGCATCATAGGCGGCGGAAGGCGGCACATAGACGAACGAACCGGTCTTGGTGTTGCTGATGGATGCAAGATGTCTGGACATGGTGGTTCTTTATCAATTGCGTACAGGATCAACCACCCGATTATACCCAATTACCCCAGCACGATTCGACACGGAACCAGCCCGGCTGTCCCCAGCAGAATATACCCACTCCATACCAGCGTCGGAATCATGACGGAGAGATATTGGCGCTGACCGGGCCGCAGAGTCGTCCGTGTGAGAATCAACAGAACCGCCGCCGACCCCAGTAAGCCCGCCACGAACGACGCCGCGCTGTAATGCCCCACCGGGATGATCGCTAGAGTGACGACCAACACGATCCAGGTATAATCCGGGATCACATCGCGGAACGAAGCCCGCGCTCCTTTGGCCCGGCGGTCGGCGATCTGGTGATGCCGGTCAAACAAACTGGCACCCTCAGCCGCCGGGGGGATCGCTTCCAGCGGCTTATCACGACCAGGGGCGACCGGGGTCGCGCTGATGACACGCCCCTCCACCGTGAAGACCAGCCGCACGCCGTCCGCGTCTTGCCGCTCGGTGAGGGCACAGGCCGCCCCACCGAGCTTGAAACTATACACCGTTCCCCGGCTACTCAGGCGGGGGATGGCGTTCACCGCCGCCCCATCCGCCCGGATATGCAATTGATCGACGGTGCGGGCGCAATCCACCCGGTGCGCCCGCCCCCCATGCCTGAAGTGCCACGTCTTACGGATCACGGGCAAGACTCCACCGGGCTGAGGTCGATTACAGCTTCTTCCACCGGGCCACCCAACGTAGCCACCTTGACCTGATCGAAATCATCGGTGCCGATGGCGGTCAGGAAGATCGTGCCGGTACCAGCGGCACTGGCCGTTGTCGTCGCGGAGAGCGAAACACCATCACTATCCCGGCGGACTAAACCTTCAATCAACACACCAGGGAGCGCGTCCGCAAATTGGATTTGAACCCCACCACCCGCTAGACAATCATACGTGACGATCCGAATCGAGATCGGCTTACAATATGTGCCAGGATCAGTCAGCGTGATCGTCTCGCCGCTATCGGTATTTTCGACCACCACTGACGTGATCTCACCAAACACATTGTTGATGATGAAACTACCCGATGGATTAACGGCGGTCGTACTCCCAAGATTCAACATGCCATCATCAACGCTGGCGTCGATTCCATCACCCGGTGTCGCGTTGAAGTAGTTGATCTGCACCTGGTAGTTGCTACTGGTACACGACCAATCCGCATTAAACGGCGGCGGATCACAATTAAACCCACCGGGGATGACTACCGTCTCACCACTGGGTGATGCAGTAAACGTCACATCCGTGCTGAGATTGCCCGAACTGATAAGTTGTGTCAGGATGCCATTTTGCCCGGTGCCACTCAGCGTGTAAGGGGTGTTGTTGCCATCACTAAAGCTGATACTCAGCGTATCGGTCGGCGCGAGATCTCCCCAGGTCAACCGAAGCAAGAAATCACCCGCGCAGACGGCGTTAGCGGTCAGCGCAGGCTTGCAATCCAACCCACCAAGGTTGATGGTCTCGGTACGTCCGTCAGAACTGGTCAGGGTGACATCCCCCAACACCGCACCGGAAACCGAGAAGGTCTCGCCACTGCTGGCACCGCTGTCGGTGGCCGTGTAAGTATTGCCGATGACATCGGTGAAGTTGATCGTCACCGTCTCCGATGCCGGAATGTTATTCCATGTTACCCGGAGTTGATAATCCGACGAACAGAAAGCATCTGCGTTCAACGGCAGGGTAGGATCTGGCGTGGGTGGATCTTGCGGCGGCGGCGCACCGATCACCGTAACCGTGACCGGCGGCGTGCTACACACCACCTGCCCATCTTCCAGCGCGTCCACCTGAAGATCGACGGTCGTACCAAGCTGTAAACCTTGCACGAAGCCGTTGGTCTGGCCGGGGGCGTTAGGGAAGGTCGCGCCGCTCGCGTTGATTAGATACGAGTCGGTGAAGCTCACACCGTCCCAGTAGATCTGGCTCGTCCCTTCGGTGATGACCCCGCCGTTAGGCGACGTAATCACAAAGCCGTCACAAACCGGCGTACCCGGCACTGCGGCATCAGGCACACTCGGCACGATGTCTACCACTGGTGCAGGGGTGTCTTCACGCGCCACAAAGCCATCTTCACAACTGATTGGCAGTGTGTAATTCAGCGTGTTGGGGGCTTCCAGCGCGGCCAACGGGCAGAAGACGGTCTGTTCTTCGACAGAAAGCTGGCGGGTTTCCGGCTCCGGGCAGACGACCACCCGGTCGTTATCCCGGCCATCAATGCCGAAGCTGTCCTCCGGCGATAGACAATATATGCCAGATTCACCCGGCAAAAATGTCGTCCCCTCAACTTCCAGCACACCAGAGACTGAGATAAATTCAATCGCCACATCCTCCGGCCCGTCTACATCATCCGGCGCAGGGGCGTCGATGATGCGGGCGATCATGGTGGACGCCAGCCGCACATCCGCCCCGTTGATCGTCAGATCAATTGCGATGCGATCCGGCCCTTGAATCAACACCGCTTCCGGGGCTTCTTCGCAGGCTGGCTCACCGATGCCGGTACGCAGATAAAACGCCTGCATCGGCATCCGGGTGTCATCATCAAAGCGTGGCAGGTCGTCCAGGTCACCGCCGACGAACTCGCGGGCGGCCCACCCAATCGCATCTTCCGTCACCACGCGCACCCAGTCGCCGTCCGCGCTCAAGCCATCGACCGCCAACGGCGTATCCCCCGCCGCCACGTCGATCACGTTGTTGGTCGTGCTCGGTCCACTGCGGATGTTCAACCGATCCAATGTGGTCGCGTCCACCGGGTCTACCGGCTGATAAGCATTTTGCGGCTCGACCGCGTTCTCGATCTCCATATTGCCCAACAAGACGAACCTCACCGACTGGCCGGGGATCGTGTTGGGGATGTTGGCTTGCAGGTTGAGCAGGGCCACGCCCCACACATCTTCTTCAACCGCCATCGCGGCAGTACCGATAGATTCGACGATGCGAATCGCGGTGCGGTCAGAGGGCGCGGTGAAGAAATTTTCTTCCACCGGCTCGGTGAACGACGCACTAACCAGATTGTAACCGTAGCACGCGCTATTGCGATCCAGGCTGGCACAGTCATCATCGACTTGAATTAACGCTTGCTCCACCAGGGCCGGGCAGGTGTTCTGCGCGATGACCGGGACAACTGGGGACACCGCGACGATCAGCAAGAGTAAAGGCCAGAAGCCGGCCAGACGTTGAAGACGACGCATAGATATATTTCCTCATTCTCTTCTGTATGCAATCCGCCTAAATGGTATCATGGAATCAGATTCAACGCAGACACCATGTTAATATCCCTCTAGGATTATCTACCTATAATGAGAAGGTCAATTTATCGTTACCCCAATGGATAAGGAAATCACGCGATGACAGAGGATGTACTCATAATCGGGGCTGGCCCCGCCGGGATTGCCACCGCTTATTATCTGCAACAGGCGGGCATCCGCTACCGGGTTGTCGACCAGGCCGACGAGATCGGCTCGACCTGGAATAGCCTGTATCCGTCACTCAAGCTCAATACGTCGCGCTTTTTCTCTCATCTGCCGGGCAAACCGTTTCCGCTTCGTTATGGCCTGTTCGCGACGGCCAAACAATATCACCGCTATCTGGTCGAGTTCGTGGCCGAACACAAGCTGAAGATCGACCTGGGGGTAGCCGTCGAACAGATCAAACCGGCGGGCGATGGCTGGCAGGTCACCACGACAGAGGGTAGCGACTGGTACCCGGCGGTTGTTTCCGCCACCGGGCGATTTAACAATCCATATCTGCCAAACATCCCCGGTATGGATCGCTTCAACGGCCAGATCTTGCACACGCAAGATTATCTCGGCCCGCAAGATTTCGCCGGCCAGCGTGTGATGGTGGTCGGCAATGGCCCCAGCGGGGTAGATATCGCCACCGAACTGGGCAACGCCCCTGATGTGATGCACCCGGTCTTGCTGGCCCAACGCACCGGCGTGATGCTCCGCCCGCGTTATCCGCTGGGCCTGCCCAAGCATCTCTGGGTTATTATCAGCGAAAAATTACCCGCGCCACTGGGCGACCGCCTGATGGCATACGTCAACAGCCGCAAGTTCGAAAATCTGGATAAGATCGGCATCAAGGCCCCGCGCACAGCCGAAGAAAGCTCCGCCGCCGGCGGGACTCGCGGCCACGAGTTGATCGACGTGGTTCAGGCCCGGCGGGTGCGCTCGGTAGATGGGCCAACCTGCTTCCGCCCGGATTGTGTCGAGTTGCAGGATGGCTCATGCGTGCGAGTCGATTCGGTGATTATGGGAACGGGCTATCTACCCGTGATCGACCGTTACTTCCACGAGCCGGTTGAACGTGATAATCAAGGTTGGCCGTTGCGCGTCGGCGGCGACCGCGACCGGCAAGATACCGGCGGGCGGCAGATCGTGGGCTATCCGGGGTTGTATCTGGTCGGGGTGTTTTACACCGGCAAGGGCGCGATGTACAACTTCAACGTAGAGGCCCGCCAGGCCCTTGCAGAGATCCAGGCGCACCTGGCGCACATCCAGCCTGAACCGGCCCCGGCAGATTAGCGCATTGCCTTGATCTACGATATTCACCTGATTTTAGTTCCCCGCTATAATGTGCATGTCTGACTTTTAAACGGTAAAGGAACATAGTTGATGAAGTATCTTGGACGTGTTTTATTGGTATGGGTATTGGCGATTGGCCTTGTCGCCTGTGGTGGTACCAGTGAGGAAACCCCAGCTAACGATAATCTTGAAGTAGGCAGTGTTACCGAAGAAGCAACCGGAGACGAAGAAACCCAGGATGTGCCAGAGGGTGAAGCGGTTTCATCAGCGGATAGGCTAGAAGTTCCGCGTGGTGATTTGACAGTGGCAGTTTCAAATCCTGGTGGCCGGTGGGAGACCTCCGAGGTGGAAACACCTGGCCTGGGATCTTCTATTGACATAGTATCGTCCGATAGGACACAAGGGTACACACTGAACCTGGATCTGACGAACAAATTCGACCAGACGTTGGAACGCAATCTGCGTACCATTTTAGGCGAAGAGCCAGAAGTACAGGAAGAAAATGGTGTTCGCTATGTTGAAGGAACAGACTTTACGCTTTATGTCGATGTGAATGAGACCTTTTTCGCCACTGTGACACTTACCCGCACGACGTTAGATGGTCAAAGTGAAATTGAAGCCCCATACAGCGACGACTGGCGTGAGATGGCTCTTAGCCTTGAGGTAATCGAATAAGTAAGCTGAAAATCCATCGCAAAAATGCTTTAGCCGGGTGCTTTAGCACTCGGCGACAAGCCAGCCCGAACCCGCCCCGGCGAATTAAGGCAGGGCGAACTCTGCCAGGATGTCATTCTGCCAGGAGTCAAAGATGATGAAGCGGTCGTCGTAAGCCTCCAGGCGGATGGCACCGCCCGCGCCCCGCAAATCACGCAGGTGTAAGCGGCAGTCGATCCCGACTGAATCGCATTGGTACAAACTGAAATCTCGAAAGCAAACCTCTTCGTTACAGCGGGAAGTCACCGGCTCGTGCGAGATGAGGTAATACGTCTGGCCGACGACACGATATTCGTCTACAAAGTAGAAGTTCTGCTCGCGCACCCTCTGCCCCAGCACGACCAGGATCACCAATAACCAGATCACGGTCAGCGCACCCAGCATGATCGTATACAGCGCGTTCTTGTTATATTGGCCGTAGAGCAACGCCCCGCCGACCAGTAACCCGCCGATCAACGGTACCAGCGGGATTCGCTCTGCGATGAGAACTGGCAAAAACATCACCGCATCTTGATTCTGCGCCGGCCAGAAGAACAACGCCATCACCACATACCCGACCGCCAACACAGCCCCCAGGCCATAAACCCACAAGGCCCGGCGTCTTAACCCATTCAACATATAAAAATACCATCACCAGGATCAAACCCGGTGATGGTAGCACGCTTTCTAAGGTCTGGCGATGGCTGGTTAGTTACTGCCGATGAACAGAATGTTCCAATTCACCAGGATGTTATCGCCGCCCGTCGCGGTGATGCGAATCAGGCGGTTGTCGCTGTCGTTGGTCACGAACTCGTCGTTGACATCACCACAGCTATAAGTCGATGTGCCGATTCTAAAGCTCACGTTGCCCTGGCCGTCACCCGTGCAGGTGAAGACCATCTGGATGTTGCCAGCAGTCGTCACGGAGTCGAAGCCGACCGCGTCCATGAACACTTCGTCTTCGGTGTCCCCATTGGGATAAGAGACCACATCACCGACGTTGGCCTGCCCACCCTTGACGCTGACATCAACGAAGATCGGGCTATCCGGCGGGGCGACTGGCGCGGCTTCTTCAGTCGGCGGCGGCGGGTCGGTCGGTGGCGGCGCGGCTGGTTCAGTCGGCGGTGGCGCGGCTGGTTCCGTCGGCGGCGGCGCACCTGGTTCAGTCGGTGGCGGTGCGGCTTCTTCCGTCGGCGCGGTGGATTCCGGCGTGGTTACCGGGTCTGCCGGTTGGGCCGGATCTGCCGGTTGGGCTGGCAGTGCCGGGGCCGGTACCACTGGCACCGTATCACACGCCCCACTGAGCGTCGTCACACTGCCGGCCATCCAGCCCTGGGCACCGTTGTAATTGATGGTGTACCAGTTGCTATTCTGCCCGGTGACGGTATACGTGCTGTTGGCTGGCAAGCCGGTGATAATGTCGTAATTGGTGCCGGGACCAGTGCGCAGGTTGGTGCCGTTGCCGCCGGTGGTGATGGTACATTCTCCGGTGGTGGTGGTGGCACTGTCACCGCTGTCGGTGGTTGGTGCTGTGGTGGCGGCATCACCAGCCAGCAGACCGATTTCAACCGGCGTCTCGTCGCGGTTGCGGTTGCCCAGCACGGCGAAGTAATTCATATCACCCGCCGGGATGCTGAAGCTAGTCGGGCTACCGTCTTCTGAGCCGATGATACCCGCCAGCGTGCCATCTTCCATGTGAACCGCCACGCTAAAGGGCAGGCCCTCCGCCTGGGCGACCAATTCCAGTTCACTACCCGGTGTCGCGCTGAAGCCCACAATCTGCACCGATTGCCCAGGCAGGAAGTTAATCGGCGTCAACGTGGTAGCCGGGGCTTCCAGCACCGGGGCGTTCTGCGTCGGCAGGCCGTCAATGCGGATCAGGAATTGCCCCTGGCTCCCGTCCTGGCTCCCGACCTGGATGTTATAGGTGCCGCCCTGCGGCAAGATCACATCGGCCCGCACGTTGCCGATACCGGGTGACGTCAAATCCGTCGTGCCGAACGCGATCTGTTCGCCACTGGGGCTGTTGATGCTCAACGACGGGCTGAAGCCGGCCCCCAGGCTGACGACGCGAACCGTCACCAGGTCGCCTTCGCCGCCGCCAAAGTTAAAGAACACAAATGGTGTCTCGTCATCGACCTTATCAACGACGCCACTACCATAACTCAGGGTCGTCTGGGCCAATCCAGCACCGACGACCAGCATCAGCGCGGCCAATAACCCGGCCAACCCTATCCAACGTGAACCTCTCATAGTGTACTCCTTGATTGAATATACGATTTTCCTATTGTGGGGGAAGTTTCAATTCTGCGCGAATCGATATTTGTAATGCGTAATGAAACAAAGCCGCCGGGATCAATCTCCCGGCGGCAGATGGTTGATTCTAGTTGGGTCGTATCGCGCTTACTGGCCCAGGCCCAGCACAAAGCGGATAACCCGTGTCCACAGCGGAGTCTCGCCAGTCGCGGGGAGAGCTTCCACGCCCAGGTCTTCCGGCTGGGCCGGGGTGACTGGTGTGGTACCCGGATCGCCTGGATCGGGCGTTGGATCAGGTGTGGGTTCCGGCGTTGGCTCTGGTGTCGGCTCCGGCGTCGGTTCAACCGGGATCGGCTGTAACTCAAACGCACCGATGTCTGCCGGGGCGATGTCCACACCAGTACGCGGTTCACCACGCTGATCAACATCCCCCACCAGGGCGGAAGTCGCCGCGATGCCAGTGTTGATGGCCGGGTTAGCCGGGTCATCGATTAAGGCGCGGGTTTCGGTAGGCCCGCCGTTGTCCGCCAGCGGCAGCAAGAAGGCCGCGATGTTCATCATCCCCTGGTTGGGGAGCGGCGCACACGAGGCGTCTATATCACTGATGAGGCTCAGGCCATCACCACCAACGGTCACACTGCCGCCCAGGTTGAAACCACAATCTGCCGTCGCGCTGGCCGGATTACCGAAGATGGTGCTGTTGACGGTCACACTGCCGTTGTAAATCTCAGCATAGATCGCGTCCCCGGTACCGCCTGCCATGTTCCCGGCTAGCGTCACATGCGTCAGCGTGCCATCGGTAGGATCGGGACCGGGCGGTTCGGGCTGGATGCTGACATCCGGCGCGGAGATAAAGATGCCGCCGCCGTCATCCGTCGCGTTGTTCTGCGCGAAGGTGGAGTTCTCTATGGTGAACGACCCCGCGCTGTAGTGGATCAACCCACCACCGTTTTGTGCGGCATCGTTGCCATTAACCACGCTATCCCGCATGGTGAGGTAACTATCACGGACGAGGATACCGCCGCCACCGCCGGCCGTGCTGGCATTATTGGCGATGGTAGACGTGGCTATCGCCAGATCACTTTCGAAAAAGACCGCGACCCCACCCCCATAACTGCTTTGGTTATCGAGAATGCTGGAACGTTCCACCGTCAAGGAGCCATCAACGGTATGCAGGCCCGCCCCAACACCGGTGGCCGTATTTTGCTGGACGGTCGAATCAGTCAGGGTTACCGTCCCACGTAGATTAGTCAACCCGCCGCCGAAGCCGAAGCCGCCGTTTGCATCATTATTCTGGATGGTAACGTTCGTCATCGTCAGGATAGCACTAGGTTCGTAATTGTAAATGCCAGCACCAGAATCTGCCACATTGCCGTCGATGGTCGTCCCGCTCACGGTCATATCGCCGACGTTGTTAATGCCGCCTGACAAATAAGCGATGTTATCATTGACTGTACCGCCGGTGATGTTCATGGTGGCATTCCCAATGTGGTAAATTCCGCCACCATAATTGGCATAGTTCCCATCAACATTGGTATTGGTCAGCGTGACCGTGCCATCATTGTTGTAGATCCCACCGCCGTTGTAGTTCGCCGTGTTGGCGGAGATGGTCGAGTCCGTCACATTGAGCGTGCCGTCATCGTTGAAGATCCCGCCGCCATCCTCAGCGTCGTTAAGATCCAGCACCGTATTATTGACCAAATTGACGGTGCCGGCATAGTTATAGATACCACCACCTTCATCATAAGCAGTGTTGCCGCCGACCCGGCTGTCATCAACTGTAACGGTTCCTAACAGATTGCCTATACCGCCACCATCTTCATTGGCTGTGTTAAATTCTACTCGTGCGCCATTGCTCACATTGAGGGTGGCTGTGTTGTTGTAAATTCCACCACCATCTTCAGTGGCTGTGTTGAGGTCTACAATGGACCCGTTGGTCAGGTTTACCGTACCGCTGATGCTATAAATCCCGCCGCCGTTATACTGAACGAAATTGCTGAAGATTCTACTGGAATCGACGGTCAGCGTCGCATCCAGTCCATCGGTAAAGATACCACCGCCGAAGTAGGCATTACCATAACGTATGACTGACCCATTCTGTATGTTAAGTGTGCCTTCGTTGAGGATGTTCCCACCAAAACTGGTGCTGACATCACCGTATTCAACGATCGTATAATCAACCGTGAAAGTTGCTCCCGGGCTGACAGAAAACAGCCGCAAATCTGGCCCGGCCACGAGCCGGGAGACACGATTGCCGTTACCCTGGAGCGTAATTTCTGAGGCGATGGCCGGCGCGCCGGTCAGGGCCAGGCCGGAAATAGCGTCGAAGGTGACATTGTTGTTCAGCACGATGGTATCTGGACCCAGGTCGCCGGCGACGCAGTCGTCGTTATCAGCCTGGGAGTTAGTGTTGGCGTTGTTGATCGCTTCACTGAGCGAACACAGGTCATTGTCGCTGACCAGGTCGCCATCGGGATCATCGACCACAATAGTGGCCGCGTGGGCCGCATCCGGCGGGGAGGCAAGATGGGCACCGCCGAAGATCAGGCCACCGATCAGGGCCAGCTTCGCGCCTTGCAGAGCCACGTTGCCGCCGAAGCGCGTCAACCCCAGGCCAAGTGTCTTGAGGCTATCAGCCAATGCACCCATCGCATCACTGAAGGTGGTCTCTAAGCGACCGATGAAACTCTGGCGGTCGCGCTCCAAGCCGAAGCGGGTAAATGCGATCTTCTCCACATCGTGGAAAGTCGCCCGTTTAAGCGCGTGTAACGGTGTCACGCGCTCCCCGATGTGCTTGAACGTCGGGCCAGCGGCATCCGGCGGCAAAGGTTGCCATTCCGGGCGCGGCGCATCAAGCGACGGCCATGATAAATCGTCAAATGTGGGCATTGCCATCTCCCTGTCTTATTTTTAGAGCTGATATACGCGCATAGTGTAGCAGGTTTTATTATCTGTGCCAAACGGCAAAATCTAGCACGGATCCCGTTTCCGGGTATCATAAAGGCGAGACTAATCTGAACCGGGAGTAAGATACATGACGGCAATTCAATGGGATGTTATCGACACAGAGGCGGAAGCAGGCGCGGTGACCGTGTTTTCCGGCGGGGCCTGTTGCATCCGGGATGCGGCGGGTGTCCTGCTCCGCAATACCGAACGCGACAGCATCAACAACTGGCTGACCGAGCAAGATATCGCGTTTTACGATCCACAAATCCACCCGGAAACACACGGCACCGAATACGTGTATGAGATCCACCACAAGCTAGAGATGGCGGCCCGCGCCGCCGCCCAGGTCACACTGTACGAGATCTCACCGCGTACCTTCGGCGGCGTGACGGCTATGGAAATTGCGATGGACGAATACCGCACCACACACCCCACCGTGATCTTTTTCTCTGATGGCAACGGCGACAAAGACATCATCCCGATGCATTCCGGCAATGGGTATCCGCTGTTCGCGCCCTTCGGCATTAAAGACAACGCCACCGCCCAACAGGCCCATTATCGGGAATTCGTCAAGAACGCCAACCGGATGCGGCAGTATCTCATCCGCATGGCCCAAGAAATGCCCGCGCTGACCGTGACCTTCAATGAGATTGCCTTCAAGGGAGATCGCGTCATCACGCCAGACCGGATGCACGCGGTCGATATTTTCGAAGCATTGGTTGATGCATCCGCCGGGGAGCGCGTCATCGTCACCTTTACCGGCGGCGATAAAGCGGTCAACTCGAAGGGCGTGCCGGTCTTCCGCGTGCCAGATAAGCCCCGGCCCGTCGAGCAATCGGCCCTGTTGGATCAATACGTCGATGAAGGCAACGCCCTGCGCGAAGCCATCTCCCGGCTAGTGCGGATCAACGTCTATACCCGCGTGGTCTATACGCAACGCTCAGTTGTCAACGCGCTGACCGACTTCTTGCAATTGCGCGGCGTGGTTTAGAATCAAAAACGGCACGTCTCAGCGTGCCGTCTATCTTGCGGAGAGGGTGGGATTCGAACCCACGAAGGTGTTACCCTTACTCGCGTTCCAGGCGAGCGCACTAGTCCACTATGCGACCTCTCCAATGCGGCCTGCATTATAGCAGGTCGCCCACAAGATTGGAAGATCAGACCGTCAATGCCTGCCGCATTTCGCGCAGTTGCGCCAGGAAGTCTGCCTGCGACACATCGGTATCCAGCCCGTCAAGCAGACGGTCAATGGTGGCGTGGGCCGCGTCCAGGTCGGCTTGTTGTGCATCCCCGGCGCGGATGGACGCCCGCAGGTCGATCTCCTGCGTGACGATTTGCGCCAGTTCTTGCACGATGTCGATCTCTAACTGGCTCCAGGTGTGCGGTTGGCTGTCGATCACACAGAACGACCCCAACCGCTTGCCATCGCTCAACGTCAGCGGCATCCCCAGGTAACCGATCACATCCAGATCTGGGATGGCCTGGTTATCTCTCAACAGCGCACTCTCCCGCGCATCGCTGACGATCAACGGCTCGTTAGTGGCGACGACATGCTGGCAGAACGAATGCGAAAGCGGCGTCCGCCGGTTGGAAGCCCAGGGTTCCGGTAGGCCGACATAACTCTTAAAGAATTGATAATCCGCCCCCACCATAGACACCAAAGAGACCGGTACACCGATCACTTTAGACGCCAGGTTAGTGATCCGGTCGTAGACGGTCTCCGCCTCCGCATCGATCAATGCCAGGTCACGCAGGACATTTAAGCGTTCCAGGTTATGCAGGACTTTTTTGCGTTGTTCATTGTATGAGGTCATAGTGTATTGTATCCTTACAAGGTCATTCGGGTTCTTGTCTTCATTATAATGTAGTATAGGGCTTGTTGAAGCAGATTGTATCGTCCACTCAGCCTATTCACATCCAACCGGCCATAACCTGAGTAGACAGTGAATCAGCCCCGGCGGAACATTCCGCCTACACGCTCTTTGTTAACTGCGCTACACTAAATCGGCTAATTTACAAACAGAGACAAAGGAACCGCTCATGAGCGATAAAAAAGTTCGTGTCGCCATTATCGGCGTCGGCAATTGCGCGTCTTCATTAGTACAGGGCGTTCATTATTACCAGGATGCGGCAGATGATGATCTCATCCCCGGCATCATGCATACCAACCTGGGCGGTTATCACGTCCGGGATATTGAATTCAGTGCCGCGATTGACATCGACACAGAAAAGGTCGGCAAAGATCTAGGCACCGCCATCTTCAGCGGGCAGAACAACACCACCAAGTTTGCGGAAGTCCCGCATCTCAACGTACCCGTCGCACGCGGCATGACCCACGACGGACTCGGCCCGTACCTGAGCCAGAAGATCACCAAAGCCCCCGGTAGCACCAGCAACATCGTCGAACTGCTCCAGGATACCAAGACCGATGTCGTGGTCAGTTACTTGCCGGTGGGCAGTGAGCAAGCCACCAAATGGTATGTCGAGCAGATCCTCAACGCGGGGTGTGCTTTCGTTAACGCCATCCCGGTCTTCATCGCCCGTGAACCGTACTGGCAACAACGCTTTACAGAGCGCGGCCTGCCGGTCATCGGTGATGACATCAAGAGCCAGGTCGGCGCGACCATCGTGCATCGCGTGCTGACCAACCTGTTCAAAGATCGCGGCGTCAAGCTAGAGCGCACCAGCCAGCTTAACGTCGGCGGCAATATGGATTTCTACAACATGCTCGACCGGAGCCGGTTGGAAAGCAAGAAGATCAGCAAGACCAATTCCGTGACCAGCCAGCTACCCTACGACATGGGCGCGGATAACGTCTACATCGGGCCGAGCGATTACGTCCCCTGGCTGGAAGACCGCAAGTGGGCTTACATCCGCATGGAAGGCCGCACCTTCGGGGATGTGCCGCTCAACATCGAACTGAAGCTGGAAGTGGTGGATAGCCCCAACAGTGCTGGCGTCATCATCGACGCGGTACGCTGTGCCAAGCTCGCGCTGGATCGCGGCTTGAAGGGAGCCATCGAAGGACCGAGCGCGTACTTCTTCAAGTCGCCGCCCATCCAGCCCGATGATAGCGTCGCCCGTAACATGGTCGAAGCCTTCATCGAAAATCAATCGTTCGAGTGGGAAGGCATCGACCGCACACACGGCACCGGTGCCCACCCCGCCGAATAGCACCTGTCAACATGGGGGCACGCCGATGTGCCCCCTTCCTACCATTATCAAACTCTATCATCCGGCTTTTCTTCTTCCAGCAATCGCCAAAAGTCATCCCGTGAGATTTTCTCAAATGCATCGTAGCGGACTACAAACGGTCGCCCTGATGTATAGACAAACAATCGCTCGCCGCGTTCACGTTTGAGTAACTGTGCGACGTCGCGCAATAAATAATCATCACGTGGCTCAAAACGACCTTTTACCTCGACCCAGGCTCTTTTCGCTGGCAGATAAAAATCCACCAGATAATTTCCGTCGCCGAGGCGTTCCAGTTCGTAAATCCACTCGATCTGACGGGCTTCAAGTTCAGTCGCAAAACGAATTTCTAATTGTGATCGAAATTGCACCCCTTTGAAGACCCCTGGAATCGGCCCTGAGCGACGTCCGGCTCCGGTCTTTGGATGGGGTTTGCCGTCTTTTTCCATTTTTTGTTGCGTTTTGTATTGCTCACCTTGTTTTTTCCGACGTGCTTTAAACTTGGTTCGCAAATTTTCATCATAGTAATATGGGAAATAACCAAGAAATTCCCATCCAGTTTCGTTCGAGCCAATAGGTTCAGCATTTAACAGCATAAGTAATTGCTCAACCATCTCAGTAACCCGATTGGCGTATATTCTTTGCTCTTCAGTCTTACACCAATGGTCACCCAAATTTACTGGTATCCGAACATTCTGCTTTGTCCTGCGGCGTGTTATTTGTCTTGGTATAGACGAAAGAATAGAATTGGGGAAATCCTGATCTTTCGGTGCGTAGATCCGAATTTTTAAGGATTGAGTTCGCCTTGATAAATTTCTTCTAAACGTGAATAATGTTGTCATAGGTTGTACGAACAAGTTCACGTTCGGTGCTTGCAAGTTCGCATCCGTTTTGATCGGTTCGCGTTTATATTCCAGTTCCTTACAAGTCACATAGAGGCAGGCCTGCGTAAGTTTTGCCATATGACCAATGACAAGGTTCAGACGGTCTTCATAACCGATCAGGTATTTCGCCTCATCCGGTAGGTTGATGTGTGTATGGAGCACATCAAAAGATGGTAGTTCGTCGATGTTCGGTGTATTTGTGAAGTGAAATGAAAGTTTCATGGTGTCATCTATTCGGCCTCATTAAAGTCTTGATTGGCTTTGGTAAGATCAACAGCAATTGATGCGAATCCACTGTTGATGGCCGTCCATGATGGATGTCGTTCAAGCATGAGTTGAACAGCGCCGTCATAATCCGGCATTTCTAGCCCAATCGCGGTATGTTGTAAGGCATAAGCCCAGGCCGCCTGCACAACAGCGGCTTCGGTATCCTCCTGCGTGATAATGACGTAGTTCACGTGGTTTGTATTGCGCTGGCGGTTTTGATAGGGTTGCAAGTTGAATACACGCATGTTTTTCTCCACATTACTAAATTGCTTATTTTTTTATCATAACGCAGAATTTGTCACAAACCATTGATTTTGTGTGGGATTGTTTCGTTTTCCGGCCTATGATATACAGACAATAGTGTTTGATAGGAGACTCACCCATGCGCCGATTAACACTCATCCTGCTTCTGCTGGCCCTGCTGGCCGGCGGTCTGCACGCCCAGGAAGAAGAAGATGACACCTTAGCAGACTCCTTGACCGACTTTCCTTTATTCTATGATCTGCTGGCGGCTGATGATGACGTGCTGGCCCTGCTGGAAGACCCCGCCGCCCAGTTGACCGTGTTCACGCCGACCGACACCGCCATCACACGGACGCTGGCCGCGCTGGATCTCTCGTTGGATGACCTGCGCGATGACCCCGACGTGCTAGCCAGCGTCCTGCGCCACCACATCATCCCGGCGGCCTACACCCAGGCTACCCTGCGGGAAAACGACCTCACCTATATCATGACCGCGTTGGACGAGCGCGGACTGGCGATCCAAGTGGTGGGGGATGACCTGTTCGTGAACGCCGTCCCGGTGCTACCCGGCACACTGACAGCGGCCAACGGCTACCTGCACCCGGTCGATGAGTTATTGATCCCACCGGCCCGGTTAGCCGAACCCGATACCGCACCAGAGACCCCGGACATGACGTTGCTAGAGATACTGGCAGAGCGCGAAGAATTCAGCCGCTTTAACACCCTGCTGGCAGACGCCGACCCCGCCCTGCGTGAGCAACTGGCGACCGCCGGGCCATTCGTGCTGATCGTCCCGACTGACGACGCCTTCGCCATCAGCGAGGACATGGCCGATACCTCTGCTAACACCCGCCTGCTGGCTTACCACATCCTGCCCGGCCAGGTCTCCGCCGGGACGATTGCGACGGCACTGCCCCTGCTAGGCGATGCCCCCTTCAACGTGCTGACGCTGACCGGCCTGCCGGTGACGTTCACACAGGATGCCGCCGATCATCTGCTGGTGAACGACGAGATCATCACCACCACCGATATTTACGCCACCAACGGCGTGATCCACGTCATCGAGACGCCGCTGGATCCGCTAGAGGCCCTGCCCCAGGCCCCCGGAGTCTGAACCATGCCAGGGCCGACGGTCACCTTCGGGCCGCTGACCACCACGACCTTCGCCCTGTTGATCGCAAGCGGGGTGATCGGCGCGACACTGACCTTGACGGTACGTTATCACCGGCAGACGGGCCGCTCCCCGCTCCCCGCGCTGGATTCCGCGCTGGTGGCAGTGGTCGTCGCACTCGTCCTGGGCCGGGCCGGGCATGTCGGCCTGAACTGGGATTACTTCCAGGCCTACCCGGCGGAAATCACCCAACTGCGGGCCGGCGGGCTGGCATGGCAGGTGGCGTACCTGGGCGCGTGGGGCACAGCCTGGGCCATGCTCCGCTGGCGGGGCGGGGTACAACCGGCCCGGTTGCTCGATGCGCTGGCGTGGTGGGTGCCGGGGTTGGCTCTGCTGGCATGGTGGGGATGCGGCGCGGCCCATTGTGCCTACGGCCAGGAGGTCATCACCCTGGCAGATTATCCCGGCTGGTTAGCCTGGGAAGACCGCGACCTGACCGGCATCATCGCCCCCCGCTTCGCGGTACAACCGCTTGGCATGGCCGGTGCTATGCTGGCAATGTTGCTCGTCTGGCTGGCGGCCCGGCGCGGATGGTTTCCCGGCCAACGAGTCGCGTGGGCCGGGTTGCTGGTCGCGTGGAGTGCGTTCGTGCTGGGCTTCCTACGTGGGGATCCTGCCGGGCAGTTGGCCGGCCTGCGGCTCGATCAATGGCTGGACGCGGCAGTGATGATCGTCTGCATTAGCGTGTTATTTGCCAGTCGATCATCGCCAACAGCCACCTGAGCGATTATCATTAACCCGCAATCAGATAGCGATAGGACCCGACATGACACCTGTTTACGAATTCGGCGGCGATGGACCAACCGTCCATCTGGCCCTGGCGAACGGCTTCCCACCCCAGACTTATCACCCGCTGGTCGATCCGCTCACCGGGCGATACCGCGTGCTCTGCCTGCCGCCGCGTGCCCTGTGGCCGGATGAAACCCCGCCCGACCAGCGGCTCAACTGGAAGCAAACCCTGGCAAAAGACCTGATCGAGGGCATCCGCCAGCATGACCTGACCAACATCATCGCCATCGGTCATAGCTTCGGCAGTGTGGCGACTCTGTTGGCGTGCATCGCCATGCCGGCCCGCTTCCGCGCTGTGATCTTGCTCGACCCGACGATATTGCCCCGCTTCGCTATGCGGTGGATGCAACTGGCCCAATGGCTCAACCGTGACCTGGGCAACAAGCTGGCCCAACGGGCCGACCGCCGCCGCGACCACTTCGAAAGCCGTCAGGACGCCTACGACGCCTTACGGACGAAAGGCTTATTCCGCGCCTGGGATGAAGCGGCCTTCCAGGGCTACATCGACGCCTTGACCGACGACCCGCTACGCGGCGGCGTAACGCTGGCCTGGCCGCGTGCCTGGGAAGCGTATTACTTCCGCACACTCTACGCCGGGACGTGGGGCGAACTGCCCAAGTTGCGCGGGTTGGTGCCGCTGATGGTCGTGCGCGGCGGCCAGAGTGACACCTTTCTACCGGAGGCCCTGGAGCGATTCAAGCGCATCTTGCCAACAGCCCGCGCCGAAGTCATCGACGGACACGGCCATCTGTTCCCGCACACCGCCCCGGCGGAGACCCGCGCCGTCATAGAGTCCTTCCTGGCTGATGTAATTAAAGCGTAATTTGATGGTAAAAATCATGCAGTCATCGGTACAATATCAGTATGAATTGTGCAGTTTGAGCGACCACCAACAAGGATAACCTTATGACCGAACGGATTCTCATCGTCGATGACGAACAGCGCATCATCGACCTGGCGCAGATGTACCTGGAGCAAGAAGGCTACACGGTGGAAAGTGCCACCGATGGCCGCGATGCTTTCGACCGCATCAAAACCGATGAACCCGGCCTGATCGTGCTCGACCTCATGCTCCCCGGCATGGACGGCCTGGAAATCTGCCGCCGCGTGCGGGCTGATAGCGACGTGCCGATTATCATGCTCACCGCCCGCAGTGAAGACATCGACAAGATCGTCGGGCTGGAACTGGGTGCCGACGATTACCTGACCAAACCCTTTAACCCGCGTGAACTGGTGGCCCGCGTCAAGGCCATCTTGCGGCGCGGCGGCATCAACCCGCGCAACGCGGAAAATGCCAACACCGCCATCACCCTGCATGACCTCCACATCGACCCGGAACGGCGCGTCGTCAAAGTCGGCGACGACTCCATCGAACTACGGATGAAAGAGTTCGACCTGCTCCACACGCTAGCGCGGGATACCGGCGTCGTGTTCAGCCGGGAAAAATTGCTCGAAGTGGTGTGGGGCTACGACTTCGCCGGCGAAACACGCACCGTCGATGTGCATGTGGCCCACCTGCGCCATAAGCTCAAAGCCATGACACCCAGCATCGAAACCGTCTGGGGCGTCGGGTATAAGCTGGAAGCGTGACCGCCGACGATGAAGACGTTCTTCACCCGCCTGCAATCCATCCGCCTGCGTCTGCTGGCCTCTTATATCTTGCTCCTGGTGGTCACGCTGACCATCATGCTGGGGGCGGTCGTCGTGACGACTGGTGCCCGCTCTGCCCCGCCACAGCAAACCTGGTTGGAGCTTTCCGCCCTGATGCGCGGCTTTGACTGGGACACGTTCGTCCGGCAGATCTTCGGGCGCAGTAGCGATGCCCAGAACGTCCGCGTGGCGATGGACACCTACTCAGAGCGAAGCGGCATCCGCCTGATCTGGTTCGAGCAGATTCCCAACAACGACGGCCCGCCCGTCGTCCGCCATGATACCGCCAGCGTGTTTACCAGCGGCCAACCGCTGGATCGCCGGTTGACCTTACAACGTGATACCAACCGCCAGTTGATTAACAATGGCACCATCCGGGCGGAAAATGTAGAAGGAGTCTTCGGCGAGTTCGAACACGACGGCACCCGCTGGTTGTTCACCGGCTTGATGCGCGGCCCCCTCAGTGTCATCGGCGAACAGCGCGACGAGCCAACCATCGGTTTGATCGCCGCTAGCCCCCGCCCGCAAGAGTCAATCCAGGATGTACTGGCCGCCTTCGGTGATGACCTGTTCTTACCGATCTTACAAGCCGGGTTGGTCGGGTTAGGCGTGGCAGTGTTGATGGCCTGGATCATCAGCCGCACCATTGCCCGCCCGCTACAGGCCCTCAACCATGCGGCCAAAGCCTTTGCACGGGGGGAACTGGATCACCGCGCCCCAGAGACCGGGCCGAAAGAGGTGCGAGCGGTGGCGGAAGCCTTCAACCACATGAGCGAAGAAGTCGTCAACACCCAGCAGAGCCAGCATGACTTCCTCGCCAATGTCTCGCACGACCTCAAGACCCCGCTGACCTCCATCCAGGGCTATTCCCAGGCCATTATCGACGGCACAGTCAAACAACCCGAAAAGGCTGCCAGCATCATCTACGACGAAGCCGCCCGCCTCACCCGCATGGTGATCGCGCTGACCGACCTTGCCCGCATCCAGGCCGGCCAATTCTCGCTCAATATGAATCAGTTAGATGTCTCCGACGTGGTAAAAGCCGTCGTCCAGCGGCTAGAGATGCTGGCCGCCAACAAAGACATCACCCTCACCGTGCAGACGCCGCCCCTGCCTCACATCGCCGGGGATGGCGACCGGCTGGTACAGGTGTTTAACAATCTGGTCGGCAACGCCCTCAAGTATACGCCCGACGGCGGCAAGGTCGATGTCGTCACCCGGCAGGCCACCAACGGCGTCGATGTCGTCATCCGGGATACCGGCATCGGTATCCCGAAGAAAGACCTGCCGCGCATTTTTGAGCGATTTTATCAGGTGGATAAAGCACGCGGGCCGAAGCGTGGCACCGGGCTAGGGCTTGCCATCACACACGAGATCGTGCAGGCACACGGCGGCACCATCGACGTACAGAGCATCGAAGGGCATGGCACCCAGTTCATCGTGTGGTTGCCTTCCGCCCACAAAGCCCAGACCGCCATCCACCGCACCATCCCCAGGCCGGGTTGATCGAGTGGCGATCAACCCGGCGGGCAGTCTTAATCGTCGGTTTCGTCGTCCATCTCAATGTCAATCTTGACCTTGCGCGGGCCGGTACTGCTGGGCGGCGGCGGGCCGGCATCCGGGGCGGGGGGGGCCGGCGGCGTGGGTGGAGTCGGCGGTGTGGGTGCCTCCGGCATCACATCCGCCAGCTTCAAATCATCCAGCGGCATATCCGGGCGGAACGGTTGCCCATCCGGCAACACAGACGCCCGCAAGATCGTTTCCTCAAAGTAGGCCCCGCTTAGCTCGGCCCCGCTCAGGTTCGCCCCGGTCAGGTTGGCGTCCTTGAAGATTGCGCCCGTCAGGTCGGCCCCGCTCAGGTTCGCCCCGGTGAGCGATGCCCCGCTCAAATCCGCGCCGGATAGATCCGCCCCGCTCAGGTTGACCCCGCTCAGGTTTGCCAAGCGCAAGATCGCGCTCGATACATCCGCACCGGATACATTCGCCCCCTGCAAGCTGGCCCCGGTCAGGTCGGCCCCCGCCAGGTCAACCGCACTCAGGTTCGCGCCGTGTACCGTCGCTTCGCGCAAGATAACCCCGCCGAAGTCACACCCGGTCGCGTTGACGCCGGTCATAATGCTCGAACTGAAATCCGCCCCGCCGAAATTGCTCGAATCCAACCGGGAACCGGTGAAAT
>DAOTTZ010000146.1:0-1531 GCA_034437535.1 Anaerolineae bacterium | reverse complement strand
CCGTTGGCTGTCTCCATCGACGTTAACCGCTTTGATGATCCCGCCCAGGCCTTTTTTGAAGAGAATCGGCGAACCCAGCCGAAGGTATTGTGCCCCGTGGGTGACACGCAGAATTGTGCTCGTGTCCCGCCGTTCAACGTCATTCGGGTCCACGGTGATTTTCGCAAGTTGCACGTCCGACGGGTCTCCCCGATAGGCGACGATGACGTAATAGATGTAATCTCCGCTGCTGACGGTCAAATCCAGCCGGAGGATCATGAAGTGGTAGTCCGTCTCGTCCGGGTCGTAGGACGTCGGGTAATGGGTTGGATACATTCCGGGAAGAACCACGAAATCACCGTCATTGAAGGAATCGTAGGGATTCTGGTCGATAGCCTTTGCAATGCCCAGGCCGGTGGCGCAGATCATTTCCCCGTAGCCGTTGGTGTAGGCCTCGTTGGCTTCGCGGATGGCGGCGGGGAAGAGGCTGGCGACCATCACCGCGCCGACGCCCAGGATGCCGATGGCGATCATGATTTCCATCAGTGTGAAGGCGGAATGATGAGTTATGAATTCGGAGTTATGAATAGATTTCGTATTCATCTTTTTTGTCCTGTTTCCTGTTGCCTACTGCCTGTTGCCTAGTATCTGAAGAAGAACTGGCCGGTGTACATGTTGATGCCCAACAGCGGCGCGTTGGCTTCGAGGAAGTCGTCCTTGCCGGCGTCATCCAGTGCGATGTAGGTCGCGTAGTCGAAAATCGTAATGCCGATCACGCCCTCTTCGCCGTTGTTGCCGCCGGTCAGGTCGTAATCCCAGAGTTTTGTATCGCCGTTAAACAGCGGGCTGGTGCTGTCGAAGACGACGGGCTTGCGATAGCCAGCCTCATCCTGTTCCGGATACATGCCGAAGACGTATTTGGTGAGGTGCCCGTTCTCGTCGAAGACGATGTTGAACGAGGTAAAGTCGTCGAGATCGCCGACCGTATATGCGTCGCCGGCATTTACCCCCATCGTGTCTGCGTTGAGTCCCCCGGCGGCGATGGAGTTGGGCAGTGCGATGGGTTCCTGCCCCTCGCCGAGGCGGAAGTGCGGGGCGGTGGCATTGTCGGCATCATGATCATAGCCCTGGATGACGGCCGAGTAACAGGTGTTTTCCAGGTCCGGCTGGGCGGTGGTGTCGGCCATCTGGACGTGGACCCCGGCGTACGTATGTTTAAGCAGCGCTTGGCCGCGGGCCATGGCGACCTGTGCGGCGAGGAGGTTGAATGCCTGTGTGTCGGCCCCGGCGGAAAAAAGCCGACTGATTGACGGCAGGGCAATGCCGGAGACGATGACAATCAGAGCGATGACGACCATGAGTTCAACGAGGGTGAATCCATTGCGGGTTTCGGATTGCGGATTGCGGATTGCAGGAGAACACGGCGGAACGCCCGGCCTGCTGGGCGGACTTGTAATGAATTCGGGGTGATGAGCCAATCTGTCGGACATCGGTTTGTTTCCTGTTTTCATGGCACGTTGCCGCGAACACCCGCGAACTCGTGCCTGTTGCC
>DAOTTZ010000145.1:0-13597 GCA_034437535.1 Anaerolineae bacterium | reverse complement strand
TGCGTGTTGAACTTGCATTAAAAGCGATTCAACAGGAAAATAGGGAATATATCGCGGACCTTGATGCTGCACTGGATGTGATTGCGGAGATTGGGACGCGGTATGTGCAGCAGAGTGAGCAGCGGCAACGCGCCATTTTGCGGCACGTCGTCGGTAAGGTGGTGATCAACCCGGAAGGGACGATCATCCGGCTGGAACTGCAACCCCCGTTCACCTATCTGCGCGATCTGGCAGCGGATGAAACGGGTGGCAAAGCGCAGGTGAAGAAGGGGCGCGGCAAGCATCGTCGTGAAGATAGCGACACCAGTGCCCTGAAAGCAAAACGCAGCGGGAAGACCGCTGCATGTTCACTTCAGGTCGGACTATGTGAGGCAGGTGGGACTCGAACCCACATTCCCGAAGGAAGCTGATTTTAAGTCAGCCGCGTATGCCGATTCCGCCACTGCCCCATATGATGTAATTACTTGTTTCGCACCAATTACAACACGGCCAGTATACCACAAAAAAACTCTGGCGGGAGCATCGTTTTAGACGAAATCAACCGGGTAGATAAGGTTCTATATAATACTGAGTAAAATCACCTTCGGCCACCCACCCACGCAGATCACCGGCCACACTTTCAACCAGATACCAGACATAGCCATTGCCACATTCTGGCCCCTGCTCGACCCGAAAGACATCCAGCACTTCTAAACGACCCAGAATACGGTAGTCCGTACTGGGGCCAGAGCGCACATTGAGCGGACGAATGTCATCATCCATCACCTGCCCCCGCTCACGGACGATCATCCGTGTCGGTGGTGCATCCGTACAGGGTGGCCGCGCCGTAGATAACGGATCATCGGGCACGATAGCGACAATCGTCAATGGCGGATCAGTCGGAATCATAGTCGCACGGGGGGCTAACGGAGTCTGTGCAATGGTTGCGGAAGGCACTACCTCTGTTGACGGATCCTCGGTAGATTGGCAAGCACCTAAGCTGATGATCCCGATAAGCAACCCTATGATCCAACCACGCATTAGCTTTCACCTTCTCCTTCACTGGCATTGAGCGTCCATAGCACGATCTCCGGCGGACAAAACAACCGGGCACGCGGTGCCCCCATGCCCTCTAAGCCGATCCCGCGTGACGTGTAGAGTGTCATCTGTGTCAGATTATAACGCCCCATCGCAAACCGGCGGCCCAACGCGCTCCCGGTAAAAATCGGCCCGATGAACGGCAACCGCAATTGTCCGCCATGCGTATGCCCACAAAGATAAAGATCAAAACCGAGTGCATCTGCCGCCGGCGCGACATCCGGCGGGTGATTGAGCAAGAGATACAACCCAGGCCGCATCGGGCGATCTTCCCACAATTGCTTGAGTTGGTCGGTGTCCTGCTTTCTATCATGGGTCGTGTGCAACCCGCAGATATGAATCCAGCCCGCCGCAGTATCGACCGAAACCCATTGATTCTGCATCAAACAGAGATTGGACAGGCCCTGTGTGAAGGCCCGCACACGGTCGATTGGCTCTACAGTATAAGTCCCTGGTATACAATAGACCCCCAATGGCGCAGACCAATCAGCCAGCAGTTGGCGGATGTGCGTTTCAGTCATCGGGTCATGAGTATAAGACACATTGACGTAATCCCCGGTAAAGACAATCAAATCCGGTTCCAGTTGGCGGATCAACCGGTTCAACTTTCGTTCACGCGGGCCGAAGCGTTCAAGATGCAGGTCAGACAAATGCAACAGACGGACTGAGCGTCTCGATGTGAGCCAACTTGCCACCGTTAACTGCTCGTGTGATACCATGACCCGAAACGGTGCGTGCCAAGTGCTATAATAGACGATGCCGACTAAGATCGCTTGTGCCACCAGCAGAATCCCCAACGACCCAACCATCACCCCGATAGCCATCGTCAAAGTGGCGGATAGGAATGCCAGCACAATGGTCGGCGGACGCTCTGGCCCCCAGCTTCTACCCTGGTGCGGCAAGGCCCACAAAATACCCCAATTAACGCAACAAACGATAACGGTGACTAAAGCCGCGACTGGATGCGTATCAGTCGGCCAGAGTGCGAACACGACCCCGCCCATCATGCCGAATAACACCACCATCAAAGGAACAGGCACCCGTTGAAGCTTATCAGTTGTCACCAGCAGATGATGAACCAGATTAGTGCCCATCGGGTCATTCTGGCGGGGTGATGGTGTCATAAGGTTATGAGAATGCCAATGGTAGGATCACACTAAATACACTACCCTGCCCCGGCTCACTCTCGACTTTCAATCGGCCATCGTGGAGCATCACAATCTCACGGCTGATGCTCAACCCTAACCCTGTCCCCTTGACGTCATTCTCACCCCGGTAAAATGGCTGGAAGACATGCGGCAAATCCGCTGGCTTCACACCAATCCCAGTATCGATGACATTAATGATGACATGCTCTTGATCGTGCTGACAGGTCAACGCGACACGGCCACCTTTCGGTGTATAGTTCAAAGCATTGGTGATTAAATTCGTCATGACTTGGCTGATCCGTTCAGGATCAAGATAAGCCTGGAGTGGTTCTTGTGACAATTGGCTTTCCAGTTGAATACCCTTCTGGCGGGCGTCTTCCTCGTGGAGTTCGACCACATCGTTTAGCAAAGATTGCACCACGACCACCCGCCGCCGCAGTTGAATCACCCCGTTTTCAAAACGAGATGTATCCAGCAAATCTTCGATCAACTGATTCATACGGTCGATCACCCGTTCCAACAAATCCAGATGATAATCGGTGCGCTCCGGGTCACGCCGTAACATATATACCCGCGTGTTCAAACTGGAAATCGGTGCGCGGAGTTCGTGGCTGGCGTTGGCGATGAACCGGGCTTTTTGCGCTTCCAGGGCTTTTTCTACACTAATATCACGGATGAGCGTAACGGTACGGTCGCTATGATCTGCGCCGAGCGTCGAAACCGTAATCCCGGCATGGAAACGTTCACCAGTCTGCCGGTAGAGTTCGGCCTCCTCCCGCCAGATGTCTTCATCTTCCAAGCGTCGGCGGATGGTCGCTAGTGTCTCACTTTCTGACCCGAAGATGATACTGACCGGGTGCCCAATCAGCCAGGAAGCATCACACTGAAGCATTCGCATCAAGGCATCATTCGCATACTGGATGATACCACTCTCCGCGTAAAAAATCCCCTCTCCCGTGCTATCCAGGATACCGGCCAACCGGCGTCGTTCAGTCTCTAGCTCGCGTGTACGCTGGCGCACGCGAGCTTCTAGTTCTTGTGTGCGCCGGGCATTACGAATAGCGATGCTAACCTGATTCGCCAATGACTGAAGCCGGTTGAGATGGATCGGCTGGAAGGCGTTGGTGTGCTGGCTATCCACATTGATAACCCCCAGCACCTCCCCTTGATATAGAATCGGTGCCCCCAGATAAGATCGGATCCAGTCATTACCGTTGACCACTTCCCAATCCGCATTCCGGGTCACATCCGGGATAATCATCCCATAAGATTGTTCCATCATATGCTGGATGATTCGATTTTCGGATATGCTAAAGCGCACTTCCTGCATCATATCAGCCGCCCCCGGCACATACTGGTCGAACCCACTATGCCGTAGCACACGCGAATAATCACCTTCGATCAACATGATTGAGGCGGCATCATGTGGAATAAGCCGCTCCAGATTGTTGAGGATCGTTTCTAACATATCGGATAAGCTCAACGAAGAATTCAGGGCCGCGACAATTTCTTGCTGTGCGGCGACAATACGGGCTTGTTCACGCTCCGCAGATTTAGCCTGTTGCTGATCGCTGTACGCGGTCAAGATGTTGGCAATCGCCTTGACGAAGTTCGCCTCTTCGTTGCTAAATTTATGATGCGCGATGCTATAGACTTCCAGCACCCCTAACGGATCGCCCTCCCCCTGCATGACGACACAGAGTCCACTTGTGATACCTTGCTTGTACAAAAACCCATCCTGGTAAAAGCGTACTTCATCTGACAATGACTCAATCACAAGGTTGGCCTGGTTGCGAAAAGCATAAACAGCCGGCGACGGTTTCTCTTCCGACTCAATGATACAGATGTCGGGCACATCATCATTTTTTGAGAATCCAACCTGGCTCACCCGCACTAACGCCTGTTCTTGCGGATTGAATCGACTGATTCGGGCATAATCTGCCTCTAGAACTTGTGCCAACAAGGATAACGCTTCGGACATCAGGGCCTGGGAATCAATGGTCTGATTCAACGCCCGTTGGCCGACCTCAGCGATAATCGCTTGCTGGATGGCTTGCGTCGTCAGGGCTTGTTCTGCTCGATGTTGGTGTGAAATATCTTGCGCGACACAGAGAATGGCCGTCACCTTGTCGTCATGCTGATGATACGGTCGTGCATGTTCACGTATCCAGAGGACATCGCCATTCTTGCGGATGATCCGCGCCTCTGTCGCCACTGGCTCCCCACGGAACGCGATCTGATAATGTAACCGGGCAATGTGTCGATCATCAGGATGGAAGACCCGCCGAATATCCGGGATCACAGCTTCATCTGGCTGATACCCAGTAACCCGCTCAAAAGCCCCACGTAAATTTCGAATCTCATAAGCCTGGCCATCATAATGCAATTCATAGGTATAATCGGTCATCATATCGGCAATGACGGTGTGATATTGTTGCATCGCCTCAAATTCTGATCGCAATTCTTCGATCTGAGATGTATCTTCAATGATGATCTGATCGGCCACATCCCCATCGTATAAAATCGATGCAGTGACCACACGCACCATCCGAGACGCCGCCCCACCCAACGGTTGAATGCTCTCATGTGTTTCAAGCACATTGTACTTCCCCTGGCGAATGCGACGGGCATTCATTTCTGTATGGGCATGTTCCGGGAAGATCATGGATAGCGGTTGCCCGATGACAGCTTCTCCACCCAATAGCCGCGCCCCTGCCGGGTTGACATACCGGACGATCCCACCCTGTACGATCAAAACAGCTTGTGACATGACATCCAGCAAGATCTCAGACCGTTCAACCTCATAACGGTCAATTAAGCGTATGCGTTGCCGGACGAAACGGCCACCGATGGCTAGCAAGCTGAACAATACAATCACCAGGATTGAGTCCAGAAGATTGACCCATTCCAGATTCGGATCATTGGCAAAAAGCGGAAGCATGATGATCGCGGTCAAGGCAGATAGACTGGTTATCAGTGTCTCAAAAAATGACAAAAACAGAGTCGCCAGCCCAATTGGGATCATAAGATAAATCAGGTATTCAAAATTATAATTATCTGGGTCGGAGATAGTAAAGTTTATGATCACAACGATCAACAAGCCGGTAATGAGTCGTATCGCGGTATGCGGATACCCGGCGCGAGCAATCCCATAACTGATGACTAAACCAACGAAGGTAACGGGAAGTGCGATCGACAACTCAAAATTACGATCAAAACCCAAATAGATAGCAACGACAAAAAGGCCCGACACAAATAAGCTCAATAATGTCATGGCAACCAGGCGCACGCGCACCACTTTTTCATCACTCACAGACTGTACTGGATCTAGCAACCAGCGGTCTATTCGGATAGCAGTAACCTGCCGTTCGTCCATGCGGATCCTCTAGCTATTTTTTCCATCATAGAGCTGTGTCTTGTGTCTACACCATCTATCTACTCTACGTAGGATAAACTATAATGAGACAGTCACTTTTATCTTAAGCAAGGAACGCGGAATGCACAAGCAAGTTCTCAATAACATACGTTTTCTAAACCCATTACAAATCTTTCGTCTACTGGGTTATGTCTGGTTTCAGTTCCGCAACTGGCGGGCCAGCCGAGATAAAAAGATCGACGCGATCTTGCTACAACTTCCTGGCAATATGCCCGCGCTGAGCGCACCCCGGCGCGGGTTCATCCAGCGGCGATTGTTCGGCAAGCCAACCATGAGCCTGCGTGATGTAGACCATGCGCTGAGATCCATCGCAGATGACCCCCGCCCCCAGACCGTAATCTTCGCATTCAGTCCCTTGAGTCTATCCCTGGCAGATCTTCAGACACTGCGTGACAGCATTCATCGCTTCCGCCAGAGAGGTAAACGTGCCATTGCCTTTGCACCGCTCTATGATACGGCCACGTACTTTGTCGCCGCCGCCTGCGATGCAATTTACACCATCCCAACCGGTACTTTATTGACCACCGGCCTGAACCAGAGTGTTCTGTATCAACGTGATGCCCTGGCCGCTATCGGCGTAGAGCTAGAAGCCATCGCGATTTCACCCTATAAGACCGCTTATGATCGTTTCACCCGGCAAGAACCATCTACCCAGGAAGCTGAACAACGCGCCTGGTTGCTCGACTCACGCTATCAGATCATCCTAAACGCGATTGCGACTGACCGGGGTATAACACCCCAGCAAGCGCAGGCATTCATAGACAACGCACCTTATAACGATGTCGAAGCCCTGAATGCCGGTTACATTGACGCGATCTGCAATGAAGAAGACCTGATCCAGACCCTGGATGTTGCTCACATCCGCCGGTGGGAAAATGTTGAGAACAAAATGCGGCGACACTGGCAGAAACGACAACGCCAGTACATCGCAGTTATCAAACTCAGCGGATTGATCCTCCCCGGAGAAAGTGGCCGCCCACCCATCACCCCGCCGGTTGATCTTCCTATCATCGGGCAGGAGCGTGCCGGTGATGCGACCATCAAACAGGTGACACGGCAACTCCTGGGCGATCCTCGTGCCGCCGCCGTGATTCTATACCTTGATACTCCCGGCGGATCGGCCCTGGCGTCAGAGGTCATGGCATCCGCCCTGGATGAATTGGCGAAAACCCGCCCGCTGATCGCTTACATGAACGGGGTCGCGGCTTCCGGCGGTTACTACGTCTCCACCGCCGCGCACTATGTCATTGCCCAGCCCGGTACTATTACCGGCAGTATCGGCGTTATCACCGGCAAGCCAACCACACAAGGACTATTCGAGAAGTTACAGATCAATCGCATCGAAGAGACACGCGGAGCCAATGCTGGCTTATTCAGTGATGCCACCCCACTATCCGACAACGGACGAGAGAAGCTCCGGCAGGGAATCGACCGTGCTTACGAACGATTTTTAGAGCGTGTCTCCCTGGCCCGTGATATGACAAGCTCAGAAGTCGATGCCGTTGGCGGTGGCCGCGTATGGACTGGACGACAAGCCCTTGAGCATAAGCTGGTTGATGAATTAGGTGATTTTGAGACCGCGATACATCAGGCTCGCACCCGTGCCAATCTACCAGACAATACCCCGGTACGATTGGTCACTGCATCCGATGACCCGATCCCGCCCAAGCTAGCAGAGACCGCCGACCCCGCCGCCTGGATGCGCTATGCCCACACAAACCTGCGCCAGATCTACAATGGCACAGCGCAGGCTATTTTACCATTTGATCTACGTTAATTCACCGTCAACGTGATTTGTCTTACGTCATTCGCTGGGTTTGGATCAGGATATTGTGATGTGTTGACCCGGAACTCATTGAGGATGGTCGCTCCACTTGCCACGCCTGGGTCAACAATCGCTGTAATCGAGAGCAAAGCGGTGTCGCCACTATCCAATGAGCCGACATCCCACGTACTGCCGCTGAATGTGCCGTTTACTGTCGAGGCACTAATGAGGGAATAAGACGCACTCGGCAGGATGATGTCAAGGGTCAGCGTCGATACACGGCTGGCCCCACCATTAATCGCATTGATCATGAACGTCACGGTTTCACCTGGATTCGGTGTCGGATTGTTGACGGTTCCGTTGACAGCGATGTCTGCGGTGGGCGCAACCGGGTTTATCGAAGCGGAGTCACTATCGTTCGCACTATTGGTGTCATTCTCTACTACATTAGTCAAAACGGCGGTGTTTGATAATGTCGAACCCTGTGTTCCCGTATCTACATATACGACAACGGTTAGCGTCTCAGATTGTCCATTTGCCAATGTCCCCACACTCCATAAGCCGGTCGAAGGGCTATAAGGCCCCTGGCTGGTAGAATGGGTGAAGTACGTCACGCCAGTTGGCAGATTATCGGTTACTTCAACACCAGTCGCCGTATCCGGCCCATTATTCTGGACGTTGATTGTGTAAACTGCTGTGCTATCTTCCGGTGGTGCTAGCGGTAACACCGACTTGGTTACATCAACATCAACACACGGACATGGGTCAGTAACCGTTACAGCGACAGAAGCACTATTATTCCCTGTGTTTGCATCCGGCTGGTTAGCTGTGGTGATTGTCGCGGTGTTGGTATAATTACCCGCACTATTCGCTAACGCTTGCAGTTCCAGCGTATGGGTCTGGCCGACGAGCAAGGTACCAACAGACCAATCTCCGGTCACTGAGTCATATAACCCGGCTGTGGGAGAGTCGCCCGCATATTGCAGACCTGCGGGCAATATGTCGTTGACTACTAATCCCGATGCATCATAGGTGTCATTATTGGATACCGTGATGGTGAAAGTAACGGTTTCACCCGTGGTCGGCGTCGGGTTATTAACAACCTTGTTGACTGCCAAATCCACATCACATATAGCCCCGCTGGGGTTATTGGTATCTTGCAAGACCCCACTGACGAATATCTGCAAGTTTGACATTGGCGGTGTGGTGAAGATAACTTGACCGCGCGTCGGCAAGGATGCCGCCGGAACCGTTTCTACACCCGATGCGCTACCAAACAACTCTTGCCAATCAAAGGTAATGGGGTACGGGTTGAAGTTATCAACGCGCCAGCGCAAGTAGCTACTTGGCTCTGGCGTACACAGAGCAACCAATCTCAGATCACGCGGGTTGATTGTCACAGTGGCGGAGTCCGTGTTATCGGCAGGGTTAGCGTCCGTCCCCGCGCTACTCACCGTCGCTGTATTGGTGATTGTGCCAGGTGTGACCGCCTGTACTGTGACTGCGGCGTTCGCAGTGCCCCCACCGCTGGTAACCGTACCCAGGTTACAGGTAATAGCCTGACCAGAAGCCACACACTCTGTAGACGATACAAAAGTCACTTCGGACGGCAATGTGTCTGTGATGGTGACGGTGGTTGCGTCTGCTGTGCCGGTGTTGGTCACGCTGAAGGTGTAATCAAAGTTATTTGACACAACCACCGCACCCGGCCCGGATTTGGTCAACTGTAAATCAGCCTGCACATTGTTGATCGTCACTGGCACACTGGTTGAGTTGTTCCCTATGTTCGAATCGAACTGGACGCCAGATGTGCTGGCCGTGATTGTGCCCGATCCCAAGTTCGCCGCATCGACAACGATTTCATAGGTTACACCTGTGCCACTGGCCTGCGTACCGACATCACAGGTAATTGTACCGCTGGTATTCGTACAATTCGGCGGCAATGAGACGACCGACAACAACGATGGCAGGGCCACAGTAGTCGTGATGCCACTGGTAGCATCCGGGCCATTGTTGAACGTCGTCAGATAAAGAATCAAGCTATCACCCAGGTCAACATTCACCGGATCCGGAGTCAAACCCACACTTAAGTCAGCCGTCGGCTCTGGGGCGACAGCAAGCGGTTGTATAGCATCAAAAGCATGGGTGGTTCCACGGATGCGGATGTACCGGTAAATCCCAGGTGGCACAACGGCATCCACGTCAATGCCAATGCCGGTGACCAGTGGTGGTGTTCCAGATAACGGCGGGGTTGTCATCGGGATCATCTCGTCTATCAGTTCGCCATCCCCATCAGTCGCGTAACTGGCGATACTGCTATTGGTCGATGGGATACCATCCCCCCAGTTGAAGACCTCCAGCCAGGGGCCGCTACTGGTCACACCGACCTCGATTATGACATCGTCCATATTGATATTGCCCGATGGCACAGGGCCAGTTTCACGTTCGTAGTAGATCAGGTCATTACCAGGAACCGTTCTTAGTGCCGATGAACTACCCAGATCAATCACGATGCTGTTAAACTGGCACCAAACACCATTCGCCGGGCCAATATTCGGCTCACCGGAGGCACCACAAGCAAGTGGATTAATATTGAACGTCGCTGTCACGGTATTATCAGCCAGGGCGGAGTCCAATTCATTGGCTACCGCCGTCATCGTATAGCTAGCAAGCCCTGTATCATATGTTTCTGTTACAAATGACGCGGACGCATTCCCGCCACCGCTGGTAATCGTGCCGAGTGTGCAGGTTACATCGCGCCCTGTCGTGGTACTGCATCCTGTACCGGAGGTAAATAGCAGTGCATCTGGCAACGTCCCTGTTACTGTTACTCCGGTGGCCTGGATCGGCCCATTGTTGGTCACCGTGAGGTCAAATGTCACATCATCCACTGTAGATGTTGGATTGGTCGGTGCGAACGCTAAATTTAAACTCAGATCAACCGGCTCGTTAACCGTGATGCTCACCGGAGCACTATCATTGCTACTAACCGTATCGGTACCGGCACCACTGATCGACGCGGTATTGGTGATGGTCTGGCCGGCGGTTCCATTGTCAACTGTCGCCTCAATCGTCAGGGCGATAGACGGGGATAAACTGGGCAAGTCCCCAATATCCCAGATGCCGGTGATCGGATCATAAGTCCCTTGACCAACAGTGTGCGAAACATAAGTCAGCCCCGTCGGCAGTAAGTCGCTTACTTCCACCAGGAATCCATCATCCGGGCCATTGTTACTCGCTCGCACGATGAATGTGATCGGATCACCTTCATTCGGGGTCGGGTCGTTGACCTGTTTTGTAACGGCCAGGTCACTTTCCAGCGGTTGGACAGTAACTGTGTAGCTGTTGTAATCATCTTCGCCCGGATTGCCGTTATTCGGTGTCGAGTCCGGGTCGGTTTGGTCACTGGCAACAATTTCACGCCAGCGGCTTACTGTCGTACCGGCGGCTGACGGGACGACCTGTACTTCAATCGTCAAGGTCGCAGTGCTTCCGCTGGTCAAAAGCGGAATATCCCATTGATTCGCTGTCGCCGTCCCAGTCGATTCTGTGATGCTAATGACAGTGCCTAAAGCACCGGAACCATTGCTATCTCCCAGGCGAATACCTGTCGCATCATCCGGGCCATTGTTTGCAATTTCAATTGTAAAAGTCACTATGTCTCCGACAGCCGGATTCGCGTTATCAGCCGAGAAAGTAGTAAATTCCAAATCAGCCTGTACCGGATTAATCGTCACTGTCGCACTCGCGCTGTTGTTCCCGCCGGTGGGGTCGGCTTGACCACCAGCCACCGTCGCGCTGTTGACCGCCGTCCCTGGGTTCGCCGCTGTCACTGTCACCGTCGCGCTTCCTGTCGCGCCGTTCCCCAAAGCACCGATGTTACACGTCACCGTTGATCCCGATGCGCTACAATCCGGCGACGAGTCAAATGTCACCTCCGGCGGCAACGTATCCGTGATCGTCACCCCGCTGGCATTCGATGGGCCGTTGTTGGTCACATCCAGCGCATAGGTAAACGTCTGGCCTACATTAACTGATGAAACTGATGCATTCTTCGTGATAGATAGATCGGTAGCATCTTGCACAGTCACGGTTTCAGATGCATTGTTATTGCTCGTATCAGGGTCAGCTTCATCTGCGCTGACTGTAGCAGAGTTCACGGCAATACCGGCTCCAACTGCCTCTACCGTGTAAGTGACTGATGCACTACCACTTGCTCCACCTAGCAGTGGAATAATACACGTCACAATTCCACCTGCTTCACTACATGCACCCGGCCCGGAGATGTAAGTCACCTCTGCTGGCAAGGTGTCCACGATAGTGATATTATTAGCGGCATCTGGGCCTACATTATCAACCGTAACAGTATATGTAAACTGCTCGCCGACCACCGCCGTTGTTACAGACGCGACCTTACTCAATTGCAAGTCAGCATTCGCTGACGGGTTGATCGTCACCGTTGCGCTTGCGCTGTTGTTCCCGCCGGTAGGATCGGCTTGACCACCAGCCACCGTCGCGTTGTTGACCGCCGTCCCGGCGTTGGCCGCTGTCACTGTCACCGTCGCGCTTCCTGTCGCGCCGTTCGCCAAAGCACCGATGTTACACGTCACTGTTGATCCCGATGCGCTACAATCCGGCGACGAGTCAAACGTCACCTCCGGCGGCAACGTATCCGTGATCGTCACCCCGCTGGCATCCGATGGGCCGTTGTTGGTCACATCCAGCGTATAGGTAAACGTCTCGCCTACATTAGCTGATGAAACTGATGCATTCTTCGTGATAGATAGATCGGTAGCATCTTGCACAGTCACGGTTTCAGATGCATTGTTGTTGCTCAATATCGGGTCAACTTCATCCGCTATTGCCGAAGCCGTCATGGTGTAATCGTTTCCACCTGCGCTAGCCCCGATGCTGAACGTAATCGTCACCTGATACGTTTCGCCATTCGTCAGTGTGGGGAATGTCCAGACTGCACTACTCGCACCCCCGGCAAAATTGCCCCCACCTGAGCTAATACCTGTCTCTGTCAATCCAGCCGGATAGTTGATATTAGCCGTCACGTTGTTAGCCGTTATCGGCCCGTTGTTGATGATCGTAACGGTATAGTCCACCGTTGAATTTTCTAATGGCGTGAGTGTGTTTGCGGCGATTGAAATACCAATATCCGCACCATTATCAATCGTCGTGGTCAGTGAACCGCTGTTATTGCCTGGGATGAGATCGCCCAAATCACTATCTGCGGTGAAGGTGGTCGTCTCACTACCAGCGTTTGTAGCATCAAATGTGAAATTGACCGTTGTCGTGCTTCCTGCGGTGAGTGTGCCCAATGCACAGGTGTATGTGCCACCAGCCAGGGACAACGAAGAACAATTGTTAAGCACTGGAAGCAAATTCGCTGGCTCAGGGAATAAGACGATAGCATTAGTCGCGTCATTCGTACTGTTGTTTACGACATCAAATGACAGGCTGACCGGCTCGCTCACACTCACCGAGGCACTTGTGGGTGTGAAGTTGGTAATCTCTAAATCTGCACCGTTGGATTGAATTGTAATCGTATAACTATTGGTATTGTTGCTCATATCGGGGTCAGCTTCATTGGCGGTCACCGTGCGAGACCGTGTAACCGTCGCCCCACCCGACCCTGGCAGAATATCCATATTTGAAAATGTCAATGTCGCAGTGGCAGATGGCGCGAGTGTGCCGACTGTCCATACATCTGTAATGGTATCGTAAGTCCCCTGTGTGGTAGATGGAGTTGCCGAGTCATAAACACTGGAAACCGAAGTGCCTGTAGCGGCGGCAACAACGACTCCGGTAGCAGTACCCGTTCCATTGTTTCGCACGGTTAGGACAATCTCGATGGTATCGCCTTCTAGTGGAGAAAGATTGCTAGGCGCAAATGTACTGAACTCCATGTCTACTGACACAGGCGCGACAATATCAACACTGGCACTTGCGCTGTTGTTCCCCCCGGTCGGATCAGGTTGACCACCAGCTACCGTCGCGCTGTTGACCGCCGTCCCTGGGTTGGCCGCTGTGACTGTCACCGTCGCACTTCCTGTCGCGCCGTTCGCCAAAGCACCGATGTTACACGTCACCGTTGATCCCGATGCGCTACAATCCGGCGATGAGTCAAACGTCACCTCCGGCGGCAACGTATCGGTGATTGTC
>DAOTTZ010000144.1:0-1860 GCA_034437535.1 Anaerolineae bacterium | reverse complement strand
GGAATAGCTTCGGGTTTTTCGCTAATTTCTCATACGTTATCATGGCTTCAACCGATTTTGGCTTCACTTACACTCTCTGATTCTACATCCTTTTGTTTCCGATACAATCTATTATTCGGAAGGTGTGCGTAGATCTGGCATGGTATTGGTGCGGGCCAGCACTTCCAGGCCAGCGCGGTCTACGATGAAGACCTGGCGGCCCTCCTTACGGAGCAACCCGGCGTTGAGCAACCCGCGCAAGGCCCGCCCGACGACTTCACGGGTCGTCCCCAGGATGGACGCGATCTCCTCCTGGGTGAGTTGAGTGGGCGTCTCTGCGATCTGGTCGGCATAGGTCGTCTCGTGCAGGAAGAGCTTCGCCAGTCGTGACGGGATCGACCGGAAGGTCATGTCTTCCAGTCGTTCGATGTATTCGCGGTTAAGATGGGCCAATTGTTGCACATAATTTTCCAACAGATGCCGTTCACTGGCGATCAAGCCGATCAAACAATGATGACTCAAGACCATCACGGTTGAGTCGGTGACGGCGACAGCATTAAACGGATTCGGCCCGCCATCCACCGCCGCTACTTCATTAAAGGTCGCCATCGGCTTCAACAAGCTGAGGGTGTGCAGGCGGCCTTCCGGGTTGATGCGATAAACACGAACCAGGCCATCCGTCAGGATGTAAAACCCCGCACAGGCGGTTCCTTCCGCGAAGATTGTCGCGCCGGCCTGGAACGACCGTTGGTGCGCTTGCTGTTGAATTTCCGCCAGCGCATGCGGTTTCAGTTGTGCGAAGTAAGGGATTTTTTGCCAATCAGCGTTCATCAGGCTAATCGTGCCTTTAGTCTAGCAACACAAAAAGGTGCATCAGTTGTGATGCACCTTTAGCTTATCACATTCTCTTGTCAGACGACTATTTACGGACCGCCACGACCATTGCCGCCGCCGTTGCCGTTGCCGCCGCCGTTGCCGTTGCCGCCGCCATTGCCGTTACCGTTGCCGTTGCCGTTACCGTTGCCACGATTACCGTTATTTCGTTCTTCCTGGCTCGGTTCTGAAGGTTCTTCAGTTGGTTCTGGATTGGCACGCAGACGACCTGGGGCTAACTCACTAGGATGCATACCGCTCTCACGGATGACCGCTCCCCAACCGCCGGTTCGTGCTTCTTCCAGCAGACTTGCGACTGCACCACCATTTTCTTCTACGATGATATAAGCCCGTGCAATGTTGCCGAAGCCGTAGCCTTCACAGTGCAGTTCGATGACTTCTTCGACCGTGACATCGAATGCCTCTGCAATACGGTTCGCAACCGGATGTGTTTCCGGCACACATGCAGATGGCTCCGTTGTGGGTTCAGGGGTGGGTTCAGGCGTCTCTTCGGGATCGGGTTCTACGGGTTCTTCAGTCGGTTCAGCCGTTGGCTCTGGTGTCGCTTCCGGCTCTGGCTCGGCTGGATTCTCCTCGGCCTCTTCTAGGAGTTCCAATTCAATCGCCTGGATCGTATCGTCATTGAGTAAGTAACCAGTGACCAGGACGAGATCACCTTCGCTCAGTGTCGCCGGGATGAAAGCACCGGCTGGGGCGACAACCACTTCATCGACGATGATGTCATCGTCGTCGAACATGACTTCGCCTTCAATCGTGATGATGAGTGGTTCTAGTGGGGGTTCTTCCTCCGCCTGGCCGAAAACAGGCAATGCGACCAGCACGATCAAAACAAGAACTAAGAAGCGTTTCCACATAAGATGATGCCCTCCAAATGATTGTGGCTCTTTGGGATCTCGCGTGGTAAGCGAGAAATGTAATGTGTTTCGTTAGGCGAACAAGTGAAAGCCTTCAAGGTCAAGAAAAATGCGTTGAAAGACCCGCCGAACA
>DAOTTZ010000143.1:0-55941 GCA_034437535.1 Anaerolineae bacterium | reverse complement strand
CGCAATCATCATCCTGGTATGATCCAGGCACCAGCAATAACAGAGCGACGATCCAGGTTACCATCACACACTCCGTGCGTTGTCTTGCACCGTTTGCTTGAACTGCTTGATAGCCCACAGCACCAACTGTACAGCCAGGAAACCGGTAATAATCGCCGGTATAACGGCACCAGGCCCAGAGAGAACGGTGTTATCCATCATCCAGATACCACGACATAGGATGTTTCCGTCCGGGTTGGTGTCGCAATAGGGCAGGCCGGGTATTTCCTCCGGCTCTGATTCCGATATACCGGATAGCACACCGGAGAACAGGTCATCCAGTGAGAATATCAGATCCAATATTCGCCCGATGAAATCAAAAAACACATTGGACAAACTCTCTAGGAAATCGAACACCACACCTGCCGCGCCGCCTAGCAACTGCGAAAGCAAATCGACCAGCGGGGATAGCACTTCTTCTATGCCTACCACAATCGCGCCGGTTATTCCGTCGAATATGCCACTAACACCACCGACCAACGACTCAAACGCGCAAAATATGTTGTTACACGTTTCTGTGCCGCCGTTGACCTCAATAAACGTAGCCTGCCCGCCTGCGATGTTTGCTAGATGACCATTCAGCCAGAATAGCACGTCCTGTGACATCCAATCGAGCGTCATGTTGGCTAGAACGATCATCCACTTGAAAAACCATTTCATGGTCAGCATGGCCTCTTGGAACTCGATGTAGAGATCGTTCAGCAAAACCATGAGATCACATTGGAAGAACTGGTTCATGCTCTCCCAATGGTAATTAATCCACTGCGGGACGTTGTTTCCGCTTGGCTTGGTTACGCCGTTGCAGTTCGCTTTGAAAATCGGCTCTTTTGGCGGCACATCTTCACGATACGGGCCGGGCCAGGTGTCTGATGACAGGCACACACGGTGGATCTCTACGCCGCTGGCATCGCCCGGATTAGTGAGCGTCGGACTAACTGCCAGTTCGCCGGTGGTCTCCGCCGCTATGCTGACCGTTCCTACATAATCGAGATAGTTATTGCCGTCAATGAACTCTTGGAACGTGTAACTACCCATAGACACAGCCGCGCCGCCTGCCAGCGTGTACGACATCTCCGCCTCTCCGGTCGGATTACCGAACAGCCAGTCCTCCGACGTATCGCGTACCCGCGCCGTTACAGTCAGCGTGTAATCGTGAGGTGTTGTGCCGTCGTCCTCTGGATATAGCAGGACGTTCTGAC
Organism: Anaerolineae bacterium; assembly: GCA_034437535.1. GTDB lineage: Bacteria > Chloroflexota > Anaerolineae > Aggregatilineales > Phototrophicaceae > J038. Next base: position 54,703 of record DAOTTZ010000143.1, on the reverse strand, counting down.
CGATGGTATCGCCGGATGGCAGTAGCGCGTAGCCCGGCTCCGGGAACGTGACACCAGCCGATGTGATCCAGTCCAGGCCGCCCATGTCGAAGCTCGAATTTAGGTAGTAGCATTCGCCGGGCGGGTCGATCAGTGCGTCGCCGTTTTCGTCCAGTTGGTGTGTTACGCAGATCTGCTCGATTTTAATCGCGCCTAAAAAGCTAAACGCTCCAAGCGACGGAGAAGTATTCCTAATTTCAAGCTCAAAGAAACCGTTGGGATCCGGCGTCGCTGTAGATCCATCTAATATGGATGTCTGGAACAAAACTACCTGTGAGGTCTGGTCGTATACAAACGAATAGCTATCGATCACATCATTCAGCCTCACACGGAGTATATCGACATTGAACGCGCTATCCGGTTCACCGAAGAAAGCCTTCTGCGGGTATGGACGCCAATAAACCCGGACTTGTGGATTTCGTGTCTCATCTAGATTCAGCCATGCGGCCATCTTGCCGCCTGGCCCTATTGTGATCCCTTCACCGTCTTGATCCCACTGGGCATACTGAACCTTCCAGTCACTCCGACTGCCGCGTGTGAGATCGGTCACACACCCGGCTAAATCGAGCGGCTTGTTGCACAATCCAAGCTCAGGCTCAAGGCCATTTGATGGTATGATTTCGTCCCCGACCAAAGCATCCGGCATGTGAACAATTGCGATACCCTGAACAGCCTTTTCATATTCGACGAATGGTGTTTCTGCGCCGGAGATGTAATCTAATAACGCCTTCAATGGATCGGGATCGACGCTACCAACCTCCATACGCATGGTCTCACCAACAACGCATCCAGCCTCAACTCGCATCCCAACATCAATATATAAATTCGAATTGTCTTTAACCCAATACTCCCAGGTCAGGCCATCATCATCAGTAACTGTAACGATGTGTGCATCAATGGTTAGCCCGCCATATTCCAAAAAATCGCCGGGGTTTAGTCGTAGGCCTGCTAATCGCAAACGGAAAACCTGAAAAGATATAGTTTCCATAAAATCGAGTGTTATATCATTGCCAGCAATGCCGCAATCACCCGGCGGCCCACCGTTTTCAAAAAAATCTATCAGACCGGTATCACCATCATACGGTATGCCAATATCCCTACACTCGGTAGCTAATGCCTGGCGTACATCGGTAATTAAACCCGGCACTGCGGCGTGTACATAATCATTATTATCGTCGGTAAACGCATAAACAACATTGTTCGAACCGCCTACTGCATATGGTGATGGAATAATTCCGTATGGGCCATAATCCACAGTTTTAATGGGCCTGACGTATTCCTGTGGCGCGGGTTCGCCGGTGCCGCAGATCCACGCGCTGTGGAGGTAAGTCATATCCATCACGCCCGAAAACGTAAAACGCAGTCCGGTAACGTTAGTCGCCGGGTTAGTAGTAGACACCTGGGCGTGATGATGATACGACTCGCCGGTTACGTGCGCGAAAGGCCCAACACCAGTGTAATTTCGATCTCCATCTGCGGAATAGGTCACCAGACGCATAGCTAGCGATGATGTAGATGCATTATTAGTGTAGTAATGCATCCCAAAGTATGTAATCTCAGGAACTGGTGTGTCGAAATAATACATCAACCTATCCACGCCACTGTTTGGCGATGATGACCAACCCGATCCAGCTACGTAGGATCCGCGTGCCTCCCACAGGTGTACCCACCCCTGTTGGTCGATGGTGAAATCAAAATGTTTACACCAACTCTCACAGCCGCCAATTTCGTTGCAGGTGTGCGGGGGCAGTACATCCAGCAGGTTGTAATTAGACTGCGCCTGGCTCTGCCCGGATGGTATCAGCGCAAGAATCAGGATCGAGATTGTGAGAGCGAATTGGCGCATGGGTTTACCTCATTCGTTACAGATGGGATAAGGCGGCACGTGGGGGAATACACGCGCCGCCTGCGGACGATTACCGACCTGAGCGGGTAAACCCGGAGATCAGTTCGGAGAGCAACGAACGTGCAAAATCCAGCCCACCGCGGAACGCGAAAATGACCGCGAAAATGGTGAACCCCAACAAAACAAAGACTGGCAGAAGATCAAAGAAGACCTGCATGCCATCGGTGATGCTGGTTTGGAATTGTGCAGTGTCCAGGCTTTGCGCGAATGCGCCCGATGCGAGAACCATTAACGCACTGAGCATGAAGCTAAGTAGCAACGGTTTTCGATGTGCAGAGAAAAATGACAACATGATTAAACTACTCCCTTGAGTGTACTAAATCGCCCATCTCACAATGATAATGAGCGATTGACAACGGCCAACAATGTGACCGAGATCAACAAACCAAAGATGATCGCAGAGGCCATAAATAACACTGGCCCGATTTCGTTAAACACCTGCTCCAATGCGATCATCGAAACACCTCAAAAATCTGACTGAACATCTCTGCCACGAATGACATAATGAGATAGGCCATCAGCCAGACTAACGGCCCGGCCACGACCGGCAGGATCAACAGGAACGTGTATTCAGCCATCAATTCCCCCTGTTCAGTTGCAATAGCAGACCAGCGAATGAGAGCATGGCGGAGACAGCGACAAATAGCATAATGCCGATGTCGCCCGATGTAATGCGATACTCGGTGATGCCCTGGCCGCTTCCGAGGTCGTACCGCGTTTCCCAGGCCGGGAGCGGCTCCGGCGTGGCCTCCGGTTCTGGCGTCGGTGTTGGTGGTGGACCGGCTGGCGCAATGTAGATAGCATCGACCATTACATCTCCACCTCCATCAGCGGTAATGGTGACATCGTGAGACAGGCCACCATCTAATCCGGTGATTGAGATGATCTCGACCTGATGCACATCGACACCCGGCGTATAAAACGATATAGCGTAGCAATCCAGATTGATACAGATCTCACCATTACCGCCGCTGGCAGATTGGACTCCATAAACTGCAACGCCGGAACCGGAGAAACTGAATTCCAGTGTGCCAGTGGTAGACGACGAATACGCGCCATTGTACGCCTCACTGCTCAGGACGTTTGTCCAGAGGCCCGTGTAGTCCAGCGGTAGATAGCGGTCGTCATACAATCCAGGTTCAATCATCATCATTAGAATAGCCAACCATATCATCATGATTACATCGTACACCCGCACATAGCGTGTTTTACTAGACACCTTGTCTATTAAACGCCATCTTGACTGTTAGACGACAAATTGTCGTGTAAAATGGTTAGTAGATTAAGATACATTGAGGTTATGAAATCGAATGTCGCAAATTTACGTGATGGTTAAGGACACTACCGAGTTCGCAGTGGTTGCGGCGATGGATTATTTAATCTCTGAGGGGATGAACGTAACGCTAACATCAGTCGCAAAAGAAGCGGGATGCTCAACACGCACGGTTAGCCGTGTGTGGTCTCGATTGCGAGAGCGCGGTTGTCTGGAAACAATAGGAACGCCACGCGGTGGATATATTTACAGATTACGATCAGATAATCAACATGGCGCATGACATAGACTCTGCTGTATTCGCGCTCGGTATTGTCGGCCTGCTGTTCGCCTTTGGCCTACAACGCTCCCGGCTACGCCTGCCCGCCTTCGGCCCGGCTCCGCTGTATGCGATCCTGGCCCTGGCCGGCGCACTCCGGGTTGCTGGCCTGGATGATCCGGCATGGTATGATGAGGCGTTCTCCGCTGGCATGGCATCTATGCCGCTCAGTGATTTCGGCCCCGCAGTCCTGGCGGATGTTCATCCGCCGCTCTACTATATAATCCTGCGATTTCTACCATCTTCTGATGAGGCGTTGCGCCTGCCTGCCTTATTGTCTGGCATGGCGTCTGTTTGGGCGACGCATCATGTAACACAACGCCTAACCAGATCAAACAGCTATGGTCTCATCGCGGCTGGCATCATGGCGGTGCTACCGGCTCACATCCGGTATAGCGTGGAGGCGAGAGGCTATATGTTACTCACGTTGCTGGTACAGGTTGCGCTCTATGCTAGCATAACGCGGCGGTCGGTGTTGTTCGCTGGTGCTGTGAGCCTGCTACCGCTCATCCACGCGCATGGTTTTCTATACGCCGCCGCGCTCGGTGCCGGTGCGCTGTGGCAATATCGCCGCCGCTGGTTACCGGTGCTGGCATTGTCTGCCGTGCCGGGTGCCTCATGGTTGCCGGTTATGCTCCACCAGTCATCAGATGTGGCAAACGGATTCTGGCTGTGGGATCTATCTGCACGCGGTATCACAACGCCACTGGCTACCATGACCGTAGGGACTGGTGGCTATGAGATGTTCGTCACGGTTCCAGTGGTTTTTATCCTCTCCGCATACGGAATCGGGATCGGTCGATGGATTATGCCGGGCCGGAATTTCGTTGCATGGGCCGCTGTGGCGGTCGGGGTGCCAGCCGCCGCCGCGTTGATCTCGTTCGCATGGCGTCCCGTTTACCTGGATCGGGCATTGCTCCCGGCTGTGGTGTTGTTCGTGCCGCTGTGGGCGGTTGCTATACAACGTGTGCCGGTTTTGCGGTCGCTGGCAATGATCGCACTACCGCTAGCATTAATCACATATCTCGGAGAGGATGGCCGCCTGCCGGTTGATAGCTGGCTTAATAGCTGTACTGGGGATGTGGTCTACACGACATCTACCGCTAGCGCGATACTCATTCGCCATCACGACGACCGACCGGTTTATGTCAGCGCGAATCACAATGCAATAAGCCAGCATCTACCACCGGACATCCTGGAGTCATTTGGGGTATCTATAACGGATAGATACATTCCCGGCCCGGTGTGTGTTGCGGTCGTCAACACAGCGGATAATTGGACGCCTGAGAACATCAGCGACTTTGAACAGATGCTAGATCGACCACATCGAGCGACTATCCATCGCTCGAATGAATTGTATGAATTCGTCACCATTGAGGTAATAGACTATGGAGATCGTTTCCCATCATGACTGATTACGAACACGACAGTTTAGAGGTGGAGGCCCCCGCGCCATTTTCGAAATTTGAAGGACGCTGGGAGCAACACGAAGAAAACCGAAAGGCGGTTGAACTCCACCAAGCGAACGGCGATATACGAAACATCCTGCCTGCCAAAAAAGCCAAGCTATACAGCAAGAAACTGACTGAGCTTAAAAAGCTCCTGGCTGATGCTGGCGTCCCGGAACTGCTGGCAACATATGAAGAACTGCGTGAGGAATGGCAGGATCTACTCGCACAGAACTACCGCGCCGAACGCCTGATTGAAACTGGCGTCGAAGGCCAACGCTTGCAAGAGGCACAGTCCGACATGGCAATCATCAAAGCGAATCGCGCCGCTATACGCGATGACTATAAAGAAGCCATCGCCCGGCTGAAGCCGTTCCGTAAGTGGATCCTGCTAGAGCGTAAACTCAAAGCAAGGCTGGATGAACACGAAGCCGGTTTGAAGGATGAGGAGATCAACCGGGAGAACCGGGAGTTGCTAGCAAAGGAAGCCAACACAGTAGCAGAGGCCATCATACGCACGATGAATGGTCTCGATTTCTGCTTTCGTACCAGTTACAAGGGTAAGGAACGGGTTGTATCCATTGATTTCGAGCGTGTGGTGGTCACACCGGATACATTGCAGATCAAGATTAAGACAGGCACGCGGAGTCTGTTTGGTGGATGGGTGCAACATATCCCCAGGGGCGTTAGCCTACCGAAGGTAATGAAAGACTCGTCGGTGCTGGAACAAGTCTCCGCCTCCATTGAGATGCCGGTAACGTGTCCACAGGTCGAATCGGGACGCTGGCATGAAGGCGTCTGGATCCTGGTGCAGAGGAATGGCCTACGCGATGGCCTGCCGAAGCGGGTACTCTACCGCGATTTCGTCAAACGCTACCCGGATGACATGCGTCACAAGCTCCCGATACCTGCCGGGATCCGGCCTGGGCTGTGGGCGAACTATGTTTATCTCACCGAACATCCACACCTTATCGTGACCGGTCAAAGCGGCTCCGGCAAAACCAATATGCTGATGAGTGTAGTCTGCACGCTCATCACCAAGCATTCGCCCGATGAGATCCAGTTTATTTTTGTGGATCTCAAAGAGGGGGTCGATTTGCATAAGTTCGCCACGATCCCCCACGCCGCCGCACCGGTAGTCGAAAGCGTAGAAGACGCGGCTATCGTTATGCAGAAGCTCGAAGAATTGAGAGCATGGCGGATGAACGAACTCAAGAAAGCAGGTGTGCGTAACATCACGCAGTTCAACCAGTACAATACCGAGTTCCAGATGCCACATATCGTCATTGTGTTCGATGAGTTCGGCGCGTTAGCTTCTGCCGCCTATAAGGAACACTCTAAGATCGTCCACAGCTATGCCGCACAAATCGCAATGAAAGCCCGTGCGGCTGGCATCCATCTGTTTATTGGGGTACAGACGCCGCGTAAAGAGCATCTACCGCCCGACATACGAGACAATATCACCTACAAACTCGTAGGCCGTCAGGGGTCGCTAGGTGGATCGCTCTCCGCTGTGATGAGTAAGGAAGCGGCGGACTTACCGAAGGTCGCCGGGCGGTTTATCTGCCTGGATGGTCAGGATAGCTACCAGATCCAGGCAGCGTTTATATCCGACCATGACGGCGGAGAGATCGACGAAGCCATCCGGCAGGCCAGAGAGTATCCAGAGCCGCGTGTATTCGGGGTGGATCTGGGCATGGCGTCGGATGACCGTCAGCTAGATGTCATCCAGGCCGCCGCCGTACAGAAGGCGTTCGGCCCGGACGAATTCATCGAGATTGTGGTGAATGAACTTGGTGGTACGCTCAACTATCGTGAAGTTTTTGAATCTGTGAAAGACAGAGACTACAGTTTGACATTGCGCCAATCAAAGAAGATCGCAGACCAGATTAAGCAGGCACAGATGATTGAATACGATGGCGACTGCTACGAGCTGGTTCCATACGGTCGGGGCTTCCGGCTGGAATTGACCGACATAATCACGGAATCACATCAAGAACACAGTGTCTTAGAGTGATTTAGTCGTGAATTGACCTGTAAATATGAATAAGAGAGGGAAACAATGGGCAAGCTAGGGATGGTATCAAGTGCATGGGCGGTGGTTTTGGGCATCGGCCTGATGGGGTTATTCGGTGGGCAGACCGCGCTCATGGGCGTCTGCTTCGTGGCCTGGACGCCGGTCACAATCGCGTTTGGATTTTATCTACATAAGGCGGGTGTTCGGGTTTCGTTCGGTGGTCAGCAGGATGAAACACCAACCCGGCCACCGTTAGCGAAACCAACACCAGCACAGAGACCACAGCAACGGGTACGTAAGCTCTCATGACCGATCCTGCCGCCTTTGCCGCGCTCATGGGTCTATCGTGCGGGTTGATCTTCTTCCTGGCGCAATTGGTGATTGTCGTTTCGTTTGTGTTGCAGGTGCTTAGGTTCGCGTTCCGGCTGGTAACGTTTCCAGTTCGTCTGGTGTGGAGATTGATCTAATGGTAGATGTAATCGCAATTTTCGCTTTACTGGCTGGCCTGGCGGCTGGCGGCACGTTGTCATATATCACCGCCCGGTTGGTTGTTCGCGCCTTTAGGAACACCACGCGCCCGGAGTGATATAATTAAATCACCACTGAACGAAAGGGACACCACCATGAACGAACGTATTATCCGCTTGCTGGTCATTGTGCCGGGGATTGCGATGGCTTTAACAGACATCGCAGAGGCAACCGACGCCCAACCGCTTGCTATCGCGTTAGTGTCTTTGATCGTCGCCTACCTGTTTTACGATTACGTAATGGACGACAAAGGCCGGAAGATCAACCCGGACGCGGGATGGAAGCGAGACGAACCAGACGGTCTACACCCGCTAGAGGACATCGTGGGGGCAACGACCGTTGCCGTGACGACGCCCAGCCGTAGCCTCTGGATGAAGCGCACGCCGAGTCTAGTTCTTCTTCTTTATCTTGCACTGTTTTTCAGTGTACCTATCATCGGGTTGAATGTTCTAGCTCAAGGTGCGGGTATCCTGTCTGGGCTAGGCTTAGAAAACCTATTCGGCATTATCTACTGGCTTTTTGTCGTGATTGCACACCATCAGCTACGCAAACACATCTATCATAAGATGGTTCCCAGAAGGACGAACAGCCACCACAGAAACCCCAGAAGCCACCCGATAGCCTGAAACATCCAGAACGCACGGAATATGATGTACGTCAGAATATAACTGACGTACATCAACACAATGGCCGTAGGCACCGCCACGACCGACCCCATGATCACCCGGCCCGGCTCTATCGTGCCATCCACCAGCAGAGCCAGCGCACCGGTAGCAATCGTCGCCACCACGATCACCAGCAGGAAGCCCGACATAACGAAATCCAGTTCACGATCCGCGCCTATTTTGCGTGGCTCTGGTGGACGCTCACGCGGTTTTCTGTGCCGATCCGGCTCAACGAATGACCGGGCCTGCTCGATGCTGTCCTGGCTACGCTGGTAGCGTTTCTCTATCCGCCGCCTGATTTCCGATTCGGTCATGTCTTTTCCTTCAGCAAAGATTCAAGTAATGTGAGCGCGGTCTTCTGCCGTTCTGGTGGCATACGTTCCACCAGATCTGCCGCTCGTGCGGCTGGCCTTCTCACGCTAGATGGTATTTCATATCCTGCCATCACAAGCACGTCTAGGACTTCAGTTTCTAAGGCTTCTGCTAGTGCTTTTACAAAATCAGGTCTTTGCATCGGTGGCTGATATTGCTCCTGTTCCCAATGTGAGACAGTGGCGCGAGATATATCAAACCCCCTGATTTGCAGTCTAGCGGATAGCTCCTCTTGTGTGACGCCAATTTGTTTGCGTCTTTGCTTTATCCACATAGTATGTCTCCCTTGATAGATATTCTATCAAGTTCTTGACAACAATCTTGCTAAGATGTATTCTTTTATTGATAGAAGTTTTAGCAAAAGGATTGCCAATTGAATAATCTAATCAAGTCTGCACCGAAATACGATGCCATGCTACCCGGAGTAGCGGTGTCACAGGCTGTTCGACAACAGGTCGAGCAGGTCGCAAGTGAACACGGTGTTTCGCTCGGTGCGATCATCCGTACATCTGTAGAGTTTTTTTTGCTCGAAAATGCTAAACTGACTATCAATGACGATAGTCAAAGAGTCGATGATGAAAAGGACATCAAACAATGAAGACCTGCCAGATCTGCAAGACGAACCCGGCCAGCGGCTACGATCCAGATCATGCCGTGAAGACTTGCGCCGCTTGCTACAACGACATCAGCCTGCCGTCCAGAATCGTTTTGAACATGGATGAGGATCTGTTTTTGAGACTGTCCGCTATACCGGAACGCTATCTTATCGTTTCGCTCGGCTTTCTCACCACGTTCGGCGAAAAGGTCGTTAACCGAACCGAGGTCATCGACCTGACCACATCACCCGAACTCAACATCTGGGATAACGTTTCGTTCTCGTGGAACTACCACGACCTCAATACATTGATCGAAGCCATCATCCTGACGGAGACCATCGACGAAGCAGACGACATGGAGGAAAGCGCATGAACTTGAACGCAATTAGCAAACAACTGCAACGCATCGAAACAATGCTACAGCAGTTAGTCGATCACCTGATCGACGAGGACGCCGAACCGGATCACAGCACGATCTCCGATGTGATTGAGATGGCAACCTATGGAAACACTTGGAGCACCGGATCGGATATGTGGAAGTGCATGACGCAATCAGGCAGGACTGTCTATATCTTCAAACACGATGATCCTGGCAAGGATAACTATCACCTGTTTAAGCAGGCCGGTTGGTCTGAGGAACTGGAACGTTCGAAATGGTCATCAGTCAGCATCAATATGAAAATCCCTGTTCACCTGGGTGTCGCAGATGACCGGTGGAAGATCGTTAGCGTTGATAACAAGCAGATTGGAGAGAAACCTATAGACGTTCGTGAGCTTGAGCTTGTGCTACAAAACGGTAATCTCGTCGTCCTGGATACCGAGACCGCCACGCTTTACGGTGAGGTCATCCAGGTTGGCATCTACTGCCCGGAGCATGGTTCGCTGGTCGATACGCTGGTTAAACCAACCGGCTCGATAGAACCCGGAGCAACGCGGGTTCACGGCATCACTGATGCTATGGTCGCTGATGCTCTGAGCTTCGCTGAGGTCAGCCAGGAGATCATAGACGCTGTACGCGGTAAAGTGATTATCGGCTGGAATATCGACTATGACATCAACTGCTTGCTACACAGCCATCGCCAGATCAATCTAGGCGACTTCGGAAAGATCCTCAGCAACATGAACACCCTGGATGTAATGCAGGTCTACTCTGACCATGTAGCTAGAGAGTGGTCAGACTACCACCGTAACTACAAATGGCAGAGGCTAGAAAGCGCGTTGTCACATTACGAGAACTACAAATGGCAGACGCTAGAAAGCGCGTTGTCACATTACGAGATCACAATCGCTGGTAATGCTCACGATGCGATTTCCGATGCCATCGCCACTTACCAAGTAGCAAAGGCGGTCGTGGATGACTTCAGCTAACCGGATTGTAACGATGATTGTACGAGGTTTTCATGCTGTGTTCGAGTTTTTTACGCACGGTTGTTCTATACTGGACAGAACAGAATTACAGAAAGGAAACGCGATGCAAAACAAAAGACCGACCGACGCGGGGCATAGTCGCCAAACTGAAACCCGCGCCGAGACGGCCAAAACCGAAGCCATCGCTGGCTTCACCACAGATGATAACACACTTGGAATAGAAGGCGGTAACAGTCATGTCTGATGATAACCGCGCCACGATCAAAATGTCGCTCGATCAGATCCAGGAAGTGATCGACCAGCAGGAAAAGACGATCAAGTATTTGCGTGATCGTCTGGCAGAGACCGAAATGCATCTAATGCATGCAGACGCGATCATGGAGCGTGTCGGCCTAACAACCAATAACAATATGACCGAAGCCGATGCTGACGCGATAGCAGAGTTCATCCAGTCGCGCCAGATGTCCTATCCGCGTAATCTGCCATTTCGGTCTGACATCTACCGGCAGTGGCTGGAAGGTAAACAATGATGAGCTACCTCATGATTTTCATGGCGACTGGTGTCTCGTTTTTGATCTATGCGGTCATCGAGGTCGCATCCACACCGGAACAGCGCGTCATCGCTGTTGCCATCTTCCTGGCCGCGCTGGCCGGGTTCACTCTATCGCTCGCAATCAGTAGAGATCAGATCAACTAAAAGTAAAGCCGGGTGCTACCACCTGCACCCGGCTTACCAATCAACGAAGAAAGGAACATCATCAATGATGACTATTGTACCACTCGAACGTGAAAACAATGTTAGGGGCCGGATCTAATGGCAAAACTTACACGCACTGAATACGACGCCCTCAAGCGGCAGATCGACAACGCGAATACGCCGGATCAACTGATGGAAGCCGCATCGGGTTTCGGCATTACATTCACTGCGGGGCAAATGGATAAGATCCGTGAGCAGGCCAACGCGGAAGTATCGGCGGAAGAACAACGTCGGATCGCCAACGCTGAAAACGAACAACTAGCGGCGGATCTACGGCGGATCCAGAACGATGGCATTCGGCAGTCTAGCAAGTTCGTAAACTGGCTACTGTACCAAGCGGCGATTGCGGCAGTGCTGGTGTTGTTCGCCGGTGAGGTACTGCGCCTAACTCCGGTGGTGGGCACCATGTTAGATGTGCCCTGGTGGGTGGCATGGATACCCACAGCGATGATTTTAGTCGGATATTACGTCACCGCGCTTATCGGTAAACACGAGCGCAAGGAGTCACAGGCGGTCATCATCAACGCCCGGCTTCGGGCAAAGGCCGAGAAGTATCTTCGAGCGGAGAGCCTGACGGTAGAGGAGGAGAGAGAAGGCCGGGCGGCGGCTGAGACGTTGCGATCTGCACGGCGTGCCGGGCGTGGTTATGGCATGGTCGAATGGACGCTTTTCATCGGCCTCCACCTGCTGACCGTGTACCACACAATTGAACTTCATGCCGGTGAGAGCGAACTGCCGTTCCTGCTGGTCGGGGCGGTCATGTCGATCTTCCTGCTATTGATCGTCACAAAGATGATGGTGACGCATATTTTTGCCACATCTCAGCTACCGATCCAGAGCGGCGTGCAGGGCTTTGATCGTGAAGCCGCCTACATCGACGCCTACGGACGCGCTTTATATCTTGCCATCAACCACAAGGCTAGCCGTCAGACGGAAGGCGACGAAAGCCCTTTAGCCAATCCCCTGCGGGTCGTAGGTTCCCAATGAGCGGGGGAAATCCGGTGAGAGTGCGTCATTGCGAACACTGCGGAACATCGTTCCGCAGTCGGAAACCCGACCGGAAATACTGTAGCGACAAATGCAGGCAGGCGGCATTCCGTAACGAACGTGTGAATCAGAAAGTAGACATATCGTGAACATCACAACCATCGGCGGAGTTCCGGCCTATGTCCATATGTACATTCGCCGCGCACTCCGAGAGGAAACACTAGAGGCACAACCAGACAAGGCCCAGGCCGGGAAGTATTTTCCGGCCCTGGAGGCCATCTACGAAACACACCGTAGCGGCGGCCCGGAGGCAGTGGCCTCCGTATATAACGGAACTATCACTGCCAGCTATCCCGAACTGGTGGAGGCGGTCGGCGTCCAGCCATCCAGCAACGGATCCGGCAACGGCGGCGGTGGTGATGATGAGGATCCAAGCTGGACGCCTGATGATGATGAGATCGCCCTAGCCATCGCTGAAGAATGGGATGATGAGATCGCTCATATCTACGGCGACTGGCACATATACCAAGACGGCTACTGGCAAGAACGCCACGACGCAGAGATCCATCGGCATGTCAGAAAACAGTTGCGGCGGTTCCGATCGCGTGGTGTGAAGGTCTCCCAGGCGCGGATCAAGGCCATTGCCTCTATGCTTTCGGATGATATGTACATCCCGGATCGTGACATCATCCGCTCCGCTCGTGAGCGGGCGCGTTACATACCGCTGAAAAACGGCCTGTACAACGTGGACGCCTTACAGATGGAGGAAAGTAGGCCGGAACTCTACATCATGGAACAGTTGGATTTCGAGTTCGATCCACGCGCCCGGTGTGATAACTTCCTGCGATACCTACAGACCAGCCTGGTGATACCCGGCACCACCGCACCAGATGACGACATGATCGCTTTCGTGCAGGAGGCCATCGGCTACAGCATGACGGCCTACACCGATAAGAAGGCGTCGTTCTGGCTGGTCGGTGAACCGGATAGCGGAAAAAGTACGCTGGTCTCATTCCTGCGAGACCTGCTCGGTGGCTTCCACGCCACCATCGACCTGAACACACTCGGCCAGAGCAAGTTCATGCTCGGCCACATCGTAGGTAAACGCGCTGTGACGTTCACCGAAGCCGAAAGCAACGCGGTGTTACCTGACGGTCTTTATAAGGCATTGGTCGGTGGATCAGATGAGATCTTCGCCGATGTCAAAAACAAGCCGGGCATCAGTTTTGTTCCGGAGGCGAAATTGTGGTGGGCTATGAACAACTCACCGCGCAATATGGATCGCTCCGGTGCAATGCTCAACCGCCTCCGCCCGGTATTGTTTCCACGCTCAATACCGAAGAACGAACGGATAGCCGGTCTCGGTGAGATTCTACGTCGGGAGCGGCCAGGCGTCTTTAATTGGGCGATGGTCGGGTATCGGCGGCTGGTCGAGACTGGCAAGTTTACAGAGTCGGTCAGTGCCAGCCGGTGGAAGGAAGACTACCGCAAGGAAAACGACACCGAGCTTTCATTCATCGAAGACATGATGATCCGTGAGCCGAACGCGGATGTGAGTTCTCAGGAACTCTACGACGTGTACCGCTCCTGGTGTGACCGGAACGGATTCAGAGCCAAAAACATCAATCAAGTGACCAAAGACTGGCTACGGCTTGGCCTGGAAAAGATCAATCGCAAGAACTACCGGTACTGGTCTGGTGTGAGGTTCCGTGCAGATGTGGAGTAAAAGTGCCTTCACCTGGGTTAACCTGCCTTCACCCAGGTTAATGCGGGTTAACCCAGGGTTAACTCACTTATCAAAGAGTAAAGGTGAAAAACTTAGCTCTTTGAAGGTCATTCCAGTTCACTTTAGTTCTTTTCAGATCAGGGTTAATGCAGGTTAATGCAGGTTAACCCTGTTTTACTCGAAAATTTCAGAAAGACCGTTTTTATACTGAACGGTCACTAAGTCTAGAGGGTCAAACATGATAGATAAATCAGGAATAAACATCGTCGATGTGGCATCCAGCTACACGACATTAAAAGCAAAACGTCGGGGCGTAGAACATGCGGGGCCGTGTCCGTTATGCGGGGGCGAAGACCGGTTCATCGTCTTCGAGCAGGATCAGAGATTCTGGTGTCGGCAATGCGGAATCAACGGCGACGTAATCGAGCTGGTGAAGACGGTAGATAACGTCGATTTCAAGGCCGCGTGTGAACAACTCGGTCTCCAGTTAGATGGCAAGCCGGCGCGGCGCCGTCCAGCCGCGCCGCGCCGGTCAGAGCCGCGCCGTCCGAAGCCATCGCAACTGAGAGCAGATTACGCCGCCTATCGTCCAGAGTGGCAGGACGCGGCACAGCGGTTCATCACAGAGTCAATGTTGCGGCTGTGGGATGATGAACACGCGCTGGCATATCTATATAACGAACGCAGATTGACCGAAGGCACGATCAAGGCCGCCGAACTCGGTTGGAACCCGGCAGAACGTCATGATCAGTGGGCCGGGGTGGATGTCTGGTTGCCCAGGGGGATTGTCATCCCCTGGAACCTGGACGGCAACATCTGGCGGATTAGGTTTCGTGGCCTGGATGCCAGCTATCATCAGATGTCATACAACGGGATGAAGTATCCCCAGGTCAAGGGATCCGCCAATGGGATCTATGTGGGAGGACGGCATAGCGGCGTCGATGGCAACACAACCATCGTCCTGGTAGAAGGCGAGTTCGACGCGCTGGCAATTACCGCACACGCGCCCGGCCTGCTATCGCGTGGCCTGAAGGCCATAGCAACCGGCGGCACGACTCAGGCGCGGGTGTCACGGTGGGTGGATCTGTTCGCACAGGCGCGGCGCGTCCTGCTGGCGTTCGACGGCGGGGAAACTGCCGGGCCGCTTGCGGCGGTCTGGTGGTCGGTTGTGTTGGACAATACCGAGCGGGTCGTTCCGCTGGCACACGATGTAACAGACATGGTGGCGGCAGGATACGATCTGGAAGCATGGCTCACCGGTGAGCCGCAACCAGTCCAGCAAACGAAGCTGTTCGAAGACGACACGACAAAACGCACACACAATCCATATGAACTGGTAGTGTGACAACCGGTGCAGTGTCACAGAAAGGATCAACTATGACAACGATCAGCGTATTGCTATCACCATACACTGAATACCTGGAACACGAACGGCAGGTGAGGCCGCAGACGATCAAGGCGTATCTATCCGATCTGCGGCGGTTGGATGCGTTTATCGCCGGTCGTGATGTGGAGTCCATCACGCTGGATGATCTGCGGCGGCACTTCCGCGAGCAGAGTAAGGCCGGTATCGCACCGGCCACCATCCGCCGCCGGATGCACAGCATGAACACGTTCTATAACTGGCTTGTACTCGAAGGTATCGTCGATTACGCCATCAGCACGCGCTTACATCTCCCGAAGAAAAAGCGCAAGACGCCTGCCTATCTCAGCACGGATGAATTGAGAGCATTTCTGGATACACCAGCCCGAAACAAGCAGGACGCTTTCGCCTGGAGTCTGCTGGCCTATTGCGGCTTGCGGCGTCTGGAAG
The DNA here is from genome assembly GCA_034437535.1 of Anaerolineae bacterium. Lineage (GTDB taxonomy): Bacteria > Chloroflexota > Anaerolineae > Aggregatilineales > Phototrophicaceae > J038. The sequence continues at coordinate 38,889 of DAOTTZ010000143.1, read as the reverse complement.
TGATCGTGCTGACATGGGACTGCCTAAACTGGGATGAACGCTCTATTCAGATACGCGATGCCAAAGGGGGGCATGACCGCGTGATCTTCACCGACGCTGACGAACTGTGGAGCCGTGCCGGTGCGCTGGCGACTGACCGTCGCTGGCCGGACGATGGCATCATCTTTCGTGGCGCGGATGGCAGACGATTGAATCCGCGTTCGCTAAACAAATTGTTCAACGAACACATTATCAATTGCGGACTGGATGGCAACGGCTACACACCGCACACACTCCGCCACACCTTCGGCACTCAGCTTGCTCTGGCCGGTGTCCACATCAATACGATACGGAAACTCATGGGACATAAGCACATATCGACAACTCAAATTTATCTGCATGCCGATGCTGGCACATTGCGCGATGCAATGAAAAAGCATCCGCTAGCATAGGAGAAAATCAACAATGGAAACACTGAAGACCGCAAGTATCCGCACGGACGGCGGGACACAGACACGCGCACAGATTGATATGGATACATTTGTAGCCTACAAACGAGACCTGGAAGACGGCGCAGTCTTTCCGCCAGTCACCGTTTTTCACGATGGCTCTGAATACTGGCTGGCTGATGGCTTCCATCGGTTACGCGCTCACCAAGCTCTGGATCGTCGTGAAATATCAGCGGACGTGAGGCAAGGCACACAGCGAGACGCTATCTTACATTCGGTCGGGGCTAATGCGTCTCACGGTCTGCGACGCTCGAACGCTGATAAGCGTCGAGCAGTGGAGACATTACTGCGAGACGACGAATGGCGCAAGATGAGTGATCGTGAGATTGCAAGCCACGCTAAAGTTTCACATCCATTCGTCGGGAAAATCCGAAGGGAATTAGAAGACACTGGAAACATTACCAGTGCTAATGAGCGGGTCACCGCCAACGGCACCACGATGAAGACCAGCACAATCAATGAAAAACGCCAGACACTCTATGATAAGTTCAGGGAGCTATGCCGGTCAAAAGATAGTGAACTTTTACTGGTAAGAGTTCATCTGGCGAACGAGAAGGTTTACATTGCGCCGTGCAATGAGGCGTTCTTGCAGACGCCGCCATTTAGCCTGAAAACATCACATACTCAAATACCAGATGGCACGATCCGGGGCAGGACAGTGATTTATGTCAAAGTTGATGAACAGGCGACATCACACCTGAAGCAACGTTTTTCAACCGACATCATCGACCAACACGAGATCATGGATAACGACCTGGATAATCTGTTCAGCCGGATGTCAAAAGCGGGTAGGCTGAACACATATAAGCCATCAACCCCATCGAGTAAATACCTCGACAGACTGAAAGCACTCGATGTGCCTGGTCAATCTGACGATTACCCACTCGATGAACGGCTACCGCTGAAGCCGGGCGATACAGTTATCACAAGGACTGGCCGCGTCGGGACTGTAAACCAGGTTAATGGTCGTCAGATTGCAGTACAGGATGTGAACGGCGTCCGAACACACAATGTAGAGACATTGACGCTACAGCAGGCCGCGTCGCTCGAATTGACTCCAGAGCAGAAGAACGAACTGGTCGCCAGTTTCAATGTCCTGCTGAAGTTCGCTGGTGGGGCGGATGTCAATCTGGATATGCTCGGCACGTCCTACGATCACATTCAAAACTGGCTAGATGAGATGGAGTTCTAAGTCGTTAGGCAACATGCACAAATAAAAACGGCGGTTAATCAACCGCCGTTTTTGAGTCCCAGGCCAGCGTATAAGCCGCATTCTGTCGTGGATGGTCATTTATCTGGGACGCCGGTCACCCGGACGCCTCTGGCACCCAACCCGGCGCGACGCGGGCCACGTCCTGACGCCTGCTTGGGCTTGCTCCCGGTGGGGTTTGCCTGGCCGCCGGTGTCACCACCGGCGCCGGTGGTCTCTTACACCACCGTTTCACCCTCACGCCCCGCAGGGCGCAATACACCTCTCTGTTGCACTTGCCGTCGGCTTACGCCGCCTAGCCGTTAGCTAGCACCGTGCCCTGTGGAGTGCGGACTTTCCTCAGTGTGGAGACCACACCGTAACCATCTGGCTGACCTGGGAACGATCATTATACGGGAAGCGAAGCACCGGGTAAACGTCGGTTGTCAGCAAGGGGCCGCCCATTTACAATGAAGACGTTACCGCCGGGGAGTTCTCCCCGGCGTTCTGTGTGTTTGTATGGATGTACCCATGACGACGAAACCCACCCAATCGTCTTTACTCGACCGGCTGGTGACGGGCTGGCAACGGTTCTTCACGCCGGGGGATATTCCCGCGCTGTTGATCCTCACCGCGCTGTTGTTGATCCCGCCGCTATCGCTCAACGCGGCGGAGTGGCCGCTGTCGTTAGGCGTAATCGTGCCAATCACGATCCTGAGTGCGACCCTCGGCCTGATCTTCGCCCGTAGCCGCTTCGGGGAATTACTGGCGTTGATCGTCAGCAGTACCTATGGCGTGTGCCTGGTGTTGTTGCTCACTGCCGCATCGCTGGATGCGCCACTGGGGGAAGCGGTCTACACTGTGTTTGAAGAGACCATTCAATGGGTGATTGACGCGCTCAACCCGGATAGCATCAACCCAAATGACACGGTTTTCACCTTGCTGGTGTCGGTCTTATTCTGGTTTTTGGGGTATAACGCGGCATGGCATGTCTTCCGCATTGATCGCGTCTGGCGGGCGATCCTGCCGCCGGGGTTGATCCTGGTGACCAACGTCATCTTCGAAGATACCGGCGCAGATCTCAACCTGTATTTGATCGGCTTCTTATTCCTCTCGCTCTTGTTGATCGCCCGTAGTAACCTGGATTCCCGCGAGTGGGAATGGTACCGCAAAGGAGTGCGGGTGCCGCGTCGTTTACGCACACAAGTCGTGTTGATTGGCGCGTTGCTAGCCATGATGGTGATGGCCGCTGGCTGGCTGGTGCCGACCGGCAACCTGGATCAGCAATCGTCCCGCTTCCGGGAGTTTTTGCAGTCTAACCCGATCCGTGAAATGTCGGAATTCTGGAATCGCATGTTCTCGCCCATCGACGCGCAAGGGCCGACCACTGCCGATTATTACGGCGGTGACTCGCTGGAACTCAGCGGTGCGATCCGATTGGGTGACCAGGATGTATTTTATGTGCAGGCCCCACTGGAAAACCGTTATTATTGGCGGTCGCGGGCCTTTGATACGTATGAGGCGGGCCGGTGGTCATCAGCGGCAGACATCCGCCTGAGTGATCGCAACGCACCGACAGAAATCAACCAATCTGTGATGCAATCTCGCCAGATGGTGCAACAGACCTACACAATGGCCCTCAACGCCAACCGCATCATCTACACCGCGCCGCAACCGCTTCAGGTTGACCTGGAGACACGCACCGACCTGACCTATACCGCGCCGGAAGGGGCCGCTGACCGAAGCATGAACGTGTCCGTCATCCGCCCGACGGAAGTACTCCGCCGGGGGGATACATACACTGCGACCAGCCTCATCAGCACTGCGACAGCCGACCAACTACGGGCGGCCAGCACCACCTATCCTGACTGGATCGTACCGTTATATACGTATGTGTCGCCGTCGGTCACGCAACGCACCCGTGATCTGGCGGTGCAGGTCGTTTCTCAGGCCGGGGCGACCACGCCTTACGATCAGGCCAAAGCCATTGAAGCGTATCTGCGAGAGGCAATCGAATACAATGAGACCATCCCGAATCCGCCATCTAATCAGGATCCGGTGGATTGGGTGCTGTTCGATTATCAGCAGGGATATTGCAATTACTATGCCTCTTCGATGATCGTGATGCTTCGCACATTGGGCATCCCGGCGCGGATGGCGGCAGGCTTCGCGCAGGGCGATTATGACGCGGAGCAGGGGCAATTCGTCGTTACGGAGCGTGACGCACACACCTGGGTCGAGGTCTATTTCCCTGGGTATGGTTGGCAAGAATTCGAGCCGACATCGGCCCAGGCCGAACTCAACCGCGAGGGCGACGACGACCAGAACGCACCCGCCGAGCAACAGGTCGCGCCGCCTCTCCCGACGGCGACACCTACCGCAACACCTACACCGCAACCGACCAACACTCCCTTGCCGACGGCCACCGATCCGGCGGCTCCGCCCGAATCTGAGAGCACACAAAACGACACATCGCAGGCGACGCCGACGCTGACGCCAACCCCGACGCCGACACTCACGCCGACGCCGGTCATCGTGCCGACACAACCGGCTCCTATCCCGCCAGATGCCAGCAATCCACTGGAATTAATCGTCCCGGCACTCGGCTTATTCTTGATCGGCTTGGTCGTCTTGTTCGTGTTGGTGGCCCTGGCGATTTTCGTCTATTGGTGGTGGGAATGGCGCGGCATGGGCGGCCTCAGCCCGGTGACGCGAGCTTACATGCGGCTGGAACGTTACCTCAGCCTGGTCGGTATCCAGTTTGGAGAAGAAGAAACCCCCGACGAACGCCGCTTCCGTGTGGTGCAGGTGATCCCGAAGGCGCAACGACCGGTGACGGCCATCACACGCCTGTACATCACCGAGCGGTACGGGCCTAAGAACCAAGATCCATCACGCGAGCAACAACGTATTGACCTGGCAGACCGTGCCTGGCCGGATGCGCGGGGCAACATTTTGCGCCGGTGGGCACGTCGCTTCCGCTTCTGGCGGCGTGGGGACGATTAACCGGACTCAAAACGGCTCAGATCACCTGATCTGAGCCGTTGTCGTCTTTTGCTACCTACGCCGGGTTATTGCTCGTTGACGATGCTAAACACCATCGGGCGGCGTTTGGTCTCATTGTAGAGCATTTTGCTGATGCTCTCCTGGAGCTTATCACGCCGGCGACCATTGCTGTGTCGTTCGCGCTTGATGACGTTCTCGATGGTATCCCGTACCTGTTCCAGCAGTTCATCACTCTCTCGTAGATAAACAAACCCGCGTGAGATGATCTCCGGGTTGCCGAGCATCTTACCGCTTCGACGGTCTACGTTAACGGACACCAGCAAGAAGCCGTCGCGGGCCAGGATTTCACGGTCACGGATGACGATCCGCCCGACATCGCCTACGCCACTACCATCGACGAACACGTACCCACCCGGTACCCGTTCCCCAACGCGGACGCCGTACTTATCCACTTCGATCACGGTGCCGTTCTCAACCACGAAAACATTATCTTCCGGAATGCCGGAGCGTTTGGCTAACTCTGCATGTTGATGCAGGTGACGTAATTCGCCATGTACCGGGAGCAAGAACTTGGGTTGTACCAGGTTCATCATCAGGCGCATTTCTTCCTGCCGGGCATGGCCGGAGACATGAACCGTCTCAATCGGATCATAGATCACATTGGCCCCACGCTGGAGCAGACGGTTGATGTTGCGGCTTACCATCTCCTCGTTACCGGGGATCGGATGTGAAGACAGTACGATGGTGTCTTCGTCCTCGACCTCAAGCTGACGGTGACGACCGTTTGCCATGCGGGCCAGCACCGCCGACGGTTCCCCTTGCGAACCGGTGACCATGATGACGATCTCATTGCGCGAGAGTGAATTGATCTTGTGTAGATCGACAAACACTTCTTTCGGGACGTCCAGATAGCCGAGGTCTAACGCCATATCGACGTTTCTGTTCATGCTATACCCTGCAATGGCGATCTTACGATTATGGCGCATGGCCGCATTCGCCACCTGTTGCACCCGCGAGATCAACGAGGCGAACGTGGCGACCAGGATACGCCCTTTGGCCTGCTTGAAGACACGATCAAACCCGGCGTCGATTTCCGTTTCGGAAGGCGTCCACCCGGCTTTATCTGCGTTGGTGCTATCACCCATCAGCAGGGTTACCCCACGCTGAGAGAAACTGGCTAACTTGGCGTAATCCGATTTGCGGCCACCCACCGGCGTGTTATCAAATTTATAGTCGCCCGTGTGGACGATCAGACCATGCGGCGTGTTGATGCCGAAGCCGACGCAATCCGGGATACTGTGGGTCACATGGAAGCTTTCCAGCTTAAATGGCCCGATCTGAAGCACATCCCCTGCGCTGAACACGTTGATCTTCGTCTTGCCGCTCAGGTTGGCTTCTCGGATTTTGACATCGACCAGGCCAGCCGTCAGCGGGGTTGCATAGATCGGCGTGCCTGGGAAGGCGTCGATCACATGAGTCACGGCTCCGATGTGGTCTTCGTGCCCATGTGTGAACACCAGACCATGAATCTTGAGTTCCTTGCGTTCCAGCAGATAGCTGAAATCCGGGATGATGTAATCGACCCCGTGCATGTCATTGGCCGGGAACATGATGCCGCTATCGATGATGAAGGCTTCGTTGCCATATTCGAAGACGGTCATGTTCTTGCCGATTTCACCCAGACCGCCAAGGGGGACAATACGTATTGGTGATTTTGCCATACAAATTTCACCCGGCATATTTAAAGGATACGCCGGGCTTTTTTTCCTTTCGCTAGTTGTCTAATTTAGCCGCTAAAAGCCCAAAAATAACGCTAATTCAAGTAACGCCCCTGTCACTTGGGGGCGGAATAGCTTAGACGAATATTTATCATTATAGCATAGTTTGATCAAATCCGTCATTTTTCCAGGTATCGTGCGCGAATCGCCCGGTGGATCCGGTTGATAACCCGTTGGACGATTTCTGGTTGTGGTTTGCCCAGTACGCCGCCTTCTTCCAGGAATGCATTGCGTAAAATGCGGCCCCAATTTCCTGTACTACGCAATTTGTAATCGTAAATATAGTCTTCGATAGTTTGCGCGGCGTACCCGCTAGGTGGGATGAGCATGCGTTGCAAACTGTGGTAAACCTCGTCAATATCACGCGGAGTAATCAAGACGTGTTCGGTCAGGTTTTTGTGCATATACAAGCGTTTTCGCTCATAGAATTCTGCCAGGGGGATGGTTTCGCCGGTGGCCGTTGTCACGGGGGCATCAATGCCTTCCCGGTCAGATTGATCGTGCAAATCTATAAACGTCTCAATCGACAACGGGCCGATGAGTGACCATAATTCGCGGTCATCAAACATTGGTTCCAGGTTCAGGCCATATTTGCGGAAATAACTTTCGATCAGCGCGTGCGTATATTCGAAGTCAGCCAGGACAGCCGCCTGCCGCGCCGCGCTGACGTTAACCGGCATCCCGGTTGATTCTAGCGTGCAGATGCGTTTGGTACTGCCCAGGTCTGGCCGTAGGCGGCCCAGCAAGCTATGCATGGCAGAAATCGGTTGGTCGAGGGTGTCATCGTAGAGGTGGGCGCGTGCTGGGGCGTTGGCGCGTTCGTTTCGTAAGAGTGTGGCATATCGCTCCAGGTCACCGGCGATCAAGTTCGGGCTGAGCGGTCGTTCTATGAGCCGCCCGGTGACGGTCGTCCGCCGTAAATGTTCCCGCGTACACAGCAATTCTTCGTCACACACCCCATTGACGAAGGGGCCACCCTTCAACACGGCGGCATTCGCGACGGCACTGGCACTGCGAAGCATGGTGTAATAAGCCAGCAAGCCCAACGCTTCCGAACGGCCCGCTAGATCCAGGTGAATATGGCATCCTTGCAGGCGGAAGACTTCGACCACGTTAGAGTCCATCGCCATGTGATACTTGGTTTTGGCCGCATTAAGTCGCTCAATGTAAGCGGGGAAATCGGCGTTGGCTTCCACCATCAAATCGACGGCGGTCTGTACTTTGGGGTCATCAGCCAGTTTGAAATCGCTCTGTGGTGGATAAACAGCCAGCATGGCGGTATAAAGGCCGGTGCTATCGCTGGTGGCCGCCAGCGCACTTAAAATGCCGTCGAGTGATTGCCGGGTTTTGTAGTAGCCGATGCCCGGCGCGACATGGACTTCGACTTGATACTGGCAGGCTTCACGATCTACCTGTGGGGTGATGCCCAAACGCCGCGCATGTCGTTGGTAGATCTCGATGTAAGTGTTCGTCTCGGCTTCGGTCGGCGGGGTGCCGTCCGGGTGGATGAGACCAAGTTCTAGTTCGGCCCCCAGGGCACGGATCGTCGTGCCGGGGTCGTCGGTTTCCTGGATGTTGGTGTGGTTCACACTGGGGTTAAAGTTGTACGGGACGATGCTCTGGGCCAGCGTCTTGCCACTGCGATACCGTTTACTCGCGACGGAGCTGATGACGTATTGGTGATCGTTATATTGCACAGTGAACACATTGCCGGTCGTCGGGTCTTCCAGCCCGTAAACAGCGCGGATCTCATGCCCAATCGCGTCGGAGAATTGGGTAAGCGGCAGACTGTCGTCAGTCGCGGTGCGTGCATATTCTTTAAGAGCCTGGTTGAAGATACGCTTCTGGCGTTCGATTTCGACCCAGGGGATGGCATCACTCCGGGCGATGAGGTTGTCATTTGTTGGCAGAGGGCTGGTAACCCCGGCGGTTTGCGTGGCCGGTTGCTGTTGCTCTTCAGACATCGCCGCTTTCCTTGCGTATTTGCTCGATTTTTCATCATTTATTATATGCTCATTTTGGGATAGAACCAATCGAACTACAAGCGGATATTTTGCACAAAGCCCTGATGTATAAATTACATGACGCGATCATCCTGTTTGGTCAAGCAATGCCGGAAGCATACACGTAGAAAAATCGCGGTCGATCCCGATAACGGTATGAGAAAACCTGATAATCTTCAAAACAGCTTTCGACCCAATCGCGTGAGCTTTCGCGCCAGTCACCGAAGATCAGCAATACCGGGTCAATGTTCGGCTGGTTATCCCGCAAGATCGAGTCGCAGGTTGCATTGTTCAACCCCAGGATAATGGGGAACTCCGGCACTCGCAGATCCAGCCAGCCTTGCACCAGTTCCGCATCTAACCAGACGATATTCTGTTCGAACATGAGATAGGCAAAGGTCTGCCGGTTGCCAGATTGATAAAAGTTTTCGATGACGGATGCGACCTCGCGACTACTCACGCGCTCTAGCCGGTTCTCGACCACATAACGATCAAAGTAACCGCCCCAGTTGATAATGACGCCAACAGCGATGATGCCCCCGATGCAGGCGGCTACCATCCGCCCTACGATAGCCCGCCAACGGGTCGTCTCTGCCAAGCGGAAAACTGAGGTCAGCGCGTACCCGGCAAAGAGCGTGACGACCGGAAACGCCAGAATCGCCCGCCTGCCGCTGGGGGTGTCGATGGCGGTGAAGGCTAGTGCTGATGGCAAGATCAAGATGGCGAATGTGATAGGCAACAACCAGCCGAGCCAATCTCGCTGGCGCATCCGGGTTAATCCCCATAGCAAGAGGCCGACCGGCCATAAGGCCGCGATGACCGGGCCAGTCGTCCCCCAGTCAATCGGACGATTGCCCATAAACGGGTCAAGCGGCAGGTTGAACACGGCGGCTGATTCCAGTAACTTTCGGGCGAATAAGCCCACGTCGAACCCGGTCTGCAACATATCTGAACGTCGCCAGTAATCTTCCGGGAAGTTAACCCAGAAGCTAAACAACGGGACGTAGATCATAAACGCGATCATGACCAGTGCGACAAAATGCATCGTGAGTGCGCGTCGTTTGTCACGCGGGGTATTTAGCCAGCACAAGAGAAATCCGGCCACCGCGATCAACGGTAGCACCCGTGTGGAGTAATAGGTATACAGGCTGATGCCCAACGCGGCCCCGGCCAATAGAAAATCGAGACGATGCCCGTGACGAAAGGCCCGCCACAAAAAGAGCAGGTATAAGACCGTCGGGAGCAGGCTTGTCGCGGCGCGGAACCCACTGCGTCCGTAAATCATCAGCCACAAACTGCCTGCCGCCAACCCTAATGTCATCAACCCCAGGTGTTTACCACCGATTTGCCGGCCCAGGCCATACAACGCCAACAGCATCCCGAAGGAGAGCAAAGCCCCGGATAACTTCAACGTCAGGAAGTTGACCTCAAACAACCGAGAGAGCAAAAACGTAAAGTAGAAGTGTAACGGCTCGCGCCCATAGGAATACATATAGTACAGCCGGGTATCACCATCCTGGATGGCGAGGACATCGAGTAATTTCCAACGGTGATCCGGGAGCATTTCGAACGGCGCGGTATCCAGGCGGAAGAACAAAGTCACCCCGCCCAACATGACGAAGGCCATCACCAGCAGGGTATGCTGGTTGATTGAAAATGTCAGGTCAAGCCGGGGGAATTGGCCACCCCCCAGGATGAGCCACCAATAAACGATGCCACTAAACCAGATGATCACCAGTGGCACCGTAACCAGGCCATCGCCAGCCAGCACAAATGTGATGAACATCCATGCCAGCCCCAGCCCGACCCAGGCCGGTTGTAACGGCTTCCAGCGTAGGGCCTGCACGGTGGATGGGGGCGTTGTTCGGCTGGATGACGTCACCGCCAAAAAGACAAACGACAAGGTAAATGTAGCCGCGATGCTCAATAGAAAGGGTAAGCCCGTCGTTGTAGGGTCGATGTAATAGCTATATTGAGCATAGATCAGCAGGGCAAGACCGAACAATCCATATCCTGCCGCTAGCGTGGCTTTTTGTGTCTGGTCCATCATCTATTCCCCCCTGATACGCACATTCATTATGCGAAGGAGAAGGGCGGGAGTCAACGCAAATACTTAACCAGATGCTCGACCACATACCGGGCATCCGCGCCGACACCGCGCAAGGTAGCGGAGGCCGCCGACCGCTGACCGAAGACACCGACAAAATACAGGCCATCAACTGTTTTGCTCACACCACCCCGTTGAAGCGGCGTCTGGTCTTCCGGGCAGAGTGCGTTAAGCGATTCCAGGTAGGGTCGGTTATCTGGCCGGAAGCCGGTCGCGAAGACCACAGTATCCACTGCTTCATGTAAACCATCCGCCCAGATAACGCCATCTTCAGTAAATGATTGGAACATCTGCCGGGTGTTTGGGCGTCCGCGCTGGATGGCCCGGCGATAAGTGCCATCGTCAATGACCATGTTGCTGTCGCTCAGGTGGAAAAATAACCCGATTGGGATCATGTCAAAGCCGGTCGCGTGGATCCAGAAGAAAAGGTTTTTGCCGAGGAAAGTCTGCGGCCACCATTCGATTGATCGGCGCACCGCCAGCGTTACATCTGCGACCTGGGCCAACTCAACCCCAATCTGCACGGCGGAGTTATTCGCGCCGACTACCACCACGCGCTCACCATGAAAGCTGGATGGCTCTCGGTACTGGTAGGTGTGCAGGGTGCGCCCTTGATAGTGATCGTCGCCTGCGATGTGCGGAATGTACGGTGTGTTGAAGGCCCCGGTCGCGGAGATCACGGTGCGGGAAGCGTAACAATTGCCATCAGCGGTCAACGTGTAAAAGATCCCGTCACGCTTATCGATCTGCACGACTGCTTCATCAAGTGCTACTGGCAGGTTAAAATGCCTGGCATATTCTTGCAAGTAGGTGATGACGTCATCCCGCGCCGGGTACGCACCGGGGTCTCCGGGGAAGTCCAGACCGGGCAACTGGGAATAACGCGCCGGGGAAAACAAACGCAGGCTATCCCAATAATTCTGCCAGGATCCGCCGATCTTCGGGTTGGCGTCAATAAGATGAAAATCGAGTTGATAACGTTGCAAAAAATATCCTGCGGCCAGACCGGCCTGTCCTGCGCCGATTACTAATGTATCTACCGTCTTCAATGGGGATTTCCTCTGTTAAACTCTGCTACTCTCTCTTAGAGTCTAAGTGAACCGGATGAGTGGAAGCGGAGTACGCATGGAGTACGCATTATGAAAGCGTCGATTCTTGTAGTGGATGACGAATGGCTAAACCGCGAATTGCTAGAAGGAATCCTGAAAGTGCAGGGTTATACGGTTCATTTGTGCCATAATGCGGATGACGCCTTGAAGACACTCCACGATCAGACGGTTGATTTAGCGTTGATCGATGTGCGGATGCCGGGTATGGATGGATACGATCTGACACGGGCGATCCGGTTGCGGGAGCATACACGCGAGCTACCGGTGATTTTGCTCACCGCGCTGGAGATCGACGAAACAGAACAGACGGCGGTCGATCATGCCGGGGCGAACGCCGTCCTTGCGCGGTCGATCCGGTCGGATGATCTGGTCGCACAGATTGAATCCCTGCTGTTGCCCGACGACTCCTGAACGGTCAGCGGATCACCCGGTATGCTAAAGTAAACACGCGGAGGGGATTATGCGCCGTCCACCCACGCAAAACCGACGCCCGATTGGAAACAATGGCCCGCCAGCCTGGCTGGTGTTTCTGTTGGGGGTCGCATTGGTCTTTGGCAGTTATTATGTATGGCTGGGTATCAGCGATTTTATCGCCAGTGGTGGGTTAGGCATACAGGAAGCGACGGAACAAGCCGCCACCGAAACCGCGACACGAATCGCCCCGGCAATTGCTGGCGGAGACTCGCCGTTTTCCGGCGGTGGGGCCGTGCCGGAGTCTGAATTGGTGGTGACGCCGGTCGCCACGTTTACACCCGTGCCAGAGTGCAAGATGTTTCGGATCACGGTTACGCGGGCCAACATTCGTATTTCCCCGAACACGGCGGCGGCTCTTGTTGATGTCTATGAGCTTGGCGACGAGATCTGTGTGATCGACCGGGCACCAGAGGCGACCGATTGGTATTTGATCGACCTCAACCCGCAGACGCGGCGGATTAACGAGGCGTATGTTTTTGAAGAGATCGTGGAGGCCATCAACCCGACCCCGACCCCCAGCCTGACTTATACACCCGCGCCCACCGTGACCGACCTGCCGACGGTGACGCCAAGCATCACGCCGACTACCGCGCCGACGGCTACGCCCGACCCGGATCTCACGCCGACGCCCACCCCAACCCCGACTCTAACGCCAACTTTACCATTTTCTAGCGCATGATTTTGCCGCGTACCGCCACAGTCGATACAATCGAGATAGTGAGGGATAGTAAAAAGTGAGAGCGCACCATGTTTGACTCATCAATTATCGGGACGATTGTTGGCTTGTTGTTCGTCTTCAGCTTGATGGCGATCCTGGTAACCTACATCAACAATGCGGTTAATTCACTGTTGAACGTCCGGGCGCGGACGCTCAAGAGCGGGTTGAAGACCCTGCTGACCGATGAAACACTCCAGGCGAAGATCCTGGCGCATCCGTTGATTAATATGGTTGAGGCCACATTATTAACCGAGGACCCGATGGATGAGGCGACAATCCGCCGGGTCATCAATTCGCCGACGACCCGTGTGAGTTATATCGCGCCGGAGACATTTGTAGAAGCACTCAAAAGCATCCTGCTGACAGAAGCGCAGAACACGCTCTTTGCCCGGCTGGCGGAGGGAATCGACGAAGTCGCACATTTTGCCCGTAAATCTGAACTGCGTGAACGCCTGCAAGACTTACAAGATATATTCACCGAAGACAACCTGCGGCGCATCAATGAGTTAATCGAGATGGTGCCCAACGCCGATATTAAAGCTAGGTTGCGCTCTGGCCTGGCTGATGTCGAGACGACCATCAGGGCGTTAGATTTCCGTAGTGGGGATCTGGTGGCATTGGCGAAAGGGATAGAGCAGATCAACGATCCTCGTTTACGGTCGGCCTTACAAGCGGTCTTGCGTACTGCACGCAGTATGGAAGACGCCGAGCGTAAGCTGATGACGTGGTTTAATGACAGTATGAATCGCGTGACAGAGGTCTTCAAGCGTAACATTCAACGTTTCTCGTTGTTCTCTGCCTTTTTGCTGGCGTTGTTATTCAATGTGGATACGTTGTATCTGGCGCGAACCCTGTATGAAGATCGTGATCTGCGGGAAGCCGTCGTTACAGCCGCCCTGGCGACTGACCTGGAAGCGATGATAAATAACGCGGTTGCCGACCCTGACGGTGACGACCCGGCGACAGACCCAGAGGCCGATCCGGGTGTGCTGGATACGCTAGACGAAACCGGCCAGGATGCCCGCGAAGTGTTGCAAATCCTGCTTGATCTGCAATTGCCGATTGGCTGGCAATACGTCGAAGTCAGTCCGGCGATGGTCGAACAAAGCCAGCAACTGGGCCTGAGCGACCCCCGCGACAACGGGCGCAACGTGTGGAATTATATACCGGGCAATACCAATGATTGGCTTTGGTCGGTCTTCCAGAAGTTTTTCGGCATTCTGTTGACGACAATTGCCGCCGCACAGGGTGCGCCCTATTGGTTTGATCTGTTCAACCGGCTGACGACACGGCAGAGCAGTACTTAATCATCCAGGATTTGCTGGCCCATCGCGGTGCCGACTGTGAGCAACGCTTCTACAGCCTCGCGTGTATGGGCTTCGGCATAAATCCGCAAGACTGGCTCGGTGCCGCTGGGCCGGATGAGCAACCAGCTTTGATCGGATAAGTAGAACTTCACCCCATCCAGCGTATCGACGCGCTCAACCGTAACCCCGGCGATGGTAGCCGGGGCTTTATCGACCAGCCGCTTGACGATCTCTTGCTTGGGATGCTTTTTCGTCAGGCGGGTGTCGATGCGCCGGTAGAAGGCCGGGCCATAGGTCTGTTGTAAGTCTTCGACAATCTCATGCAGGGGAGCGTTGGCATAGGCCATCACTTCTAGCAGAAGCAATCCCATCAAGATGCCATCGCCTTCTGGGATGTGGCCCTTGATGCTCATGCCGCCGCTTTCCTCCCCGCCCATCAGCACATCATTTTGCATCATCAGATCTGCGATGTGGTTAAACCCGACCGGCGTCTCGTGTAAGTTCAGCCCGTGCTTTTGGGTAATCGCTTCGATCATAAATGTGGTGGAGACCGTCTTGACCACATCACCGCGTAAACCACGATTTTCGACCAGATGACGTAGGGTCAGGGCGAAGATGTGGTGCGGGTCGATGTAGTTGCCGCGTGCGTCAATCGCGCCGATGCGGTCGGCGTCACCATCGGTCGCCAGGCCGACATCGGCCTGTACCCGCTGGACGCTGGCGACCAGTTCGTTAAGATATTGGAGCATTGGCTCCGGGTGGATGCCGCCGAAACCGGGGTTGAGTTGATCTCGAATGCCGATGGCATGGCAACGGGTGCGGGCTAAGATGCTGGTTACCGCCCCCCGGCCCGCGCCCCACATCGCATCCGCCACGACTGAGAGTTCCCCGCGTGAGATTTGATCCAGATCGACCAGATCGCTGGTGAGATGTTCGTAATACACCCAGGTTGGGTCAAAGCGGGTAATCAAGCCACTTTCGATGGCTGTGTCATAATCCATGATGTTGACGGTGTTACCGTTTTTAGCCATCTTGACCAACTCCGCTTCGACCTCGGCACATTGGGCCGGGGTGGCGGAGCTTCCGTTGGATGACTTGAGTTTGAAGCCGTTATAACGCGGTGGGTTGTGGCTAGCGGTGATGACGATGCCAGCATTGGCCTGCCGCTCGACGACATTGTATGAGATGGCCGGGGTGGGGGCGTCGGTGCGCGTCAACCATACCCGGACGCCGTTGGCGGCCAGCACGCAGGCCGTTTCCATCGCGAAACGGTCGGATAAGAAACGGGTGTCATAGCCGACGACGATACAAGGATCGTCACTGCCGGTATGCCGTTCGTTGATCCAGTTCGAGACCGCTTGTGAGACCAACCGCACATTATCAAACGTGAATGTATCCGCGATGACTGCCCGCCAGCCATCCGTACCAAAGTGAATCATGTCCGCCTGTCCTTTTTTGCCCGGATGCTAATTGTATTGTCCGGTACTGATATAACGCCGGTAATTAAAGTGGACGGACTCCGGTTACGTCAAGCCCGGTCTTGGCGAGCAATTCCTGCGCCCGTTCGGATGAGAGATCAAGATCGTGCAAAATGCTGTAGGGCAGGTTGTGTTTGTTGACGTAATCCGGCAAGCTCTGGATCGTCTCCAACACGTCATCTGGCTTAAGCTGGCCCAGCCGGATCCCGGCACTGTTGAGTGTTGCCCGGATCGGTTCTAACCCCTGGTCGTGCAGGGCCGCCGCGATCAAAATACCAGGGCCGATGAGATCGGCATATGGTACACCACGATCACGCGCCACACTCGGCTCTATGGCATAAGCAAAGTATTGCTCACTACCTTCTTGCGGACGATTGTGCCCCAGTTGGTTGGTCAACTGGACTTCCATGCAGATGAGGTCGAGCAGGTTTCGCAACGACTCAACCCGGCCTTCCCCGACGCCTTTAGCGATCTTGAAGGCTTGCTGGGCGATGCCCGCCGCCAACCCCGCCGCCCACTGCTGGAAGCGTTCACTTTCCGGGTTTTTATTCTGTTCAGCGGCATATCGCCAGTCGAGCAACCCGGTGACAATGCTGAGGATCTCTGCAATGCCAGTGCCGCGATAATGGGGTGGTGCTTCGCTGACAACATCCCAATCGATGATAACGCGGCTGGCTGGCCCGGTCGTCTCATACTGGACGGTACCTTTTTCGCGCACAGCAACTATCGCGGTGAAGAAGCCATCAACGCTGAGAACCGTCGGGGCGATGACCACCGGCAGGTTTCGCTTCCAGCCGATGTACTTGGCGACATCGGCGACTAACCCGCCACCGACAGCGTATAAAACTTCAACCTGGGGCGGTAAGCCAGCGGCGATTTGCTCCAGGAAATCCCGCCGGACGGTATGTGGCTCTGCCTGGACAACAAGCGGCAGATCGAACATAGAGCCGACCGTTTCCCAGGCGGTCTTGCCCGTGAGAAGGGCGGTCGGGCGGTGTTCGGTAATCTGCGTAAGCGATCGAATATCAATACGCGGTAGATTCCAGATGGTCGTCATGGTCTTTTTCCTGCGTGTGCCAATAGTTATGTACCAAATATTAGCACAAATTCGTTGATTCAGCGCGTGATCGGCCAAACATTCCTCACGATGGGCCGTTATAATAGGTAAAATGAGGCCAAAACTTAGTGGCTCAACCGCTAAACGAAGCAAGTGAAAGGATAAACGCTATGGCTTCTTTATTTGGCAATCGCCGTAAATCTGATGAGGCAGATGATCCGCCGCAATCTGCCCGTAACATCTCGACGCCGCCGCGTCCGTCATCTCCGCAAGCCCTCGGCTTTGAGACCGTGCTGGGGCCGAGCACCGTGCTGGAAGGTAAGTTTAAGAGTAGCGGCAACATCCGGTTGGATGGCACCTTCAGCGGAACATTAGAAATTACCGGGAATGTGCTGGTGGGGGAGACGGCTAAGATTTACGCGGATATTGACGCCAAGAATATTTCAGTCGCCGGGGCGGTGCGGGGCAACGTCAGCGGCAACAAGGTGCAGTTGCTCCGCACGGGCAAAGTGTGGGGAGACATCACCGCGACGGCCCTGACCACAGAAGAAGGTGCCTTCATCGACGGTAAGATCACCATGCAATCTGCACCGCCGCCGATGGAATCACCGGCAGAGGCCACAGCCAGCGAGCCGGCCCCGGTGGCTGACCCGACCCCGACAGAACCGACCGAGACCGATCAGGAGGAAGCAAAAGATGATTAACGTGATTTTTGTATGCCTGGGCAATATCTGCCGTTCTCCGATGGCTGATGGTGTCTTCCTGAAGATGGTACAGGATGCGGGTTTGATCGATAAAATTCATGTCGATTCAGCCGGGACAGCAGGCTATCACATCGGGGAAGAAGCCCACCCAGGCACGCTAAAGGTACTCAAAGAGAACGAGATCCCATACAGTGGCCGGTCACGGAAGTTCACCGGGGTAGATTTTGACCGCTTTGATTATATTCTGGCGATGGATCGCTCAAATTATGAGAATATCTTGCGCCTGGCGGATGTAAGAAACACGGATGGCGTTTCCTCAATCCAGGTCGAAGATGGTCCAGAGATCAGCCTGTTCTTGCATTTTGCCGCGCAGGAAGATCAAGTTGATGTGATCGAAGTGCCAGATCCATATTATACCGGCGGGTTTGATTATGTTTATACCCTGGTCGAGCAAGGCTCACGCTCGCTTCTGGCGCACATCCGCGAGCGTGAGGGGATTTAATCAATCGGTCTTGGGTGGGGTTGGTTTGGCCTTCAGCTTCTTTTCTACTTCGATCAAGAGTTCTTCACTGCTGAAGTAATCTTGGCGTTCAGTCAGCAAGATCAACCCGCCGAGGACGAAGATGATAATCGCCAACGATAACTGATCCAGCAGGAACAGGGCACCACTCACCAGGAACAGCACGCCGAACAGAATGACCGTCCAATACGGGCTGATGCCAGCATCGACAAAGCCTTCGATAGTCGTGACACCTTTTTCCCGGTTCATTGAGCCGTTCATGCGTGTCGTCTTGGAGACCAGCCGCAGGACTTTTGCCCGGATCTTGAGCGAAAAATCACCGTTACGCTCTGTCCAGCCGTCGATATTGGCCCGGCGTGACGTCGGCTTGGCTTCGATGCGTTCATCTAAGATCTTGACGCATTCCGGGACGGTTTTTTCTGTGTAGAGCCGGTATTTCATATCATCGGGACGGTAATGCCACCATCGACGACCATCGTCTGGCCGGTGACGAAGCTGGACGCCGCCGACGCCAGATAAACGGCCATCCCGGCGATTTCATCCGGCTCCCCGATGCGGCTCATCGGTGTACGGGCCTGTACCCCGGCGAGTAAATCGTCATTCGACCACAACGCCTGCGCGAAGTAAGTCTTGATGAGACCGGGCGCAATCGCGTTGACCTGGATATTATCGCTTGCCAGTTCCATCGCCAGGGTTTGCGTCATGCTGATGACAGCGGCCTTTGTCATGCTGTAAATCCCCTGGAAGCTACCAGGGCGCAAGCCATTGACCGAAGCGACATTGATAATCTTACCGCCGCCACGCTCGCGCATTTGTGGCACAGCGGCCTGGCACAACCAGACGTTGCCCATGATGTTGACTTCAAAGGTCTTTTGCCATTGGCTGTCTTCACTATCCAGCATAGAACCAAAGTGCGGGTTGGTGGCGGCATTGTTGACTAGAATATCTAACCCGCCGAATCGCTCGACAGTCTGCGCGATTAGATTATTCAGCATGTCCTTCTTGCCGTTGTGGGCGGCGATGGCAACCACATCATGACCGGCGTTTCGCATTTCCTCTGCGATAGGATCCAGCGATTCTTGCTTGCGGCTGGAAAGGACGACTTTTGCACCCTGTTCGGCGTAGCGTTTGGCGATGGCTAGGCCGATCCCGCGTGATGAACCGGTGACGATGGCGACTTTATCTTTCAAATTAAACATTTCAAGCTCCTAAATGGTCATATTTCGCGTTGATTATGTGCAATTATGATAGCGATTGCAAGCAACTTTCTAACAAGCCTAAACAAAGTAAGGCGACATTGTGCGCTATGATAAGACTATGATTTACGATATTACGCGCACGATTCGACCATCGCTGGCTGTGTGGCCGGGGGATACCCGGTTTGTGGCACAGCATCTAGCCCGGATTGCAGAGGGCGCACCGGTCAACCTGACGACGATGACCCTCAGCACGCACACCGGCACCCATGCGGATGCCCCGTATCATTACGATGCAGACGGGGATCATCCGGTCGCGTTGCCGCTGGCGGCCTACATTGGCCCGGCGCGGGTGGTGCAGGTGACCAGGCGTGATGGGCCGTTGGTGCCGGATGATCTACCAGAACTGCCGGTAGGCGTGGAGCGGGTGTTAATCCGCAGTCATGTTAGCGATTTGCCAGATTCAACCTGGCCGGCGGAATTTCCGTATCTCAGCGTGCCATTGATTGAGTGGCTGGCGGGGTTGGGGATGCGCTTAATCGGGCTGGATTCACCATCGGTGGATGATCTCAACAGCCAGACCTTGCCCTGTCATCATGCGCTGAGGGCGGCGGGCATGGTCAACTTAGAGACGTTATCTTTACGCGATGTGCCGGTGGGCGATTACGAATTGATCGCGCTTCCGTTAAAGCTGGACGGGGTGTGTGCGTCCCCGGTGCGGGCGATACTGAGACAGGGGTGAGCGACATGGGTTTTTTGTTTTTCTTCTTGTTTGCCGTCACGTTGTTCGTGATGTACATTGCGGTGCGGCGGGAGCTTGCGCCACTGGGGTTGATCGCGGCTCTGGGGACGGTTTCGAGCATCATCACGATGATGCTTTATTTGCTTTCGCTGGTTGATGTGGCGATCCAGGGTGTGTTGTTCGGCATCGTGATCGGGCTGGTCATGTCAATTGCGACACTTTCCCTGGCCTGGTATTACCGTAATCAAGAGGTTGACCAGGTCGGGTAAATGCCAGACGGACGAGATCAATTTATTACCCCGTCCATCTGGGTTGTGTCGTTGTTAGAGTCCAGCATCCTGCCGGAGCAGGTCGGCTTTGTCGGTGCGTTCCCAGGGGATCTCGATGTCATCGCGCCCGAAGTGACCATAAGCGGCCACTTGCCTGTAGATCGGGCGGCGTAGATCCAGATCGCGGATGATCGCCGCCGGGCGCATATCAAAGTGCTTGCGGATCAACGCGACGATCTTATCGTCAGGGATGGTGCCGGTGCCGAAGGTCTCTACCGCGAGTGAGGTCGGCTCTGCGACGCCGATAGCGTAACTCACCTGTAGCTCAAAGCGAGAGGCCAGCCCCGCCGCGACCACGTTCTTGGCGATGTAACGGGCCATATAAGCCGCGCTACGGTCTACTTTGGTGGCGTCCTTGCCGCTGAAGGCCCCGCCGCCATGCCGGGCGACACCGCCATAAGTATCAACGATGATCTTGCGCCCGGTCAGCCCGGCATCCCCCAGCGGGCCGCCGACGACAAATCGCCCGGTCGGGTTGATGAAGAAGCGCGTCTTGTCGTCGATCAATTCCGCCGGGACAGTCGGCTTGATAATGCGTTCGATGACCTGTGTCCGGATGTCTTCCTGCGAAATATCGGGTGCGTGCTGGGTAGAAATCACGACTGTATCAACGCGCCTGGGTTTCCCACTGGCATATTCCACCGTGACCTGGCTCTTGGCATCCGGGCGGAGCCAGGCCATTTCACCGCTTTTGCGTTGTTCCGCCAGGTGACGCACCAGTTTATGCGCCAGGGAGGCCGTCAGCGGCATGAGTTCAGGCGTCTCGTCACAGGCAAAACCGATCATCATGCCCTGGTCACCGGCACCGATGGCTTCGATTTCGGCATCGGTCATGTCACCTTCACGGGCTTCCAACGCTTGATCGACGCCCTGAGCGATGTCGGCGGATTGTTCTTTGATGGAGACGATCACGCCGCAGGTCTCGGCATCAAACCCGAATTTGCCGCGTGTATAACCGATGTCGTTCACCGTCTGGCGAATCAGCTTTTCGATGTCTACATAGGCACTGGTGGAAATTTCCCCGAAGACCAGCACCAGCCCGGTCGTCACGGATGTTTCACACGCGACACGGGCATTCGGGTCTTGCTCCAGGATCGCGTCAAGAATGGCGTCAGAAATCTGGTCGCACATCTTATCCGGGTGGCCTTCGGAGACAGACTCCGACGTGAAGAAGTATTGGGGGGACGTCATGAATGTGGTGTTGCTGGACATGGTAATTCCTCCTTGAAAACAAAAAACCTCTTCCAGGGTAACTAGAAGAGGCGCATCAACGGTAACATTGCGCTCATCTCCCAGAGTTTCCCCTGTAGGAATTAGCACCGTGCCGAGTCTTCGGCGGTTGCCGCGGTTTCGTCGGGCCTAGTCCCTCCACCGCTCTCGATGAGAGTATGATCTTATTTGGTCAAAGACTATAGCACCACAAATGAAGTGCGTCAATGTTTGACCGGGGACACCAGCATCTGCCCCCGGCCCGGTGGGTTAACCGTTGGACGGGCTTTTTAACGAGAGGAGCGAGAGGACTTCTGACCGAAGCGCGGTATTCGCCTTGAAGATGCCGCGAATGGCGGAGGTCGTCGTGTTGGATTCGTGGAGCTTGACGCCGCGTGACGACATGCAACCATGCGTCACATTGTATAAGATGACCATCACGCCCTTGGGTGCGATGACTTCCATTAAGGCGTCGGCAGTTTGTGCGCCGATGCGCTCTTGTAACTGGAAGCGCCGGGCGTAAATATCAAGCACGCGCCCCAATTTGGAAAGGCCGAGTAACCGCTTATCCGGCACATAGGCAATGGCGGCATAGCCTTCTATCGGTGCCAGATGATGACTGCACAAGCTATGAAACCGCATGTCTTTCACCATGACCAGATCATCATTCTGGGTGGTATTGGGGAATGTGGTGATCTCATCACGCGGATCACGTCCGTAGCCGCTGGCCCAATACTCGGTATAGGCTTTGGCGACACGCTTGGGCGTCTCGGTATAATTTGGATCATCCCAATTGACGTTAAACGCATCGAGCAGATCGTGAATTGCTTTTTCGATCCTGGCCTGTTGTTCGGGGGATTTCGTCAGGATTTCAGTCTGTTCGTAGTGTTCGCCGTCCGGGGCGTTCATCCCGGCGACAAATCCCAATGGTAAATCTAACGTGATATCATAGTCTTCTTCAGGCTGTTCTGATCGGTGATGCTTACCATTACCATTCGTGCTCATAAGTTTTTCGCGCCCAAAACCGATAAAACTGGAAAGTGACGCGGCTCCTTTATTTCCTACACAATAGAATATGATGATTATAGAAGTATGCAGGTAAGAGACACTTTAGATTTCACTGACTGCTCATGACATCTTAAAACGCTACTTAATCCCCCCTGACGATCCACGCTATAATGAGTGTTCATACAGTAAAATAAGGGGCATTATGAGCGATATAATCGAAATTGACAATTTGCGCTTACGGTGCATGATCGGCTTTAGCCAACATGAACTGAAAGACAAACAAGATGTCGTCATCAGCTTGCGTATTCGGGCGGATATGCGCCAGGCAGAGCGCACCGACGACCCTGACGACGCTTTCAACTATCGCACCGTGACCAAAGCCATCATTCGTCATGTGGAAGATTCCAGTTATAAGCTGGTAGAAGCCCTGGCCGGGGCGATTGCCCGCATCACGGTGGAACATGGCGCAGAATGGGTGCAGGTGCGCGTCCACAAACCACATGCACTTCGTTTTTCCGATACGGTAGGGGTGGTGGTAGAAAGGACGCCCGATGACTACGCCCGCTAATATGCCGTTTGTCTATATTTCCGTCGGTTCGAATATCGACCCGTTGGAAAACCTTCAGGCGGCGGTGGATGCCCTGCGCGAACAATGCGACGTGCTGATGGTTTCCAGCGTTTACCAGTCGCCGCCGTTCGGTTATCTAGATCAACCGGATTTTCTCGATATTGCTGTTAAATTGCAGACGCCGAGCTTGCCAGCGGCTTTCAAGCAGATTTTGACAGACATCGAAAAGGCTCAGGGACGAGACCGCGCTAATCAGGCCAGCAAGTATGGACCACTCCCGCTGGATATGGACATTCTGCTATGGGGCGAGAACGCCTTTAACTACGGCGAAAAACCTCATTATGTGCCAGATAAGGGCATCGTCAAGTATGCCGCTGTCGCGGTGCCCCTGGCGGAAATCGCGCCGGATGTGGTGCATCCACTGGAAAATGTGACGATTGCAGAAATCGCGGCGAGCTTCGATGGAACCGATCTCCCGATTAAGACGACCTACACGATAACATAACCGCCCTACACGTCTGGTGGAGGTGCGGTACAATAACGCGGCGATACAACCAACCATCATGCGGAGGGTGTCCGTTGAGTATAACTGATTATTTACGTATCTTAGTTCGGCGCGGCTGGATCATGGTCTTGCTGGCGTTGATCGTCGGCGGGACGTCGTATTTGCTCAGCCGGCAACAAGACCCGGTCTATCGAGCCTCGCAAACTGTTTTGATCCAACCGACGCGGGCTGACTTAGGGCTGGCAGAGGCCAGCGTTCGCCTGACTGAACCGCTGACTGTCTACCTGAACAGTACCGAACGAGCGCAAGAGGTGATAGACGAATTGAATCTCGATGTTCTCGCTGGCGAACTGCGGGCGAACACCACCTTCGCGTCGGATCAATTCCGGTTGACGATTCAAATCGATGTGCAGAGTGAAAGCCAGGATCTGGCTTTTCGGGCGGCGCGGGCCTGGGGGCAGGTGTTGGTTGATTACCGCACCGAGCAAAACCAACTGGCCCGCCGCGAAGACCGTGTAGAGGCTCTTCTGCCAGATCAACCGAGTGTCGGCCAGATCGCGCCACGCCCGACGTTTAACGGCATCGCTGGTGCTTTGCTCGGCTTGATCGTCGGCGCGGTGATCGTCTTCGTGCTGGAATATCTGGAAAGCGGCTTGATCCGCCGCCGTGAAGACCTGGAACGCACCACCGAATTACCCACGCTGGCGACGATCCCGGCGGACGGCGCATGACGCCTGATGGCGGATCGCATCTAAGAGGAGGAGTAAATATCTGATGTCTGCAAAATTAGTCACATTGACTGATCCACGTTCTGCCGTAGCGGAGTCTTATCGCACACTCCGCACAAATTTGATGTTTGCCAATAATGATAAGCCGCTCCACACGATTCTGCTGGTTTCCCCGGCCAATAGCGAAAATAAAAGCGTGACGGTGGCGAACCTGGCGGTCACATTTGCCCAGGCCGGGCACCGCACAATTCTGGTCGATGGTGACCTGCGCCAACCGACTCAACATGAGATCTGGGGGGTGAGCAACGACTCCGGCTTGATGAAGATGATGACCGAAGATAAGGCGTTGGGTGAACCACCGCTCCAACCGACGCCGGTCGAGCATCTTTCACTCTTGCCGACGGGCCACTTGCCCGATGTGCCGGCGGATGTTCTCAGCAATCCACGCATGAACGAGATCATTGGTTTGTTGAAGGCTCGCGCCGATTATGTGCTGTTCGATGCGCCGCCGGTGTTGGCGGCCACCGATGCCGCGTTGCTGGGGAACAAAGTGGATGGCGTGCTGTTGTTGGCACGGGCCGGGCGTACCCGTCGCGATCAGATCCAGAATGCCAAGCAAGCGTTAGAACGAGTCGGCGTTAATCTGCTTGGTTCCGTGCTGACCAATGCCCCGCGTGAGCGGATGCGGGCGTACTGAGGCCATCGTCATGGAGCAGAATGACACACCCACCCTGGACGCGAACATCATCGAGCAGTTGACTCGTGAAAGTGATCGCTTGCTGATGTTATATACCGACACCCAGAACGGAATTCAGACGGTGTTTAACTTTTACCTGACGTTTGTCACGGCCATTGTCGGCGGGTTGATTGTCATCTTCCAAGCGGGCAACCTGGAAGCAGACGCCCGCGATTTGATTATCTGTGGGTTGTTGTTCTTCGCCGTAATCGCCAGCACAGTGTACCTGAGCGCAATTTCTGGCCGGTATGCCCATGCAGGCCGCTATGCCCAGGCCATTGACGATCTGCGGCGGGTATTGTTGCGCCCGGTGGCTCATTACTTGCCGTTGAACTACGATACATTTATGTCCAACCCTGGCCGCCAATTGCACGGGCGGGCCGCCTGGTCATACTGGTTATTGCCCACCGGCACCTATCAGATGTTTATTTCGCTGGCTAGCGGGATCGCGCTGGCCGTCATGATACTTGTGTTGGCGTCATCCGGCGGAGCATTGGGGCGTGGTTTGCCAGCGGCAGTCCTGGTCGCTTTGCTGACCAGCATCATTTTCAATGTCTATTCGCGGTTGGTGATGCGCCGCTTTACCGGACGGGTGAATATTTATGTCGGTGATGACTCGCCGGCCTGGGCGACTCGCCTGTAATGATGCCAGACGAGCATAAAAATGAGCCAGACGACACCACGCCAGATCAAGATGCGCTGGATGCCTGGGAGCGTCTGCCCAAGAACGCGCCTTCGCGGCGAGCATTGCCGCCAGCTACCGGGGGCTTCCCTGGTTGGTTGCTGGGTCTGGTTGCCCTGGCGGTGCTGGTCGCGCTTCTGGCTGTTGTAATCGCATGAGGAGGCAAATTGGATGAAAGCATTGATTTTGAGCGGGGGCAAGGGCACCCGCTTATATCCGTTGACGTATACCCGTGCCAAGCAGTTGATCCCGGTGGCGAACAAGCCGGTTCTAGTTCGGGTGATCGAGACCATTCGTAATGCCGGGGTCACTGAGATCGGGATCGTCGTTGGGGATACCGCCCCGGAAGTGATCGAAGCTCTGGATGCTCGCAAAGATGATCTGGGGGTGACGCTGGAATATATTCATCAAGATCGACCGGCGGGCCTGGCCCATGCCGTGAAGATTGCGCGGGATTTCCTGGGGGATGAGCGGTTCGTCATGTTCCTGGGGGATAACGTCATTGAAGGTGGCATCACCGATCTGATTCGAGACTTCCGGGAGAATGATTGGAACAGCCAGATCGTACTCAAGCAGGTGCCGCTGGAAAATGCCTCATCGTATGGGGTAGCGGTTCTGCGGGATGATGGCAGTGTCGAAGATTTGATCGAAAAACCGGAAGTTCCGCCCAGTGACCTGGCCCTGGTGGGCATTTATATGTTCGACCATCATGTGTTTGAGGCGGTCGATAGCATCCAACCCTCTGCACGGGGGGAGCTAGAGATTACCGACGCGATCCGCTGGTTGCTGGATAACGGGTATCGGGTTTACCCGCATGTGCATGAAGGCTGGTGGATCGACACAGGCAAGGCCAAGGATATGCTGGCCGCCAATGATCGGGTGTTGGAGGAGATCGAACCGGCGACTGATCCAACGGCGACAGTCGAAAACTCTGAAGTTGACGAACGAGTCACGCTGGAAGCCGGTGCCCGGATCATTGACAGTGTAGTGCGCGGCCCGACTATCATCGGGGCAGGTACCGTGATTCGTGATAGTTACATCGGGCCGTTTACCAGCATTTATCATGGCGTCACCATCGAAAATTGTGAGATCGAACATAGCATCATCCTGGAAAATAGCCGCGTGATCGGCCTGGATTATCGCTTGCAAGATAGCCTCATCGGGCGGGATGTGCAGGTGCAACGTGACACCGGCAAACCCCGCGCCTTGAAGATGAATCTTGGCGATCACAGTAAGTTGTGGATACCGTAACGGAGGACAACATGACGGAGAAAAAAGACATTAAACTCATCGTGGTCGATGTCGATGCGACATTGCTCAACGATGAACATCAATTATCAGACAAGAACAAGGCCGCCCTCAAGCAGGCGATGGAACAAGGGGTTCCGGTAACATTGGCGACCGGTAAAACCTATCAGAGTACCAGCAAAATTATCGAAGCCCTCGGCCTGAAGACGCCGGGAATCTTCGTGCAAGGCTTGATGATCTGCGAACCAGACGGCAAGATCAAGCATCAGCAGACCCTCAGCCCAGAGATCGCCCGGCAGGTGATAACCTTTGCTGAAGATCGCGGGTTTAACCTGGTTGCCTATTGTGGTGATCGTCTGCTGGCGAAGCGTGTGACGCCCGGCATTGAGCAACTGGGCACCCGGTATAACGAACCCATGCCGGAAGGCATCGGCCCGTTGCAGAATATCCTGGGCGAGATCCCGGTCAATAAGCTGATCGCGGTCAAAGAGGGTAACGAGCGGGCGGCGGTCGCGCTTCGCTGGCAACTAAGCCGCCAGTTAGATGGATCTGCGACATTGGTACAGACCATGCTCAAAGACATGATCGAAATCCTGCCAT
Source organism: Anaerolineae bacterium (assembly GCA_034437535.1). Taxonomy (GTDB): domain Bacteria; phylum Chloroflexota; class Anaerolineae; order Aggregatilineales; family Phototrophicaceae; genus J038. The sequence goes on along the minus strand of DAOTTZ010000143.1, from coordinate 11,400 downwards.
ATGGCGCGTCAAAGGGGGCATCCTTGCGCGTGCTGATTAAAGAGCTAGGGATTGATCCGGCGCAGGTATTGGCGATTGGCGATGCCGAAAATGACACAGAAATGCTCGAATTGGCCGGGGTGAGTGTGGCTGTTGGGAATGCCAACCAGCAACTCAAGGATGCGGTCGATTATGTGGTTGCCAGCAATAACGATGACGGCGTGGCAGAGGCCGTCACCCGGTTTGTCATCGGCCAGCCGGAGCCGGCACCCGCCGATGGTGAGACGAAAGACGGTGAGGAAACCGCCTCTGGAGAGACCGCCTCATGAAAAACATCCTGGTGACCGGAGCGGCTGGCTTTATCGGGAGTGAGTTCGCCCGTTACATGGTCAAGACGTACCCCCATTACAACATCATTGTGTTCGACAAATTGACCTATGCTGGCAACTTAAATAACCTGGCTCCGGTCGATGACGAAGGGAATTACCGCTTTGAGCGCGGCGACATCGCCGACCGCGCCACTGTGGCCCGGATTATGGCGGAATATGAGATCGACACGGTGGTAAACTTCGCGGCAGAAAGCCACGTTGACCGCAGTATCCTTGAGCCGGATGCCTTCATCCATACCGATGTCGTCGGGGCTTATATCATGCTGGATGAGAGCAAAAAGCACGGCGTTAAGCGTTTCGTGCAGGTTTCCACCGATGAGGTCTACGGCGATGTGGAAAGCGGTCACTCGGTCGAAGATGATCGATTTTTGCCGAACAGTCCGTATGCCGCCAGTAAAGCCGGTGGAGAATTGATGGTGCGGGCTTATCACGTCACACACGTTATGGATGCCGTGATTACACGCGGCAGTAATACCTTTGGCCCGTATCAATATCCAGAAAAACTTTTACCCTTGTTCATCACAGAGGCCATCGACGACCGGCCCCTGCCGCTCTATGGTGATGGGATGCAGGTGCGGGATTGGTTGTATGTGGCGGATCACGTCACCGGGATTGATGTGGTACTCCACAAGGGGGAGGCTGGCGAAGCGTATAACGTCGCCGGGGAAAACGAACAGCACAATATCGACGTCATCAAGCGTATGTTGTCCATCCTGGGCAAGCCGGAATCACTCATCAAGTATGTGCCAGACCGCGAAGGCCACGACCGGCGGTATGCCATGACCTGCGACAAACTCCGGGCACTGGGTTGGGAGCGGCAGTATAGCTTCGAAAGTGCGCTGGCGGAAACAGTACGCTGGTATCAGGAAAATGAATGGTGGTGGCGCGAGATCAAAACGGGTGATTATCTCGACTACTACAAGCGGCAATATGCCGACCGGCTAGCGGCGGCAGACGACAAGCCGCAAGGCTGACGCACACGAAAACAAAGGGCTGGGGTGATGGCCGGAATGCGGATCGAACGGTATACGTCTCGACGAAGCGATACTCGATTGATCGGGTGTGGGTGTTTGCTGGTGGTTGGGTTCAGCCTGTTGGGGTTGCTGGTTGTGCTGTATGTGAGTGGTGCGCTCCTGCCGTTGATCTTGCGCTTGCTAGGGACGCAAAGCGTCGGCCAGACGGACAGCCTATTCACCGATAACCGGCCCCAGCCCACGCTGGCCGTCGTTGACCCTGGCCCGCCGCCGAACCGCGTGACGATTGACCTGGGGCGTTATGGGCAGGAGACGGTGACCGTCGATACGCGCAATTACACCGTCAATGCCAGCACGACCAGCAACAACGCGACCGTCAGTTTTTCTGAGTCGGGCCTGCTGGCGATCTGCCATGAGCGATCCAGCGTATGCCGAAACGGCAACGGCGAGATCCGCGAGATACAGATCGACCTGCGACCGGGTGGCGCGGTGATCTATGCGGAGGCGTTCACCGGTTTGAACTGGCAACGGATCGGCATTGTGCTGGAAGTGGACGACTTCACCGGGGCGTCCTTCACAGTCACCGGCGTTGATGTGGGCGGTGTGACGTATAATCCGGGGAGCTTGCCGTTCGGCCTGGGGGAAACAGTCGGCGCGACGGTGCGTGACATTGAGACGGAAGGCAACGCGATCTTGCGCCAGTTAATCATCGACGCTGGCGCGACTGATTATCGCCTTAGCACGATTTCAGTCGATGAAAACGCCCTGACATTGAACCTACGCTAGAGGCTGATTATGGCATTGAGTCAGGCAGATTGGGACGCGCTGAAAGCGGAGATGCGTACACTCTTGATCCAGGCGGCGCGAAGCGAAAAGACGATTGTATATTCCGAACTGGCGGCCCAGTTACGTACTGCGACCGTGCATTATCGGTCACCGGTCTTCAGCACGCTCTTACAGCAATTAGCGGCGGATGACGTCCAGGCCGGGCGTCCGTCATTGGCGACATTGGTCGTCAACAAGGCGACCGGGCGGCCAGGGGCCGGGTACTTCAAACATGCCGCGTTAGCATTCGGTCATGAACTGGATGATCCAGAAGCCTACTGGCAGACGTGGTTCCAGACGGTATGTGATTACTGGCAGACACACGAGGACGAGCAAACGTGATGAAAGTATGGATCACCGGACACAAGGGTAAATTGGCCGGATCATTGGCGACAGCCCTGGACGCCGCTAACCTGGAAAACGTCACCCCGGCAGAGGATGAGATCGACATTACCGATTATCCGGCGTTGCAGACCGCGATGGCGGAAGCCGCGCCGGATGTGGTCATCAACGCGGCGGCCTGGACGGATGTAGACGGTTGTTCCCGTGAACCGGAACGCGCACTGCATATCAATGCATATGGCGCACAAAATGTCGCGCTGGCGGCGTATACGATTGGCGCGGCAGTGGTGCAGATCAGCAGTAATGAAGTCTTTGACGGCCAGCACTCTCAGCCGTATCAAGAATATGATGCGACCGGTGCGGTGAATCCGTATGGGCGTAGCAAGTTACATGGTGAACGGGCCGTTGCGGCGGTGAACCCGCGCCATATGATCGTGCGGACGGCGTGGTTATTCGCCCACAGCGGCAAGAACTTTCTCCATGCGATCCTCAACGCGGCATTTGCCGGTAAACCGCTGAAGGTAGTCACGGATGAAGTCGCCAACCCGACTTACAATGACGATCTGGCTGATGCACTGGTGCGCTTGATCAAGACCGGACGTTATGGTACGTATCATCTGACCAATGCCGGGGCCTGTTCGCGTTATACCTTCGCCCGCTATGCTCTTGATCAAGCCGGATATGCCAGCACACCGATTCAACCGATCACACGGCATGAGTGGCCGCGTGCCAGCACCCCGCCGGTTTATGCCGCCCTTGCCAATACATTCGCCGGGGCAGTCGGCGTCACGCTCCGGCCCTGGCAAGAGGCCGTGACTGCCTTCCTGGAGCGTGAGGAGCGGCTAGCGTGAGCGACCTGCTCTCAGTCGTCATCCCACACTGGAACGCGGTAGCATTCTTGCCGACGTGTTTGACGGCCCTGGCGAATCAGACGTATCCAGCCCTTGAGGTCATCGTGGTTGATAATGCGTCGTCTGATGGCTCTCAGGCATATGTGAGAGAGCATCACCCGGATGTACAGTTGATCGAGTTGGATCATAACGCCGGGTTTACTGGTGCGTGTAACGCCGGGATGCGGGCGGCGCAGGGTGTATACATCTGCCTGCTGAATAACGACACGGAAGTGATGCCAACCTGGGCGGCGGCGGTGGTCGAAGCCTTCCAGCGTGATTCGCGCATTGGCGCGGTCGCCAGTAAGATGTTGTTGTTCGACCAGCGCGACCATATTCACACGGTGGGTGATTTCTTCACGGTTGATGGTCAGGCTGGCAATCGCGGGGTGTGGGAACGAGACGACGGGCAGTACGATCAAGAAGAATATGTCTTCGGCGCGTGTGGTGGATCATCGACTTACCGGCGGGTGATGCTGGATGCAGTCGGCCTGCTGGATGATGACTTCTTCTTCCTGCTGGAAGATATTGATCTGGCATGGCGGGCACAATTAACTGGCTGGCGATGTCTTTACACACCTCATGCCATCGTGTACCATCACCTATCAGCATCCGGCGGGGGCAAGACCGCCAGTTATTATAATGGGCGAAATCTGATTTTCGTCCTGGTGAAAAACCTGCCGCGTGAGTTGTGGCGCAAGTACCGGTGGTTAATCTTGCGGACACAGGCGCGGTTGTTCTGGGATGCGCTGAAAGCCTGGCGTGGCGAAGCGGCCCGCGCCCGCCTGCGTGGGATGGCCGCTGGCGTGTGGGGCTTGCCGCGTATGCTTCGTAAGCGGCGGGAGGTCCAGGCCATGCGAACGGCCTCTATTGACCAGATCGAAGCGGTGCTATCGCCGCCCAGCAACGAGTGAGGGATTGTGAACCAGACCATCACGCATGAGGGAGACGAACGTTTGAACACGGAAACACGCCCGCTGTTGTCTTTGGTGATCCCGGCCTATAACGAGGCCGATGCGGATCGTTTGCCAGCCAGCCTGCGTGATATTGTCGCGTTTGTCGCGGCGCAAGATTACAGCATCGAAGTGATTATCGTCAACAACAACAGCACCGACGATACCCTGGTGATTGCGGAATCTGCGGCGGCGGATTACCCCTACATCCATGTGATGACCGAGAACGAACAGGGTAAAGGTGCGGCGGTTCGTACCGGCATGATGGCCGCCAGTGGCGAATATCTGTTCATCTGCGATGCTGACCTCTCCATGCCGGTTGCGGAGGTGAGTAAATTTTTACCGGCTGTGACCGGGCAATATGACATCGCGATTGCCTCACGCGAGGCCCCCGGCTCGCAACGCATCGGGGAGCCAGAACTGCGGCACATCATGGGGCGTGTGTTTAACTTCATCGTGCGGGTGGTGGCGGTGCGCGGCTTGCAAGATACACAATGCGGCTTCAAGTGCTTTCATCGTGATGTCGCTCATGCGCTATTCCCGATGCAGACCATCAACGGCTGGGCGTTTGATGTCGAGTTGTTATTCATAGCCCAGCGGCGCGGGCATAAGATTATCGAAGTTCCGATTACCTGGTACTACAAAGATCACTCGAAGATCAAGCCGTTTACCGACTCGATCAACATGTTGCTGGAAACCTTAAAGATTCGAATCAACGGGTGGCGCGGACGCTATGGCGAAAAAGTCAAGCAAGCCCAAAACCGCTAGCATGGATTACGAAGAATCACTGTACCAGGGCGGTTATCGGGCCGTCTTCGGGGTGGATGAGGCCGGGCGCGGGGCCTGGGCTGGGCCGGTCGTCAGCGCGGCGGTCTGCCTGCCGGAGCCAACGCCCGCGCTATTCGAGACGTTGACTGGCGTCCGTGATAGCAAGCAGATGACCCGCCGTCAGCGGGAATCGTTCGAAGCGGTCATCCACCAGCACGCGCTGACCTGGGGCGTTGGGAAGGCATCCAGCGACGAGATCGACGCACACGGCATCGTCCCCGCGACTCGGTTAGCGATGACTCGCGCCATTGACTCCGCGACGGAACGCCTGAACCCCGATTATCTGCTGATCGATGGCCGCAAATGGCACGATGCCCCGTATACGATTCCGTTGGAGTGCCTGACCAAAGGCGATCAACGCTCCTTGAGCATCGCCGCCGCCAGTGTCCTGGCGAAAGTCCATCGTGACCGGATCATGATCGAATTGGACGAAGAATTCGCCGTGTGGAACTTCGGCAAGCACAAGGGATATGGCACATCTGAACATCGCGCCCATTTGAACCGCTACGGTCTTTCGTCCATCCATCGCCGGTGCTTCCGCCCGATGAAAGAGTTATAATGCGTCTTGCGCTGGTGCATGATTGGCTGAATCAGATCGGCGGGGCGGAGGATGTGCTGGCGACATTGGTGACGATGTACCCGGAACATCCGATTTACACCAGCATCTATGCGACGCAGATCATGCCGCCGGTTTACCGAAATTGGGACATTCGCCCGCGCTGGATCAACCGTCTACCAGCTATTCATCGCCATCATCAGCCCTATCTGCCGCTGTATCCGCTGGCCTGGGGTGGGCTGGATCTTTCCGAATATGATGTCGTCTTGAGCAATAAGAGCGGTTTCTGTCATGGGTTCCGCCATGACGATTCGACCGTCCACATTTGTTACTGTCTGGCACCGACGCGCTATGTGTGGCAATTGGATGCTTACATCGAGCGTGAAGGCTTTGGCCGGTTGATCGAATGGGGGTTGCGCCCGTTGATGGCGTGGCTCCGGCGGTGGGATTATGCCGCCGCGCAACGAGTGACGCACTTCATCGCCATCTCGACCGAGATTCAAGACCGCATCCAGCGTTATTATGACCGCGAGTCGGTCGTGATCTACCCGCCAGTGCAGACGCGCCGCTTTGACATCGGTGATGTGACGCCGGGCGATTACTTCCTGGTCGTCTCCCGGTTGATCCCCTACAAGCGGATTGACTTGGCGGTGCAGGCCGCCACCCGCTTGAATGTGCCGCTGAAGGTGGGTGGCAAAGGGCGTGATCTGGAACGACTGCGGGCGATGGCCGGGCCAACGGTCGAATTTTTGGGGTATGTGCCCGATGCGGACTTGCCGGAGTTATTCGCCGGATGCAAGGCCTTTCTCTTCCCCGGCCTGGAAGATTTTGGCATCACACCGGTACAGGCTCAGGCCGCTGGCCGCCCGGTGATTGCCTATGCTGGCGGCGGTGCGCTGGATACGGTGGTGCCCGGCCTTAGTGGGGAACACTTCCATGCTCAGACCGTCGATAGCCTGGCTAAGGTGATGGCGGGCTTCGACGCGGATGCCTACGACCCGGACGTGCTCCGTACACATGCCGCCAAATTTGACGAAAGTGTATTCGAGCGGCAGATTCGCGCCTATGTAAATGGTGCGTACCGCGCTCAGCAGGATGATACCCCGTTTAACCCAGAAGAGGTGATCTAAAACGATGGAATTATGGCTGATTCTTAAAGTATTGCTCCGCCGGTGGTATTTGATCTTGATCCCGGTGGTGATTACGGCGATATGGGTCGCGCCGGATGTTCTGCGTGATGGGCCGACCGGTGACGGGGGCTTTACCACCACCTTCCGCTATACCGCCGGCCAGGAACGCGATGCCTTCGCCCCGGTTGATGGCGACCTGCAAGATGTATGGGAAGCATCGTATAAGTTGATCGACGCCTTTACCGAGTGGAGCCGCACCAGTAGCTTCCGCGAGGAGGTGGGCATAGTCCTGGCGGAAAATGGCCTTGAGATCAACACGGGCGCACTCGGTATCGCGACGGATAACGAACGGGCCGTCGGGCTAATCACCCTGAGCTGGCCGAATGCCGATGAATTAGCCGCCGTTGCAGACGCAACCATCATCACGTTGCAGACGCGCCACCAGGAATACTTCGGGCCGCAACTGGGGGGCGAGCCAGCCCAGGTCATCGTCCTGGATGAACCGGTGGTTGTCCCGGCTCCTCCCCCCTTGACCGACCGCTTCGGCTCGTTGGTACGGGTTGCGCTGGGGTTGGTGGCCGGGGTTGCGCTGGCTTTCCTGGCGGAATATATCGACCCGACCCTGCGGGAGCGGGATGACTTACGGAGCCTGGGTCTTTCGGTCATCGGCACAATTCCGAAGGATTAAGGCGTGGTCAGTTGGCAGGGGGCCAGCGTCCGATGTATGATGGTTAGAGTTATGTTTAACATCGAGTAGGGGGCAGGTATGGGTTTCTTGCGTGCATTGGGCCGGGCACTCTGGCGTTTTATGGTGATTTTTTCGTTCATCGTCAACATCGTTTTGGTGGTGGTGCTGGTTGTCGCCGTTGCCCTAATATTTGAAATTAAGAACGAGATCGCCGAGCCGCTGGTAGAGGGCCTGCACAGTAGTTTCGTCGGGCTGGATCAAGCGACGATTGATTGGACGATTCCGGTGCGCGATCAGATTCAAGTCGAACTGGATATTCCGCTAGAGACGGATACCGTCGTCATCTTGCAGGAACCGGTACCGCTCAATGTGACCGCGCTCATCGATTTGCCCGGCATCAACGCTTACAACGTAAACGCCAGTGTGAACCTGGAATTGCCAGTCGGGTTGGAGTTGCCGGTCGCGCTTGATCTGGATGTTGCAGTGGATGAACCGCTTGACATCGCACTTGATGTGCGGGCCGTTATCCCCCTGGCAGAGACCCAACTGCATGACGTGGCCCAGAACCTGCGCCTGCAACTGGAACCCATCGCCATTGCGCTTAACAATCTACCGAATGACTTTGGCGGTGCGATTGATCTGACCGGGGATGTGTTGCGCGGGGAGGCTGATCTGCTGGCTCCTAACGATTACAGTGAAAATCCCTGGCCGGGCTTCTCTACGACGGCGGGTGTCGGCTATACGTTGTTCGATGAAGAAATCCCGGCAGATAACCTGCCACTCGATACGGGTATTGTCCCGGTTGGTGGTATTCCCCTACTGGATGAGCAGATTCGGTCTGAGATCTACGAGCAGGGCGGCCCGGAAGCGATCAATCAGGCGGCCTTTGACCGGTTAGACGCGCTCGGTATCGAGAGTGCCTTCTGGCGTGATGGCGTTGGCCCGTTAGCCCGCCCGGAGGGAAGCCTGCCGACTCTGTTCGAAGCGCAGACCGCCCAACCGGTCTCGCCAGCCCAGACAAATGCGGGTGAGCCACCCAACGATGACCAGGGCATCATCCTGCCGGAGGCGACGCCGATCTTACCAACTGCCACACTCATTCCGCCTTCGCCGACCCCGGTGCCGACTGTGACGCCTGTACCGACGATCACACCGACTCCGGTTCCCGACCAGGGGATTATCGGGCCGGGTGGCTGAGTCTAGGCGGTCAGTTGGTCGCGTGTTAGAATGCGCCGGTTGGTAGACCGTAAGGATAATTTGTCATGACCAAGCCGGATATTTGCGATTACGAAGGGTCGTCTTACCGCACGGACTTCTGGGAGGGGCGCGGGCGCGATTATGAAGACCGCGTCGAGCGGGATGTGTTGCGCCGTCTGCTCCCGCCAAGTGGCCGGCGTCTGCTGGAGTTAGGCGCGGGCTATGGGCGCATCACGGACGAATATCGCATGTTCGATCAGGTCGTCCTGCTTGATTTTTCTTTTTCGCAATTGCAATATGCCCGCCAGACTTACGGCGATGACGGCTTTATCTACGTGGCGGCGGATGCTTACCGCCTGCCGTTTCGCGCTGGTACATTCGACGCGGCGACGATGGTGCGTGTCCTGCATCACTTTGCGGATATGCCAGCGTTCTTCGATGGGTTGCGCCGGGTTCTGGCCCCGGATGCAAACTTTGTGCTGGAATTCGCCAACAAGCGTAACCTGAAGGCCATGCTCCGCTACGCGCTCCGCCGCCAGGAGTGGAACCCCTACGATCATGACCCGGTGGAGTTCGTCAAACTCAACTTTGATTTCCACCCGGCCTACATCGCGGAGCATTTGCGCGTCGCTGGCTTCCAGACGGAACAGCGGGTGCCGGTGTCGTTCTTTCGGCTAGGTCTGCTCAAGCGGTTGATGCCAAGCCGGGTGCTGGCCGGGCTGGATGGCTTGCTCCAGCGGACGGGCTGGCTCGTCGCGCCGAGTGTGTTCACGCGCAACCGGGCTACCGGCCAGGGCGAAGACCACATCACCACGCCGATTGAGTCGGCTTTCGTCTGCCCGCACACCGGCGCACCCCTGACCCGTGAGGGTGACGCGATGGTCAACCACGCGGAAGGGGTGCGCTACGCGATCCATGACGGAATTTACGTCTTCAAAGACCTGGATTAATGACCCGGTGTCTAACGACCTTGCATCATGGCCGCCGCCACATCGTCCTCTTTGACCAAGAAGAGCGTAATGCCGGCGTCGTTTAACCCATCCACCTGTGCCTGGATGAATTCGCCGTAACGGTTAACGGCGTCGGGAATATTTTCCTGGAAGAAGGTCGGGATGTCTGGCACCGGGGCTTCCAGCACGATCTCGCCGTAGACATACCCGATGCCTTCTATCGTGTTTTCCGTCCGTTCGATGACCAGCGCATCCTCAATCAGGATCACGGTCAATGCCAGTTGGCGATCTATCTCAATCGGGTTGATTTCAAGCATTTCATATAATCTGCGATAGTCACGATTCTGCACTTCTGCTAGTTCTGGCAGGAATAGCAGTGTTTCGTCGCCCTGGATGTCAAAGCCGGTCAGGGTGATGTAGACATCTATCCGGTCGCCTGGTTCGACATCGCCATCTAATTGACTGCGCGAGATGCGCACGGTGGCGGTCGGCCCTTCCAGTGCTTCTAAATCTTCAATAAGCAGGTTGTTGAGTAACGGTTGTTCCACGTAAAAATCGGTACGGGCGACCTGGCCGACTGCATCTTCGACATTTTGAACCGCGTTGAACGGTGTCGCCTGGATCGGGAAGGGTTGCAATCTGACCATGTCCGGCGTGATGGTCGTCCCGCGTGGGATATTCTGCACGGCGACAACAATCTGCGTGAGTTCCTGGGTCGGGAACGGGGTGGGTGTCGGTTCCTGTTCTTCTTCGATGAGACCGGCGACCGGTAGCGACGGCCCCTGATTGCTCAGTTGGGTGGCGACCAGCACACCGACACCGATCATCAGCGTGACCAGCACAGCGGCGACCGCGATTAGCGGAAATTGTGTGTTCGTGCGGTGCTTAACCTGGGTGGACATATGTTTTTCCTTTCGTTCTTGTTCGAATTGATTCAATAGCTCATCTTCTAAGGTTTGCTGGAATTCGGGTCGAGCCTGCGGTGTGAGGTCGGTCAGTAGATCATCGAGTCGGCTCATGATGTGGATCGCTCCTCGATTTCGTCGGCGTATAATGCGCGTAGATCATCCAGTGCGCGGGATAGGTGTGAGGCGACGGTACGCTCGGTCAGGTGCATGACCTCGGCGATTTCGTAGTTGCGTAAACCACCGAAGAAGCGCAAGGTCACCACATCCCGCCGCCGGGGCGGGAGTTTGTTCAAATACCGGTTGAGCCGGTGGCGGCGTTCCTGGCGGATGACAGCCTGATGTGGATCATCTTCTGCTCTGGTCGTTGGTTCTGGTATTGCATCCAAGGCAATGATCGTCTCGTGCTGGCGGTAAAAGTCGCGGATGCAGTTGCGTGTAATCGTGAAGATCCACGCGGTAAGCGACCCCTCCCCGCGATAGCTGAAGTCAGTCACACCCTTAAGGACTCGTGTGAATGCTTCGGCAGTGAGGTCTTCGGCTTCCCAGGTGGTGGGTGTACGGCAGGCGATATACGCATATACCCGGGGGAAGTAATGCCGGTACAAGTCGCGGAAGGTACCGGTATCGGTCGCCGCAGATCGCGCTAGCCGTGCTTCCTCCTCTGCTGATAAAGTCTTTTGCAATAGTTAAACTTCAAAATAAGGGGAGTAGATACAATGCCCCTTCCCCCAGAAAGGATCAGGCAGGCATCCGATGAGCGAGTTGGCGGTTGACGAGCCCTGCCACAGCCG
>DAOTTZ010000142.1:0-27447 GCA_034437535.1 Anaerolineae bacterium | reverse complement strand
ATCAATGCTTAACATGGGCGCGACATAGACGATGCCATAGGCGACGGTACCGCTATAGATGGCGCGGGTGAACGGGTCGCCCATATCTGGCGGGTCGTTCTGGATGGCCGGGTTGGTGGTCGTCAATTCGATGTCGGTCAACATGCAGAAGAAGCGTTTATGCTCCCCGTCGACGACGACATAACGGCCCACCGCCAGATCTTCGATGCTCTGGGCGGCTTCCAGCCGGACGACCAGGCCCTTGCTGAGTGAGCCGCCGACGATCACGCCGAGGTAGCTCCCGCTGGCGGCGTCTTGCATCCCCCCGCGTGGGAAGTAGTCCTTCAGGTCGATTGGTTGGTTGGTCATAATCTAGTGCTCCGAAAAATGGTTTTGAATCACGGACTTAACGTCCACCTCTAACATCTGGAAGGCATTCAGCAACCGTAGAGGGCGAAAATCATCAGTATAATCTGCCACCCGATGTAACGCACGGGGAAGGCTCCGTGTGAATTTCTTAAGGCGTCTACCCGATAAATCAGTGGCCTTTTCCAGCAGAGCATATAATGTCTGTTTGGGATCCGACAAGCTCTCCAATTGTTTAATCACCGGCATCGCCAGCGAAACTTTCCCTTTTGGATTGCCTGCCGCATCACGGATGGCCTGCTCATCGGTCAATAACCAGGCTTCGGTCATCCTCACCGGCACCACACAGACATTCACCGGAATGGTATCAAAGGTTTCGATGGCCGTCTTTATTTCCGTCACACGGTTTTCATAGGGTTCACGTTCGGCGTCACGATGCACAAACAACAGATCTGGTTCGGTGAGACGGATCGCGGCCTGGATGCGTTCCGTCAGGTTGGCTGGCTTTGTCACTAATCGCGTTATGTCAAACCAGGTCGGATCAATCCCCATGACGACACCGTTTTCACGCAGAAGCCACGTTAAGATCGGCATCAGCGCACGATCCGAACTGCCATCAGACACCAGTGTATACCGTAATGTTGACAGGCTCATGAGTTGTGCGCTTCAAACCCTGGCAATAGCGGATGAATATCTTCCCGGTCGATGACACGCCGTTTGCCATTGTCATAGTCAGCCTCCGCTGGCACCGGGTTGAGATACGCCAGCAGATCATAGGCCCGCACGCCGCCTACCGCATCATCACGGGTGCGCCAGGTGTCGCTCAACGCCTCGAACACGGTGCGCGGGTGACGGTGATCGCCGCTGATGGTTTGCTCTAACCGGGCCAGCACCAGGCTATCGGCTGGCACTTGCTGGACGACAGCGGGTGAATGCGTGTTGATAATCACCTGCCGCAGAGGATTATCATTATTGACCGGTCCCTGAGTATCGGTGGCGATGTCCTGCAACAGATCGAGAATCGCCGGGATCCGTGCCGGGTGGATGCCGTTCTCCGGTTCTTCCAGGCAGATGACGCCGGTCATGTTGGGATCTTGCTCGATGATGGCGAGGGCCAGAAAACGCAGGGTGCCATCAGAAAGTGACCGGGCGGTGTGGGCTGTACCGTTACGGTCTGCGGTCATCAGTGTCAATAATTCGCGCTTGTCATCCCGGTCAACCCATACCCGGTGTATGTCGTCGATCAAGTCCTTGAGTGTGTTGGTCGTCCGCTGATAGACACCGCTGGCATCTTGTTGATGCGCCAGTTGATACAACGTGGCCGGCAGATGGGCACCATCGGTGTTGATCTGCGCCGGTGCATTGAAGTTATCCGGCTCCCGCAAGGCACGCGGCTCTAGTTGGAGCAAACGCCAGGATTGCATCTCACGCCGGGTCAGGAGCGCGGTCGGGGCTTCGGCGGCATTCGCTTCGGAAAGCACGGTACGGGGCAAGCGACTGGCCAATATATTTTTCGTGCGCCCACTGCGGCCATCTTGATGTTGGCGAATGATAATCTGGTTGTTGTCATCGACATAAGTCGATAAAAATTCCGATGTGCGCCGGCCTTGTAAGACACTATTGCGCCAATCTTTGGCCGAATGCGGGAACCAAAGATGATCTGGTGCGTCACTCAAATTGAGATGGACTAGCGACTCATGCGTGATTTCCAGCCCGCCGGATGATCGCAAAGTCTGGTCATCACGGTAGGCCAGTTCCAGCCGATAACGGACGAACGTGATGCTGGGGCGGGCTTCCTGCCCCAGGTCGTCGATACCGACCAGCGGAATAATCATATCGGCCTCGAAGGTCATGTTCTCAACATGACGATCACCTACTTTGAGGAACAGACTGCGAATGTCGGCGGTCTGGTAGCCCTCATCTCGTACCGATAAGGCCGCCTCAAGCAGAGGCTTATCGGCCAATGCACTCAAGAAACGAATGGCATCGAACAGGTTGGATTTCCCCACGCCGTTCACACCGGCCACGCATGTAAACGGGCCGAAGCGTATATCGACTTGATCCAGGCTTTTGAAGCCGTTGACTTGCAACCGGGTTAACATCATCGCCCCCTTACAGAGTAGAGTACCCAAGTGTGTTGAGCAGGAGCCGGATCGCCGCGTCGAAGTGGGCCGCGCTGGCGGAGTCGATGCGGATCAGTTGCAGGTCGTCCAGTTGATCCACCACCGCCCGCACCGCCGGATCATCCGCGCCCAACGTCGCCAGATCCACCGCCGGATGTAAGATCGAGATCAGCCGAACCCCCGCTGATACCGCCCATGCGATCTCGTCACGCACATACACACTATCAAGCGTCTCCGCGCTGATGAGCAGGACAAAGTAATCGCTAGCCTCTACCCGCTCACGGAGTTCTTGCGCCCAGTCTTTGCCGACCGGGATGTCCTTGTCTATAAATACATCCAGCGTCGGATCCGCCAGCTTGAGCCGCGCCTCTACCAGCAAGGCCAACGCGCTACTGGTCTGCCGCCGGTAAGAGATAAACACCCGTTGTGTGGTGGCCGGGCGTTCCAGCAGATCAAAGGCCCGTTGCGTCAGCCGGTACTGTGCGCCCTGAGATTTATTGCCAGACCGGATCTCATCCAGGTAACCCAATGTAACCATCAACTGGAACGCACCGACACGACCGTTCCACTTCTCGTGCAGGCGGCGGCGCACGATGTCCACCACTTCGCGGTTGCCGCTGATGAACGTCAGATTCCATTCGATTCGGCCCGGCATAATAAGCACGGTGAAGGTGGTATCGCTCAGGCCGTAGCTGGCACACAACGCCAGGTCATAGATGAACGTCCTTACCCGTGTGATGGGGGTGGCTGGCAGGTCGCGTTCCAATTGCTCTAGCAGGGGTGTGGTATCCATCGGTTAATCATCCGTCTGGTTGTCGATGTAGCGCACGGGCGACTTATCCACGTTGAGATGCTCCGCGACGACTTCCAGCCCGCGTGCGGTGAACTTCTCCAAATCGGCCCAATCTGGCGATGCCCCCAGGTTCTGATGCCCAGTGCCAGGGAAAACACCCAGAAAGTACGGCGGATTAGGGTCGTCCTTGTGTAGATCACGCACCATATCCGATATTTCCGCCGCCACCGCCATCACCCACTGCGGACGCTCCGCATGGGGATCTGGCAGGTAGACGAAAATGGCATGTTTATAGTCGATGTCGCCTTCACTCACACAATCAGTCAGCACGATGGCAAAGTAAGGGCCGACACGATACACGGCTTCACGCTGGGCGTCTTTAATCGCTGGTAGATACATCGTCTCACCTCACGCACATATTTTCTATCAGCATGGCACAAAATTGACCGTTTGGCAACTAAAGCCAGGGACATCACGTAGACTTAGAGTAGACAGAAAACAACGTTTTGCATACAGTGAACATAAAACCAAAGGTGAAGGAAAGCAAAAGCATGGCAGAATGGTGGGGCACCCGACGCAACGTATCCCCCCGCCTGCGGCTAGAAGTCGAGGCGATGCGGGCTACATTCGGCAAGACCTTTAAACTCATTGTGCCGGATGACGATCTGCTGTATTGGCGCGGCACAGTCGAGGTCAACCTGGCCCGGCTACGCCAACCTGAACACGATTTGAAGATCGTCTACCCGCGCAATTATCCCAACCGTCCGCCGGAAGCCTACGTGTTAAAGCCGCGTGTCTACAGCGAAAAACATCAGTTCGAAGACGGGCAATTGTGCCTGTTCAACCCGAAGGACGGCGAAAATTATGGCTGGAACCCGGCGCGTTCGACGGTTGTCACCGTGACGGCCTGGGCTATCCAGTGGTTGTATGCGTATTATACCTGGCGGGCCACCGGCGACTGGCCGGGCATCGAAGAAGCAATCGACCCGGATAACCTGCCGCCGCGCCGCCGTAGAAACGAGTAATCATCATGTGGAAACGATTGATCTCACGCAAGGTACCGCCCCCCCGGTTGGTGATCGCACAACGGGTGATCGACAAGATGCAGGCCGCCGCCCAACAATTCACCGAAGACGAGACGGGCGAAGCTATGATCGGCTTGATCGTCCCCGATGGCATGGAGCCACCCACAATCTACGTGCTGGATACCATCGCGCCGGATGAAAGCGCGATCCGCGAAGGATACACCTTCCAACAGGGCGATGGTTGGCAGGACGAGATGATCTGGTGGTATCAAGAGAACTGGCATCACCGCCGGCAGAACAG
The DNA here is from genome assembly GCA_034437535.1 of Anaerolineae bacterium. Lineage (GTDB taxonomy): Bacteria > Chloroflexota > Anaerolineae > Aggregatilineales > Phototrophicaceae > J038. The sequence continues at coordinate 22,860 of DAOTTZ010000142.1, read as the reverse complement.
CGGGCGCGGGTTGTTCCGGGGAAAAGATGCATGGGATGTGCCCCTGCGCTACCTGGGAGATTGGCACAAGCAACCTGGTTACATGATCGCACCGAGTGGCGGCGACCTTCAGACCGCGATTGCCTGGCTCCATGACCCGGCGGCCAAGAGCGATCTCTTGCTGGTGCCCATCCTCACCACCGACCACCCGGCCACCGTTGACCCGGAGTCGGCCAATGTTAATTATGTGGTGGTAGAGCAAGAAGACGGCACCGCGATGCGCGTCGATTGGTGGTTCGTCCACCGCGATGGCGGCATATTCCAGCCGGTTGAGCCGTCAGTCGTGCCGGATGACGACGTGCCTGCGCTCACCCCGCCGCCCTGGCACCTGACCGACCCCAAACGGGCCGAGACCGAGATCGAAAAACTAGGGGAAGCGGAGATGGCCGTCTCGATGCTGGTGGCGGATACCGATGGTGATTTACCGCTGGAATTTTGCTTTTCCATCACCCCGGTGAACAACCCGCAAAAGATCTACCTGATCGCCACGCCGCACGATTACCCGGCGTCCCCGCCGGTCGTCCGCACGTTGGGGGCCATCCGCCTGGAGGCCGGGCAGGCCGTCGCGGATGTGTTCATGGATTGGTGGGAACAGGGCGACCCCTTCCCGTTGCCCTTCCCCTGGCAAGACGACTGCTATCTGATCGACATTATCAAGACGGAAGGTGAGGCTGATGAGTTGGGATCGCGTTGAACGCCTGATCGGGCTGGATAACCTGCAAACGTTGAGAGAAAAGCGCGTCGGTGTGATCGGCCTGGGCAGTGGCGGCGGGTTCGTCGCGCAGAGCCTGGCGATGAGTGGTGTCGGCCATTTCGTCCTGATCGACGATGACTCGCTGGATGACGCCAACATCGTGCGCCATGTCGCCGGGCATCAGTACATTGGGCGGCCTAAAGCCAAAGTGCTGGCGGAGATGATCCACCAGCGCAACCTGAACGCCAACGTCACCGCCATCGTCGGGCGGGTGGAAGATCATACCGACGCGCTGGATGACCTGGATGTGGTGGTCGTCGCGGTGGATGCCGAACAGACCAAGTACACGATCAACACCTTATGCCGGGAGCGCGGCCTGACCGCCATCTACGCCGGGGTTTACGAACGCGGCGAAGGCGGCGACGTGGTGACGATCTACCCGGATCATGGCCCGTGTTATGCCTGTTGGGCGGCGGAACTGCGCGAAGGCGTGCAGATCTCTCATGATGAAGCCGGTGAATTAGATTACGGCATGATCGGCCCGGAGGGAACGCTAGATGCCGAACCGGGCTTATGGCTCCATGTGGTGCGGGTGGCTGGCACCCAGGCGGATTTCGTCCTGCGTGATCTGCTCAAGACGAGTGACCATTACCAACCGTTACCGGCCAACACCGTGATCCTGGCGAATACCGCGTTGGAGATCCTGCAAGGACACACCACGCCGCCCCATTCCGCCGTATGGGTGGAAATCGCACGCGACCCGCACTGCCTGGTATGTGGAGACGCCGCCCAGCAAGCCACCGCCACCCTCTCCTTAGATGATCTGGCCGGGGAAACCGGCGTACAGATCGACCATGATGAGGAGATGAACGACACCCAGGCCACACAAAACTCGTGATAAAATAGACTCGAATCGATGGAATTGGTGAAGAACCCATGTCAGATGAAAGACCCCATAACGATCAACCAGAAACGGTAGACGATAACCTGCAAGATGAGGCCGACGAGATGGATCAACGGCGCGACCGGCTGGGTGGAGAACCGGCCCCGCTCTTGACGCCGGAAGAATTCGCTCGCCTGCAAAAGGCCGGCGAAGTCCACATCGACAAGCGCGGACGGGTGCGAACCAGCCGCCGGAGCGATGCCGAAGCCGGTGTTTCTTTACGCAAGCGTAGGGCCTGGTATGGCGGCTGATCCTTACGGGCCGCAAGCCCTGGTTAACCGTCTGCGCGAGGGCGGCATTTTAACCGACCCGCGTGTAGACGCCGCCTTTTCCGCCGTCCCGCGTCAGGTCTTTTTACCCGGTGCGCCGCTGGAAAAAGTTTATGCAGATCTTGCGGTGCCGCTTCGCCATGACCGGAGCGGGCAAGCGGTCGTCGCGGCCACCATGCCCAGCATGATCGCCCGGTTGCTCACCCTGGCACACTTACGCGAAGGGCAAAATGTCCTGCACATCGGCACCGGCACCGGCTACACCGCCGCGCTGATCGCTCACATCACCGGCGGGCATGGGCGGCTTACGTCGCTAGAACTCGACCGTGAAATCGCCCATAATGCCCAGGATGCGCTGTTGCGGGCCGGGTATTCCGGCGTGAACGTCGTCAACCAGGACGGGGTGAGTGGGTACGCGCCGCGTGCCGCTTATGATCGTATCGTCGCTAACGTCGGCCTGTGGGATATTCCCACCGCCTGGATCACCCAACTCAAGCCCAGCGGGATGATCGCCGTACCCATCTGGTTAGATGGCCTGCAAGTGATCGGCGCGTTCAAATTACAACCGGATGGCACCCTGCTAGCCGATGACGTCAAGCCGAGTGCGTTCGTCTATGGGCGCGGCGGCGCGGCGATGCCTAGCGTCCGCAAGCAGGTCGGCAGTACCGCGCTCACGTTGATCGCCGATGACCTGGATATGCTGGATAGCGTGGCCCTGCATACTTTGCTCTCGCAAGATTACGATAGGAGCAATCATCTCAGTGTTTCGCTCAACACGGCGGAGTATTGGTACGGCTTCCTGCCTTATTTGACGTTAAACGAGCCGGTGCGGGATGTCTTCGCGTTATACACCATTGATATAAACCAGCAAGCCTATGGCATGACGGGCGAAGGCTTCGCCTTCTTCACGCCGGCCAGCGCGTGCTTTGTGCCGTATTACGGCATCGGCGCGACGCATAGCTTCGCCGGGGCGGATGCTTTCCTGGCGGTTGAAGGCTTCCTGACGCGCTGGACACAGGCCGGACGCCCAGGCATCGACCGTCTGCGCCTGCGGTTGATCCCGCGCTCACTCGGCGTGGATGTCACCGCACCGGGCAAAGTCTACCCCCGGCGGGATCACTTCTTGCACATCTGGATGGACGCATGATTACCCACCACGACCTGCAACGCGCCTTGACTCTGCCCGAATTCGAAGCGCAGGCCGCCCAATGGGAGATGGCCCCCAGGCCGCGCACCCGCCTGCCCCATTGGGAAGGCGTGCCGGTGAAGCAAGCCGGGGTGCTGGCCTTGATCTACCCAGCGGCGGGCCTGCATCTGGTGTTGACGTTGCGGCAGGCATCATTGCGCGGCCACAGCGGGCAGATTAGCTTCCCCGGTGGCAAGCGTGACCCCGAAGACCCGTCATTCACCGCGACCGCGCTACGTGAGACCGAAGAAGAACTCGGTATCCCGGCCCAGGACATTACCATCGTCGGCACGCTGGCGACATTTTACATTCCGCCCAGTCATTATGACGTGCATCCGAGTGTGGGCGTGCTGGAACACGCGCCGACCTTCCACCCCAACCCGGCAGAAGTGGCGGCGGTCATCCCGTTTCCACTGGTGGATCTGTTCGACCCGGCGGTTAAGCAGGTCGAGCACCGTGACTTTAACGGCATGACGATCCGGGTACCGTTTTACAACATCCAGGGGCACAAAGTATGGGGCGCGACAGCGGTGATGCTCAGTGAGCTAGAGCATCGTCTGCGCGTGGCGACACAATGACGCTGGAATTCGCCTGCCATACCGGCGGCTTTAACGACCGGCCTCTGCTGGCGGCATTGGGGACGGTGGCGCGGTTGGGCTTCCGTTACGTTGATCTCGCGACCGGCCCACATCTCGACATCCGGCAGGTAGCGAGTGATCCACGCGGGGCGGCGGCCCGCATCCGGCAGGTGTTAGGTCACCTGCACCTGACTCTGAGTGATGTTCACCTGATGTTACCGCACATCACACTAAAAGATGACACCCGCCGGCGTAAGGCTATCGATCACTTCAAGGCATCTTTGCCGTTTTTGGTCGCGCTGGAAACACCGGGCGTCACGCTCTCACCGGGGATGGCCCCACCAGGGGATGATGAGGCGGCAGGCCGGGCCGTTGATGCACTACAAGAGATGGTCAGCGCGGCGAAGGCCGCCACCCCCGCCACCCGGTTAGATGTCAGCATCGAGCCACACCTGGATAGTATCGCCCCTACGCCGGGTGCCGCGTTAGCCCTCATCGAGCAAGTAGACGGCCTCAGCTTGACGTTAGATTGGGCGCACATGATCTGCCAGGGGGTACCCCACGATGATATCGCCGGGCTTTTGCCGCACACGCGCCATGTTCAGCTACGCCAGGCCGCGCCGGGGCAATTGCAGGTGAGCTTCGAAGGCGGTCAGCTTGAACCGGCCCGCGTGGTGGCGGCCCTCCAGGCGGCGGCCTATAGCGGCGTGGTCAGCATGGAATACATGCTCACGGAAGGCTGGCACGGGACCATCCGGCTCCCGGTGGAGCCAGAAGCATCCCGCCTGCGCGATGCCCTCCGTGCGGCGCGTGACGCTCACACTACGGCACGCGATAAGTAGCCTGTACCACGCCGTCCTCGTCGGCCAGCGTCAACACATCGCCGGATTCATACACCGCTTGATCTAACCCCCAGAAGAAACGAATTGCGGATTGTTCGCTTTCGTCGTTCATATCGCGGGTGTTAATCGTGATGCCAGCACCACCGAACAACCGGAAATCTGCCGGGAAGGTGAACACGTTCTCATCCAGGTCGCTCAACGTCCACCCGCCGATCTCTTGCGCCAGACCGTCATTACGGATGACGAGTGCCTCACGGGTGATGTCGCCCGCGCCGATGATCTCCACGATCACGATCTCGGAGTTTTCCGCAGTGGGGGCCAGGGTCACGGTCGGGATGATGGTGGGCGTGGGTGTGACGTCCGATTCTTCGTCGTCGGTGCCGGTTTCGTCGTCGGTTTCGTCATCGCCGGTGTCCTCGGTGCCGGCATCATCGGAATCATCGGTTGTATCGTCTGCATCCGCTTCGGCGTCTTCGGCATCATCCGCCGGATCATCCGGCGTTTCCTCGATAAACTGCTCGATGGGACAGCCTTCCAGCGGGACGATCAACTCATCGCCCACATCAAGCGCGATGGCGTCTTCCTCGGTCAGATTGTTGACGGCCATCAGGTCGAAGAAGTTCGCGCCGTACTCGACCGCCACGACGGACGGATTTTCGCCGGATTCCAGGCTGTGGATGATACACCCCGGCGGCAATTGTTCGCCCGCCGCAGTGACGGACTCGCCGTCAGCCTGGGCGACCGCTGTTACGTTGGGGTCGGGCGTGGTCAGCGGGGCGGAGGTCGCCGCGCCGGGGGTCACACCGGCCCCTTGCAGGGCTTCTTCCGGGATTGCCACGACCTGCGGGGTGCCGGGGGCGGGTGTCGCCGTGACGACAATCACCTGCGGGGTGATGTTAGGGTCGGGCGTGGTGGTAATCACAATCGGCTCGAAGGTGGCCTCCGTCGTACCGTCCCCGTCCTCGTTTTCCCCGAAGACGGCGATAATGCCGAAGGCGACCACCACCGAGACGATGATGTTCAACAACAAGATGGGCAAAATACCGCGTGCGCGCATACGATCAGCCTCTTGGTTAACGAAAACGCATCAGAGCGTCATAGTAGCACAAGGGGCGGATTGCCACAAATGGCAACCGGATTCAGCGGGTGCATTTCAATATTTTGGCGTTGTAATCTTATTGCCCTCACCCCTTCCGAACCTACGGTTCTCCCTCCCCTCTCCCAAACGCTACGCTGGTAGAGGGGAAAAGACGTCCTATATACTTTGCCCCCCTTCGCCTAGCCGTGAAACGGCGGTCGGGCGAAGGGGGTTAGGGGGATGAGGGCTAATTTGCCAACAACCTGAAATAGACCCCGGAGTCAGCGGCGATTTTGTATCAACCCTAACAGGCCGACGAAGATCAACGCGCCGACGATGGCGGCCACAAAATCATTAAGTGTAATCGCCACATCACGCCCGAAGCCCACATCGAGGATGTCGAACAGGATGCCGCCGATCAACGCGCCGATCAAGCCGACGATCATATTCCCGGCCAGACCGTAGCCCTTACGCCGGTTCTTGAGCAGACGCCCGACCAATGAGCCGACCAACGCACCCAGGATAATCAAAGCGAGCAGTTGGCCGACGGTGATATTGCCTACAAGTGTTTCGTTCATATGTGGCTTCCCCTTTGGGATTGATACAGTTTGATAGTCTTTCTGTAGCGCGTCCTTAGCATACCGCAATCTGCCGACTCTAGCGACCGGGACGAGTGGTCGGCGTGGGCGTAGGGGTCGGCGGGGGGTCTTCGCTGAGCGCGTCTTCCGGCAACCAACCCGCCCCACCCTGCGGCGGGACCACATAATACCAGCGGGATTCCGGCCCACCGTACCATTCGCGCCGGTTGCCGCCCTCTACGATGCCGCGTGTAATCGTCACCACATCACCCGGTTGGAATTGCGCCGGGTTGATCGGCTCCCCGCCGACAAATTGGCTGATTCCGGTCGCGTATTGCACGATCAACTGTGTGCCGCTGATCCAATTGTTGGGGACGGTGGGCGTCGGGCCGGGGGGCGTGGCCGTCGCTGAGGGTTGCGTGATGACCGGCGTCAATACTTCGGCCCGCGTCGGTTGCGGGGTGACGGCAACCGGCGGCAGGATCACGGCTGGGGCCGAAGTTGGACTGGCCGGTATCAGCGTGGGCGGTGGGCTGAGGGTAACCGTCGGCTCTGGTGTCGCGGTGATCTCGATCACAGTCTGCGGGGTGTCGTCCGCCGCCTGGGATAGCACAAACAAGCCGATGCCAACCAGGGCAATCAGCACCAGGGCCACCGCCCCCAGCATCCAGAACCAGCGGATGCGCTGATCGTAGCGCGGCGCGATGGTAGCCCGGTCGTACCGGAACGGATCCTGCCGAAAGTCAGAGAGATCGGGCGTGGTGAAGACATTGCCGTGTTTGTCGATGGCTTCTGTAAAAGCGGCGGCCAGTTCACCAGCGGTCATATAACGGCGGGCGGGTTTCTTCGCCATCGCCTTGAGTATGACCTTATCCAGCGCACGCGGTAGGGCCGGGTTGCGCTCACTGGGGCGCGGCGGACGCGCTTCGACGTGTTGCATAATGATGGACATATCGTTGGGGCCGTCGAAGGGATAATCGCCGGTGATGAGGGTAAAGGCCAGCACACCGAGCGAATAAATATCACTGCGGGCGTCCAGCGTGTGCCCGGTGGCTTGCTCTGGCGACATAAACCGCGCTGTCCCCGGTTGGCCCATGTTCGTCCGGGTGAGTCCGGTCGCGTTGATGATGTGGGCGATCCCAAAATCGGATAAGCTGGCATCGCCTTCGTCGTCCAGCAAGACATTGCCCGGTTTGATGTCACGGTGAACCACGCCGCGCTGGTGGGCGTAATCCAACGCGGCGGCAATCTGCCGGATCCATTTGCTCATGCTCTGTAAGGAAATAGGCCGCCCACGCCGGAACACGTCGTTCAAGCTCCCGCCGGCCATGTACTTCAGCGCGATATACCGCCGCCCGTCGATCTCCCCGAAGTTATAAAACGGGACGATGTTGGTGTGGTGCAGTTGCTTGGCGATTTCGATCTCCCGGCGGAACCGCTGATCGACTTCGCGGTGGTTGGCGTAACGCATCTGCAAGACTTTAATGACGACCGGCTGGCGGCGGTGTGAGTCAAAGCCTTTGTAGACGGTCGCCATGCCGCCGTCTTGCAGATGACTCTCGATGGTATAGGTGCCAACACGGCGGTTCAGTAAAGGATCGGCGGTCATTGATTACCAGGCTGGGGGGTCACTCGCCGGGAAGGATTCGTCTGATGCCTGGTCGATGTGATCTTTCTTGCCGCTGATGAGATCCCAACGGGCATAGATGTCATCGACACGGGCCGCCATGATGAAGTCATTTTGATGCAGGCCGTCCAGGTCGTGCGTCCACCAATCGACCGTCACACGTTCCGCGTGCAACACCAGGCGCGGATGATGACCTTGCTCCGTGCTGACTTCCGCGATTTCGTCCACGAATTGCACCGCTTCCGCAAAATCGTCAAAGGTAAACACCCGGCGCAAACGTGGCACCGCTTCCACCTCAACGACCTGCCAGGACGATATGTTAGGCTGTAAGTCCTCAATCTCCGCCCCGGTCAACGCGGTCGCGCTGGCATCCAGCGGCTCACATTGCTGTTGGATAAGCTGTGTCATAAAATCAATTTGCCTCATATTGCTTGCAGTGTTTGTACTGTATCACACTGATCTGAGCAGAATGTAAATAACCATTTACTAATATTTAGTTGTGAATATTTGATATATAAGTTGCAAGTATAGATAACATTTTTATTATTTCACAATCTGCTCAATTTAATTTAGAATGAACAGTGTTACAATCTTGTTGTAGCGACGAAAGGACACACGATGCTAAACATACTAATCGTCGAAGATCATAAACAAATTTTGGAAAATCTGAGCGAAATCCTCGACCTGAACGGTTACACCTCACACCGCGCCCGCGATGGCCTTGAAGGTTACCAGATGGCGTGTGTGATCATGCCGGATGTCATCATCGCGGATATTTACATGCCGCATATGGATGGCTTTGCGCTGTTAGACGCCCTGCAAAAAGATGAACGGACTGCCCATATCCCGGTCATCTTCATCACCGCCCATGTTGATCCAGACATCAAGCAGAAAGTAGCCGAAGTTCAGCCAGATGCGTTCTTGCCCAAACCATTCGAACACGACGACCTGCTAAAAGCCATCGTTCACGTTCGCAGGTAAGACGCACCATTCACGTCAATGATGCACCCGGTCAGGAAGGCCGTCCGTACATCTGCCAGAAACAACACGGTATAGGCCACTTCTTCCGGCAGGGCAACCCGCCCCAGCGGACTCTGCGCCCGGATGCCAGCACCCCGTTGGGAATCCAGGATTTCCGCTGTCATATCGGTCTGCACGAAGCCGGGCGCGACCGTGCCGACGAAAATCTGTTGTGGAGCCAGCGCAACCGCCAGCGATTGGCCGAGCGCGTTCATGCCGGCCTTGCTAGCCCCATAAGCGGGGGCGGTTGGCTCCCCACGGAAGGCCCCGCGTGACGACACATTGACGATCCGCCCGCCAGCCGGCATGACCTGCGCGGCACAATAACAGGCGTTGGCCGTGCCGATCAAGTTGGTATCAATGGTGCGCCGCCAAACGGCCTGCCACTGCTCATAATCCACATCCGCCAGCGGATGCTCATCGTAGATCCCGGCGTTATTGACCAGAATATCAAGCCCCCCCAGGTGCGCGGCGGCTTGATCGACCATGCGCCGGACGGCCTCTGCATCTTGCATATCGGCTGATACCAGATAATGGCCCTCACCGGTTAACAGGTCATGTGTGGTTTGGGCCGCTTCGTGATTACGGTGGTAGTGGACGGCCACCCGCGCCCCGGCGTCGGCAAACTGCCGGGCGATTTCTCGCCCGATGCCGCGTGAAGCCCCGGTGACCAATACCCGTTTACCGGCGAAATCCATCAGTTAAGCCTCATCAGTGGTAAAGTCGATTTCGCTGTGGGTGCCATCGCAGAAGGGCTTATTCGCGGAGCTACCACACCGGCAGAGCGCGGCCTTGCGCCCCCGAAACAACGGCGTTTTATCGGCAGACAGCAGGACGAAATCCCCCGCCAGCAAAAGCGGGCCGTTTTGCGCCGGGGTGAGGCTCAACGCGCTGTCGCTCGGTTGGGTAGCGTCTACGTCGTCTTGCCCGTCGAAGGTGCCCGCCGCCTTGAACCCAGCATCCAGGTGTGAGTTATCGCACAGTGGTTTATTCTGCGATGCTCCACACCGGCACAGGGCCATCCGCGCATCATTGAGCAAGACCTCCCCCGCCGCGTTGACGATGCTGGCATCGCCCCGCACAAACAACGGGCCATCCGGCGCGATGCGGATCTGAGTCACGCGGTCGGGGGTTTCCGCTGTGCCGCCATCCTTACGGGTGTACTGTAAGGCTCCCGTCGGGCACGCCTCCACCACCGATGCAATCGCGTCAGCATCAGCTTGATCGGGCTGGATCCAGGGGCGTTTATCGGTATCAAACACCGCTGGCAGGCCGCGTGTGCAGGCCGCAAAGTGAATGCAACGCGGGATGTCGTAAGTCACGTCAATGTCATCGCTGGTATACGTCTTGATCTTGCTTTTCATACTATTTTCCTTCCAGTTAAACGCATGATGCCTGACAATACCGCAAAATCACGGGACTGACCACAGATAGCCCACGCCGAGCGCGTCCAGGCTGGCAAGTGTCGCGCCATCCGGGCGGAAGCCGAGCGCGACAACCGGCGTCTGGTGGCCGCTTAATTCCGCCAGTTGGGTGAGCGTGGCCGTATTCCACACGATGACTCGCTGGCGTACCTGCCCGACCGCATCGCTGAAGCGCACGCCCGCCGCCAGCAAAGCCCCATTCGGGCTGAAGGCCATCGCGCCATCACCGCCCTGGTAGATGACGGGTGTTTCCACCTGGAGCGTGCCATCTGCCCCGTTGTAGATGGCGACCTGTATGCCGGATTGCATCCAGGCGAAGCGGGCACCATCAGCAGTCACCGCCAGCAGATCGCCGGAGCGGTCGTTGCCGTCCGGGTTCGGCAGGCTAAAGCGCAGGGTACTGGTCGTCACGTCAATCGCACTGATCCCGGTGGTAGCATCCAGCAATAGCACTGTTTCATCATTCAGCCAGCGGGCAGTGACGAAATCCCCGGCGACTTCCAGCGGATTGCTGGTGCCAGTCGTCAGATCCACCAGAGACGGCGCGACCAGATCCGTCGCCGGGTCGTCCGCTAGCACCAACAAGCGCGTGCCGGATGGATTCAACGCCGCGTCGCGTGGGTCATTGGTCGCCAGGTCAAGCCGGTTGGTGACTTCAAAGGAAACCGGGCTAATCGTCAACAGGTGATCCGGCGTCAGCGCGTAGAGCGTGCCATCCGGCGCGACAACCAGATGTTGCAGGTCATCTTCTGGCTGATGGGACGCGGTTGGATCCGGGCGGAGGAAGCCGCCGCCCGCCGCGTTCGTCGTTGGATCCCAGGCGTGGAGCATCTCAAAGGCGTTGAGCGTATAAAGCGCGGTGCCGTCAGGAGTCCAGGCCAGGTCACGCCCACCCCAACCAAAGGTATCATAAGCCTGGACGATCCCCTGCGCGGTGATGTTCCACTCGACCAATGCGCCGCTGGCCTCATAGATCCCGCCCAGGCGGGTGCCATCCGGCGACCAGGCCGCCGTCATGAGTGTAAACGGTCGGGCCGGGGAGATGGTGGCCGGCGTCTCACCCGTCACCGGGTTGAACACCACAAAGCCGGAGTCTGCCGTGCGGTAAGCGATGCGATCATCCACGGGTGACCACACCACGACCAACGGCGAGGCCGGATCGGTCAGGCCCATCGAAAGCGTCTGCATCGGGGTTTGCGTGGCCGCATCCAGGATGACCAACGACTCGCCCTGGCGCGTGGCGATAAAGCGTCCGTTATACGACCAGCGCACCAGATGCGTGTACGCCCCTAGCGGGGAACCAGTGCCAGACATCGTGCTCCAAAAGAGCACCTGCGTGCTATCGGTCGAGGCGATCTCACCGGTGGGCGACCACGCCACAGCCTCCACCGGGCCGTTATGCCCCTCAAACGTGAGGAAAAAGGCACCGTCCACACTCTCGAAGACCTTCACCAGGCCATCCGCGCCGCCCGTAACCAACTGCGTCCCATCCGGGGAGAACGCGACATCGGTCGCACCGTAGCGTGCGGCCCCGGCCAGAAAGGCGGTCAGATCAAAGTCTCCCAGGGTGTTGGCGTGCGCGTCGATTTCCACCACAACTGAGCCGGTAAAGACATCCCATAGGGTGACGGTGCCATCCAGGTTGGCCCCGGCGATCTGTGCGCCGCCCGGCTTCCAGGCGATGGCATTGGTACCACCGACCCGGCGCAACCAGCGCGGATTTTCAAACTGACGGTCGAATAGCCAGACGCCGTTCAAGGTGGCGACGGCGACCTGGGTACCATCCGGCGCGTAGGCGATGTCAGTCGCCGGGCCATAGCCCGCTGTCCCGCTGATGGTCAACGCGGCGGCATTTTCCACCGTCAATGGTGCGGGTTGCGCCTGGGCGGGCCACACCAGAAGCAATAGAATCAAACAGAGCATGTATCGTCTCACAACTTATACACCTCAACTTATCGAATTTTAGATGTTATTGTACCGGAAAATTAGCCGTTGGGTGGGGCGCGTCGGGCAGTCGGTGGGATTAGCGGGCGATCCAGCGACCACCCGCCTGGGGTAAATTAGGCCGGGGTTTCCTGGGCCAGGCGTAGCCGGTGGCTGATCTTTTGCCGGGCTTCGTCGATGGTATCGGTGAAGTACACATCGTCCAGTGCGTGGCGGTCCAGGATGGTGAAGGCCCGCGCCGCCACCTTAATCACACCGTTCATACCGACGATGGCAATCGGCCCTTTACCGTCTGCCCCCATCTGGAGCAGTTGACGGGCTTTGTCGCGGGTTTCGTGGCTGAAGATCGAACCGTTGGGGACGTTGGCCCCGGCTTGCATCAACACAATCGCGCCAACCAGATCGCGCCGACCTTCCGTCACCGTCTTGATGTCGCCCATCGTCTTGAACATCTCGGCCCATGTCCAGCCTTTGCGGAACTCGGCCAGCATGATGGTTTGCTCGTCGTTATCCCAATATAGTTCGATACTCACAGCATCATCCTTCTTAAAGATTTTAGTTTGTTTGGATGATGCTAGTGTATCGAGATTGGCCTAGCGACAGATGAGCCTGACCTATGCGCTCTCTGAGTGCGTTACAACCGCGCCCGCCGGCCAAAAATCAATGAGGCGATGAACAGAATCAAGAACACGAAAAACAAGATCTGGGCGATGCCAGAGGCGGCACCGGCTAAATTCCCGAACCCGAAAACAGCGGCGATGATAGCGATGATGAAGAACAAAACCGCATAACCAAGCATGATTTACTCCATATCATTTGTAATCGAACGATAGAGAGTATATGGCCGGGCCAAGAGCCAGGCCGAAGTATATCCCTAATGGCACATAAGAACCCGCTAAACCGCAGATTAATTTATAGGCCAGTTGGAGGAAACGGGACAGGTCATCTGTGCTAGCGCGACAACAACTTAAAGGCGATATCGCGCCCGTTAGGGCCATTATATGCCAGGTAGATCCAGAACCGAGTCAGTTCTTCCAACATACGGGCATTGGTGATGTCGCCACAATCGACCACCTCAAACCCGATGTCTTCAGTCAACTCGGTGACGACGGCTTTAGCCTGCCGGTCATCCCCACAGATGAACATGGTCGCGGCCTGCCCGTCGAACACCGGGTTGAGCAATTGCTCCGCGCCGATGGTGTTATAGGCTTTGACGACCTGCGCCTGTGGGATCATACGAGCGATGTCGTGCCCGGCGGAACTCTGCGTGTTGAGTGGGGCATCGGTCAGCCGGTTGGTCGCGTCGATCACGATCTTACCATCCAGCAACGGCCCCAGGTCTGCCAGCAGAGTCTCGACGGCGGCCCAGGGAATCGCCAGCACCACCACCCGCGCCTGCCGGGCCGCCTCTGGCATCGAAGCGGCGGCGGCCTGCGCCCCAATCGCGGCGACCAGATCACAGACGCGCTGTTTTTGTGGGTCGCGCACCCCAAAGATAATATCATGGCCGCGTGCCGCCCACACCCGGCCCAGGTTCCCCCCGACGTTCCCAGCCCCCAGGATCGCTATTTTCATCGAAATTTCCTCTACAAAGCTTCACTCATCCGATAATAACCCGTTGTCCCCTTACGTCCCAGTTTCCACCGGCCAGCCCTGGTTCTTCCAGCCCTGGGTGCCCTGCGCCAAATTGAAGATCTGCGGGTCGCTTAACCCACTCATGCGGAGCATCTGGGCGGCCATCATACTGCGGATGCCCGTCCGGCAGACCATCACCAGCGGCTTCTCGCCGGCCATCGCACGGATGTCGTCGATGTGGTCATCCAGGGTATCCAGCGGGATGTTCACCGCGCCGGGAATGCGGACTTCGGCAAATTCTTCATCCGTGCGGACGTCCAGCAAGAGGTGATCCTGGTCTTCATCGACAAATGTCGTCTTGTAATCTTGAATACTCAGTTGTTCATACATCATTAATGCCTCTGGTTGCCGTAAATTGCCGATAGTTTATCATATTGTGCTTCCTGCGTTGTAGGTGATTTACGACCGCCACCCCCAAGTTAGCCAAATATGCAGTCTTACAATCAGCGTTCAGGGGGCATCGCCTGGATGGGTGGTACAATAAGCCGAAGACTCTAAAACACAAGGACATTACACATGATTAAGGAATTTCGGGAGTTTATCTCACGCGGGAGTGTGGTTGATCTGGCAGTCGGTATCATCATCGGCACCGCCTTTACCAGCATCGTGCGCTCGCTGGTCGATGACATCATCATGCCGCCGATTGGCGTCTTACTGGGCGATGTCGATTTTTCCGCCATCGTCATCACACTACAGGAAGCCAGCGGCGACGATCCCGCCGTGACGATGAACATCGGGTTGTTTATCAACGCGCTGTTGACGTTCATCATCGTGGCGGTGGCCGTGTTCTTCCTGGTGAAAGCCGTCAACCGCATCAACCGGCAACAGGAGGAAGAAGAAGCGGAAGAAGCCCCCGCCGAACCGACCACCGAAGAAAAGCTGGTCGCCGTGCTGGAACGGCTAGATGCTAAATTGGATGATCTGCCCTGATAAACGAGCTATCATCCCCTCAAGACTCGGACTCGGCTTCAGCCCCGGCGGCTTTTTCCAGCCGGGTGCGGGCCAGGCCCAGCGCGGTCAAGGTCTCGCGCCAGCTATCCAGCGGAGGCACCGCACGGTAATCGTCATCCGGCGCGAAGGTGACGTTGAGGCCGATCAAGCCGAACTGGGCCACAATCGAATTGGCCGCTGACCGTGCCACCACCACCTCACGGATCGCGGTCTGCAACGGATCCAGCGCGGCCAGGAGCGGGTCGTCATCCGCCAATTGCAGGCGGAGGCGCGACAGGAACACCCCCACATCCACCGGCATACCGTCTGCCCCGGCCAGACCATAGGTATAGGCATCTGCCAGTGCGGCCTGCACCGCCGGGGCATAAGCCTCCGGGTCAGCGCGGAGGGCCTCCGCCAGCGCATCGAGTGCGGTCGTCACTGTGTCCCAGTCGCGCAGGTCGATCACGGCGGCGGATACGATGAAATCGTCGTTGGCTGGCACCGATGCGACGTACTCCGCGATGATGCGCTGGCCGATCACATCAGCTTCCGCCTGGGCCAGCAGGGAGTTCGCCACCAATGTGATGTCAAAGGCTGGTTCGAGCATGATCTGCGGCGTGGCGACGGCGGTCTGCGCGTGCGGGGCCAGCGTAGTCAGGAATTCGACATTGCTCATGAAGTCGGCATTAGCAATGACGAGATCAAACGGCGGGATGCCGCTGGCATCGCGGGCGGCTTCCAGCGCGGCGGTGATCTCCGGCGGGCTGAGGGTGCGATCTGCTTCGGCCCCGAAGCCATCCCAGGCACTACCGATGCTACTGATCACCAGCGCGTAACGCTCCGCCGGGAAGGTAGACGCGCCCCACGTCACGAATTGCGCCAGTGTCTCGCCGTCGCTCAAGTCAGCGTCATCGAACGTGAACAAGGTCTCGTTGCCATCGGTCACACGCGGAGTCACGCCGTCATCGACCAGGATCAAGACGTTATCCGCCGCCACCTGCCGGAAAGACTCGGCTTCCGCCGCGATAATCTCACTGATGGCATTATCCCCGGCCAGATACACCAGCACCATCCGGTCAGATTCCGGGAGTGGTGTAATTGCCGGGTAGCCCGCTTCGGCCAGGGCCGCGCCGGAGACGTCATAGCGGAGTTGGGCCGGTTCTTCCAGGGTGATGCTGACCTCATACGGGCCGGCTGTTTCCCCCAGGTTGAAGTTATACCGGGTCGCTTCCAGCCGGTATTCACCCTGTGGCAGATCCGAATAGATTAACGTCGCGTTCAGGTCGCCGGGTGCGCGGTCGTCATTTTCCGCCAGGATTTCACCGTCAGGGTCGAGCAATCGCAGATAGGGGTCGAGGTCGCCGCCAGTCGCGGTCATGGTCGCGTTGAGCGTCAGTCCGTCGCGGGGTACATCCAACACATGGACGACGCGCCACACGTTATCTTCGATGGTGCCGGTAAATATGCGTGCTTGCGCGTGGCTTACGCTCACGATCACCAGCAAGAACACGATCAACCATGCCAGCCGTCGCATTGTCTTTACTCCCAGGTTATAAGCTCTAAACGCTTTCTATTGTAGCAGGGGTTAAGCATGTTTGCTTTATGTCTCTATGAGGAAGATCAATTGTGCGACGACCGGAGCATGATCAGATACGCCGTTCTCGTCTTGCACCTGGGCAGAGACACTGGCGAAATGATCATCGTGCCAGATGTAATCTAGGCGGAGCAGGGGCGGCACCAGCCCCATCGCATTGTACGGGAAAGTATAGCCGATGCCGTCACCCGCTTCCAAGTAACTGTCCGTCAATTGCTCTGACAATTGTTGGTATTCGCCAAAGATATCGGTCATATTCATGTCACCCATCAGCAGAGTCGGCAAAGCTTCTGCTTCTATTCGACGGATAATATCCTGCATGACAACGCGATGCGACTCATCATTATATCCGGTGGACCATCCCAACGGCGGCCAGGGGTGCGTATTGTATAAAGCAATAATCTGATCATCATCCAGTTCAACTTCAACCCGCTGATGGCCGAGCGTATGTGGCACGTCTGGATATTCCCAGTATTCGTCAGCCACAATTGGATGGCGGCTCAGCACACCCTGCCCAGCATTGGGGTTATCTGGCTGAGGGTGCAATGCCTGGTACGGATAATCATCCGTCAGTGTAGCGAGGGCTTCTGCTCCCTCCGGGCTGAGTTCTTGCACAGCGATGACGTCAGCATCCGACACCTGAACCGCAGTCGTCAACCCTTGAACTGTAGCTTTACTATTGAAGGTCATCACCCGCAGTTCGATGCCATCGCCAGCCGGCAGTTGTGGGGAGCGTGGCAAATAAGGCGCAAACGTAATGACAAACGCAACGACCACCAGGCCGACTAACAGCGCAATCCGGTAGCCACGTAGAATTAACGCCAATAGAAAAAGCGGGACGGCTAGCCAAAGCGCGATCTCTGTGACAAGTTTAATGAGTTCAATCGCAGATGAATCCGGCGGTACAAATACCTTGACACCAAATCCAACCAGGATCACACTGGCATAGATGGCAATGATCACCAAAATACCACCCCGTAACAACCGAAATGCACGCTTCATAGGAATTTTTCTCGTCTATAAATAACCAATAGGCTTATTGTAAGAGGCGTAGGTGACCAGTGCATGTGCCAACTGGACAGATCTTACACGTAGAAGGTTTCTCCCTGGGCGGGGATGGCGACCTGCATCCCGAAGCCGGCTTCAAGATCTTGCTTGAGCGCATAAGCCGACTCCGGCTCCCCGTGTACCAGGAAGGTATGATCCGGCGGGAAGTTGAGATGGCTCAACCAGGCGGCGATCTCGTTTTTATCGGCATGGCCGCTGAAGCCGTTGATGACTTCGACGCGGGCGCGGCGGGTATAGTCGTCACCCAGGATGCGCACCGTCTCAGCCCGCTCCACCAGCCGCCGCCCCAGGGTGTGCGGGGCCTGCCAGCCGGTAATCAACACGGTATGCCGGTCGTCTTCGATGCGATGCGCCAGATGATGCAGAACACGCCCGAACTCTGCCATGCCGCTGGCACTGATAATCACGGCGGGGTCGTCCATGCCGTTGAGCCGTTTGCTATCCTCCACCTTGCGGATGTAAGTGACCTCATCGAAGCCGAACGGGTCATGATCGCGCATGAAATCCAGCGTCACATCGTCATAACATTCCGGGTGGAGTTCGAACACCGCCGTCGCATCAACGGCCAGCGGACTATCGACGTAAATCGGCAGGCGAGGGATTTCGCCGGAGTCGGCCAGTTGGTGCAGGCTAAAGACCAGTTGTTGCGTGCGCCCGACGGCAAACGACGGCATGACGATCTGCCCGCCACGCTCGACCGTCTCGTTTACGATGCGGGCCAGGGTCTGCGCGGAGTCAAAGTAGGCGTCGTGGGTGCGGTTGCCGTAGGTCGATTCCATGATGAGGATGTCGGCCCGGTCGCAGGTCTCCGGGTCGCGGATGATCGGGATACCTTCCCGCCCCAGGTCGCCGGTGAAGATCAGGCGTTTGTGCTGACCGTCGTCATGATCCAGGATTTGCAACTGCACGATGGCACTGCCGAGCATGTGACCGGCATCGAAGAATGTGAGTTCGACATCGGGTGCCAGCAGATAAGGCCGGTGGTAGGGCCGCGTGGTGAAGTATTGCAGGCTTTCCAGCGCATCACGGTGAGTATACACCGGCGCGACCGGCTTTTGATCGCGCTGACGCCGCGTGCGGTTGATGTACTCGGCGTCGCGCTCCTGGATGTAGCCGCTATCCGGGAGCATGGTCGCGCACAGGTCGCGGGTGGCGGAAGTACACACGATGTCCCCCATAAAGCCGGATTTGACCAGGTTGGGCAACGCGCCGGAATGGTCGATGTGGGCGTGTGATAGCACGACGGTATCGACCAGACTGGCGGCAAATGGAAACTTGCGATTCTGGTTAAACGCCTCCTGCCGGCGGCCCTGGAACATGCCGCAATCCAGCAGGATGCGCTTGCCGTTGACTTCCAGCATATGCTTGGAGCCGGTGACAGTTTGCGCCGCACCATAGAATGTGATCCGCATTGTGGCCTCCCCCGGCCCAGCAGACGATCAGGCCGAGGCCGAGGTCTGCAAACCTGGGTTATCGGCGTTATCGTCGTCTGCTTCATCGTCGCGCTGTTCAGGTTTGCGGCCTGGGATCTTGGGATTTGCCAGAGTCGCGGAGGACGCCTGGAGGGCCTTCTGCCGCTCGGCCCGTTCTGCCGCCAGTGTACGCAGGTCTTCGGCCACGTCGCTCTCATCGGTGATTTCCACACCGAGCAGGCTTTCGACCGCATCTTCCAGCGTGATGATGCCCGCCGTCCCGGCGTATTCGTCAATCACCAGGAAGATATGTTGCTTGCGGAGCATAAAGTCGTCCAGCACTTTGGTCACCGGCAAGGTCTCCGGCACGACATGCATTTCGCGCACCATCGCCTTAAGCGGCACGTCATCGCGGTCTTCCGCCGCCGCTTGTAGAATATCATGGCGGAGCACGAAGCCCACGATGTCATCAATGTGGCCGTTGTAGACCGGAATCCGTGAGTACGGGATCGCCTTCTGGTCTACCATGATGTCGCTAATGGTGATCTCTTGTGAGAGGGCCAGCATCACGGTGCGCGGCGTCATGATGTCACCGACCTGCACTTTATCCAAATGCAGTAGGTTCGAGAGGATGCGATGCTCTTTTTCTTCCAGGTTGCCTTCTTCACTGCCGATGCTTGCCATCATCTCGATTTCGGCCCGTGTCACGGTCGGGAACTTATCCTTGGGTGTGATGAAGCGCGTCATCGCCTTGAAGGCCCACACCGCCGGGAACAACAACACCAGCAACACCTTGAGCATGTAAGCATTAAACGTAAACAACTGTTGCCAGTAAACCGCCCCGATGGTCTTCGGGATGATCTCTGAGAAGATCAAGATTAATAACGTCAGGATCACGGTAATGACGGCGGCCCACTGACTGCCAAAGACACCAACAGCCTGTGCCCCGGCCCCTGCCGCGCCGATGGTATGCGCGAAGGTATTCAGCGTGAGAATGGCCGATATGGGTTCATCGACATCTTCTTTGGCCTTCTGGAACCAGTCCCCGGCACGGGTGCCCATCTGGGCTTTTGCTTCAATAAAAGAGGTTGGTGTAGAAAGCAACCCTGCTTCTAACATCGAACACAAGAAAGAGACCGCTATCGCTAGCACAATGTAGAACAACAAACCACTGACTGTTCCACTGACTTCCCCACCGGCTGGTGCG
Organism: Anaerolineae bacterium; assembly: GCA_034437535.1. GTDB lineage: Bacteria > Chloroflexota > Anaerolineae > Aggregatilineales > Phototrophicaceae > J038. Next base: position 2,789 of record DAOTTZ010000142.1, on the reverse strand, counting down.
GCGGCGGCCAATATGAGACTGTCTAAAACGTCCATGATCCTTCTGATTGCTATTGGTCAAAAAACCGGGGGAACCCCGGGTTGGGGCAAGTATAGCATATTTTTATGCCCTGCATATAAGAAACCGGCCATAATATCGCCTGAACTATCATCACGCCCCGGTCTGCATGTCGATGTACTCGTCGATGCTCAACTGTTTGAGGACGACACTGCCCAGCAAGCCGCCCATATACGGCGCGATGCTGAAAAAGGCGTGATCGCCTGCCGCCACCCGAAAACGAATCGCCTCCGAATTGGCGGTATCCACGCGGATCTGCAACACATGCTCCCCCGGTTTGAGATCGGTAAAATGCACCGTGCTGTTATTACGCACTTCCCCCACCTTGACGTTGTTCAGGTAGATGTTAAACGCCCGGATCATCCAGCCGTAAGCCCAGGCCCGGCGGATGTGCAACGCGGCCCGGTCGGGCGAGTCTGGCGGGGCCGTCTCGTTAATCAAGTCCATCTGTGGATCAGGCGGGGCGTCTGCCGGGGGATCACTGGCGGGGGCGGCCTGGTCTGGTTCCACCCGTACCGGCTTCATACGGACGGTCGGGTTGCTCGCCAGTAGATCCACAATTTCGCGGTAGACGCTGGCCCGCAAGGCCGGGTGCTTCTGCAATTGCTTGAGCAAAATCCGCGCCCCTTCGGATTCGTTCGGGTTGTTGAACAACGTCTTCAGCCGGTGAAAGAGCGTGATCTGCTGGTCGTCGCTCAGGCTTTCCGTTTGGATCTGGTTACGGATTTCACCCAACGGTGAGATCGGCAGGGGCGGTTGCGCCGGGAGCGGGTTCGGCAACGGCGGCGCGGGCAGCGCGGCGTTGATCGCCCGGTTGAGCGCGGCCAGGGCCTCTTTATCCGCCTTGATGTAATTGACAAATTGCCGTTCCTGCAAGATCGGATCCAGCAGGGCGACCTGCACGCCGGTATTCAACAACACCGGGATAATCGGCTTGCCCAGGGCATGAGCGTAGGTGTATTCGTGCTGGCACGGGCGCGACGCGATGGAATCCGGCGAGATACCGAAGATAAACACATCACTCGTCCGCAGGTTATCCATGATGGCGTCCCACCACTTCTGGCCGCCGGTCAGATCTTGATCGTACCAGACGGAATGACTGAGCATATCCAGGTCACCGGCTAGCATCACGATCTGCGCCCGGTCTTTACTGCTGTAGCTGATGAAGATCTTCACGGCAGATCTGCCCCCTGTAAGAAGCGTTTGACGACATCAAAATAATGATCGCGCTGGCTGGCGGCGGGAGAATGCCCGGCATTGTGGAAGACATAGCGCATGGCATGGGGGTATAGTTCGCGCACCCGCGCCCGGATGGTCTCATCGAAGGTGGCGTCATCGTCCGCCTCTAAGATGAGCGCGTCCCAATCACCGGGAGTCAATTCGACATCGTGCGCGAAATCCAGCAGAGCATGGTACATGCTGATGAGCGCGGCTTTATCCACCCGGTAACTATAGAGTTCGTCCAGGTAAGCACGGTAGAAGGCGTGTTGTGCTTTCGGCGGTTGCATAATATGGAACATGGTCTCTTTGGCAAACGCGCTGACCTCTTGCTGGCTGAGGGGCTTTAACGCTTCCAGGGCTTGATTGTAGCGGGCGGCGGAGTCTTCATCGAGTACCGCCGTCGTGGAGAGGATGACCTTGTTCACGCGCTCCGGGTGGCGGCGGATGAAGACCTGCGCCAGCATCCCGCCGAAAGACCCCGCCAGCACATGCACCCGTTCCAGGTTGAGCGCGTCCAGCAGGCCGGCCACGCCATCGGCCAGGTCGGCCATGGTGGAAAGTGTGGGGTAAGACGGCGCAATCACGCGGAAGTCGTCGGTCAGCATCGGGATGTTGGCGTGGGCGGCGTCGGCCTCTCGCAAGCCCCCCACCAACAACAGGATAACATCGCCGGCCCCGCCGGTATCGACATAACGCCAGGTCATGCCGTTGGCGGTCGCGGTCTGCTCCGGGTAGCTTTCCCGGAAGCGGCGCAGAGCCTCCCGCTGATCTTCCGGCACATCGGCATAGATTTCGTCAAAGGTACGCATCGGTCACCCTGCTTTACTCCAAGAAAAGTTTTAATCGAGTATACCGGGGTGACCGATTTCAGACAATTATTCGCCGGGTGGGATGACGGCGAAGGCGTAATCCTGCACGGCTGTGTTGCGCCCATCAAAGACGAGCGTGTAAGTGCCGGTTGTTTCCAGCGTGTAGGCTCCCGCGTCATAGATGTCGTTCGTCCAGTTGTCCTCGAAGATCATCGCACCGTCCGGATCGAGCAAGGCATAGCGTACATCCGTGTTCCCGCTCAGGCTGTCGAAATAGAGTTCGGTTCCGGCCTCTGCTTCGAACGTGTAGCGGTCGATCTCGCCCGGTGTGCTGATGCGGCCCTGAATGCCTTCCGGCGCGGTCGGCACGCTGATCGCTTCTTCACTTTCCGCCGGGACAGTGTAAATTGCAAAGGCGTAATCCTGCACGGCTTCGTTTTGCCCATCGAATACCAGCGTATAGTCGCCACCGGTCGCCAGCGTCAGCCGGCCTGGATCGTATACGTCGTCCGTCCAGTTGCCCTCAAAGACGGGGGCGCCGTCCGGGTCGAGCAAGGTATAGCGCACAGCACCGCTCCCCTGCACGCTGTCGAAGTAGACTTCGGTTCCGGCCTCCGCCTGGAACGTGTAGCGGTCGATCTCGCCCGGTGTGCTGATGCGGCCCTGAATGCCTTCCGGCGCGGTCGGCACGCTGATCGCTTC
>DAOTTZ010000141.1:0-10851 GCA_034437535.1 Anaerolineae bacterium | reverse complement strand
TATAGGCGCGTGAATGGCACATCGAGTTCTTTTGCAATATCTTGTACAGAACGCGGACTTTCCGACATCGTTCGCATGATACGACTTCGCATTGGATCAACGAATACTTTTAATGTGGCTTGATCGTCGATTCGATGCTCACTGGCAATTGAATACGATGGGGGTGTCGAATCGTTAGACATGCGGATGCACTCCTTAACGGCAGATGGGAGACTAATCCCTCATTGAATGAGCTATATTAAACCATGCGTAGCTATTTTTGCCTACTTAAGATTTGTTAGAAACCGTTTAGAGAGATCAAATCAGGAGCCAACCGAATGAACTTAACCGGAAAAGTGGCGATCATCACCGGCGGCGGGTCGGGGATAGGCCGGGCCAGCGCGTTGAAGTTAGCCGAGCAAGGAGTCAAGCTGTGCATTTCTGATGTCAACGTATCCGGCGGGGAGGCCACCGCCCAGCAGGTGCAAGACCAGGGGGGAGAGGCGTTCTTCCAGGTGTGCGATGTAGCCGACGAAGGACAGGTCAAGGCGATGGTTGAGGCGACCGTCAAACAATTCGGCCAGTTGAATATCGCGCTCAACAATGCCGGCGTGGGCGGCACGATGGAGCCGACTCACATCCTGGCGGAAGAAACCTGGGATCTGGTCATGAACGTCAACTTGAAGGGCGTCTGGTTGTGCATGAAGCATGAGGTGCCACACATGATCGAAGCCGGGGGCGGGTCGATCATCAACGTGGCCTCACTGGCCGGGCTGGTCGGTTTCCGTTCGAACGCGGTCTATTCTGCCAGCAAGCACGGGGTCATCGGCCTGACCAAATCCGGCGCGCTGGAATATGCCCGGCGCGGGATTCGCGTTAACGCCATCTGCCCTGGCTTTACCGAGACTCCGATGGTCAATGAGATGGTCGATATGATCCCGGTCATGGGCGAAGTCACGCAGAACGCCTCTCCAATGCGCCGCCTGGGGCGGGTGGAAGAGATCGCCGATGCGGTGGTCTACCTGGCGGGGGAAACGTCGAGTTTCGTCAACGGGCACGCCCTCACATTAGACGGCGGCGCATCCGCGCAGTGAGGGGCATTGACCATGACCGATGTCACACTGATTGACGGCACCCCGGCGGATTCACTCCCGCTGACTGATCTGGCAATCTTACGCGGATATGGCGTGTTTGACTTCACCCGGACGTATAACCGGCGGCCCTGGCGTCTGCGCGATCACATCCGGCGGTTGTTTGTGTCGGCCCAGGCCATCGACCTGGTATTACCCTGGACAGTGGCCGAGGTCATGGCCCAGGTTGAGACGGCGATTGCCGCTAGCCATCATGCTGATTGCTTTGTGCGGATCATCGCCACTGGCGGCGACGGGGTGAACAGCATCTTACCCGCCGGGCGGCCCCGGCTGGTGATCTGCGTGACGGCGGTGACGGCCTACCCGCCAGCGTATTACGACGCGGGGATTAAGCTGGTGACGGTGCAGACGCCCCGTTATCTGCCAGGGGTCAAATGCTTGAATTACATCCCGGCGGTCCGCGCACAAAAGCAAGCCGCCGCTCAGGATGCGGTCGAAGCGATTTATGTCGATCAAGACAGAGTTTACGAAGGGACATCGACCAATCTGTTTATCGTCGCTCAGGGGCAGGTCATCACACCGACGCTGGAAGGCGTGTTACACGGCATTACGCGGGATGATGTGATGGGGTTAACCGCTGTATCCGAACGACCGCTGACACGGGCTGAGCTTGACGCGGCAGATGAGGTGTTCATCACATCCAGCAGTAAAGGCGTGATGCCGGTGCGGGCCGTCGATGACGTGGTGTATACTGCGCCGGGGCCACACACCACGCAGATCATGACCGCCTTCGAACGGTTAACCGGGGTCGCGCTGTATGCCGGATCTTAAACGCCTGTCGAAGTTTCTGGCGGTCGTCCTGCGCCATAAGCCGGGGCAATTCGGCGTGGAACTCGACGCGGAAGGCTACACCGACCTGAATACAGTGTGGCGCGTCGTCAAAGGGCGTTACGGTGAGCGTTACCGCCGCGATGATCTGTTGGGGTTGCTCTCCACGGATGACCAGGGCCGTTACGAACTCACGGCGGCGGGGCGCGTGCGGGCACGTTATGGGCATAGTGTGGTGCCGGTAGTCTACCCGCCGGTAAAGCCACCGCCGACACTGTATCATGGCACGGTGGCCGATGCGCTGAAGTCGATCCAGGCGCACGGCCTCCAGGCTGGCGGGCGGCAATACGTGCATTTATCCACCACGCCAGACCGCGCCCATGAGGTTGCCGGGCGGCGTGGTCGCCCGGTGTTGTTGACCATCCAGGCGCAAGCGGCCCATGATTCCGGTGTGATTTTCCACCAGCCGGAGTCGAGTCATTATCTGGTGCGGGAATTGCCAGCGGCTTATATCGTCTTCCCGGACGAGTGATCCATTTTCGTCCTCGGTGTGTACAATATCGCAATGTAACTACTCAGCCCTCACCCCAACCCCTCTCCCGAACGGGCTTCCAGCCCTGGGAGAGGGGCCAAAAACAGCCATATCAGCGTCTTTCCCCCTCTCCTAGCCGCGCAGTGGCGGTCGGGAGAGGGGGCGGCAACCAAAGGTTGCGGGGGTGAGGGCCAATGAACGGCATACCTGAGTAGTTATATCGCAGTTCAATACGACAAACTCAGGAGCAAATTCTATGTCTATTCTCGTCACGGGTGGCGCGGGGTATATCGGCAGTCATGTGGTTCAGTTGTTGGTCGAGCGTGGGTATTCGGTGGTCGTCTTCGATAACCTGACCGCCGGCCACCGGCGGGCGGTGCATCCTGACGCCACATTGATCGAAGGCGACTTGATGCGCCCGGATGATCTGCGTGTGATGTTCGAGACGCATACCTTCGACGGTGTGATGCACTTCGCTAGCCACATCCAGGTGGGGGAGAGCATGAAGAAGCCGTTTAAGTACCTGCGTGACAACATCGGCGGCATGATTAACCTGCTGGAAGCGGTCGCGCAACACGATGTCAAACGGTTCATCCTGTCTTCGACCGCCGCCCTGTTCGATAACCCGGCCCGCATCCCGATCCACGAGGACGAAAAACTTGATCCCGGCAGTATCTACGGGGAGACCAAATACGTCGGGGAGCGATTGCTCCGCTGGATGGATGACCTCTACGGCGTGAAATACTGCGCCCTGCGGTACTTCAATGCTTGCGGTGCCCACCCGGATGGTCACATCGGCGAAGCCCACGACCCGGAGACGCACCTCATCCCGCTGGTGTTGCAGGTCGCGCTCGGCCAGCGGGAGCATATCAGCGTGTTCGGTGACGATTACGACACACCCGACGGCACCTGCATCCGCGATTATGTGCATGTGATGGATCTGGCCGAAGCTCACATCCTGGCCCTGGAAGCCCTGCAAGATGGCGTGAGCCGTCGTTACAATCTGGGGAGCGGGCAGGGTTATTCGGTGCTGGAAGTCATCGAGACGTGCCGCCAGGTGACCGGCCACCCCATCCCGGCGCAGACCGCGCCCCGCCGCGCCGGTGACTTGCCGCGCCTGGTGGCCGATAGCCAGCGCATCAAAGCTGAACTCGGTTGGGAGCCAGCTTACGATGATCTCAATCGGATCGTCGAGACGGCCTGGAAGTGGCACCAGGGCCACCCGGCTGGCTACGCTTGATTTGGCTTAGACCTTCGTTTTTTGCCGGTTAGAACCTTGAGACATTTTAACGGATGTTGAGCTTCTGAGCGTACAATCGGCGTAGTGTAATCAATTCGGAGGCGATTTTGTCTGCCCAGGGAGACCGCGAAGCCCGCCGACAGCTTATCATCCGCTACTTCCCGCTGTGGTTACTCGGCGGGACGTTGTTCTTGTTGTTCCTGCCGGATCTCTTGACGGTCGGGGTGCGGGCTGGCGCAGATCTGGCGCGGCGGGTGCCAGGGGTGGTGCTGGCGGCGGGGGAAACGGCGTTTGAGGTTGGCGAGGCCATCGGTGAACAGGCGGTTGAATTCGGTCATCAATTAGACCGTGCCTTCCAACGGTCAACCCCGCCGGAAGTCGCCGTGCAACCGGTCGAGATCGCGCCGTTATTCACGCAGACCGTCGATCATTGGGCGGCGGACATCAGCCGGTGGGCGGCGGCGCAAGATCTCGACCCGAATCTGCTGGCGACGGTCATGCAGATCGAATCCTGCGGGCATCCTACCGTGAGCAGTATCGCCGGGGCGCAAGGGTTATTCCAGGTGATGCCGTTTCACTTCGACGCTGGCGAAGATCAACTTGACCCTAACACCAACGCCCGGCGCGGGGCGGCCTTCCTCCGCCTGTGCCTGGATATGGCCGACGGTGATACCGGGCTGGCGATGGCCTGTTACAACGGCGGGCCGTCCGTGTTGAGCCAGGATATGAGCCAGTGGTATGATGAACCCCGCCGGTACTTCTACTGGGGGACCGGGATTTATGCCGATGCGCAGAACGCCAGCCCCACCAGCCCACGCCTGGACGAATGGCTGGCCGCCGGGGGAGACCGGCTCTGTGAACTGGCGGCGAACGAATTACGGCTGAACTAGGAGGACATCATGAGCATCCGTACCGGCACACTCCGCCTGAGTGATTACGCCCGGTTATACGAAGAGGACGGGCCATTTGAGATCATCGACGGTGAAAGGCGACGCCTTATGCCTCCGGTAGCGCGGCACGGCTTGATCTTACGGGCATTGTTTTTGCTGGTTCACACTTATTGCCAGGCGCGTAAGGCCGGGCAGGTCTTCACCGAACTGCCGTTCGTGCTGACTTACGACTCCGATTGGGTGCGCGGATCGCGGGTGCCGGACTTGATGGTGTTCACGGCAGATCGCTGGCGAAGATACACCGACTCCGACCCACACTGGCCGGATAAGCCGTTTGTGCTGGTGCCGGATCTGGCGGTCGAGATCGTCTCCGCCAATGATCGTTATACCGATGTGCAGAACAAGGTCGCGCATTACCTGACGGATGGTGTGCGGTTGGTCTGGGTGATAGACCCCGAACATCAGCAGGCGACTGTCTATACATCCGAGCGATACGCGGTGGTATCCGGTACCGGTGCGCTGGAGGGCGGCGACGTCCTGCCGGGGTTATCGATCCGGCTCGACCAGATCTTCACGGTCTAACCCACATGGGGACGCTTTACATCGTGCCAACGCCGATTGGCAACCTGGAAGACATCACCCTGCGGGCCTTGCGCGTGTTGGATGAGGTCGCGCTCATCGCGGCGGAAGACACCCGGACCAGCGGCGTCTTGCTCCGCCATTATGAGATCACCACGCCGGCCACCAGTTACCACGAACACAATAAACTGAGTAAGCTCGATGCGGTGCTGGACGCGCTGACGGCGGGCGATGTCGCGTTGATCTCCGATGCGGGCACCCCCGGCATCAGCGATCCGGGGTATGAGTTAATCCGCGCCGCGATTGACGCCGGTCACCGGGTGGAGCCACTCCCCGGTGCCAATGCCATCTTGCCGGCCCTGGTTGGCTCTGGCCTACCGACCGATCAATTTCTTTACCTGGGCTTCCTGCCGAAGAAGGCCCAGGCGCGGGCCGAGGTACTCGCCGCCCTGCACGAGGAAACGCGCACCGCTATTGCATACGAGAGTCCGCATCGTTTGATCGACACGCTGACCGCCATCCGGGACGACCTGGGCGCGGCGCGTATGGTGTGTGTGGCGCGGGAACTGAGCAAGACCTATGAGGAATTCACACGCGGGCCAGTGACCGAGGTATTGACCCGTTACATGGACGACCCGCCACGCGGTGAGATCACGCTGGTCATCGGCGGGGCGGAACCAACCGGCCCCTGGACGGACGACCGGGTACAGGCTGAACTCCACGCCCGGATGCAGGCCGGCGAGTCACGCTCTCAGGCGGCGAAAGCGGTCGCCCGCCTCAGTGGTTGGAAGAAAAGCGACGTCTACGCGCTTGACCTGGATTGACCGGGCGGGTATGGTTACGGCCTGAATATGACGAGTTGAGATCTTGCCTATGTGGAAACCTACCCTTGTGCTGTTCATGTTGTTCTGTGCCGGGCTGATGCCAGCGCACGCCCAGACCGATGACGATGCTTGCGGCTTGCCGTATGCCGACCGGCTGGATGCGATGCTGGAATCCTGCCCGCAAGTTGCGCCAGATACCGCCTGCCTGAGCGATGGCGTGACCTTCCGCCAGCGGGCCGCCTCTGACGGCTTCGCGCTGGACGCACTCGACTCGGTGGCGACAGGGGAGCTAACCGAGGTCTATACATCGCCCTATGGTTTTGCCGTCTTGCGCCCGCGTGCGGGTTTCGTAGAGGATGCGGTGACGATTGTCGCCTATGGCGATGCCCAGGTGGATAACCTCAGTGCGTGGCCGGTGGATCTGCGCCGGGTTGAACTGACAGTCGGCACGGAGGGGGCACTGGTGCGAGAGCGTCCTGCTGGCGATGTGATCGAGGCGTATTTCTTCGGGGATACCGCGCCGGTATTCGCCCGCACTGCGGACGGGGCATGGCTGGCGACCGCCTTTACCGAGGACTTCCCCGGTTGGATTAGCTCCGCGACGGTGGACATCGACGACGAGACGCTGGATACTTTGTGGGTTCTGCCGCCGTCTGCACCGCTGGAACCGCCGTTCTTCGCGCCGTTCCAGTCGATTGCGCTTGCCACTGCCGAGGGCTTGCTGAATTGCCGCCGGGACGGTGAAAGCGGCGTCTTGCTCCAGGCCCCGGCAGACCAAACGGCGGTGATGCAGGTCAACGGCGCAATCTTGCGCTTTGATGGCACCCTGCGCCTGGAAAATACCGACGTGCTGACGCTCGATGTGCTGGAAGGCACATTGACCCTGGGTGACCTGACCTATGCGGAAACCGAGCGCACGGTGATTACCTTCCAGGATGATGGCGATGTGCTTCGCATCCGCCAGACGCCGCTGGATTACGTCTGGTATCTGGCGAATGCCGCACCGCTGGATTTACTCCCGCGCCCGGTGGAACTGGCCTTCAACACGGAGGGCCTGCTGACCGCGTTCGAACCGGGTACCGGCTTCCTGACCAGCATGTTAGTCACTGACCCGTGTGTGGTGGCTTGGACGGCCAGTGTGAATCTGCGGGGTGGCCCCGGCATGGATTATCCGATTCGTGGTGCCGTGCTGGAAAACTTCGCCGCGTCGGCCTCTGCCCGCTCTGCTGATGCCGAGGGGGTTATCTGGTGGCGCATCACCGAGGGGGCCTGGATCTCGTCGGAAAATACCATCTTTGGCGGTGATTGTGACGCGCTCCCAGTGGTCGAACCGCCGGAGCGCGAACCATGAGCGACCGTCTGCGCGTCTTACTGGTGAGCAAAGCCTGCATCGTCGGCATTTACCAGCGCAAACTGGAACACATCGCGGCGGCTGGCATCGACCTGCTGACCATTGTCCCGCCCAGTTGGAAGGACGAACGCGGCGAAACCCACCTGGAACGGGCCTTCACCGATGGCTACCGGCTGGAAACACGCCCTCTGCGCCTCAACGGGAACTTTCACCTGCACTTTTACGCCGGGTTGGGCAAAGCCATGCGTGATTTTAAGCCGCAGATCGTCCACATCGACGAGGAGCCGTATAACCTGGCGGCCTGGCAGATGATGTTCCATGCACGCCGATTGAAGGCGAAGACCGTGTTCTTTAGCTGGCAGAACATCCAGCGGACGTATCCCGCGCCGTTCAACTGGGGCGAGCAATGGATGCTCAGGCAGGTCGATCATGCCATCGTCGGCACGCAGAGCGCGGAGCAGGTGTGGCGTGGCAAGGGCTACAGCGGCCCGCTGACGGTCATCCCGCAATTTGGCACCGATCCGGATCTGTTTCAGCCGGTGGCGGAATTACCCACCCGGCGCGAGACGTTCACAATTGGGTATGCTGGCCGGCTGGTGGAAGAAAAAGGTGTGCAGGTGTTGCTCTCTGCGGTGGCCGGCCTGGATGATCCCTGGCATCTGCGGGTGCTGGGCGGGGGGCCACATCAAGCCGTGCTGAAGGCTCAGGCTCGTGAGATCGGCATCGGGGCGCGGGTGAGCTTTGAACCGCAGATCCCTTCGACTGCCATCCCGGCCTTTTATCGTGAGCTGGATGTGCTGGTGCTCCCCAGCCTGACCCGGCCCAACTGGAAAGAGCAGTTCGGGCGGGTGCTGGTGGAAGCGATGGCGAGTGGCGTGCCGGTGATCGGCTCCGACAGTGGTGCGATCCCCGGTGTGATCGGTGACGCCGGGTTGATCGTCCCGGAGGACGACGCTCACGCGCTACGGGCGGCCCTGGCCCGGCTACAGACTGATTTCACCTTCCGCGCTCACCTGAGCATGTTGGGCCGGGAGCGCGTGCTGGCCCATTTCACCCATGCTCACATCGCGGCGGAGACGGTCGCGGTCTACCGGGAGATGTTAGGATAATTGCGCAACGCTGGGCGTATGTTGTCCATTTCTTAACGTTTTTGCCCCTGTTCGGGCTGTCACCCGCCGCTTTACAATAGATCATCGAATAATCCCCCCAAGTGTAAATGAGGCAAACAAGTTGATCCGCGACGACATCCGCAATATTGCGATTATCGCGCATGTAGACCACGGCAAGACAACGCTGGTGGATGGCATGCTCAAACAGACGAAAGTCTTTCGAGAAAATCAGGAGACCGGCGAACGCATCCTGGATTCTAACGCGCTGGAACGTGAGCGCGGCATTACCATTCTCTCTAAGAACACGGCGATCACCTGGAACGATGTGAAAATCAACATCGTGGATACCCCCGGCCACGCTGATTTCGGCGGGGAGGTAGAGCGCGTGTTAAACATGGTCGATGGTGCGTTGTTGCTCATCGACGCGGTAGAAGGGCCGATGCCGCAGACGCGCTTCGTCTTGCGTAAAGCCCTGGAACTGGGCCTGCGAATCGTGGTCGTCATCAACAAGATCGACCGTCCACACGCCCGGCTCAATGAAGCCCTGGATGAGACCTTCGACCTGTTCATCGAGTTGGGTGCATCTGACGAGCAGGCCGAGTTCCCGGTGGTGTACGCCGTCGGGCTGGATGGCCGCGCCGGGCGCGACCCGGACGGGTTGGCTGATGACCTGACGCCGCTCTTTGAGACCATCCTGGAGGCGATCCCCGCGCCGCAAGTGGAGCAAGACGCCCCTATGCGCCTGCTGGTCACCACGCTGGATTATGACGACTACAAAGGCCAGATTGGCGTCGGGCGGGTGTACAGCGGTACCGTCAAGCGCGGTCAATCCGTCGTCCGCATCCTGCCGGATGGCACCCGCCAGAATGGACGGCTGGAATATCTGTTTACGTACCTGAACCTGCAACGCGAAGAGATCGAGTCAGCATCGGCGGGTGACATCGTCGCCTTTGGCGGGCTGGATCGCCTGGGGATCAGCGATACCATCGCGCATCCCAGTGTAGAAGAACCGCTTCCATCCATCAGTGTGGAAGAACCGACCGTGCGGATGACCTTCGGTGTGAACATGTCACCCTTTGCCGGGCGCGAGGGCAAGACCGGCTGGGGTACATCCCGCCGACTGCGCGAACGCCTCAACAACGAAATCCGTAGTAATGTCGCGCTCCGGGTGGAGGATGGCAATTCGCCGGATAAGTTCATCGTCAGCGGGCGGGGTGAACTCCACCTGGGTATTTTGATCGAGACGATGCGGCGCGAAGGCTACGAGTTTGAGGTGAGCAAGCCAGAGGTCATCTTCCGCGAAGACCCGGAGACCGGCGAACTGCTGGAACCCATCGAGGAAGTGCATGTTGAAGTCGCTGACGAAAATTCCGGCGTGGTGTTCGAGATGATGGGCGAACGGCGCGGGCAAATGCTCAATATGTCCAGCGATAACGGCACGACTTATTTAACCTATCTGGTGCCGACTCGCTTCTTGATCGGCTTCCAGTCGCAATTCATCCGCGCTACGAGTGGCATGGGGCAGGTGCATACCCTGCATCACGGTTACGATTCCATCAGCGGCCAACCACCCCGGCGTCAATTCGGTAGTTTGATCGCCGACCAACCCGGCACATCGACCGCTTACGCACTGGTCAGCCTGCAACAGCGCGGGACGTTCTTCATCCCGCCGGGGGTAGAGGTGTACGAGGGCATGGTGGTGGGGGAAAACATCCGCGCCGATGACCTGAGCGTGAATGTGGCCCGCGCCAAGCACTTGACCAACTTCCGCGCCAAGCCGAGCGAGACCACCGACGGCCTGACACCGCCGCGTGATCTCAGCCTGGATGACTTCATCGAGTTCATGGCGGAGGACGAATTGCTGGAAGTCACGCCGCAGAGCTTGCGCCTGCGCAAGAAGATCTTGAACAACGACGCTCGGCTGAAAGCGGTCAAAGCGCAGAAGAAATTGGTCGAATCCGGCTGATCTGTCACGGTTTTGTCACAATTATGGAATCTTCCTGCTGTAAAGTGGCGACGAATAGTCAATAACAGAGGAAAATTCCTAATCATGAAACGTGTAATCGCAAGTATTCTGGTTTTGATGGCGTTGATTCTGGCGGCCTGTGGCGGCGGGGATGATAACGGTGACAACGGCGACAATGGCGATGCCAACGGCAACGGCGGAGACAGCAACGAAACCGCCGCCCTGTCAGTCGATAATCTGGATCAACAAGTTGCGCTGGATAACACCGGCACCCTGGCGGAAGATGAGCCGTTCGAGAACCTTGTCATCAGCTATCCGTCGAATTGGTCTGCCGATCAAGACGGCTTTCAGGTCAGGTTGAAGGCATGAAATAGAATTGAGATATACTATAGTAAAGCAAGCGACACAAGGGATAAGGATGTAGCTGTGTTAGATAGCCTGCGTATGCACTTCGCTGATTTA
>DAOTTZ010000140.1:0-114729 GCA_034437535.1 Anaerolineae bacterium | reverse complement strand
AAGAGCATTTCCCTATCGACTCCGGTATAATAGATCGTATTCAGTTTAGCATATCTCGGAGGGGGCCATGCGAATAATTGGTTTGTTAGTGGCAATTATCCTGTTGGTGAGCGGTTGTGAAGCGTCAGAGAATGACTCCTTGCCGACCCGCATCCCACAAGAAGAACCAACCGCCGCCGGGGAAGCCATCCCGCAGGGAGAGTTGCCGACTGAAAGCTCGACCGACCCGCCGCCCATGCCCAACGTCCAGATGACACTCCCGCCGACCTGGACGCCGGACATCCCACCGACGCCCACACCAGAAGTGATGGACACGGCAATCAGCGCACAATCTGCGCCGATGGTCGGGACGATTCTCTACGTGTTCAACGGCGACTCGATCATCGCCATCGATCCGGAGACCGGCTTCAACCGTTTGATCGTGACGCTGGGCGTTAACCAACCGATTGGTGATCTCACCCTATCGCCGGCTGGCGACCGCATCGCCTTCGTCAGCGTGGGGAATGGAAGCGCGTTTGAAGTCTATGTGGCGGATGTCACCGGGGAAAACCGGCGTCAGGTCTCTTGCCTGGGGTTAGGCAATGTGCGCTGGCCGACGTGGAGTCCTGACGGGCAACAGATCACATTCGCGGCGGCCCCTGGTACCAACCAGCCGATGAACATCTACAGCCTCAACGTGGAGGGAAATTGCCCGGAAGGCAACAACCAACGGCTCTTGATCCAGACGGAAAGCACCAACATCGGCGGCATCACTTACGCACCGTCCGGGGAACGGATTTATTTCAGCAACCCGGATATATTCGCCTATAACCTGACGACGGAAGTGCTTTCACCACCGTTGACGAGCGGCGCATCCCTGGGGGCCAACTTCAACCTTACATTTTCACCGACAAATCCTGATTTACTCGTATACCTGACCGACCAGGAGCCTAATACACAGGCCGCCCAATTCGGTTTTCTTGTGGGCCTTGATGTAGCGGACTTCCAGCAAATCGAGGTCTTGTTCGATCCAACATTTACAACCACATTTTATGATTGGAGCAGTGATGGCCGTACCCTGCTGACTTCATCGTTTACCGATGTCGCATTATACGACACACAGACTCGCATCGGGGAGCAGGTAATCGAAGTCAGCGATCAATTGCCGTTCGCCGTGTTCGGCCCGGATGCCCGGCAGATCGCGTTCATCGCACAAGATCCCATCGTACCGGAGCAAGACCAGATCTACCTGACCGATGTAGACGGCACCGAGCCGGTACAACTCACCACAGGTGAGGGCGTGATTAACGCGATTGTATGGACGCCAGTCACGAGTCTGCGTTAAAACGGTATATCGTATATAATCAACCTATAGAAGGTCTTCGAATACAAGAAAGGAGAAGCGGCTTCCGTCGCCTGTTAAAGTCGGTGGTTTATGCCGCGAAATTTCGATGAAATACACACGCTATTTGCTCGTCTTTACCCTGTTGATCTTGACGCTGAGCCTGGCGGGGGCCGCCGCCGCCCAATCTGAAGATACTTATGTCGTCCAACCGGGCGATACCCTGCAAAGCATCGCCGTCAAGTATAATTCATCGGTCGAAGCGATTGCCGCCCGCAACGGCATCATCAACCCGAATGATATTCGGCGTGGTCAGGTTTTGATCATCCCGCGTGCGGGTGCCAATGTCAACGCAGTCGTGCGGACGTACATCGTCCAACCGGGGGATAATCTGCAATATATCGCGACCCGCTACGGTGTGACGGTCGAGGAGTTGGTCAGTGTGAACAACATCACGACCAGCACGCTGTTACGTGCCGGGCAAGAACTGCACTTACCGACCAGCGGCGGGATCGTGGCCCCAGCGACAACCGTCAGCCGCCAGATGACCACGACAACCACGACTGCGACCACAACGACGACCCCGATACGGCGCATCGCGGTGAACGGCGTCTACCGGGTGCAACCGGGCGATACAATGCTGGAAATTGCCCGTTCTTTCAACGTGGATGTTTTCAACCTGGCTCGTGCCAATGGCATCTTCAACCTGAATCGCATCTACGTTGGCCAGCATCTTCACATCCCAGGGCATTAATCATGCCGTTGACGATCTATCTTTCCGGTGAAATTCATAGCGACTGGCGCGAACAAATCACCCAGGGCATCCAGCAGGCTGATCTACCAGTGACGGTGTTAACCCCGGTGACGACGCATGCCGCCAGTGATAACGTCGGGGTTGAAATCCTGGGTGAAGAACCACAGAATTTCTGGAAGGATCACAAAGCCGCGAAGATCAACAGTATGCGGATCAAACATGCAATTGAACGGGCTGATGTGGTCGTGGTCAAATTTGGGGATCAATATCGCCAGTGGAACGCGGCATTCGAAGCGGGGTATGCCGTCGCAAAGGGTAAATCACTCATCACGATTCATTCGCCGGATCTCACCCACCCGTTAAAGGAGGTCGATGCCTCTGCCCAGGCGACGGCAGAGACCCCGGCCCAGGTCGTAGAGATCTTGAAATACATCACGACAATGCCATGACCGATCAAATCATTGACGGACGCTATCGCGTCTTCAACAAATTAGGCGAAGGCGCGATGGGTGTCGTCTACAAGGGCGAAGTCATCGAAGATGGGATGCCCGTCGCCATCAAAGCCCTGAAACCGCAAGTGATCGTGGAAAATCCCCTCCGCCTGGAGCGGTTCATCCGCGAAGCCGAAGCTCTCTATCAACTTCAACATCCGCATATCGTCAAAGTGCTGGATACAGTGCGCTTTAACGATGTGTACTTCATCATCATGGAGTATATGGCCGGTGGGTCCTTGCGGGCACGCCTGGAAGCCGAAAAGAAGCTCGATATTCGGTTGGCGGTAGAGATCGCGCTTGATCTCTCCGACGCACTCATCCGAACGCACCGAATGCGGATCGTGCATCGTGATGTCAAACCGGATAATGTCTTGCTAGATGAAAACGGTGTCGCACGGCTGACCGATTTCGGCGCGGCCCACATCACCGATGCCGAAACCCTGACAATGCATGGCGCGTTCATCGGCACTATTCATTACATGGCCCCGGAAATTTTGCTCGGCCAGGAGATCGACCCGCGTGCCGACATCTGGTCGTTCGGCGTGCTGATGTATGAAATGCTGACCGGGTTCCGCCCATTTATGGCAAGCACCCTCAAAGACCTGATTATGGCGATCATCCGCCAGCCGGTTCCGAATATCGATAAGTTATGCACACAATGCCCGGAAAATCTGGTCGATCTAGTCAACGGGATGTTACAGAAAAAGCGTGACGAACGCATCGGCAGTATGCGCCAGGTCGGGTTATTGCTGGAAGAAGTGCTGGATACGCTCGGCTGATAACCGGATCTTTTTAGCCCAAACATAACGACAATCTTATTTGTTTGACAGTTTGTTTCACGTTAAAATATAGTTTAAATCTTAACGTGAAGGAGTTCATCCTTGTCAGACTCACCCCGTTCTGAAACTGCAACACCATCGCGTGATGCCTATGGCCTGGGCCAGACCCCCGGACAGCGTGGCGCAGAAATTCTGGCCGGGTTCCGGGCAGAGCGCATGCCATCGCCGGAAACACGGGCTGTCGCTCGTTACAGTGGGCGACTGGTCGCACGGATTCTACTGGTGATGCTCCGCAACAGCGAACCACTCAACTTTACACTGTCGCGCCCGCAGGTGATCGATCATCTGATCCGGCGCAACCTGCCGGAAAAGCGAGATGGTCTGGTGCTGGTCGATGTGGCCGCCGGCCTCTCGCCACGCGGAATCACCCTCGCCAGGGAAATGCCGGAAGTAAAGGTCATCGAGGTTGATCTACCCGATGTAACTGAGGAAAAACAACGCCGTCTGCGTGACGCCCGTAACGTCGATATTCCAGATAATCTAGATTGGCGCAGTGGCGATATGGGCGTGACACCACTGACCGAAATTCTAGGAGACATCCAGGCCGACATTATCTCCGCTGAAGGTTTGGTCGGCTACCTGAAGCACGATCAAATCATCAAGTTCGGCGGGTGGACGCGAGAAGCCCTGAAACCAGGCGGTTTTTTGATCTCCGACATCGGCCTAAAGGCCGGGATACGACAAATCCAGGAGGTCGCCAGCTTTTTCTCTCGGCAGGCAGGCAACTGGTACGGTCAGATCGAAACCAAAGAAGAAGGGGAAGACCTGATGCAAAAAGCAGGTTTTGAATCCGCGAAACTTCATGTCGCCAGTGACTTCATCGAAGAACTGGGCCTACCAACGCCGCTGATCGACCTGACGTATTTTATCGAGGCGCGGAAAGCTAAAGCATCTCTTTGATCGTCTCCGCCAATTGGGTGTTGATGCCGCGCACCTGGGCCAGTTCGTCTACACTGGCGGCGAGGATCTTATCAATCGAATGCTCGAATGCTTTGAGTAAAGCGCGGCGTTTCTTCGGACCGATGCCAGGGATTGTCTCCAGGCGACTGGCAAGGCCCATTTTGTTGCGCCGCTTACGATGACTGTTGATGGCAAAGCGGTGCGCTTCATCCCGCACGCGCTGAACCAGATATAACGCCTGGCTATCACGCGGGAGCATCACCGACTCAGGGCGATCTGGCAAAAATAACTCTTCTTGTTGTTTGGCAAGTGATGCTACCGGCACAGCTTCGCGCAGGCCGAATTCATCCAGCACCTCAACCGCGACGTTGAGTTGGCCTTTGCCACCGTCGATCAACAATAGATCCGGCAGAAGCCGCCACGTCTCATCCCGGTCAACCTTCCCCGGTTCGGGTGGAGTCGGATTTTCGACGGCGGTTACATAACGGGTAAAGCGGCGGGTGAGGGCTTCGCGCATGGATTGATAGTCGTCGCTACCGTCATGGGTGACACTGCGGATGTTAAAACGGCGGTATTCGCTCTTACGCGGCACGCCCTGTACGAACATCACCCGGCTGGCGACGATAGCCGTCCCCTGTGTGGTGCTGATGTCGTAACATTCGATACGATTGGGGATTTGCGGCAGGTAGAGCGCGTCACGCAATTCAGCCAGCGCATCTTCCTGCTTGACGCTATCCGCCGCCCATTGCGCTTTCATCATGTTCATCGCCTCAACCGCGTTTTCCTGCGCCATCTTAATCAGATTCTTCTTGTTGCCCCGTTGCGGCACAGTGATGTGTACCTTGCTGGAAGCGCGTTTATCACTCAACCATCGTTCGATGATGCGGGCTTCTTCGATTTCACTCGGCAGGATCAATTCACGCGGCACCTCACCAGCATCGCCATAAAACTGAGTGATAAATTGGCTGATGACGCGCTCATCAGGTACATCGTCGGTGTTATCTAACGAGCGTGAGTCGCTCCCGATAAGTTTTCCATTGCGGATAAACATAATCTGCACAACTGCTTCATTGTTGTCTCGCGCCAGCGCGATCACATCATGATCGGTCATCTTCGGGCTGACGGCTTTATGCTTCTGGGTGATGAACTCAATCGCTTGCAATTGATCGCGCAGGGTGGCGGCTCGTTCAAAATTCAGCGCATCTGAGGCTTGCGCCATCTCCGCCATGAGCCGCGCTACCACCGCTTCTGATTTGCCACTTAGCACGTCCATCAACTCGCTAATCATCGCCCGATATTCTTCCCGGTTGACTTCGCCAATACACGGCGCATTACACAGGCCAATATCCCAGAACAAACAAGCGCGGTCGTCGGTGCCGTCGATGTCGCGGTCGCACGTCAGATATGGGAAGGCTTTCCGCAAGACGCGCAGGGTATTTTGCACCGCCCACATCGCGGAATATGGCCCGAAGTAACGGCTTCCGTCATTCTTCAGGCGGCGGGTGGTCTCGACCTTCGGGAAGTCATCCTGCCAGGAGATGCGGATGTAAGGGTAGCGTTTATCATCCTTCATCAAGACGTTGAAGCGCGGCTTATGGCGTTTGATCATGTTCTCTTCCAGGATCAATGCCGCCACTTCACTTTCCGCCACGATGAAGTCGATGTCATCGACCTGTGCCCGCATGGTCATCGTCTTGGGGTCGCCTTCCGGCGCGGATGTAAAGTAGCTCCGCACGCGCTGGCGCAATCGCTTGGCCTTGCCGATGTAGATGATCTGGCCGTCGCTGTCTTTCATCAGATAGACGCCCGGTTTCAGCGGCAGGTTCTTCAGGATAATTTCGATGTGTTCGGGTGTATCAAACGCCATAATCGTTATACCGGTCAGCACCATCAATTGATGGCCTAGTTTAGCACAAAACGGAACCACTCAAAGTTTGGGGGGATGAAATTTAGCTACGTCTTACGAAGAAAGGATATGATAGCTTCAGTTAAGTTGTCATGATACAGGAGTAACCGGTATGAGATGCCCAGTTTGCACAATGGAGCTACGCATCGCAGATCGCCAGGGAATCGAGATTGACTATTGTCCGCAATGTCGCGGCGTGTGGTTAGATCGTGGCGAGTTAGACAAGATCATCGAACGCACCGTCGGCCTGGATCCGGTCAAGCCGGACCCGACCGAAGCCCGTTATGCATCGGTGAAATCCAAAAAGCGCAAGAATGACGATTTCGACCCGGATTATGACGAATATCGTCAGAAGACTTTTGGTAAGAAGAAATACCGTAAAGACCATGACCGACGCAAAAAACGGGAAAACCCGGTCAAGGAATTTTTCGAAGACATCTTCGACGTGTTTTAGAACGGCCAATCCGGCAGAGCTTCCCGGCGGCGTATCCACTCCGTCGGGATCGATTCATGGCCGCAATAGGCCGCCACAATGCCACCGACCATCGCACAGGTCGTGTCAACATCCCCGCCGGCCTGGGCTGTCAGGTAGATCGCCTCTTCAAAGTGATCCAGCTTCTCGCCGGCACTCCACAGCACGAACGGCACCGTATCCATCGCCGAAATTTGGCTCCCATTGCCGAGCATGGCGACGACATTTTGCAACCCGGTGGCCGGGTTGATGTCCTTGGCCCGTCGGATGCGGCTGGTCGTCGCGCTGTCGGGCAGATGTTTTAACACCTGGTCGATAAATTCTGCTCGTGTGGGCTGGTCACCTACTGCTTGAAGTCGGCACGCGATGCCCGTCGCCAGCGCGACAGCTACCCCTCCCGCAATTCCTTCCGGGTGAGCATGGGTAATCTCTGACGCCTTTTCAGCCTCAGAGGTAAGCCGGTCAAGGTCATCGGCAAAATAGGCCCCCAATGGCGCGATCCGCATGGCGGCTCCATTACCGAATGATCCGGTTCCGCCGAACATCTGACGGGAATTCTTGCGCCAATCAGCCCCATTCTGAATATCACGTAAGAGCCGTTGCGCCCCACCGCCATATCCCCGCTGGATGTCGAAATGTTCCGCAAAGCTGGCCGCCAGCGCATCCTGATCAATCTCACCCTGCTGGCGCAAAATCGCGTAGATGGATAACGCCATATTGGTGTCATCGGTAAAATATAGGGTAGCATCCGCGTTCGGCACACCATCACGCCAGCGGAATTGATTCATGACATTCTGACCGAACGCATCACCGACCGATAATCCGACCAGGGCGGTGTGAGCGCGTGCCAGCCGCGCATCAAGTGTATTGGGTAGCATCCTCACAACCTCTCGCTATAATCGCACACTATAGACTTAAGCAGAAAGTAGCGCGTATGTCCAGTCGTCGCATTGTCGTCAAGCTTGGCACCAGCACGTTGACCCGGGGCACTGTGTATCTCAACCGTCAGCGCATCCTGGAACTGATTCAACAGATGGCCGGGTTACATCAAGCCGGTGATGAAATCATCCTGGTGTCATCCGGGGCGCAGGCCGCCGGGCGCGAACGCCTCGACTTCCCTGACCTGGGCCGCTCGATGCCCGCCAAGCAGATGTTAAGCGCGGTCGGTCAGGGCCGTCTGATGCAGATCTACAGCGAAATGTTCGACATCTTCGGTGTTGTCGTCGGGCAGGTCTTGCTCACACGGGATGACCTGAGTCATCGTGGACGTTACTTAAACGCCCGCGATACCCTCCAGACGTTGCTGGAAAGCCGGATCATCCCCATCATCAACGAAAACGATACCGTCGCCACCACAGAGATCCGCGTGGGTGACAATGACAATCTCTCGGCCATGGTCGCCAGCGCGTTAGAGGCCGACCTGCTCATCATGCTGACCGACCAACCCGGCCTGTTTACCGCCGACCCACGCAAAGACGACGACGCCCGCCTGATCGAACAAATCAGTCAGATCAACGCAGAGACGTATGCACTGGCCGGAGACCCCGGCTCGACGCTCGGTACAGGCGGGATGCGAACCAAGATCGAAGCGGCGCAGATTGCCACCCGTAGCGGCGTCGTCACCGTCATCGCCGCCGGGAGCCAGCCCCAGGTCATCACACAGATCGCCGCTGGTGAGCGTGTCGGCACCCGGTTTGAGGCTCTTAGCTCTCACCTGGAAGGCCGCAAACGTTGGCTCTTGACCGACCGCGTGCAGGGCCATGTGACAATCGACGCGGGCGCGGCGCGGGCCTTGCTTTCGGGTGGTGCCAGCCTGCTCCCCGTTGGCGTGATGACGGTCAAGGGGCCGTTTGAACGTGGGGCAACCCTGGCGATCTTTGATCCACACGGGCATGAAATCGCACATGGCCTGAGCAACTACAACCATAAAGAATTCCAGCAATTATGCGGCGTCAAATCATCCCGTATCCATGATATCCTGGGGTATAGTTATGGAGATTACGTGATTCATCGTAATAATATGGTGATTTTAGTGTGAGGACGACCATGCAAGCAACCGATACGCTTGATTTGATCCGGATGGGCCAACAGGCAAAAGCCGCCTCCCGGCACCTGGCTCGGCTGACGACCGACCACAAGAACGCACTTCTGCGAGATATGGCAGATGCACTTCAAGCACATGCCGACGCCATCTTGCAGGCTAACCGGCTTGACCTGGAAGACGGACGACAAAACGGTCTGAGTACCGCCCTGCTCGACCGGCTCGACCTGCAACGTCGGCTCGGTCGCATCGCTGATGACGTCCGTAAGGTAGCCGATCTACCTGATCCGGTCGGGGAGGTCATCGAGGAACGCACGCTGGAAAACGGCCTGCATGTTATGCGCCGCCGGTCGCCGTTAGGCGTCCTCGGTGTGATCTATGAAGCACGGCCTAACGTGACCGTCGATGTGGCGGCCCTGGCCCTTAAAACGGCGAACGCGGTGATCTTACGCGGGGGGAAAGAGACCCTACGAAGCAATATCGCACTGGTTCGTGTTCTGCGCGATGTGCTGGCGGCGCATGATCTACCGGTGGACGTCATCCAGTACATCGACAGCCCAGACCGGCGTTACGTCGGTGAATTGCTCAAGCTCCATGATTATGTTGATATGATTATCCCGCGTGGCGGGAGTGGCCTGCATAATTTTTGCCGGGAAAATAGCACCATCCCGGTGATAACCGGCGGAATTGGAATCTGCCATCTGTACGTTGATGCCAGTGCCGACCAGGACGCGGCTTTGCCCGTCATCCACAACGCCAAGACTCAGCGGCCTTCAGTGTGTAACGCGCTGGATACGCTACTGGTGCATCAATCTATCGCGGCGGATTTCCTGCCGCGTGTGGTCGAATCTCTGGGTGCGGATGGCGTGACCTTCCGGGCGGGAGACCGCGCTTTGCAGATGCTTGATAGTTATCCCAGTGTCTCCCCTGCTGGGCCGGAAGACTTCGACCAGGAGTGGTTGTCGTTGACATTGGGGTTAAAGGTGGTGGATACCCTGGATGACGCAATCCACCATATCCAGCATCACGGCACAGATCATTCCGACGGCATATTGACGCACGACATGGATCATGCCGAGCGATTCCTGAACGAGATCGACTCTGCCGCTGTTTATCTCAATGCCAGCACACGCTTCACCGATGGCGGCGCGTTGGGGCTAGGTGCAGAAGTCGCAGTTAGCACGCAAAAGCTCCACGCACGCGGGCCAATGGCCCTAGAAGCCCTGACGTCTTATAAATGGTTGCTTCGCGGTGACTATCACAGCCGGGACTAACTAAGCCCGGCTAAAGTCTCTTGGGCCATATTGATCGATCACGGTACACGCGCCTTCACGCAGGGTAGCCAGCTCAATCGTGGTCACACGCTTGAACAACTCCATAAAGCCGTGTGGCTTCACCAGGAAACAATTGCCACCACTATCGAAAACACTCTGCATCAAAGAACGTTGGTCGTGCATGGTGGCGACCACGATATAAGCGTCTGGATATTGCTGGCGTAGCTTCCGGGTGAGATGCAAGCCGCTCTCATCCGGCAATTCTATATCAACCACCGCCAGCGCAAGCCGGTCGATCTTTGCCAGATGTTGGCGAGCTTCCTTACCGCTGGCCGCGCCCCGCACATCAAATTGCGCCTGGATTAATAAGCGTTCTAAAAAGTCTTTATTGGGGAGTATATCGTCAACAACTAAAGCTATTTTTTTATTCATGATGTAAACCTTCTACTTTTGAGATGACGCTTCCTCACGGGCGGCGTCTGCTTCATCTGATTTGACCGTCTTCTCGGTTACGTTGGATTTGTCCTGGCTAGCGGGCGGCGTCTGCTGGTCTGCTGGCGCAGATGATTGATCGGTTGATGCTTCCGCACGGGCGGCGTCTGCTTCATCTGATTTTACCGTCTTCTCAGTTACGTTGGATTTGTCCTGGCTGGCCGGCGGCGTCTGCTGGTCTGCTGGCGCAGATGGTTGATCGGTTGATGCTTCCGCACGGGCGGCATCTGCTTCATCTGATTTGACCGTCTTCTCGGTTACGTTGGATTCGTCCTGGCTGGCGGGCGGCGTCTGGTACTTTGACGGTATCGGTAATCGCTCGGTGGTCGTCCCAAGTGGGGCCGATGTCGATTTAACTGATCTCGATGGCTCGTCAGTTTTCTCGGTCGTTTCCGGCTGGCTGGTGATGGCGATCTGCTCACGCCGTTTTTCAAACAGGGTGACCAATTGCGGGATAGGCAAAGGTTTTGAAATATAGTCGTCACAACCTGCCGCCAAACAACGCTCCCGGTCACCGACCATTGCATACGCTGTCACAGCGATTACGGGTAATGTAACCCCGCGTTCACGCAATTTTTTGACAACTTCCAAACCATTAAGCGGGCCAGCCAATTGAATATCTAGCAGGACAAGATCCGGATCATCATTTTCAAAATTTGCAAGGGCTTCAGTCCCATCAATATAATTGATGACCTCATCGTTCTTAGCAATCCGGCGCACCAGGGAGACATTCGCCATGTTGTCCTCTACGTAGAGAATTCGCATCATGCATCCCCTTCATCGGTAACCGCCGGCACAGCCGCGTGGATGGTGTTGTTATCGTCCGTCGATAGCATCTGCGTTTCGGTCGTCTCGGTATGAGCCTTGTGATAGGGTTGTAAGGTGAAATAGAACGTACTGCCCTCCCCAACGACACTTTCCGCCCAGATGTGCCCGCGCATCAAGTCAAGCAATTGGCGCGAGATCGCCAAACCCAGCCCAGAACCGGCACGCGGGTCACGCCCGCCTTTGTCTTCCGCCTGGGTGAATTCCTCAAAGATGGCAGACAGCTTATCTGCTGGAATTCCGCGGCCAGTATCACGGATGCTGAATTGCACACCCTCTTCGACTGATGTGATCTTCAGGTCGATTGAGCCGGAGTCAGTAAATTTGGTCGCGTTGCTATACAGGTTGAGCAAAACCTGACGCACACGGGTTTCATCAGCCCATACCATGGGAAGAGGCTCCGGCAGATCAAAGGTAAGCTCAATCGGCTTGCCACTGACTAATCCATTAGCCGTTGCCTTGACCGCCTCAATCACCGGATCCAGTGATACCTGTTCCATGTAGATTTCTAATTTACCCGCATCAACCCGCGCCAGGTCGAGAATGTCATTAATCAAGCTGAGCAACTGTTGACCGCTGGTAAAGATCTGGTTGAGGTCGTTGCGATACGCCTCTGGCAATTCTTCATCATCGTACATCATGGGGAACTTGAGCATGGTTTCGCTAAAGCCGATGATGGCATTCAACGGTGTACGCAGTTCGTGGCTCATGTTCGCCAGGAATTGCCCCCGGAACTTCTTTGCCGCTTCCGCCGCTTCTTTCGCTTCGGCCAGTTCTGCATTGGTCGATTGCAATTGCTCCCCGAGGACTTCGCTCCGGCGCAAGCTGATCCGCAATTGATTGCGATTCTCAAAGAGTTCGCGGTTGGATAACCGTTCACGCTCGTAATTGGACAAGGCCCATTCCGTCACCGCGTAAAGTTCCCCGGTGACCTGAAGTGCCATCAACAATGAAATCATCATCATCACAATCGCGAAGATCTGATGCGGGCCGATGATTTCCAACGTGCCAGCAGATAACGCCGGAACAGCAATCGTCAACACAGCCGACCCAATGCCAACCATGACAGTCGTAAACGGACTGAGCAATAACCCGGCCATAAAGACAACGATAATAAGGGCAAAGGGGACGATCTGCGCTGTAGTAGGGTTGGTTTCAGTCATCGCGACTGCAACCGCCAGCACCCCCCCTAATGTATAGGCCAGCGAAGCAAGATTGATGCGTTCCCAGGCCAGCAGAATGCGTGTCGCCGTGCTCCCGGCGATTAACGCGATAGGTGATAACACCCAGATTGCAACACTTAAATTTTCTGTCGTGACGAAGGTAAACATCAGTACAAGCACCATGATGCTCACACCAGATGTCACCTGCCATAAGATCGATAAACGATCTGATTTGACATCATCCGCAAAATTAATGTTGGTTGGCACATCATTGCCGGAAGCAGTCATAAAAATTGCCTTATTGTTAAAGACTTTCTTCAATCTTTGACAATAGTATACCGTAAAAGGTCTACTTTCACATGTAACATTCATTATTTCAAACGATGGGCAGGTAAAGGGCCGAGGGGTGCGCTTTATCATGATAGATGCGCTGGTGCGCGACACAATATTTGGTATTTTCCGGCAGGGGATGGGTCGTGCCGAGGTTACGCATCCACCGGGGGTGTGCGCCGCTAGAAACCTGCAAACGGATACGGTGCCCGCGCTTAAAACGGTACGCTGTAGCCCACATATCGACATCAACCCGATGAATGCCGTTATCGGCGTGTGAACCCGGCTGGATGCGATATAGCCCATCGCAGACATTCCAGGATCGGCCATCAGCCCGGACATCACACAACCGCCCGACGAAATCCGTCGTCTCTAACGAGGTACTGGCATAGAGTTTGAGCCGTACCGGGCCGATCACGTCAATATCATGCTTGAGGGGTGGCGTGGTAAAGACGAGGACATCATCACGGCTTTCTAACGCACTGTTATCAAACATACCAGCGTGCCACGGACCGAAAATCGTCCCACCCACTGCCGGGGTCGGATCAGCAGGATCATAATCATACGTGTCGTAAGCATCTTGCACCGCTGGCATGATGGTCTGCAAGCGGCCTTCAGGTTGCAAGTAATAAGCCGTCTCACGCGCCGGGGGCGGCCAATCCGAAAAGCCGCGCCATGTTTTCGCCCCCATCACATAAACTTGTACCGGATCTGCTGGTGAATCTGGCAAGTTACCGTGCAGTTGCTCTTCAAACCATTGTAACCCGGCCTTGATGCCGATGAAGCTATAGTTGATGTTGAAGTGCGTCCAGGGGCCGATTGTCAGGCGCGGATGTTGTCCGTTATCGCGCAGGGCACGGTAATCTTGTAACATCGCATTGAGGAAAAAGTCGAACCAGCCGCCGATGAAATGTGCCGGGGCCGTCACTTGATCTAACCGGACTGAGGCCAGCACATCTTCCCATAGCGGATCATCTGGCTCATCATGTGCCAACCAATCCTGAAAATATGGCACCTGTTCGCCCACAACCAACTGATCCAGCTCTTTCACTGGCAGATGATCCAACACCGGGTTGATGGTCTTCTCAATACTTGACCAGGTATCATAAGCCCATACCGTCGATTGATACTTGCGATCATGCAAGGACTTCAGTATCGACATCCAGCGCAATGCCAGGCCGAGATCGAACGCCTCACCCGGATATACGATGTCATACATATTGGATCCGGTTACAATCGGCATGAACGCGGTCAAATCTTCGCTATCTGCGGCAAAAGCCCATTGCACCAACCCCAGGTAACTGCCCCCCCACGCCCCAAGCCGACCGTCAAACCAGGGTTGCCGCTTGATCCACTCGATAGTTACCAGGCCGTCATCATGTTCATTAAAGAAGGGGTTAAAGCTCCCCTGAGAGTCAAACCGCCCACGCACATCCTGCACGATGACATGATAGCCACGCTCGGCAAAACGCTGGGCCTCAAATTCCTGGAGCCAACCATAGGCACTCAGATGATGATTACGGCCATAGGGCAATCGAATCAATACGGTGGGATACCGTCCGTGTTTTTTCGGCATGTAATGGTCAGCGACCAGAAAGATACCGTCTGACATCGGAATTCGTATATTTCGCTGGACATCAACCCGGTAGCGAGGACGGCTTATGCCAACCCCAAGCGCGATGATCCACCGACGAAGACGATATGTAAGAAGGAAGAACATCCCCATTGGAACGAAGATGTTCTTGAAGCGTCGCATCAAGTTACCTCATTCATTTGATAACCCGAAACTCTGCTCGGTGGCGAAACCGTGTCTATTATTGTACTTCTGAAACGCCTATTCGTCCACTATAAAAACCTGTGATTTTCGGGAATCTGAAGTATCATAAGAGAGACAATACTTATTTTTTGGAGATACTTTAACATGCTCCCCCACCTGCAAAAAAAGGCAGGCACCGCGCTCGTGTTGAGTGGCGGGGCGTCCAAAGCATTTTACTTTCATCTTGGGGTGCTCAAAGTTCTACAAGGCGAACCCATCTCCTCCGTGGTTGGGGCCAGTGCTGGCGCGATGGTCGGCGGTTTTCTGGCATCCGGTGCCAGTGTAGATACGATCATCTCATCGTTGTACCAGAAACGCATTTACATTCCCAAGTTTGATACCTGGTTAGAAACACTCAATTCGTCCGGCTTGTTCCGGCCCAAGCTCAAGCAACTAACGATGCAATCCCTTTATACGGGAGTCTCTGGGTTGCGGTTTATGTTGTCTTTGCCCTGGCTATTCAATCAGGATCTACTGGCCGAAATCCTCGACCGGTTGATTCAGAGTCAGTCCTACGCAACCGGCTTCTTTGACTCAATTGCACTGGAAGAAATCTACCGCACGATGTTGCCCGATGGTAACTTCCGCAATGTCGATATTGACCTATATGTGACGGCCAGTGCGCTTGATAGCAACAAGCGGGCGGTGTTCAACAATCGCTACGACTTCGAGACCGAACAAGACCTGTTCATGACGGACGTCCCGGTGCCGAAAGCGATCCGCGCTTCGACCTCCTTACCGGGGATGTTCGAGCCGGTCTTGATTAAGGGCCGCTATTATATTGATGGGGAGATTAAACGGACTGTTTCCGCCGATATTGGCGTAAGTGTCGCAGACCGGGTTATTATATCTCATACGTATCAACCGTTGCACATGACCAACGGCCAGAGTGTGCGAGATATGGGTTGGTTTAATATTTTACGTCAGTCTATAATAAGAGTATTGCATGAGCGAATCAACCGCTGGCGAGAATATCACGAAGAACAAGGGATCGATAAAGAGATCATCTGGATTCACCCCGACCCGGAAGATATTGAATTCTTCCAGGCACCCGATTTTTCATTCCGCCCGGAGGTACAAAAACGGTTGATCCAGAGCGGAGAGTTAGCGGCTCAACGTGCGCTCGACCGAGTAACCGTCTAGTAAGGAGATTATTTCGATGACTGACAAATTTGGTAAATTCCTCGGCCCGGTAGATACTGCATTCTACTTTGTCGAATCTGACACGGCACCGATGAACATCGGGTCTGTCTCCATCTTCGATGGGGTGATTGACTTCGCCGAGGTGTTACAGACGGTCGATACACGCATCCACCGCGCCCCAGTTTACCAGCAGAAGGTAATTCAAGCTCCGCTCAGCCTGGGGCAACCAATGTGGGTTTATGATCCCGATTTTCATATCGAAAATCATGTCTTCCAGACTCAGGTTGATGCGCCGGGTGATGATGAAGCCCTGAGACAGACGACCAGTCGCTTGCTTTCCAGCCCGTTGGATCGCTCTAAATCGTTATGGGAGATCACGGTTGTCTACGGGTTGAGCGGTAACCGCACCGCCTTCTTCTTCAAGATTCATCATGCAATGGTCGATGGATTGGCCGCCGTCGATTTATTCACGTTACTGTTCGACCTTTCCGCCGATGTCCCACCATTGGAAGAAAAGCCGCTCTATGACCCGCCAGAGGCTCCTTCAACCGCAGAATTACTGTTCGAGTCAATCCGGCGGGACCCTAGCCACAAATGGAACGTGTTGAAGAAAGTCGGCGGGGATATTCTGAACATCGCGAACGTCTTCCAGGAGCGGAACCAACGCAAAAAGGCGTTATATGGCGTAGCAAACATCGTCAACGATAGCTTGAAGCCGATTGGCCGTCTGCCGATTAACGGTCAAAACAGCGGAGAGCATGAGTTAGCCTGGACGGAATTTTCTCTTTCGGAAGTCCGTGCCATCAAGTCGAATCGTAACGCATCGGTCAACGATGTTGTGCTTTCGATCTATGGTGGTGCGATTGCCCGCTACGTAAAAGAACATGACCCGGATAACAAACAGGAATTTTTGCGTGTGCTGGTTCCCGTCAGCATGCGGCTAGAGCAAGAAAAAGGCACCTTTGGCAATCGCATTTCCGTTTTGCCGATTGATATTGAGTTTGATGCAGATGACCCATTAGCGCGGTTGGATCAAGTCTCGACCTTTAGCAAAGTGATGAAAGAGTCGGCGTTATCCAACGGGCTAGACCTCCTGTTGACGATGCCGTCGTTGGCACCCTCTGCGACACAGACGGTTATCTGGGGGCTGGCACCGATGGCCTTCTCCGTCATCGCGCATACCTGGTGTACCAATGTCGCTGGCCCGATGATCCCGGTTTACTTCCGGGGGCATCGTCTGGTCAAAAATTACGGTTACTTCCCGCTTAACCCCTCAATGGGGTTGGCCTGTGTGGTGCTCAGTTACAATCACCGCGTCAGTATGACACTGGTCGCGGATAAGGCCATCGTGCCTGATGTGACGATCCTGCGCGATTATCTATATGATGCGTTCGAAGAATTACGGTCGGTGGCGAAGGTCAAGCCGATGGAGCCAATCCAGATGAAGCACGAGACCCCGATTCGCAAGACTACCCCACCTATCGCCCGCAAGAAGACGGCCAACGGCCAATCACAGAATAACCGGCGCGATGTTGGCGTGATGCAAGCCGATCATCCGAACGAGATCAAGATCCCGGTGGACGACGATACCCCGAAGAACAATTTCCCGACGCAAGAGCCGATTAAGCCCCTTGCCGGGACGAAAAAGCCGGTTAACACGCCGGAGAAGCCCGCCGAGCCAGATCTGCCGGAGGCATCAGAACCAGTCAAAACGGAACCCGCCCCACCCCCGGCAGAGCCAACACCGGCTAAGGCCGCAGAGCCGGAACCAACGCCGACGGAATTAGAACCGGTGGTAGACGAAGCACCACAGGGGAAGCCTAAGTTATTCAGCGACCGCTGGGCGAAAGCATACATGGAAGCGATCAACAATAACCCGGCCTACTACGAGGCATCCACCAAATGGACAGCCGGCCCGTTGGCATTCATCATGAAGAAATCGGCCAAAGACGGCTTCCCGCAGGATGCGGCGGTCTTGCTCGACCTGCATAAAGGCCGTTGCCGGGCGGCATCCGCCGTACCGCTTAAAGAGGCCTATGACCAGGCGAGCTTTGTCATCGAAGGCGATTACAACAATTGGATGAAGGTCTTGAGCGGTCAGGCACAACCACTGGGTATGCTGATCCGGGGTAAGCTCAAGCTGAAACAAGGTGCGATTACCCGTTTAATGCCGTTCACCAATTCCGCACAGGAGTTGATTAAGAGCGCACAGAATATCTAAACTGGGCACCCACCCCAATAGACCAAAACCGAGGCGGCATGTTCCGCCTCGATGGTTGTTTATACAAACAGACAGGATGAAACATGGCACACGAAAATCTCCCTAAAACGGTTGAACTAGGCGGCAACCCATATAACTTCCGCCTGATGACAGCAGATGACCGGGATGCAATCCTCAACTTTGCCCAGACACTTTCAGAGGCGGATTTGTGGTTCATGCGACGGGACATCACCCAGCCAATGGCAGTTGATGAGTGGATCAACGACATCACCCATGATAAGGCAACGTCGATCCTGGTCGAACACGACGAGCAAATCATTGCTTACGGGTCGATCTACTACAATCAACTGTTCTGGAATCGTCACATCGCCGAAATGCGCGTGATGGTCAGTGCGGGCCATCGAGGGCGTGGCATGGGCCAGAAGATCGCCCGTGAATTGACGCTTATCGCTAAAGAGATGGGGATGGATAAGGTCATCGTTTACATGGCCGCCAGCGATCAATCGGCCCGGCGCATGGTTGATTATCTGGATTTCAAACCGGAAGCTATCTTATCCGACTGGATCAAAGGTCGAGATGAACGCACCCACGACTTACTGATCATGTCTACCGACCTGAGCGAAACAAACAGTTAATTATGATCATCGTACGGAATTTCGTTATTGCGAAAAAATAGATTTCCGCTATAATCGAATCATCGTTAGATTAACGAGCCATCAGAGGAGATACCGACAATGGCAAAAGAAAACACAACACCGGAAGAACTGACAGAAGAAGAAAAGACCGCCCTGGATGTCTTCATCAATCACCAGCGGAGCGCGGCGAAAGAAGCGGGTAAGGCCCTGGAAGGCATGATCCCTTCTGCCCTGCGCGAACACGGTGGTGCGGCCTTTAAGGAAATGGTTGAAGGGTATCGCCAACTGTTCAACAGTGTGCTTGACCAGGTGGTAGACCGCATCGAAAAGACTCGCATCAAAGAAGGCGAAGAAAAAGATACCTCTACCGAATAAATTATCTTTTCGGCTGTCGAAAGGCTCACATCGCTGATGTGGGCCTTTTTTGATTACATCCCTTACTGGAACGAAGCCACAGAGACATGGTAATATGTCGTCTCATGTCATCATCTGGAGGCGCAACACATGCCAAAGACAGTGGCAGTTTATGGCAGTTCGAGGGTTCAACCCGATCAGGCCGATTATCGGGCGGCAGTCGCCGTTGGCAAGCAGTTAGCGCAAAACGGATACACCGTCATGACCGGAGGCTATGCTGGCATCATGCTGGCCGTCAGCCAGGGGGCGGCAGAAGCGGGCGGGCATGTCATCGGCGTGACGACCGAAATCTTTACCAATGGCCGGGGCGACGGCATCACCCCGAACGCCTTCCTGCACGATGAAGTGCGCTACCCAACCCTGAGCGAACGCCTGGCGCATCTGGTGCAAGAGGCCGATGCTTATGTCTGTATGCCAGGCGGGTTAGGCACCCTGCAAGAATTGGTCACGGTATGGGGGTTGATGAGCGTCGGTGAGATCGAAAGACGACCGCTCATCTGCTACGGGGCATATTGGCGGCAGATGCTGGCACCTATCGAAGCTAGCCCTTATACTCATTCGACAGACTGGCAATATCTAACCGTTGCCGACACAGCCGATGACGTGATCCTGGCCTTGCAACAACAGAAAGTGACGCGCCAATGACCGCATCCGAACTCATCACCCACCGGCGGCAGAAAGACGCGCTGTTCAAAAGCGGGGCGAATTCTCCATTGACGCCAAACCAGAAGCGCAACTTCAGCGGGTTGACGTATTACGCTTACAACCCGTCACTTGACCTGGAAGTCACGGTCGAGCGGGTGGACGAGACCGCACAGGTATTCACCACACAGAATACAATCCGCAACTATCGACGGTATGGACGGTTTACGTTCACGGTGGACGGCCAGCTCGCCGAACTGACGATTTATGCCACGCCACACGGGTTCTTTTTGCCGTTCGTAGATGCTAACGCCGGGCAAGAAACTTACCCCGCCGGACGCTACATCGACCCTGTACAGATCAACGCGGACACCTTCCACGTTGATTTCAACCGGGCCTATAATCCATTATGTGTATACGACCCGACCCGGTTTGATTGCCCGATCACCCCGCAGGAGAACCGGCTAGCAGTCGCTATCCGCGCCGGAGAACGCAACCCCACCGGCGACTGGAACAAAACAGATCATGACGAAGTGTAATATAATGAGCATCTAGTCCGTAAAAAATTAAAGGCTTCGTTCACTGTGCGACAGCTTATACTGATCTGCCTATCCGGTTTGTTGATCCTGGCGGCATGTAGCTCTAATGGCGATAATGACGCCGAAGAAGCCCCAACCAACACACCCCCACCCGCCACACCGACCTCAATCGCGGTGGTACAACCTTCGCCCAACCCAACCGGCGAAACAGATCCCATCGACGCGGAAACGCTGGTATTGTGGTGGCCGGATGTGCTGGCCCCTGGTGATCGCCCGGAGGTCAACGACGTCCTCAACGCTCAGATCAATGGGTTTGCCAACGCAGAGGACAACGGCGTACAGATCGACTTCCGCACGAAAAAGTATAATAACGAACCCGGATCGATCATGAACACCCTGGCCTCTGCCAGTGAGGTAGCCCCTAACGTGTTGCCCGATGTGACGTTGATCCGCCGGACAGATCTAATCATAGCGGTAAATAATAATTTCATCGTGCCGATTGACGGCCTGGTGAACGCGAACGTCATCAGTGATATTTACGATCCTGCGCTCGATCTCGGTCAGGTCAATGATTTGCTCTATGGGATGCCTTACATGCTAGAAATCCAGCATATGGTTTATCGCCCAAGAGAGGAGATGGCATTTATGCCGTCCTCAACCTTTGAAGCGATGCTGGCTCAGGACATCGCTTATGTCTTCCCGGCGCGCCGCACCAGTGGCGTGAACAGTACCGTGCTGGCACAGTATATCGACGCGGGCGGCACCCTGCCGGCAAATGGTGACCCGTTCGTATTGAATTCAGACGCCCTGTTAGAAGTGCTGACATATTATGAACAAGCGGTCGATCAGGGGATTATCACCTCGACCGTACTGGAATTCGCCAACTCGGCAGATTATAGCTCACGGCTCGCCCTGGGGGAAATCGACGCGGCGGTTGTGTCATCCGGCATCTACCTGGACGAAGTGTATGCCAACCGGCAGTTAATCCCGGCGTCCATCCCAACGGCTTCCGGTTCCCCAGCAGGGGTATTAGATGGTTGGATGTGGGTGATTACGGCGGCCTCTGCCGAGCGGCAAGCTATCGCGTCACGCTTCATCAATTGGATGCTGGAAACCCAACGCCAGAGTGGATTCGCTGATGTGGTTCATCTGCTTCCGTCCAGGCCGGGGGCCTTGCGCTCGATGGAAGCAGATTTTAGTGCGTCGTTCTTCGATGCCTTGCTGGTGAGTGCGCTCACACTCCCGCCGGAGAGCTTTACCAGTGTGAATGCCCGCCCGATCCAGACAGCATTTATCAGCGTAATCTCTGGCGAAGCCACCGCAGAGGAGGCCGTCCGCACCGCAGAGGAGCAATTCGCTAGCGGCTGACGGGTGCCTCATAGAACCGGTGCGTCTTGTAAATTTCCAGACCACCTTTTTGCATGATGCCGATGAGATCCTGGTTGGTCTCCAATATCCAACCGCAATCCATATGTGTGTACGGCGCATTGCCTTGAGCGATTTGCTGGCGGATGTAATCGTACATTAGAATATCCAGCCCGATGCCACGATATTTTTGTCGAATGCCCATCAGCGGCACACGCATCCAGTTGATCTTGGGGCGTAGCTTCCAGTGCCACAACGCCCGGAGCAACGTCCAGATTTCCGGCACACCGGGCCGCGCATACGCCCGATGCAAGACCTGGTTAAAATCCGGCACCCCCAGGATAAACCCGGCGGTTTCATCCCCAACTTCAACAAAACACGCCAGATCAGGATCGAAGAATTGCACCAGACTATCGATCAGCGCGTCCAGTTCTCGCTCGGTCATCGGGGTGAACCCCCAGTTTGCTTCCCAGGCTTCATTGTAGATTGACTTGAACAGCGCGAAATCACGCCGGGTGTGCTTGCGGTCAATCGGGCGGATGGTGATGTCGTTACGACGTTTGATCCGCTCGATGACCTTCTGCATCCGCTGACGGATACGATCATCGACTTGTTGATCCTGGAATTCGTAGAGGAAACTGTATACATCCATGACCTTGTGGAAGCCTGATGCTTCGATCAACCGCTGGTAATATGGCGGATTATATGGCATCAGCATCACAGGCCGCTGGAAGCCCTCGACCAGCAGGCCACATTCTTCGTGGGTGGTAAAGCTCTGTGGGCCGCGCACTGCGTCATACCCCTGTTCCCGCGCCCAATCGACCGCAGTCTGTAGCAGAGCATGCGCCACGTCTTGATCGTCCCCACACTCGAAGAAGCCGAACCAGGCGATATTCTCATCATGAAATTCGTTGTGCCGGTGGTTAACAAAGGCCGCAATCGTCCCGGCTGGTTGTTCCGCCCGCCAGGCGACGTAATAATCCCCGTCGAGATATTCCCAGGACGGATTCTTCGCCGGGTCGAGCGTCTCACGTCGCATAGAAAGCAAGGTGGGCGTCCAATACGGATCATCCTGATACAACGTCCAGGGGAATTCAAAAAAGGCTTTGAAATCCGCCTGCGACTCGACTTTTCGCACCGTCAACGTCATGATCGATTGTCTCCTGTGTGGGCCAGCAACCGCCTGCCAGTGTAGCAGGCTCATGAGGGGAATCAATATATGATTTTACCCGTTGAAATGGCTTGACACGTCGCCCGACCTCTGCTATGCTAAGCAAGCAATATTCCACAGTAGCTCAATGGCAGAGCAATCGGCTGTTAACCGATAGGTTCCTGGTTCGAGTCCAGGCTGTGGAGCAGATAAGAACCTCACACTTGTGAGGTTTTTTGTTACTCTATCAAAGCCTCAATATACCATTCGGTCCCCGGCACGCGACGGACGCTCTAACAGCCGATCAAGAAAATCAAGCGTTTGTTTGATGACCAGACGGCTCTGCTGACGTTGCGCTTCGTTCAGGCTCTCGGTGAAAAAGTCGTGGGCTAGCTCCGGGATGATGTGAATTTCGTGATGAATGCCATGCTGGTTATCAAGCATTTCCTGGCGCATATGTTTGATGTGCTGAGGGCGAATGTGTTGTTCGTTTTCACCGAAGAAGGCGCAGATTGGTGTATTGGCGCGGCCAAACTGACCGATATAACGATCTGGAAAGCCCGCGTAAGCAACCGCCGCCTCCAGGTCATCACGGTTGATGGCCGCTTCGTAGGCCAGGCTCCCGCCCATGCCCAGCCCAACGACCGCAACACTCTTGTTACAATGGTGATGATTTTCCAGCACTTTAAGCGCGTCATCAGCGCGGGTGTAATTATGTTCTTTGGTCTCTTCTAGGAGTGCCAGGGCATCACGCGGGGTCTGGGCGGTGCGCCCGTTGAATAAATCCGGCACGATGACATAATGGCCCATCTGCGCGAATAGATTCGCCATACGCCGGATCAACGGGGTGATGCCCCACCAATCATGCACAATCGCGACTCCTGGAAACATCGTCCCCATGACCGGGTGCGCCCAGTAAGCCGGGAGTTGGCGGCCATCGTCCATCGAAATGCGGATGTTGCCGTTGGTGATGGTATATTCGACATGATCCGGCTCGTAAATTGGCATTCGTCACCCTCCTTCATTTCTTTTCGTGCAGAGTATAGCACGAAACCCTACTGTGCCGCAGTAAAAATGGCTTGTTGATACGGGGTCGTCTCGGCATCCGGGCCGAATAACTTCGCCGTTCGCTCCGGGACGGAGAACGCCAGGGTGCGATAATCTTGCCGGTAAGCCCAATCTCGCAGGGAGACCAACAATTGCGACGTCAGCGGCTTGGGCGACCAACAGTAGACTTGAGCAGTCCGGGGGGTGTAAAGCCCTTGTTGGATGCAGACAAAGGCATCTTGCCCGGCGGCGTGAATGGCAAGCCGGTGAGTCCGTTGGGCGGTGACTTCATCCAGCGCATCCCACAACCCAGGCCAGAGCAAATGCCAATGCGTATGCGCACTCTCCATCCGCCCGACAGGCATGCCCCACCCGGTAATCTGCGCTGGCTCTGCCGCCGGATGATCCGTCGCTTTATAGAAACTCCGCCCGGCCTGGGCTACCAGTGTATATTGTACAATTGTCTCTAAGTGTTCGAACCCCTGCGCGGTAAAAAATGTGCTGGACTCACGATCATAACCAGAGAAACTAACGGTCAACTGGCGACTTTGTGCCGTCGCAATCTGACGGGCGGCGGCAAGCAGATCAACCCGCATGGTGTCATCCGCGCCGATTACATGCCGGATATGCAAAACACGGCCATAAGGGGCGGCCTCTTCACCAGGGTAGGCTTCTAAATACCCGACGATTTGCCCGTCATCAGCCTGGGCCACGAAAGCCGGGCACCGGGTACGAATCAGATGACTAAGAAGCAAAACCGCCGTTTCAACACTCATCCAGGCCCCACCGTGTAACCAACGCTCGTAGATCGTCAGTTGATCGTGCTGGACTTCCTGCACATTGCCCTGGGCGTCCTGGCGTTGCCACACGGCCACCCGCGCTCGGAATAACGCGCTGATGGCTTGCGTATCGTCTAAGGTTGCCTGGCGGATCTGCGTCATCCGTATATTATCCTCTACTCAGCATTCAGGTTGATTGTAACATGCCAGCGGGGTACTATTCTGGGGATAAACCGAATTCAGGATCATGTACCCTGTGAATATTGATTTTAAAGCGCAAATTGATTTTTTAGTCGATTTACCCAACACGCCCAGCCCAACAGCATACCACGCGGAGGTTGTGCCGTCTGTACAGCAAGCGTTCGAAGCATTGGCCGGGCCTGGGCTGATGATCGAGGAGGCTTAGATATGTTACTGGCAATCGACATCGGCAATACAAACGTGCATCTTGGCCTATGGCAAGCAGAATCCTGGGCGTTGAGTTGGCGAGCGCGGACCGTCGCAGATAAGATGCCGGATGAATACGCCGTGCTGGTTCGTAACTTCCTCAACAGTGCCGATGTCGGCTGGCGGGCCGTCTCCGGCGTGATTATCAGCAGTGTCGTCCCACCATTGACGACCGCCTTCGCCGAGATGGTGCGACGTTACGGCGAGATGGAGCCATTGATCGTGACCAGCACCACCCGCGCCGGTGTACGGATCGACATTGACCAGCCAGAACAAGCCGGCGCAGATCGAATCGTCAACACGGCGGCAGTGGCCCGGCTCTATGGTGGCCCGGCCATCGTCATTGACTTCGGTACCGCGACGACCTTCGATGTCATCTCGGCTGATGGTGCATATCAAGGCGGGGCTATAGCCCCAGGCATTAATGTGGCCCACGACGCCCTGGTTAGCCGGGCCGCCCGCCTGCATAAGGTCGATCTTCAACCACCGCCCTCCCCCATCGGCGGCAACACCATCCACGCGATGCAAAGCGGCGTCTTCTGGGGTTACATCGCGCTGGTAGAAGGTCTTGTGACGCGCATTAAGGCGTCCATAGAAGACGAAACCGTCAAGGTGATCGCAACCGGAGGATTAGCGACATTGTTCAAACAGTATACCACCACAATTGACATCATCGCGCCGGAACTGACGCTGGATGGACTACGCATTATCTGGGAGATCAACCAACAAGATTAACACGCTAACCAGACTGATCCACGCGGCGGGAGCGTCACCCGGAGGTAGTCGGCTTCCGCCGTGATCGCCGTCTTTTCATTCAGTAGATCCTGCCACGTCGTCCCGGCCTCCACCGGCAATTGCACCTCAGCCGGGGCCTGCCCCACGTTAAACAGCGCGATTACCTGTTGGCCCGCCAATACCCGTGCCATGCCATAAACCCGCCGGTCATCATCAATGTAAACCGTCTCGATCTCACCGTGCCGTAAGACCTCGTTGTCACGGCGCACGGTCATCAACTGCGTAAAATATGCGACTAACTCCTCATCGAGATCATCCCAGGGCATACAGCGGCGGCTGTCTTCCGGCGAGTTACCTTCGAGGGCGGCCTCTGTGCCATAAAACAGGGTCGGCGCACCGGGGAACGCGAATAAAAAGGCGAAGGCTTGCTTAAACCGCGCCCGATCCCCCCGGCAGACGGTTAACAACCGATCTGTATCGTGCGAGTCCAACAGATTCATCTGCGAATGGACGGCTTGTGGCGGGGTATCCCTTAGAAAAGCCTGCAAGCGATCATCAAACTGACTGGGAGAGAGATAATCCATCGCAAAGAAGCCACGCACATTCCAGGCTAGCCGGTAATTCATGGTGCCGTTGAACATATCACCTAGCAGATAATTGGTCGCATCGCGCCATTCTTCCGCAATCGTCCACGCATCCGGCTTGACGGCATTCACCCGTTGCCGGAAGTGCAACCAGAAGTCATCCGAGTTATCGAACGGCACATCGGCCCGCCAGCCGTCAATGCCTTTATCCAGCCAGTATTGAGTCACACCACCCGCCCCCAGGAAGAAGTCCATCACCTCCGGGCATTCGACAAATTCCGGCATGAACCCCAGGCCGATCCAACCATCGTACTGATCCGGCCAGCGATGAAAGTTAAACCAGCGATAATAAGGCGATTGCCGGCTCTGGGTAGCCCCGTCGCCATATTTTCCGGTGATGTCAAAGTAAATGCTATCTGACGAGCAATGATTAAACACCGCATCCAACACAACCCGCAACCCACGTTGCTGTGCTTCCGCGATGAAGCGATCAAAATCTGCTTCTGTGCCGAGCATTTGCTCGATCTTCAAGAAATCAATTGCCTCATACCGGTGATTAGAAGACGCCTCAAATATCGGGTTCAGGTAGAGACATTCTACCCCCAGGTCTTTAAGATAATCCAGCCGGTCGATGATTCCACGCAGATCCCCACCAAAGAAATCCCGTCCCAGGGGAGGATCTTCGGGGCGATCTCCCCACGATTTGAAGACCGGCTCGTGCCCATAAACACCTTTCATCTTATCGCGGGCGGCGTCATCGCTCTGTGCTTTGGCGAAGCGATCCGGGAAAATTTGGTAGACGACCATGCCCTGAGTCCAACGGGCAGGCATCTGCTCCGGGTCATAGACAGCGATCTTGAACGGGACATCGTGCCACTCACCATAAACCGGGCGATTGCCGACATCTGTATTCTGGCTTTCGATCTGCCGCCGTTCTTTTAAGGCTTTATCACCGATCTCAAAGTGATACTCGATGATGGTCGGATGATCGGGTAACCGCAGGGTTGCTTGCCAACTGTTGGTCTCATCTGCCGGCGTCATGAATAACCGCCAGGTTGTATCCCGGCGTACATCTAGCAGGACGACCTCTGGTTCTAGCGCGATGCCATCTAACCGCAGGGTGATCGTCGAACTGAGGGGTTGCGCCCCAGGTGACAGATGAAATGGACGGCCCGGACGCAATTGACGATAATTTTCATCACTCAGATGAGCCATACAGGGATTCCTCCTTACCGGTCGATCAGAGATTCACCAGTACAAGTATAATCGGGCGACAGTCAACCTTCTAGCACGAAGAGTCGCGGCCCCTGTTGCGGCGGGATGGCGACCGCCCCTTCAGTCACAGTAAAAGCCGTCGCGCTCAGGTAATCGGTCAAGGGGGTACCATCAACATGCCCGGCGTGCTGAAGTGGAATCGCCATCGGGGCATCTGTACCGGAACCACGATACGCAATTACAACCAATCGTCCCTCGGCAGACTCACGTTGATACGCGAACCAATCGCCTGCCGCGTAAAGATCCTGGTAGCCGCCATCCGTCAAGGCCGGGTGGGTCTTCCGCAGGGTGATCAACCGTTGATAGTAGTCGCGCAAGTCTTGATCCCATGCGGTCTCATCCCAGGGCATACACCGGCGGTTATCCGGGTCTTTCTTGCCGGTCAGTCCGACTTCATCGCCATAGTAGACACACGGCACTCCTGGATAAGTCATCAGCACCCCCACGCCGACCCGTACCAACGCCTTATCCTCATTGACAATACTCAGGATGCGCCAGCTATCATGACTGCCTAACTGGTTGAATTGCATCCGGGCGATGACCCAGGGCACCGACCCGCGAAAGACCCGTAACTGCCAGGCGAAGGCATCTGTCGGCATCAGATTGTCATCGGCCAGATCTCCCATCCATTCACGATTATCATACCCGGCTAACCAGCGCCACATCGGGATGTTGAACCCGGAGTAGTTCATCGTCGCATCCAGTTCGTCCCCTTGCAGATTGGGCGTGCCGTCGAAGAAATGCTCCCCCAAATAATACGCATCCGGGTTGACAGTTTTGATCGCCTGCCGCATGGCCTGCCCAGCCTGTTTATTCCGCTGGAGCGCACCCTGGCGGGCCGTCATGTTGTAAACATCCATACGCCAGCCGTCCATATCAAACGGCTCCCGGAGCCAATAGCTCACGATGTCATTCATCTGAGCCTGTAAAGCCGGGCTGTTGTAATTCAGTTTGGGCAAGGTCGGCACACCCAACCAGGAAACATAATGATCTGGATGATCGATAAATGTGTAGTATTCGGCGGTGGGTGCGTTCGGGTCTTCTTGCGCCGCAGTGAACCAGGGGTTCGTGTTACTGCTGTGGTTGGGCGTCAGGTCGAGTATCAAGCGCATATCCTGGTCATGCATGGCGGAGACCAGCGCGGTGAGCGCGTCATTGCCGCCCAGGTGCGGGTCTACGTTGTAGAAGTCATCCACATTGTAACGGTGATTGCTCTTGCTGGTAAAAATCGGATTGAGATAAACCGCATTCACCCCAAGCTCTTGCAGATAATCAAGCTTTTGCTGGATTCCGGGCAGATCGCCACCGTAAAAATCCAGGCTCCCGCTTTTCTGCCAGGATTTAGGTGGATCGTTCCAATCACGCATGGTTACCTTGTGGCCCATCAACTCCCAGGCACCATCTGCCGGGTCAAGCGAGCGATCACCGTTAAAAAAGCGATCCGGGAAGATTTGATAAAAGACAGCCGTTTGTACCCATTCCGGGGCCTGGAAATCCGCCAGAAGTTTGAAGTCGCTGGCATCGGGTGTCTGGGCGCGGCCCACCCCGACCGCATTATAATAAAGCAGGCCATCTTCCACCCGCAACTCAAAGCGATACGGATTAACTGGCATACTGGCGGTCAGTTCCGCCTGCCAATAATCAAACCGATCATCACTGCGGGCCTGGGTCATCATCTCATAATGCCCTTCGCCGTCTGGCGTGGTACGCAGGGCCACCACCCGCACCGGGGCACCAGATGGTACACGGAGCGTTATTAACACCGTCTCTCCCAGGGCCGGTAACGGATTTGAAACATACAGGGCTGAGCCATCGTGATGAATGGCATGCGTCCAGGATGCATCCGAGGGTTGTATCATCATCTTTGATACGGCGGGGGACTACCCCGGCGGGTAGCATACGCCGTGTCTCCTCTCTCATAGTTTGCATGGTTGATTCTCACTGCCAGAACGCAGGAGACAAAGCGCGTGGTCATTGGCTACTTGTTTGATTCTCAGGTGGAGTTTAGGCTAAGTTCAGATCTGGCCGATAA
Source organism: Anaerolineae bacterium (assembly GCA_034437535.1). Taxonomy (GTDB): domain Bacteria; phylum Chloroflexota; class Anaerolineae; order Aggregatilineales; family Phototrophicaceae; genus J038. Next base: position 85,094 of record DAOTTZ010000140.1, on the reverse strand, counting down.
GTTGAAAGTGAAAGAAAGAATCATGGTAAATCAATAATGCCAGACCCAAAAGACAAGACTCAGATAGACGAAGCCGAACTCCGCGATGAGCCAGAATTTTTCCAGCGGATCGGCCCGGAAGACCAAACCGCTGAAGAAAAAATGGACGATATGGAAGCCTACGGTTACGACAATATGGACGCAGGCAACTTTGAAAGCGGGGCCAGCACCCAGGCCGACCAACCCGATTGGTTGAGCCGCGAAGCTCGTGAACGCAACCCGATGACCGAAGACAACGGCGATGATGTCGATGTCGTCGATGCTGACCCACTCGCATAACCGGTTATTCGTTGCGCCGCGCCGCGTCGCCGTAGACTTCACCTTGTTGGTCTGGGCGACGCTTATATAGCCAGGTAAAGTGCGCTAGCTTATCTTTCGCGCTATCATCGAATAAAGACTCCTCAAAACGCCAACCCCAATTACCGCCCTGCTTGCCGGGTGTGTTCATTCGTGTATCGGCCCCATACCCAAATAGATCTTGCATGGGTGCGACGAACGTATGTGCGCTGGATGCCATCCCCAGGCGAATCAATGTCCAGTGTGGTTCGGTCACCTCACTCTGGATGTAATCCGACATGAAATTGCGAATATGATCGTTCACTTCATCGCTCATCCACCAGCCGAGCGTGGTGTTGTTATCATGGGTGCCGCTATAGGCGACACAATTCACCGGGTAATTGTGCGGCAAGAACGGATTCTCTGGATCGCTCCAGGCAAATTGTAAGATCTTCATACCGGGCAAGTTCAGCGCGTCTCGCAGTTCGATCACGTCTTTGGTGATCTCCCCCAGGTCTTCAGCGATGATCGGCAATTCGCCTAGCGCATCACGTAGCGCATGGAAAAAATCAATGCCGGGGCCATTTACCCATTGCCCGTTGATCGCAGTCGGTTCTTCTGCCGGGATCTCCCAATACCCGGCAAATCCCCGGAAGTGGTCGATCCGCATCAAATCCACCAGTTCGAGCGTCTGGCGGAACCGGCTGATCCACCATTCATAGCCGGTCTCTTTGATGACCTGCCAGTTATAAAGCGGGTTGCCCCACCGTTGGCCGGTCGCGCTGAAGTAATCCGGCGGCACCCCGGCAACCACCGTCGGATTGCCCTTCTCATCCAGGTAAAATCGTTCCCGGTTGGCCCATACATCACTACTATCATGCGCGACAAAAATCGGGATGTCGCCGATCAAGCGGATACCTCGTTCATTGGCGTAGCCCTTGACTTCGCCCCATTGTTTGTAAAACAACCATTGCAGGAAGATATGCTTGCTGATCTCATCATCCAGGCGTTGAGTGGCTTCGTCCAGCGCGGCGGGGTCTCGAAGTGCGACCGGATCCGGCCATTCCACCCAGGGCCGGCCTTGATTTTCTTTCTTGAGCGCGATGTACAATCCCCAATCATTGATCCAATCCGCGTTGACTTCCACCCAGGCATTTTTCGCGTTCCGCTGGTCGCTGGATGCCTTCGCTTTGAATCGTTGATAGGCTAGATCCAGCTTTTTCTCGTGATAGTCGATCACTGGGCCGTAATCGACCTCGTGCGTCGGGAAATCCGGCACATCGGCCAGATCTTCCTCCCGCAGGTAACCCTCAATGACCAACCGGCTCAAGCTGATGAGGTTGGTATTGCCAGCAAAGGCCGATAGACATTGGTACGGCGAATCGCCATAACTGGTCGGGCCGAGCGGCAACACCTGCCAGACGGTCTGCCCGGAATCATGCAACCAATCGACAAAGCGAAACGCCATATCACCCAGGTCACCGATGCCGTAAGGGCCGGGTAAAGACGTTGGGTGTAACAAGATACCATTCGAACGCGGAAAAAGCGTCATGATGATGGAGACCTTTCTCAGATAGTGTGTGCAAGTTACCTGTTGATGGTATCCAAGAAAGGACAGCATCGCAATGGAAAGGGTAGGGTCACTCAGCCGCCCATCTCGTCGATCTTGGCGACGGCTTCCGCACGCGGCACGGTGAATTCCACACCATCACGCAGACGGCGGATCGTCACCACGCCCTGCTCGACCTCATCCGGCCCCATTACAGCTACCAGCGGAATCCCTTTTTTATCCGCATGGCCGAATTGCTTACCCAATTTTTTGTCCTCCATGAAAAGCTCCGTGTTGACGCCACCGGCCCGCAGTTCGTTCGCTAATTTGGCGGCGGCCCGGCGCGTCTGGTCATTGAACACTGTCACCAGAATCTTGACGACCGTCCCGCCGATATTGGCCGGGTACAGGTCAAGGATGTCCATCAGGTCAATGATGCGCTCAATGCCAAGTGAGACGCCGGTCGTCGGCAACGAATGCTTGCGGAACAGGCCGATGAGATCATCGTAACGACCACCGCCGCTGATGCTCCCCAGGTTCGGCTCGGTGATGATCGTCTCGAAGATCGGGCCGGTATAATACCCCAGGCCACGCACCATTGTTAAATCAAAGGCATAAAAGTCATCGTTCACCCGCGCATCATCCAGGTACCCGGCCAGATCACGCAATTCTGCGATGCTGGCCCTGGCTTCCGGTAGATCGCCCAGGGTCTCTTGCAGATAATCCAGGTTGCCAGTGCCGGGGCGTTGCTCGGTGATGAGGCTCATCATGCGGGTGACGACCTCAGCAGAGATGCCGCGTTCCGTCAGTTCTTTCTGCACGCCCTCCGCGCCGATCTTATCGAACTTATCGACACTGCGGTATAAATCCGGTAATTGTTCATCCGGCACACCTGAATATTTGCCGATAGCGGTCAGCAGTTGGCGGTGGTTGATCTTGACCGTGAATTGCTCGAATCCCAGGCGGCGTAAAGCGGTGACAACCAGCCCGATGACCTCAGCATCCGCGCTCATGTCATCCACGCCGACGATGTCCGCATCACACTGATAAAATTCCCGATACCGGCCCTTCTGTGGGCGTTCCCCCCGGAAGACTGGTGCGATCTGATAACGCTTAAAGGGGAGAGTCAGGTCGTTCTCATACTGGGCGACCACCCGCGCCAGCGGCACCGTCAGGTCATAGCGCATGGATAAATCATCTTTGCTATTCCGTCCATGATCGACGTTAAAGATCAGGCTTTCGGCGTCTTCGCCGTACTTACCATAAAGGGTCTCTTGTAGCTCGACGATGGGCGTCTGAAGGGGTTCGAAGCCGTAGAGATGGAACACGTCTCGAACAATGCTCATGACATAATCGCGTTTGAGCATATCGCCTGGTAGAAAATCACGAAAGCCTTTCGGCGTGCGTGCATTAATTTTGCTCATGGTGATAATCCGTCCTTTCGGTAGACAACAAAAAAGCGCAGACCAACGTCCGCGCTTTTCAACAACAAGATAGGGGCGTAGGTCTTAGATCTTTTTTGTCCAGTCATGATGATGATAAATATGCATCTGCCTGTATTCCTGACCTGTCGCCATTTCTGCGATAAGCATAGAGCAAAGCGTCAAAATCTGTCAAGCGGTTTGCCGGGCTTCCAGGGCTTGCCGGCGCACTTCGCGGAATTGGTCATAATGGCCGACTTCGTGTGCTAACCCGAATAAGAAAGCCGCTGGCGCGTTCATCAGGCCGAAGTAATCGGTGAACTTTTCCGATACGTCCCGGTGAACATCCAAAAACGGCTCATCCGGCCAGGTCTCCAGGTAGGCCAGGCGCATGCGGCGGCTTTCTTCCAGCCGTTGCACACACTGCGCGTGGGTTGTGATCTCGCGCCAGGGCGTCTCATAACGTGGGCGTTCTTTCGCCGGGATGCCCCGCGCCAGCAACGAACTGAATGCCGCGCCTTCCTCACTGCTGGCCGTCACATGGGCGACCAGATGCGCCAGACTCCAGCCGATATGTTTTTCGTCTTCGGTGGCGGCCTCCGGGTCGTGGGCCTCCGGGTCGTGCGGCAGGAAGGTCACATCGCCATCGGTGAGTCCATCCAGGATTTGCAACAGAGTGTCAATGCTTTCATTGGTCAAATCACGCAGATCATCACGGGTAAAATCCTTGGCGAAGTCAATCACCTGGATCTCACGTTCTAAAACGGGGGTAAAGTCAATCACAGAACTCTCCAGTCGTTACAGGATTTTTGTATTTTATGATGCTGACAGAGCAATAATTTAACTGATTGGTCTAAACGCTGGATAAGTAGTGGCAAAAATAATCTAATTGGGGTTAAAATAACCTGAGAGGGCATTAAACTAGGGACAAGCGACACATGTTAACTTCTGTAGAAAAGTTAGTATTTTTTATCCTGGCATTGCTAGCCATCGGCGCGACCTATCACGGGTTCCGTCAGATGTGGTTGGTCATCAACCAGGGCGAGGGCAAGCTCCACCTGGAAAAGTTACCCCAACGCGCCTGGAAGGCGTTGTCAATTTATATGACACAAAGTACAACCTTAAAGACGCGCACCATCACCAGCCTGATCCATTTAGGAATCGTATGGGGCTTCACCTTCTATTTTCTCGTCAATGTGGTTGACCTGTTCATCGGTTACATCGGCGGGTTTGAAGACTTCCTCAAAGATCTGGGACTGCTTTATGCTGTATTCCGTTTTCTGGCGGATGTGTTGAGCGTGGCGGTGTTGGGTGGTGTGGTTTATTTCATCTTGCGGCGGGCTTACCTGCCGAATAAGACAGATTTGAGCTACCACGATAACGTTTTACTCCACGAGAAAGTGCGTAAAGGCTCGGTCTTTAGCGACTCAATGATCGTAGCATTTTTTATCTTGAGCCACGTTGGCGCACGCTTTTTAGGCGAAGCAGTGATCGTCGCGCAAGCGGGCGAAGCCGACCTATGGATGCCGTTCGCGTCGTTGGTCGCGCCATTGTTCGCCGGTATCAGCCCGGATGGCCTGCAATTGTTGCGGCATCTGTTCTGGTGGGTGGCATTGGGCGGGATCCTGGTGTTTACGCCTTACTTCCCATACACCAAACACGCGCACCTGTTCATGGCACCGTTCAACTACCTGACGCGGCCCAACCGGACCTCTCTGGGTGAGATGGAACCGATGGACTTCGAGGACGAAGAAAAAGAGCAATTCGGCGCGGGGTCGCTGGGTGATCTCACCATGACCAATATCGTAGACGGCTATGCCTGCATCATGTGCAATCGGTGTCAGGATGTGTGCCCGGCTTACGTCACCGGCAAGGAGCTTTCCCCCGCCGCTTACGAGGTCAACAAGCGTTTCCTCATCAAAGAGCAGATGTTTGACCTTTCCAACGGCGAAGTTGAGATGAACCCGTTGATTGGTTCTGCCATCAGTGAATCGGCAGTGTGGGCCTGTACCGCGTGTGGAGCTTGTGTCGATATTTGCCCGGTGGGCAACGAGCCGATGCTCGACATCCTCGATATTCGACGCAACCAGGTGCTGATGGAGGGTAGCTTCCCGCATGAGTTGCAGGATGCCTTCAACGGTATGGAGCGGCAGGGCAACCCCTGGCAGATCGGTGAATCACGCTTCCGCTGGGCCAATGGTCTGGATTTCACCGTGCCGACGGTAGAAGAAAATCCTGATTTCGACGTGCTGTACTGGGTGGGGTGTGCGGCGGCCTATGACCCGCGTGCCCAGCTTACCGCCCGCGCCTTAGTCAAGGTTCTGCATCAAGCCGGTGTGAACTTCGCGGTGCTGGGTGATGCCGAAACCTGCACCGGCGACAGTGCCCGCCGGGCCGGTAACGAGTTCTTGTATCAAGAATTGGCGATGACCAATGTCGAAACGCTCAACGAGATTGACCCGGCGCGGATCGTCGTCACCTGCCCGCATTGCTACCATAACATCGGTCGAGAGTATCATCAGTTCGGCGGCAGTTATGAGGTCGTTCATCACACCGAGTTCATCCAGGAATTGATCGCCGGGGGGCAACTCCCGATGGATGCCTTACCGGAGAAATCACCGAATGTGACCTTCCATGATCCCTGTTATTTGGGACGGCATAACGGCGTGCTCGACGCGCCGCGTGACGTACTGAAGGCCCTCGGCCCGGTGGGTGAACCGCTCACAGAGATGCCCCGTCACGGGCAAGATTCGTTCTGTTGTGGTGCGGGGGGTGCCCAATTCTGGAAGGAAGAAGAACATGGGGATAAAGCGGTCAACATCGAGCGGTACGAGGAAGCCGCCAACACAGGCGCAGACATCGTCGCAGTGGGGTGCCCGTTCTGTATGCAGATGTTCGAATCTGCACAGTCGGAAATTCCCGATGGGCCGCAGGTGAAAGACATCGCAGAGTTAGTCGCGGAGCGCATCACACCGAAGAATCAACCTGCCGCCGCCGATTAAACTCGTACAATAAACCCTGGGTGATGCGCCGGTAACGCGCATCGCCCATAAAAATTCTTCCACAATTGCTTGTATTCCTTTCAGTCGTGCCGTAAAGTTTAGATAATCCGCATAGCCTACAGACGTGGAGGATTTCCCGTGAGACGTATTCTGTTCTTTTTCAGTTTGTTACTACTGGCACTACCGGCGGTCATCATCGCGCAGGAGACCGAGCCGGACGATTGCCCGATGATCGTTGAGACTGCGCTTGAGGCAACCGATCAATTTTGTGAGACGACCGGACGCAACGAAGTCTGTTATGGCAACATCGCGCTAGACGCCATCCCCCAGGATGGTGCTGTTAGCTTCACATTCGAGCAAGTGGGCGATATTGTCGATGTCGTCAATTTGTCTTCGTTGGCGATTTCCCCGATGAATGAGGAAACTGGCGAATGGGGGGTCGCGTTGATGCGCCTGCAAGCCAACCTCCCCGATACAATCCCCGGCCAGAACGTGACGTTTATCCTCTTTGGGGATGTTGAACTGGTGAGCAACGTCAACCCGGAGCAACTGGAAGCCGGTGAATACACCCCGATGCAATCCTTTTACCTGACGACCGGCCTGGGTGATGCCCGATGCCGTGAAGCCCCGGAAAGTGGCATGCTGGTACAAACCCCGGCAGGCGTAGGCGAAGTCAGCTTTGTAATCAACGAAGTCGAAGTTCAGCTTGGCTCGACTATATTGTTCCAGGCGGAAAACTCAAACAGCCTGACGGTGACTGCCCTGGAAGGCGCGGCGGCCCTGCGGTCAACCAATGACGATGAGGTCTATCCGGTTATCGCCGGGACACGCTTTAATATGTCGATCATCCCGGATAACCGGCGCATCATTCCAATCCCGGAATTACCCACCGCCTACGAGTTGGCCCGGTTAGAAGCCTTACCCATCGGCTTGCTAGAAAGAGAGATCGAACTGCGGCAACCATTGGACAAGACCGAACTCGACGCCTTGCATGATCGCCTGGAGCGTGGTGAGCGCGTGTGCGGTGAAGATCCATTCCCGGCGTGTGATCGTCTGCCGCAGATAGCCGGCGGTGAACCTTGCATCTTGCCGGATGGGGACCGACGCCGACCGGGCGCAAGGGCAGATGGCAACCGTCCATTGTGTGAGATCGACTTCGACCGCCCGAACGGCGAAAACGACGCAGACGATGATTCGTAGCGTCTGATAAGAGCGGTAGGCAAGAGCCTATACGGTACGGTAAACTAAATAGTAGTTATTCCAGGGGCAGAGACAAATGCCCCTTTACCGTTGTATTTGAAGAGGAGTCCATATTTATGGCAAAAGAATATGATGTCGTTGTCCTCGGTGCGGGGCCGGGCGGGTATGTCGCCGCCATCCGCGCCAGCCAACTTGGGTTAAAGACCGCCATCGTCGAGAAGCAATATTGGGGCGGAGTCTGTTTGAACGTGGGATGCATCCCCTCTAAGGCCCTTCTGCGCAACGCAGAACTGGCCCACATCGTCACCAAAGAGGCGGACAAATTCGGCATGAAGTTTGACGGCAACGTGACATTTGATTACACCGCCGCGTTCGAGCGAAGCCGCGAAGTCTCCGGGCGATTGGTCAAGGGTGTGCAGTTCTTGATGAAGAAGAACAAGATCGACACGTATGACGGCTGGGGCGCGTTCCAGGATGCCCACACCATCACGGTCGAACTCAACGACGACAAGACCGAGACACTCCAGTTCCAACAGGCGATCATCGCCACCGGCGCGAAAAAACGCCTGCTCCCCGGCATTGAGTTGACCGACCGCATCGTCACCTGGGAAGAACAGATCATGGCGGATAACGTGCCGGAAAGCATCATCATTGCCGGGGCCGGGGCCATCGGGATCGAATTCGCCTATGTACATCATAATTACGGGGTTGATGTCACCATTGTCGAATACCTGGATCGCATTCTGCCGAACGAAGACGAAGAAGTCTCCAAAGAATTGACCAAAGTCTACAAGAAGATGGGCATCAAGCTGATGACCAGCACCCGTGTAGATGACATGGAAGACACCGGAGACGGCGTAAAGGTCACCGTGACCAACAAAAAGGGTGAACAAGAAGTGCTAGAAGCCGACCGGGCTATGTTCGCATTGGGCATCGTGCCGCGTGTGGAAGGGTATGGGCTGGAAAATACCGGCGTCGAACTCACCGAACGGGGTGCAATCGCCATCAACGACTTTATGCAGACTAATGTCGATCATATTTATGCCATCGGCGATGTCACCGCCAAGCTGGCCCTGGCGCACGTCGCGGAGACGATGGGCATTAATGCGGCAGAGCACATCGCCGGCCAAACCCCGCCCCGGTTGGAATACATCATGATGCCGCGTGCCACCTATTGCCAACCACAGGTCGCTAGCTTCGGCTATACCGAAAAAGAAGCCCGCGAAGCCGGGTATGACATCAATGTAGCAAAGTTCCCGTTCATGGCGAATGGCAAATCCCTGGGCCTGGGGGAATCGACCGGGTTCGTCAAGCTCATCAGCGATAAGAAATACGGTGAGATGCTGGGTGCCCACTTGATCGGCCCGGATGTGACCGAACTCTTGCCGGAGCTGACACTGGCACGCTATGCGGAACTGACGCCGGCGGAAATCGCCCGCAACGTCCACGCCCACCCCACCCTCAGTGAGGCTATCAAAGAGGCCGCGCATGGGCTTGAAGGTCACATGATCAATCTGTAATACCTGTATCGCATGGTTACTTCGCAGAAATCTTAAGGAGAGACAGTAGTGGATTTATTCGAATATCAAGGTAAACAATACTTTTCCCGCTTTGGCATCCCGGTGCCGCCAGGTGCCGTCGCCGATACCGTCGATGAAGCCGTCTCTGCGGCGGAAAAGGTTGGTTATCCCGTCGTCGTCAAGGCGCAGGTACAAGTCGGTGGGCGTGGTAAAGCCGGTGGCATCAAACTGGCGAAGAACGCCGATGAAGTGCGTGAACACGCCGGCGCGATCCTCGGCATGGACATCAAAGGGCATACCGTACATCGCCTGTGGGTAGAGACAGCCTCCGATATCGCGGAAGAGTATTACGCCTCATTCACGCTCGACCGGAGCAAGAAAAAGCACCTGGGGATGCTCTCTGCGGAAGGCGGTGTCGAAATCGAAACCGTCGCTGAAGAAAACCCGGATGCCATCGCCCGCGTCTGGGTTGATCCAGTCGTCGGCCTGACGGAAGAAGCCGCTCGTGACTGGGTAAAGGCCGCCAAGCTCAACCCGAAGGCTGCGCCGTCCTCAGCCTTCGGGTAAAGGCCGCCAAGCTCAACCCGAAGGCTGAGGACGGCGCAGTCGCCATCTTGCAACAACTATACACCTGCTACATCGAAGGCGACGCCACACTGACCGAGATCAACCCGATGATCCTGACTGAAGATGATCGCGTAATCGCGCTGGATGCCAAAGTCAGCCTGGATGACGCGGCCCTGTATCGTCATCAGGATATATGGGGCGACTTCGAAGGGCTGGAACCCTACGACGAGCGCGAACGCCGGGCGCAAGAACTCGGCTTGCAGTACGTCGGGCTGGAAGGCTCCGTCGGGATCATCGCCAACGGCGCAGGTCTTGCCATGAGCACCGTCGATATTGTCAACCAGGTGGGCGGCAAGCCAGCAAACTTCCTGGATATTGGCGGGGGGGCCAGTGCCGACCATATGGCAAACGCACTCACAGTCATCAACGAAGACGAAAACGTAAAAGCCATCTTCATCAATATCTTCGGCGGCATCACCCGCTGTGATGAAGTCGCTAAAGGCATCGTCCAGGCGATGGAGCGTGTCGAGTTGCAATCACCCATCATCGCCCGGCTGGATGGCACCAACGCTAAAGAAGGTCGCGCCATCCTCAAAGAGAACGAGTCCGACAAACTTATCATGCGCGGTGATATGCTCAGTGCCGCTCAATCCGCCGTTGAAATCGCAGGGGGTAAATAACACATGGCTGTCTTTCTTGACGAAAACAGTAAAGTCGTCGTCCAGGGCCTGACCGGTTCCCAGGGGCAATTCTACGGTCTCCGTAACCGGGATTACGGTACCAATATCGTCGCGGGAACCAACCCGCGTAAGGCCGGAACCTATGTCGATGGCATCCCGATTTATGCGACAGTCAAAGATGCGGTGGAAGAAGCCGGTGCAGATACATCGTTCATCATCGTGCCGGCTCGTTTCGCGGCAGATGCCATCCTGGAAGCGGCAGAAGGCGGCGTCCAGATGATTGTCTGTGTCACCGAGCACATCCCGGCGCACGACCAAGCACGAGTCTACAACACACTCAAAGATAAGTACCCGGATGTACGGATGCTCGGCCCGAATTGCGCGGGCGTCCTCAGCCCTGGCAAGGCCAACATCGGCTTCACGCCGACGGAAGTTTCCAAGCCGGGCGGCCCGGTCGGCATCATCAGTCGCTCCGGTACGCTGGCGTATCAGGCACTCTACGAGTTGACGGCCGCTGACATCGGCCAGACGACCTGTGTCGGCATTGGCGGTGACCCGGTGCCGGGTACCAGCTTTATCGACGCGCTGGAAGCCTTCCAGGATGACCCGGAGACTAAGGCCATCGTCTTGATCGGTGAAATCGGTGGCTCTGCGGAAGAAGAAGCGGCAGATTACATCAAAGAGAACGTCACCAAGCCGATTGTGGCTTACATCGCCGGGGTGACAGCCCCACCCGGCAAGAAAATGGGCCACGCCGGTGCGATTGTCTCCGGCGGGAAAGGCACCGCCGAGGCCAAGATGGAGGCCCTCAGCGCGGTCGGGGCCAAAGTCGCCCAGAACCCGACCGAGATCGGGCCGTTAGTGCAGGATGCACTCAAAGAAATCGGTGAACTTTAGCCGGAACTAGCAAGGGGATGCGGCGTGACCGTGTCCCCGTTCAGGCTTTCAACACGCCACATAAGGGCAAATCAAGCGTCAGGTGGGCATGAGCCGCCTGTAACTCCGCGATCCGTGCTGTAATCTGCGGTGGAAAAGGCGCAGTCCGTCGGGCGACCAGATCCGCATGAGAATCCAGCCCTTCGACCGTCGCCAACACACGGTCATGTGCCTGGCTGACCATAATCCCCATCCAGTGAATGCGCTTGGTGCCATAATCAAGCATCCGGGCATGGATCGCTATCGGCTCATCCGGTTCGGGCTGATGATAATATGTGATGTGCAGAGCCAGGGCGAAGATGCCACATTGCGCGGTTTGGAAGTATTCCGCATCCAACCCAATCGAGGCGAAAAAATCCCAGGCCCCACTGCTAAACCACGCGAAGTACTCGTTCGATGGCAGACGACCCAGAGGATCAAATGCTTCGGCGGCAAGCTCTCCTTGCCGGATAACCGGTAATTGCCGGATGATCTCAATCTGCATTGTGATTCTTAAAACGGCCAAAACCAATGACGAAGTAAAGATAAGGCCGTTGGCGGCCACCAAAAAAAGAGCCATACCCGCCGACCCGTAAGCCGACCGTTATGCCGATGCACCCGCCCAGGCGATAATCAATGCCGACCCCGTTGACTTGCTCGACGGCGGCATCATCCCGCTGGAATTTCTCTTCCTGTAACTGATCTGATAAATCTCGCAGATCATCGACCGGCCCGGTCATAATCAAACTTTCGCCGCGCCCTTGCAAGCCAAACAACGGATAAATACGCAATCGTGCGCCCGCCCGCCAGATCAACCCGGCACTGGCCCAACCGACACCGCGCCCGGCTATCGCGGTGCGGTCGTCGTCGTTGTTAAGCGCACCACCCCCATAACCGCCGGTATCTACCACAGCTCGCGCACTGGTCGCCTGGATGCCGCCACCACTCAACGGAAATTGCAAGTCGGTCTCGTTTTGATCTGCCCATGCCGGGAACTTGACCTTACCCGGCCCGAACAAGTAATAGATCTGCCGTTCCTCATAACGCGGGTGACGCAATAGATGTACGATCAACCGCACAGGCCCCAGGACAATGAAAAACGTAACCCGCAAAATAGCAAAAATAAGTCGCATAAACATTTCTCCTAATGTACGAACCAGATTATAACCTTACAGTGGCGGGTACACAATCGGGCGAGTGCGGGTATAATCGGTTCGGCAACGAACGGCTGAGACATGATGGAGTGTTTATGGTTGAGCAGACGCGCTGGACAAGTTTTGAGATGATCTTTTTCGACTGTGATAGTACGCTTTCAACGATTGAAGGCATCGATGAACTGGCAAAACTCAAAGGCAAAGAATGGCGCATCGGGTTGCTGACGCAAAAAGCGATGGATGGCGAACTCGACCTGGAACAGGTTTATGGTAAACGGCTGAAGGCCATCCGCCCCACGCGGGGACAACTCAAAGCCATTGAAGAACGCTATTGGGAAACCATCGTGCCTGATGTACAGGCCGTGCTAGATGCACTCAAGTTCTTAGGCAAAGAGGTCTTCATCATCAGCGGGGGTCTGGCGGAACCCGTCAAAGGCTTCGGCCAGCGGTTAGGAGTCGCGGCAGATCACATCCGGGCGGTTGAGTTGGAATACAATCAGCTTTCCGGGGATTGGTGGCGATACCACGAACCCAGCACCCAGCACACCCAGACCTATCTCGATTATGACGAAGGGCCGCTGACCGTGACCAGTGGCAAGCCCGATATTATCCAGGAATTAGCCGGTAGCCGTCACGGTCGCCGCTTAATGATCGGCGATGGTTCGTCCGACCTGGCGACACGCGATGTGGTCGATCTGTTTGTCGGCTTCGGCGGTGTGGTCGCCCGGCAAAACGTACTGGCGAACTCGCCGGCCTTCATCCACACCGAGTCAATCGCGCCGATTTTACCCCTGGCGGCGGGGCCAAGCGGATTTCGCAACGTCAAAGGTACCCCGCATGAAGCAGTCTTTCGGCATGGCATTCAGCTTGCGCTGGATAACGGTCTCACATTTTTAGATCAAACACATCAAGCCGCATTTACAAAGGCATTCAATTCATGACGACATTCGACGCAATTATATTCGACATGGACGGCCTTTTGGTCGATTCTGAACGGGTGTGGCACATGGCAGAAGATCAGTTTATCCAGTCGTATGGGCATGTCTATACCGATGACGTCCGTGAGAGCATCGTCGGCTTGCGGCTTGATGAATTCATCGCCCGGTTAAAGGTACATTATTCGCTGAGGCCAAGCGTGGCAGAATTGGCGGCGGAATTAGAAGCGTTGGTGCTGGATTTAATCCCGCGAGAAGTCCAGGCTCAGCCGGGTGCCCAGGCATTAGTCGATTGGGTGATCGCACATCAACTACCACACGCCATCGCGTCGAGTTCTTCGATGAACGTCATCAACCAAACGTTAGGATCTCAGGGATGGGATAGCCTGTTTGCGATTCGCTGTTCGGCAGATGACGACCAGAACGGCAAACCGGCACCCGATGTCTATCTGCGGGCGGCGGCCCGACTCCAGGTGGAGCCAACCCGCTGTCTTGCGCTGGAAGACAGCCCCACCGGCGCACGCGCCGCGATGGCCGCTGGCATGACTACATACGCCGTGCCGGATCGCTCTCACACCGACTCTGCCGCGTTTGAGACTATTACACCGCATGTCTTCGATGACTTACATCAAGTATTAGAGGTACTGCGCGGATGACGACATTTCATATTCTGGTGGCAACAGATCTAACCGAAGAAAGTATCGCGCAACTCCACGCGGAACCTGACATGCAGATTACCGTCGTCTCGCCGTCAATTGCCGCTGTTAAAGAAGTCATCGAGACAGCACACGCCATTATCTCCCGCGATGACCTGACGATTGACCGCGATTTGATCGCCCATGCACCCCAGTTACGGTTGATCGCCACCCCCGCCGCCGGGAGTAGCGGCGTTGACATCGAAGCGGCGACCGAGCGCGGCATCCTGGTGATGAATGCCCCCGGCGTCAGTGCCGTAGCCGCCGCAGAGCATACCGTGATGTTATTATTGGCCCTCAGCCGGCATTTGATCGACGCGCACAACAGTATGCGGGCCGGTTACTGGTTGCTCGACCGTAAGCGACAGGCTGGCACCCAGCTACGCGGCAAGATCCTGGGGCTGGTTGGCCTGGGACGTGTGGGCCAATTGGTCGCCAGCATCGCGCTGGGGTTCGGCATGACTGTCCTCGCTTATGATCCGTATCTGAGCGAAGATCAAGTCGCGGATGGCCGGGTGCAGTTGATCGGCCTGCGGGAATTGCTCAACCGTAGTGATTTTATCTCGCTCCATGTGCCGGAAACACGCGAAACCCGCCTGTTAATCGACGCTGACGCACTGACCTTCGTCAAGCCGGGTGCCCGGTTGATCAACACATCATACGGCGGGGTCATTGATGAGCAAGCCGTCGCGACTGCGCTCAAAGAAGACCGGCTGGCCGGCATCGCCGTCGATGTCTATACCGATGAACCACCCTACAACAGCCCGTTAATTGGCATGGATCATGTCATCCACACTCCCCACATCGGTGATAACACCCACGAAGCCAAGCATGATCTCTCGTCACAAATCGTGGAACAGGTCATCGACGCGCTCAACGATGTTGATTATCGTAATGTGTTAAACTTGCCGCTCGGCCCTGGCATGGATTACAGCACAGTCCGCCCGTACATGATCCTGGCCGAGCGCATCGGCATGTTGGTGCATGTGTTGGCCCGGCACACCGTCCGCCGGGTGGCGGTAGAACTTCGCGGGGAGGCCGTCAGCGGTATGGTCAAACCGTTAACGGTAGCGATGCTCAAGGGGTTGTTATCGCTAGTGCTGGGTGATAGCGTCAGTTACATCAATGCGCCACTCCTGGCGAGTGAGCGCGGTATTCAGGTCGCGCAGATCAAAGGCTTGCCAGTGGCAGATTATGCCAACCTGGTCTCGTATCAGGTCACGCTGGAAGACGGCGAAGAAATTATGATCGCTGGCACATTGCTGGATCATCGCGTCCCCCATATTATGCAGATCAATCAGTACCGCATGAACTTTGTCTTACAGGGGCATCTTTTGCTCATGGGCAGTTACGACCAACCCGGCGTCATCGGTCGTGTGGGGACACTGATGGCAAGCAATCAGGTGAATATCGCCAGTTGGCACACCGGGCGCGACCAACCCGGCGGGCAGACGCTCACCGTGTTAGCCCTTGATGAAGCCTTGCCAAATGATGTGCTGGATGATTTACTCGGTCAAGATTTTGTCCGTCATGCACACCAGATCCATCTGGCGTGATTGTCTATGGATTTGAACAACAATCCGGGCAGACGGACGCTATAGTTAAAGACACGAGGACGTAAGGAAACCCTATGCGACGAGTGTTTATTTTCAGCCTGTTACTCATGGTCGGATTATCCGCCTGCGGGGGCGGAGACGACACCCCGACTCAACCAGCGGTTAGCACCGGGCCGACCGCCATCCCCGCTGAGACCACCGCAGATCCTAATGCGGAACCAGACGACCAGACCGAAGACGATCTCGACTTCGAAGCCCTGGAACAGCAATTCCTGCCAGAAAATCCGGACGCGGTGTTAGGCCCCACACCGTCCCTGGCACCGGGCGCGTTGCCGGTTCCGCTCCCTGGTAC
This sequence comes from Anaerolineae bacterium, assembly GCA_034437535.1. Classification (GTDB taxonomy): domain Bacteria; phylum Chloroflexota; class Anaerolineae; order Aggregatilineales; family Phototrophicaceae; genus J038. Next base: position 69,233 of record DAOTTZ010000140.1, on the reverse strand, counting down.
GCTAGTCGCCAGTGAAACTGAAGATCCACTCGGCCCGCTGGTTTTCGATTATCTGCGGCTGGATCAAGCCGGCGGCCCGGATCCTACCCAGACGTTGACCATCGAGATCTACGGCGACGGACGTATTTTGCGAAACGGCATCGAGGCGACACTCGGCCAGGAGCAGGTAGCCCAGGTCGATGAAAGGCTGGATGCGATCAACTTCTTCGGCTTACAGAATATGTTTGTCGGCCCGCCGGGGCGCGGGGATGAATACACGTATACTTTGTTCGTCCGCCAGCAAGATCGCCAGCGGCGCATCAACGCGCAGGACGGTTATATTCCACTGGAAGTGAGACAGACATTGGCACTTATCGTGTTGATGGGTGATGTCGTGCCGCCGCCGACTCCGGTTCTGGAAGTGACACCCACCGCGACCGAAGACGGCGCGTAATCCCCCGGTCAAAAATCACGCTGGGCGCGGGCCTGCACTTCGATGATGTAATTGGCCGGTAACCCGCCAATCTCTTGAATCCGCAGGAAATACTCTCGCGTGTCCCCGTCATCGAAAGGCCCTTCAGTGACGGGGGCAAAGCCAGCGGCGATGACGTTTTGATTGGCATCAAACACCGTGATGACCGCCAGCGGATCGTACAACGTGTCACCGCTTTCGTTCGTCACTTCACCCTGAATCAGCAAATGACCTTCATCCGTGATCGAGGAGTCATCAGTCCACGTCATCCCATCAGAGCCGATCACCCCATCGGTGGGAGTCGGTACCCAGCCGGTGCCCCCCACCTGGAGCATAAACTGGCTGGCATCCGGCGGACGACCTTGCCCAAAGCGCAAACTGAACGGCGCATAGCCCCCCACCGGCAAGCGATAGCCCATTACCCGATCTTGCGCCTGCCCCAGCTCTGCCCCATCCGCCCGGAGCAAGCGCAAGTCTAGCGGCACACTTTCCAGCGGAATCGTACTGGTGTTGACGACCTCCCCGGTGACAAAATACACACCCTGGGGGGTCGTCCAGGCATTGACATTGGCAACTCGCACCGGTGCGACACTCAGATCGTTGAGCCGCTCCAACGGTGCCGGGGCCAGTTCTGCGGTGGGTGATAGCGTAAGTGTGTTCATTGCCCGTTCGATCTCGTTCAGGCGAACTGGATCACCGCTGACATCGGCTTCTATCACGGCGACAAGACCATCAGCCTGTTGGATAAACGTATTGACTTCACGCGGGAGGCCACCCGGCGGGCGCGTAACACCGATCAACCGCCAACTTCCATCACGCATCGCTTGCCGCTCTTGCTCGGTGTACTGGTTGCCGTTCAGACGAACATTCGCGCCATACTCATTGATGAGGTCGAGTGCCTCCGGCGACGTTCCAAGTTGGATAACACCGATAATCAACGCCGGGTAGGTCGCTTGTGGCGGGGTAAAGCTGGCCGTCGCCAGATCATCCGCTTGCTGATGATACACCGTCCAATGACGTGGCACTTGCACACTGAACACCGCATCCGGGTGGGTGTAGGTAATCGGCGAAAGATCCGGCGGGAGCGGTGTAGGCGCGAAGACTACGGCATCCCCCTCACACCCGGTTAAACCAACCATCAGTAGAATGAGTATCACCCAGCGCATTATTGCTCCTAGTACGGAAGTCCTACTTGTGGTTCTAACCTAAGCCCCATATGCTTGATTATGAGTTAAACTTAAGTTATTACGACAAATCATACTGTAAAGGGACTCGAATGTACACAGATAACGAGTTGTTGTTCCCTCATTACGTCATTCCTACCTTGAAGGATTTACGCGGGCCGAAGTGGGCGGCACTGGTCGAGCAAGTGGCGCAACAAGACCAACGTCACGAAGAGACGCTGGCCTTTATGTTGATGATGATTCGATTAAACGGGTGTGTGGCCTGCGAGACTGACAGTTACCGGGCCATGCGCGGATGCCTGACTTGCGCTCATCAGAGCTTGCGGCGGTTCAAGGGAACTGATGACGACTTACTGGAAAAATACCATCACGCCCTGGATGATGTGCGACAACATACCCAGAGACAGGCCCAGCTCGATACCCGTTAAATTTTCGTGGGTCAAGAATTGACTTTAGTTTAATCGTATGTTACCCTAATAATTGCCTCGAAAGAGGCTTATTTCTTTATATATTTTATCAAGTGCGTGGGGTAAATAGGCTATAAGCTCGGAATATCGTATCAATCGGCAGATCAAAGCACCCGAAGTGCGCGTTATCATCGACGAAGGCGGTGGTAAATCGAATAATGTCGGCATTAAATCCCTTGACGAAGCAATACAATTAGCGGATGATATGGAACTTGATCTGGTAGAAGTTGCACCAGATGCCAACCCGCCAGTTTGCAAGGTCATGGATTTCGGTAAGTTCCATTACGAACGCCAGCGCAAAGAACGCCGGGCACGGAAGCAACAGAAAAATGTCGAAGTTAAAGAGATTCAACTCGGCCCGAAAACCGATGAGCATCATCTCAATTTCAAGATTAGAGATGCACGCCGCTGGATCGAACAAGGGATGAAGGTAAAAGTGCGCGTCAAGTTTAAAGGGCGCGAAATTACCCATCCAGAAATCGGTAGAGACCGGTTGGATTACATCGTCTCTCAGATGGAAGATATTGCCGTAATCGAGCAGAAGCCAAACATGGAAGGGCGAGCCATGCTCATGATCCTCGCGCCTTCGACCGACAACAACTAGCACTCACCAGACGGAGAAAATATCGTGGGTAAGAACTACAAACTCAAGACACACAAAGCGACGGCGAAACGCTTCCGCGTGACCGGGAGTGGCAAGGTCGTCCGCACGAAAGGCGGCAAGAGCCACCTCCGTCGTCGCAAGTCCAAGCGGGTGAAACGTCAATTCGATAAAGGCATCGAAGTGACACATACGGCGGATGCCAAGCGCATTCGTACCCTGGCACCCTACCTGGGCAAGTATAAGGCCAACCCGCCCAAATAAGTAATAGACTGGGCGCGTTCAGTTCATTTTGATTAGCTACCCGGACTTTCTCCGGGTATTTTTTCGCAGGAGTTGCAGAATGCCAAGATCAAAAACCGGCGTCGTTCGTCGTCGCCGCCACAATAAAATTCGCAAGATGGTAAAAGGACAATGGGGCACGCGGGGTCGCTTGTTCAAGCGGTCGAATGAAGCGATGCTCAAGAGCCTGTGGTATTCCTACCGTGACCGCAAGCAACGCGCCCGCCAGATGCGCCAGTTATGGATCATGCGTATCAACGCGGCGGCCCGCCAGCACGACATCAGCTACAGCCGCTTTATCTATGGGCTGAAGCAAGCCAATGTCGAGCTGGACCGCAAGAGCCTGGCTGATATTGCTGTGCGTGATCCTGAAGCATTCGGGAAAATCGCAGAAATCAGCCGCCAGAATCAGTAACCTGGCGCATTCCACACAGATAAACGGGTGACCGCCGGGTCATCCGTTTGACTATTATGACAATCACCAGCCTACAAAATGACAAAGTCAAGCTAGCACATAGCTTGCAAACGCGAGCCAAAGCCCGCCGTAAATCCGGCCAGATCGTGCTGGAAGGATCACGGTTGATTCAAGATGCGCTGGCACAGGGCATCAAGCCGGATTTTGTATTGTATTTGTCCGATCAAGCAGATCCTGACATCATTTCCACCTTGAAGCAGGCTCAATCAGCCCTTATCACGGTCGATGAAGCGGTGATGGCCCATGTGAGCGATACTCAGCATCCACAAGGCATTGTGGCGGTGTGCCCGCTACCCAGCGCGACCTTGCCCGTGTCGCTCTACCGGCTTGTCATTTTGGATGGCGTCGGTGATCCTGGTAACGCCGGGACGATCATTCGCTCTGCGGCGGCATCCGGGGCGGATGCGGTGATCTTCGCGCCGGGGTCGGTTGATCCGTACAATCCTAAGACGCTTCGGGCTGGCATGGGTGCCCACTTCCGCCTGCCCGTCCTTGATATGAAATGGCGTGACCTGCATACAACCTGTGCGCCGTTGACGGTGTATGCCGCCATCGGAAGCGGCGACCACCGTTACGATCAGGTTGCATGGCAAAATCCACATGCGATCATCATCGGGAGCGAAGCACACGGCACGAGCCAGGCCGCCCAGGAACTGGCCGACTCTACTGTATTTATCCCGATGGCGGCAGATACCGAGTCGCTCAATGCGGCGATGGCCGCCAGCGTTCTTCTGTTTGAATCCCAACGCCACTATTTGACAGATCGCCCCGATAGTCTATAATCGAATAAGCGTTAGATTAACTTCGACACCGATGACAATCAGTATTTGATCGTCAAGCGGTTATTTTTACCATTGTTTTGAGAGGTGTTTGTGTGGCCCGCAAACCTGCTGACCAATCGGTGAGCCGTAAGGATATTATCCTGGCGGCGGCGGATGTCTTGCACCGGAACGGCTACGAATCCACAACGATGAAAGACATAGCGGCAGAAGTCAACCTGACTGCCGCCAGCCTGTATCATCACTTTCGTAATAAAGACACACTCCTGCTGGCGGTGCTGGAAGGCGGCATCGACCTGGTGATCGAACTGTTGGAGCCAATCGCAGAAGACGACGAAAAATCATATGCAAGCCGCCTGGCGGAGATGATTAAAGTTCACATCTACATGCTGACGCAAAATACCGCCGTCGGCGCGGCGATGGTCTTCGAGATCCGCCCGCTGATGAACTTCCGCGCCCCACCCGGCAACGGCGGCTCGCTTGACGACGATGACAACAATATCTTCATCGAACGGCGTGACCGCTTCTTCACCCGGCGGGATTACTTCGAGACGTTATACCGCAACGTCCTGACCGATGGCATCGAAAACGGTGAATTCCGCCCGGTGGATGTGCCGATCTTCGTCAAAGCGATGTTGGGATCTAATAACTGGGTGTCGGTCTGGTATCGTGACGGCGGACGCCTGGACGGTGAACAAATCGCATCGCTGATTGCGGATACTTTCATTCAGTCACTTAAAAAAGTTTGACATCCGGCACGCCGGTTATCGAAATAAATTTTTTAGTTTATGAAGGATAAGACATATGGGTTTACTCCAGGATAAAGTCGCCATCATCACCGGCAGTGGACGTGGGATTGGCGCGGCGGCGGCGCGGCTGTTCGCCTCACACGGGGCGAAAGTCGTCGTGACCGACCTTGACCCGGAACCCGCCAACGCAACCGCGCAGAACATCAAGGACATGGGGGGCGAAGCCATCGCCATTAAAGCCGATGTCACCGATGCGGGCGGTATCGAAGAATTGATCGGCCAGACGGTCGATACGTTCGGCGGCATCGATGTGCTGGTGAACAACGCCGGCTACACGTGGGACGGCATGGCCCACAAGATGAACGAAGATCAATGGCAAGCGATGCTGGCGATTCACCTCACCGCCCCCTTTAAGCTGATCCAGGCGTGCATCCCTTACATGCGAGAAGTCGCCAAGCAAGAGATCAACGAACACGGAGCCGCCAAACCACGCAAGATCATCAACGTCAGCAGTACCTCCGGCACACGCGGCAACGTCGGCCAGGTGAATTACTCCGCCGGGAAATCCGGCATCATCGGCTTGACGAAGACCCTGGCAAAAGAATGGGGTCAATTCAACATCCAGGTGAACGCGGTCGCCTTCGGGTTTATCGAGACGCGCCTGACGCAATCGAAGGATGAAGGCACCACGACCGAACGCGCCGGTGAGCAGATCAAGCTAGGCATTCCAGATCAACTGCGCCAGATGGCGATGATGGCGATCCCGGCGGGGCGTGCCGGTACGCCGGAAGAAGCCGCCGGGCCGCTGGTCTTTTTCGCCAGTGATCTCTCAAATTATATTTCCGGTCAGGTTCTAGAAATAACCGGCGGCATGTAAACGCCGGATTTCGTTTTCTATCAATAAATTAAAGAGGATTGTTTGATGGTTTCTTTTACCCCCACCGAAGATCAACAACTGTTGATCGATACAATCCGGCGTTATGCGGAAAAGAACATCCGTGCCGGTGCCCACGACTCTGACGAAGCCAGCACATTTGATCCGCAAGTGATCGACACGGGCTGGAAGATGGGCCTCATTCCGTCTGCCCTGCCGGAAGAATTGGGCGGCTTTGGCGAGATGAGTGCCGTAACGGGTGTGCTGGCGATGGAAGAATTAGCCTTCGGAGAACTGGCGACCGCCCTGCACTTGATGACGCCCGCACTATTCGCCTATCCACTGACACTTTTCGGCACGGCAGAACAGCGCGAGCAATATCTGCCGATGTTTCTGGAAGACGAGATCACGCCAGCAACGGCGGCCCTGCTCGAACCTACTATTGCCTTCGACGCCCGCGACCTCAAGACGACTGCCCGTGTCGCTGGCGATACCGTCATGCTGGATGGCGTCAAGGCTTATGTCCCGCTGGCGGAGAGTGCAACGCATCTGCTGGTCTACGCACGGAATAGCGAAACCGGCACGACAGACGCCTACATCGTCGAAAAGGCGTTAGCTGGTATCAGCATCGAACATCAAGAGAAACTGATGGGCGTGCGCTCTTTGCCGACGTATCGAATCAAGCTAGATGGCGTGCAAGTCTCCGCTGATGCGCGGCTCGGTGGAGCCGTCGGCATTGATTATGATAGCTTGCTGGCCCGCATGAACGTCGCGCTGGCGGCGGCGGCAGTCGGCGTGGCACGGGCATCCTATGAGTACGCCAAAGAATATGCCAAAAACCGCGAACAATTCGGCAAGGCCATCGCCCAGAACCAGGCCATCGCCTTTATGCTGGCGGAGATGGCAATTGAAGTCGATGCAACCCGTCTGATGGTCTGGGAAGCGGCCTGGATGCTCGACAACGGGCAAGATGCCAACCGCGAAGCCTACCTGGCACGACAATACGCCAATCAGATGGCCCTCACCGTGACCGATAGCGGCGTGCAGACGCTCGGCGGTTACGGCTTCATCCGCGAATACCCGGCGGAGCGTTGGCTCCGCAATGCACGCGGCTTTACAACGTTCGACGGTCTGGCAATCGTTTAAGGAGCAGAACAAATGCCTATTAATTTTGAAATCCCGGAGTCCGTTACACAAACAACACAAATGGTAGAATACATCGCGCAGACCACCATGCGCCCGGTCTCGCGTGAGTTAGACGAAAGTGAACACACCCGGCCTACCGCCTTCATCGAAGCCGTGTGGCCGTTCCTCAGTGGGCAACAACAAGCCACACTCAGCAAGATCGAGAAACAACTCGAAGCCGAAAAAAATGGCGAGATCACCGTCAAAGAGAAGAAAAAGACCGGCACCAGCACCCATTACCTGAACATGATGCAGATGGTCGAAATCCTCTCCTGGGGGGATGCCGGCATTTACCTGTGCCTGCCCAGTGCCGCGTTAGGCGGCTTTGCCATCGAAGCAGTTGGCACGTCAGAGCAAAAACTCCGGCTTCTGCGCCGGTTCGCGGAAGGCGACCCCGCCTGGGGGGCGATGGCGATGACCGAACCCAACGCCGGCTCGGATACATCCGCAATCCAGACGACAGCCCGCTTCGATGAGGAGACGAACGAGTGGGTTCTCAACGGTGAGAAGATCTTCTGCACCAGCGGCGGGCTGGCCCTGGAAGAAGGCGACGGGTTGGTGATGGTGTGGGCAACGGTTGACCGGGACGCCGGACGCGCCGGTATGAAGCTCTTCGTAGTAGAGGCTGGCACCCCTGGCGCGAAGGTCGTCAAGGCGGAAAAGAAACACGGCATCCGCGCCAGCGATACCGTCGCCATCTCTTTCAACGACGCCCGCATCCCGGCAAATAACATCCTCGGTTCGTCAGAGGTCAAGACTGGCAAGAACAGCAAAGGCTTCAAAGGTGCAATGGCAACCTTCGACGCCAGCCGCCCACTGGTAGCCGCCAGCGCGTTAGGCATCGGGCGGGCCGCGCTGGAATTCGTGCGCGAAAAACTGAGCGAAGCCGGGATTGATGTGCCGTATGGCCTGCCACCCCACAAGCTCACCGCCATCCAGCGTGATGTGCTGGAAATGGAAGCCCAGATGAAAGCCGCCCATCTGCTCACCCTACGCTCGATCTCTATGCTAGACGACGGGATCTCGAACCCGCTGGAAGCATCAATGGCGAAGGTGAAAGCCGGTAAAGCCGTAACCTGGGTTACTCAGAAGGCCGTCGAAGTCTTGGGGCCGTTGGGGTATTCTCGCGAATGGCTGGCGGAAAAGTGGATGCGCGATGGCAAGATCAACGACATCTACGAAGGCACCGGCCAGATTAACACCTTGATCGTCGCCCGGCGCATCCTGAATTACACCCGCGCTGACCTGGTATAGAACTAACCAGCCGATTAAATCGTATACCGTGTGAGCAGGATCCTGCTCACCGGGTACGAATTCGAGGATAGACGACCATGACAATCCAAGTCCAATGGGATGACCTCCAACAGACCACCATCCGTTATGACATCCCGGCGGGCTGGACGTGGCAAGATCTATATCAGGCCCGGCAGACCGTCTACGACTGGATGGACACCGCCGAGGCTGAGACGATTTATTCCATCGCCAACTTTACCGATGGCAAAGTCAGTATCCCGCGTGATCTGATGGGACATTTCGATGAGTTGACACAATACAGTCACCCCAAAGCCGGGTTGATGGTCGTCGTGGGTGCCGGTCGCGTCATGCGGGCAGTATTTGGCGGGTTACGCAAGCTGTTCGTCACGACGACGGGCCGACCGTTAGATTTCGCCTATGCGCCATCATTGACGGCGGCACGAGCCACCCTGGATAAGGTTAGACTTCAATAGGAAACCGTTTTAAGGAAGACGGTCGTTTGTTATAATCGAATCATCGTTAAATTAAACCAAATACATCGCTTGAGGAAAGGCATAATATGAGTTACGAAATTAACAAGGCCGCCGTCATTGGCTCTGGTACGATGGGCGGCGGGATCGCTACGCTACTTGCGGGCATCGGCGTCGAAACGCTCTTGCTCGATATTCCCCCCAAAGACACCAACCCCGGTGACCCAGCCCACAAACGAAATGCCATCGTCCAGAATAACCTGAAAAGCCTGAAAAAGATGCGCCCGCCGCAACTCTTTAACGCGGCAGTGATGGATAACATCCACATCGGCAACATCGAAGACGACCTGGAAAAGGTAAGCGATGCCGATTGGATCATCGAAGTGGTGGTGGAACGCCTGGACATCAAGCAAAACCTGATGGCGAAATTGGCCGAATATGCCAAGCCAGATGCAATCATCAGTTCGAACACGTCCGGCATCCCGATTCACAATATCGCGGATGGCCTGGGCGATGATTTCACCCGCCGCTTTATGGGCACTCACTTCTTCAACCCGCCGCGTTACCTGCACCTGCTGGAAGTCATCCCGCATACCAACACCGACCCCGAAGCCGTCGAGTTCATGAAAGAATTTGCGACGGTACGTCTGGGTAAAGGTGTCGTGGTGGCGAAGGACGAGCCGAACTTTATCGGCAATCGTTTTATGTCGATGGTCGGGATGCAAGCCATGAACTACGCGCTGGATAACGGCTACACTGTGGAAGAAGTGGACGCCATCACCGGCCCGCTGATTGGCCGCCCCAAGACCGCGACCTTTAACCTGAACGATCTGGTCGGCTTCGACGTAGCGGTACACGTCGCCCGCAATTTGTACGAAGCCATTCCCGACGATCCGCAACGTGAAGTCCTTAATCATCCCCGTGCCAATGAGATCAGCCAATACATGCTGGATAACGACATGCTCGGTCGTAAAGCGGGCAAGGGCTTTTATCATATGCGCCGTGATGATGACGGCAATAAACAATTATGGGCTCTCAACCTGGAAACGCTAGAATATGACCCGCCCACCAAAGTCCGGTTCGAGAGTGTGGGCAAGCATCGCAAAGCCCAGCCGACTGGAGAGCGCATCCGCCTGATGATGAATGAGGACGACCGCGCCGGTCAATTCTTGTGGCATCATCACGCCTTTTACCTGGCATATGCTTCGAACCGCGTGCCGGAAATCACCGAGACCATCGTCAACGTGGATAACGCGCAAAAATGGGGCTTCAGCCATGAGATGGGGCCGTTCGAGATCTGGGATGCCATCGGCGTTGAAGAAACCGTCCCGCAATTCGAAGAAGCAGGTTACCCGGTGGCAGACTGGGTTAAAGACATGCTGAATAGCGGCAAGACGACCTTCTACCAGACTGACGACAACGGCAAGGTCATCGGTTATTACGACGTCAACGAGAAAGATTACGTGCCGCTGGAAAAAGACCCGATGCAGATCAGCATCGCCGACCTGCGGGCCGACGGTAAAGAGATCGCCAGCAACGAAGACGGCGCAGTTTACGACCTGGGCGACGGCGTCTTACTGTGGGAATTCCGCAGTAAGCAAAACAGCATCACCAGCAAATTCGTAGAGATGGGTTACAAAGCACTCGAAATCCTGGCTGAAAATGATGAGTATGTGGCGATGGTCGTCAGCAATGACGCCGAACGCTTTAGCATCGGCGCAAACTTGGCCGACGGCATGAGCGGCGGGCCAGAAGGCATCACCAAGATGATTAAGAACCTGCAAGACCTGACGCAGGCCATGCGCTACGCACCCAAGCCGGTCGTCACCGCGCCGTTTAACATGGCGTTGGGCGGCGGCGCAGAACTGTTGATGTTTGGGGCGGCCATTGTCGCTCACATCGAGCTTTACGCCGGGCTGGTGGAAGTCGGCGTCGGCTTGATCCCGGCGGGTGGCGGCTGTAAGGAACTGGTGCGCCGGCTGGTGAATCCGGTCGCGGCCTCCGGTGCTTACGTACTGCCAGCCATGCAGACGGCCTTTGAGAACATCGCGACGGCCAAAGTCAGCGAGAGCGCGAAGATGGCCCGTGACATGGGCTTCCTCGGCGCAGATGATAAGATCGTGATGAACCGGAGCCGGTTGATCGGTGAGGCCAAGCAACACGCTCTATCGCTGGCGAAATCTTACGAGCAACAAGAGCCGGAAAAGATCTTCGCGGCGGGGCAAGAGGTCTATGCATCGCTCAAGCTCGGCCTGGAGCAATTCCGCGAAGGCGGTTACGCCACAGATTACGACGTGGTGATCGGCAAAAAGTTAGCCTGGATCATGACAGGTGGCGGCCTGACCGAACCGCAATGGGTTGATCAGCAGTTGATCCTCGACCTGGAACGCGAAGCCTTCGTGGAACTCATGCAAAACGAAAAGACTCAGGAGCGCGTTATGTACATGCTCCAGAACAATAAGCCACTGCGTAACTAAGAATCGTCTCATCGGGATGGCGGTTCACATCGTCATCCCGGCTGACCTGGATCAGTGCAACACAATAAACGACAGATAGAGAATTTAGAGGGATAAACTCATGAGAGAAGCAGTAATTGTCGCCGCTACCCGCACCGCAGTGGGTAAGGCAGTACGCGGCTCAACCAAAAACGCCCGTTCGGAAGACATGATGGCAACCGTCATCGAAGACCTGATGAAACAAACCGATGGCAAGCTCGACGCGCAAGAGATCGACGATGTGATCGTCGGTTGTGCGATGACCGAAGGCTCCCAGGGGATGAACTTCGGGCGGATCGTCTCGATCCGTGCTGGCCTGCCAGTGAATGTGCCCGCGCAGACTGTCAACCGTTTTTGTTCCAGCGGCCTGCAAACTATCGCCATTGCCTCCGAGCGGATCATCGCCAATGGGGCCGATGTCATCATCGCCGGGGGTGCCGAGACCATGTCGCTGGTGCCGATGACCGGCCATCACCTCAGCCCAAACCCGTATCTGGTCGAAAACGCGCCAGAGGTCTACATGGGCATGGGCCACACGGCAGAAAATGTGGCCGATGAATTCAGCGTGACCCGTGAAGACATGGATGAATTCGCGGCAGAAAGCCACCGTCGAGCCGCCGACGCCATTGACTCTGGTCGCTTCGACGATGAGATCGTCCCGTTTGAATGGGAAGAAACCGTCATCGGTGACGATGGCAGACCGACCACCAAAACCCTGCGCCTGGAGCAAGACGAGCATCTGCGCCGGGGCACCACGCCAGAATCACTGGCTAACCTCAAGCCAGCTTTCCGCCTGAATGGCCGGGTGACGGCGGGGAATTCCAGCCCATTGAGCGATGGGGCGGCAGGTGTCATCATCATGGAACGCAAAAAGGCAGAAGAACTCGGCCTGACGCCGCTCATGCGCTTTATCGGCTTTAACGTGGGCGGCGTCCGCCCGGAGATTATGGGCGTCGGGCCGGTGGTCGCCATCCCGAAATTGCTTAAGCGTGTCGGCCTGAAGATGGACGACATCGACTTGATCGAACTCAATGAGGCGTTCGCGGCGCAGTCATTGGCCGTGATCCGAGAGTTGGAGATGGATCCGGCGAAGGTCAACGTCAATGGCGGTGCCATCGCGCTCGGTCACCCACTCGGCGCGACCGGGGCCAAGCTGACGGTCACGCTCCTGCATGAGATGAAACGTCGTAATAGCAAATACGGCATGGTGACGATGTGCATCGGCGGGGGTATGGGAGCCGCCGGTATCTTCGAAAACCTGAATTAGTCTCTTATCAACATGATGATGCCCTACGCTGACTCAGCGTAGGGCATTTTTTTTCTACCGGGTAGTCCCAAGAATCAAAACAGCCCGCCAATTAGGACGGACTGCCAGGTATTTTATTCAGCGGAGAGGGTGGGATTCGAACCCACGGTACCCGCAAGGGGCACAGTTGTTTTCGAGACAACCCCAATCGTCCACTCTGGCACCTCTCCAATCTCGGCCCCATATTGTAGCGTAAAATACAGGTAGGATAAATAGGCGTTTTGGCCTGTGGGCGAATTAGGATTAAAATAGAAGCTAAATCACGCGATCAACAAGGAGCTTTTACTGCATGGACGGTATCCTTAACTTTTTCGAGGCGATCATCACCGCCCCATTCATCTGCATAGGCTGGCTCATCGTCGGTTTCCTGGCAGGTGGGTTAGCACGCTACGTCATGCGGAGCAAAAACATGCCATTCTGGAATGACATCGCGCTTGGCCTGGCCGGGGCATTGATCGGCGGGTTTATCACCGGCGGTCTGCTCAACTTTAGCCCAGACAGTAGCGGGCTGGAATTGGTGCTGGTCAACCTGATCGTGGCGACGATTGCGGCTATGGGGTTGATCTACGCCGGACGAGCGATCCGTTAATCACGCAATTGCTGGAAGAACGCCGTCAGCAAACTAGCGGCTTCATCTGCCAGCAACCCCAGGTCAACTTCAACCCGATGATTGAGGCGGCTGTGTCGCAAGACATCCAACACACTACCGGCACAGCCCGCCTTCGGGTCTAGCGTGGCATAAACCAGACGCGGCAAACGGGCCAAAACCATCGCCCCGGCACACATGCAACATGGTTCCAGCGTGCAATATAACGTTACATCATCCAGCCGCCAGTGATTCAGGGCCTGGGCGGCTTGCCTCAAAGCGATGATTTCCGCATGGGCAGTTGGGTCATGGTCGGCTTCGCGCTGGTTGCGCCCGGTGCCGATCACCCGCCCTTGATAGACAGCGACTGCCCCCACTGGCACATCCCCCGTCTTCAACGCCTGGTGTGCTTCTGCCAGGGCCAGCCGCATCCATTTTTCGTCAGTCACCGGTCAGAACATGCTCAACTGCTGAGGATCATCGTCATTGTGGGCATCCTCCGTCGCCGCTTGCTCCGGGTCTACCACGATAGGTTGTCCATCGGCGTCATGGGGTGTCAGGTCAATTTCCATACAGGATGGACACTGGCATTCCAGCGGGTGCGGTTGAAAGTCGTCATGAGCCTGCACAGATGGTTCTAAGACCTGTAGATCAGGTTGAAAGTCCTCCGGCAGGTCGTCAGCGCGGATGGTCGCCCGGACCTCTAACTCACGCAATTCATCTTCCCCAAAGCCCACCTGGTTCAAGACCAGCGCGAGCGAGGGCTTGGTCAGTTTATCGTCCTCACGGACAACATGCTTATATTGCTCTCGCAGACAATCACGCCAATCATCGGCAAACGGTGAATCCGCCATTATGCTTTCTCCATCTTCTGGATGTGATCGTTCAAAACATGGAGGATTTCTTCTCCATAGGTATCTAACCGCCAGGGGCCGATGCCCCGAATCTGCCGCAGGTCATCGACTTGTTTGGGCGCGTGCTGGGCGATGTTCCATAACGTATGCTTGGAGATGATAATATCAGATTCGACGCCGCGTTCGCGGGCGCGTTCCTTGCGCCAATTGTGCAAAATCGCATAACGGTCTGCGATGAGCGGATCCGCAGATTGACGGGGTGGTGGCGGCGGCAAGTCTTCGGTCTGCTTGCCCCGTGCCACAGCCTTGAGCATACGCTTGCCATAACGCCGCACCTGCCGGGCAGAAAACCCCTTGATGCGCTTGAGTTCTGGCACATTACGCGGGGCCTGCCGGGCCAGTGCGATCAAGACATCGTTGGTCATCACCTTATATGGTGGGCGATCACGCTGGCGGGCGATAGCGTCGCGTTCACTGACGACTTCGCGTAGGATTTTTAATTGCGCCCGCTTGAGCCGATTCGGACGCCCAATGTTCCAGAATTCGTGTTCATCGAACAGGCGCGGCTCTGCGGCAGGCAGGTCACACAATTCGGTAAATAACTCGTGGGCTTCGTCTAGCCGTCCGTTGGCATCCAATTTATCATAGAGCATGTCGCGGAGCATGGGCAGATAATGGGTGTCCATCTGTGCATAGCGCACGCTGGATTTTGGCAGGGGCCGCTTGCCCCAGTTATCCCGCTGATGGCTTTTATCCAACCGGACGTTGGCATATTCAGCCAACATTGACCCCAGGCCGACCGCTTCCAGACCACAGATACGAGCGGCGAGCATCGTATCGAACAGGTTACGGAAGGTAAAGCCAAAGTCACGCTTCAGGCACATCAGGTCATATTCTGCCGCGTGGAAGATCACCTCAATACGTGGCGATTCAAACAGGCGGCCTAACGGTTCGCTCTGATTAATCATCAGCGGATCGATGATGTAATCTTGCGTGCGGGTAGACATCTGGATCAAGCAGACACGCTCTTGGTAAGCGTGCATACTGTTGGACTCGGTATCAAATGCGATCAGTGGCTCATCTTCCAACGACATAACCAGCTTACGCAACGCCGCATCAGTCTTGATATATTTCACCGGGGGTAACATCTATAACCAGTGTTTTCTCCTAAAGTAGATGAGCATCCCAGCCGCCAGGACGACCATCAATGCCGCCACGATTATAAATGCATTCGGATTATCATCGAAGGGTAGACCAATGTTCATGCCGTAGATGCTGGAAAGCAACGTGAGCGGAAGCATGATGACTGAAATCACGGTTAAAATTCGCATGACTTCGTTGATGCGATGACTGGCGAGCGTATCGGCAGTTTCCGCCAGGCCGGAGATAACTTCGGTATGTTCGTCTACGATGTCACGGGCGCGATGCATATGATCGACAATATCGCCGAAATATTCTTCCAGGTCTTCGTTGAGGATGGGATGATTGCTTTTTTCCAGCATTTCCACAATGGGAGCCTGTTGGCGGATAATGCGCCGGAGCGCGATGATGTCGCGCCGGGCCAGGGTAATATCACGGATGACACGACGCGGCTCTTCGGTGAAGATGTCTTCTTCGATCTGCCGGATGTTGGCATCAACTTTGCGCAGGATCGGCAGGATGTAATCCACCAGGCGATCTACCAGCACATAAAATGTGTGGCTGGCCCCACCCCCCAGCAGATCCTCCCGAAAGAGCGCATTTTGCTCGCAAGTCTGGTAGAGCGTCTGCAAGGGCTTGAGCTTGCCATCGTGAATACTGATGACATAGCCCCGGCCCAGGATGAGATCAACCTCATGGGCACGGGTCAGCCGGCGTTGAGGATCCCACAAGGGGAAATGCATGACCAGAAACAGATAATTATCGTCAATATCTAACTTGGGCCGTTCGATGGCACTGGTCAAGTCCTCCAGGTTGAGGGGATGAATGTAAGGATACGCCCGCGACAGCACATCGACATCCTGGGCGGTTGGTTGGATAATGTCGATCCAGGTTGTACGTCCGAAAGTGAGTTTATTTGTCGTCATAATCTTATTATAGCGGCTGGATTTTTCTAATGAAAATCAGGGTTTGGCTCCCGGTAGGAATTTGGTAGATTTTAGCAGATTCTTGAGCTTTTTTGGCTGAATTTTGGATTGCATTGCATTTTGACACCCTAGTACCTTTGTGATATATTTTACACACCGTGCGTCAAGTGATATAAAGGTTTTTGTAATATCTCCATTAGTTATTGCGATATGGGGTGACAGCTTCCTTACACAGTAGGCGCGTGAGAGAGAGAGCTTATATCTGTTCGACTTGAGAGAGAAAGTAGCAGGACGAGATGGCAACAGCCACTAAAGGGAAAAGTGCCATTGTAGAAAAGGCACACAAGCAGGAAGTCGCTGTCGAGGTCGCCGGGCCGAGTCGTCGCGAATTCCTCTATTACATCTGGGGCGCGTCCATCGTAATGATGCTGGGTGGAGCTACCGCAGGGATCGTCTGGTTTGCCCTACCGCGCTTTGCGGAAGGTGAATTCGGCGGGGTCTTCCCGTTTTCCGGCGATGACCTACCAACTGCGGGTAATGCACCGCTTGAAGTGCCGGAGGGCCGGTTGTGGCTTTCCAACAGCGGCGAAGGGTTCTTGGCCTTGTACGCTGTCTGCACGCATCTAGGGTGCCTGCCCGGTTGGGATAGCAACCAGTTCTTATTCAATTGCCCGTGTCATGGTTCTCGTTTCGAATTAAATGGGGATTATATCGGTGGCCCGGCACCACGCGGTTTAGATCGATTTAACGCGACGGTGGTTTTCACCAATGGTGAGACTGAAACTACCCCTGCGGATGGCGGACCGATCCCGTTGAATGGCAGACAGGTCGCGGAAATTCGCGTTGATACCGGTGCCCGTATACTGGGACCGCCGACCAGCGCGTAGTGAATTCGTTGTGTGTAAGTCTTTGATTTTATTGGTTTAGAGGAGAGAGCTGTATGTCCATTCTCCCATTTCCATCGTTCTTGGACGATGTGAAAGACAAAGGGCTGAAGCGAGCCACGTTTGAAGGTGTAAATAACATCGTTGAACGTGTGACCGCAGGCATGAACATCCAGGATATTCGTGAGGCCCTGCGTGGTGAAGCACCAAGCCGCCGCCCGAACCCACGCCTGCAACCGCACGCAGATAGCTTCTGGCTTCACATGCGTCCGGCTTATTTCCACCGGGATATGACCGGGCTTTACCCGACATTCCGTCTCGGTTGGCTTTCCACTTATTTTGTTGTGTTTGAGACGATCACCGGCATCTTTTTGATGATCTGGTATACGCCGTCGCCCGATGCGGCTTACGGTAACATGATCGACATCATGAGCAACGTTCCCCTCGGTCAGCTCATGCGTGATCTGCACCGCCTGGGGGCGGAAGCGATGGTTTTGATCGTCGTCTTGCATATGTTACGAACGTTTTTTACCGGAAGTTACAAAAAACCCAGGCAATTTACGTGGTTTACCGGCGTCATCTTGCTGGTGGCCACAGCCTTCCTCAGTTTTAGCGGTTATCTGCTCCCCTGGGATCAATTGGCCCTGTGGGCGGTAACAATTGGGGCCTCGATGGTTGAAGCCGCACCGCCGGAAGTCGTCGGTGAGAACCTGAACCTGCTGTTACGCGGTGGGCCAGACATTGGTGCGAACGGCTTGTTGCGCTTCTATCTGCTCCATGTGTTGGCAGTTCCGGCGATCTTGTTTATCTTCACCGGTGTCCATTACTACAAGGTCATCATCCACGGCCACAGCCTGCCACCGCAGAAGGAAAACATCGGCGAAGACACCGCCAAGCGGGTGCCGCTCGACAAGCGAGTGTACTTCATCCCGGATGCACTGACCAGCGAAATGATGTGGATCGGCGTGACGACGTTTGTGCTCGTCCTATTGAGTGTCTGGTTCTTCCATGCACCGCTAGAAGCCCACGCAGACCCACAGGTCACCCCACAGGGGACGACTGCCCCCTGGTACTTCTTATGGATCCAGGGTGCGTTGAAGCTTGGCGATAAGGTCATATGGGGGATCATCTTCCCGACGGTGGTACTGGTCATCCTGGCCGTTCTACCTTACATTGACCTGAACCCCAGCCGTCGTTATGCAGATCGCCGCTTTGCACTGGCCGCGATCTTCGCCACGATTAGCGGGATGACCGTGCTCAGTTACATGGGCCTGGCTGAATATGGGGTGGATAACTCCGCCGAGCAAGAAATCATGTTCGAGCTGACACACGAACCGGCCCACAATAAGATGGGGATCTTGCTCCCGGTACCTTATGATGAATTGGCACCTGGGATGTACACGACCTGCCAGTACCAGGATTGTATGGTTCTGGAAAATTCACCAGAAGGTGAAGAAGCGATTGCCTCGTTGAACGAGTTCGTGAGTGCCAACCCGGTAGGTGGGCAATTCATGGACAAGCTCAACGAAACGTACAGTCCATTAGCCGCGACTCAGGATGTCCCGCGCTTCCGCCCGGTTCCATCTGCATCGCCGGAATTGGATTACGTGATGGCAGAATTCGCACACTTGATTGAAGGATATGAAGAAGAACTCTACATGGGTTGGGGATCGATCATCGTGACAGAAGCGCAGGATAACTTGCGCCGGCTGGACGTGCTGATCGTGTATCAGACCACCACCGAAAATGAATCTGGTGAGGTCGTGCCTGTGTTGGACGAAGAAGGCAACCCGGTGTGGGCGATTGTAGAGGATCACCTCTTCATCCACCGCGACGGGGCTTACTTCATGGACTAAGAGGGATCTTGGCCCCGCCATTGGGTGGGGCCATCCACGACCCGCAACAAAAAGGGAAACAGGTAAATGCTTCAACGGATGCTAATCGACAAGATGGAAAACCGCATCCTCGTCGGCATCACGGCCTTCGTCGGCGTGATGATCCTCGTGGGGTGGGTTGCCATCAACGAAAATGGGCGTATGCGCTCCTTCGAGCGTCAGTTCCAGGCCCGCTCAATCGAGCGTGGTGCCGAACTATTCGCGGCGAATTGCTCGACCTGTCATGGGACACAGGGCTACGGCATCGCCGGGCGGGCACCCGGTTTAAATAGCCCGCACTACTTCGGCTATGACTACTTCGACGAAATCGACTCAGCAATCAACACGCTGGAAAGCGAAGAGGCGACGCTCACCGCGGAGCAAGACGCCCTGCGTGAAGAACTCGTCTCCCCGGAGATCAACGACGAGCGACGGGCAGAAATCGTCGAACGGAACAATGAGATCACCCAGCGCATCAGCGGTGAAGGCGGTATTCGCGACCAACTGGCCGCGCTGGAAGAAGATAAGCTGGCAATCGCAACGCAACTTCAAGGGGCGATTGACGTGGGCTACCCACTAGAGATCACGGCGGATGGACAGGTGGCCTACCTGGACACCAACGTTGATGGTGCGCCGGATGGACCAGGCCGTCTCGATCAGGTCGATTGGGGTAGCACGCTCTACGACTTTACGTTTACCACGCTGGTTCATGGTCGCCCCACGAGCATCAGCTACTGGGAAGGCAATCAGATGGTCGCCTGGGCACAAAGCGGTGGCGGCCCCATGCGTAATGACCAGATCGACGACCTGACCAACTACATCTTAAACTGGGATAAGGGCGACGACTGGGAAATCCAGGATGCGCTCCTGGTGGAACAATACGCGCTAGTACCTGGTATGGGTGGTGGTGGCGGTGGTGAAATGGCCGACCCGGCTGGTGATGATGTTGATGTGATCATCCAGACGATCATTGATGAAGGCATCACCGGGGATGTGACACGCGGCGAAGCCATCTACAACAACGTCCAACAGAGTGAGTTGAACTCACGGCTAGGATGCGCGGGGTGTCATGGTGTGGCGGCTGGCCCCGCCACTGAAGAGACCTGGGCCAGCATACCAGATCGGTTAGCAAGTGATCCGATGTTCTCGGATTATTCACCGGAGCAATACATCATCGAAAGCATCGTACGGCCCGCCGACTACATCGTAGACGGTTGGGGAGCGAACATGCCGAACAACTTCGGCCAGCGCATGAGCGTGCAAGACATCGCTGATGTGATGGTCTACCTGCGGAGCTATGAAGACGGCGACTACAGCGACAGTTTCCTCCAGACGGGTGACGTCGGTGGTGGTAATGATGCCGCCGAAGCAGAGACTGAAGAAGCCGAAGAAATGGAAGCGGAAGAAGAAACTGAAGGCGGCGAATAAAATACGCCGGAGCTTTTCTCTCGTACTGCTACCAACCCCCTGTACTGCAACAGGGGGTTTTTGATTCGGTTCGGGATAGCCTGCCCTGCTGGCGGTTGATACAATGTGGCTCACTGAACCGTACCGGAGAACTATAATGCGCTGGATCGTCATGATGTTAAGTGGCATCATTTTATTCAGCGGGGGGTATCTGCTGGCCCAATCCGTTGACCTGGACGAAGCCCTGACGTGTGACCCGACCGATCTCGTGTTCGACCAGCTCAACGCGCATGAAAGCCTGCGCGACTTCGGGCCGGATCTGGCGCAAGACCCAACAGCGGCCTTGAGCCAGCTTTATGAGACCGGCCTGCTTTATCAGGAGTTAGCATTAGCCTGTGGTCACATTCCAGAAGACGCCGGGGAGCTTTTCGCTGGTACTGATGTAGAGCGCATCCTCACCGTGTTGGAAACTATCCAGGCAGATCCACTTAACGGCCAGTTGATCTATAACAACCTGGAATTGGCCGCAGACGGTACCGAACTGGGTTGCATCGGTTGCCACATGGACGAAGACTCCACCGGGCCGCCGACCGAAGGCACCTGGACGCGCTGGGACGAGATCCGCAGTGAATTACCACAATTTGAAGATTACACCTTCGAACAGTACATGGTTGAAAGCATCGTCCATCCCTGGGATTACACCGCACCAGGATATGCAGAAAACATCATGCCCAACAATTACGGTGATCGCATGAGTTACCAAGATCTGGCCGATGTCATCGCGTATCTTTCCAGCCAGGATCAACTTTTACCCGACGATTAACTGTACGGTAAAATAGCCTTACTTATCTACATCGACAAAGGAGTGGAACATGCTCAAGAGATGGTTATTGCTAGCTCTGTTAGTAACCCTGACTGCCCTACCGGCGTTTGCTCAGGATGACGAGGAAAACGCTGGCACACTGTTAGAAATCGCCGCAGAGAATGACTTTACCACCTTGTTAGCGGCGGTAGATGCCGCCGGGCTAAACGACGCCCTTAATAGCGAAGGGCCATTCACCGTGTTCGCGCCGACTGATGCTGCGTTCGAAGCATTGCTCGAAGCATTAGAACTCTCTGCTGAGGATCTGCTAGCCCGCGATGAGCTTGAGACGATCTTGCTTTATCACGTCGTCGAAGGGGAGATTCTGGCGGAAGATGTCGTCACGCTGGATGGCGAAAGCGTCGAAACGCTGGCCGGGGAAACCGTTCAGATCTCGGTTGAAGGTGAGACGGTGATGGTCAACAACGCGACCGTAACTGCTACGGATGTACAGGCATCTAATGGTGTGATCCATGTGATTGATACGGTCTTACTCCCACCAGAAGAACCGGCGGAAGAAGAAGCGGAATCAACACCGGAACCCATGATGGAAATGACGCCGGAAGCCACCCCAGAAGCCCCGGCGGAGGAAATGACCGAAACGGAAGAGCCTACCGGTAACATCGTAGAGGTGGCGCAGGCCAACGAGTTTACGATCCTGCTGGAAGCGGCATTGGCGGCTGGCCTGGCCGATACACTGTCCAATGACGGGCCATTTACAGTGTTCGCGCCGACTGACGCCGCGTTCGAAGCATTGCTCGAAGAACTCGGCATCTCTGCGGCGGATCTGCTGGCCCGCGATGACCTGGAGACGATCTTGCTTTATCACGTCGTCGAAGGGGAGGTTCTGGCGGAAGATGTCGTCACGCTGGATGGCGAAAGCGTGGAGACGCTAGCCGGTGCGACCGTGCAGATTACCGTTGAAGATGAGACTGTGATGGTCAATGACGCGACCGTGACGGCGACTGATGTACAGGCATCCAACGGTGTGATCCATGTGATTGATACGGTCTTGCTCCCGCCAGTGGAAGAAGAAACCGCCGAAGCGGAGGACACACCGCAGGGACTGAGCGTGTTGTTCATCCTGGTGGGCATCGGCGGTGTGATGGCCGTCGGCATGGCGATGATTGGGCGGGATGCGTTCACCGCCACACCGCAAGACGAAGCCTAATCTTAAACAAACTGTTGGGGGGATGTTAAATCCCCTCAATGGTATCGTGACAAAGATCACAATATTAGTTATAATATTAATCAAAATCGTAAAATTAAATAGCAGGAGTATCGTGAGCGATGCCTGATCGGGACACATGGGAAAAATCAGACTCGCCGGAACTAGCCCGGCTTCAGAAAAAAAACGGACGAATACAATTTTTGGTCGGTGGTTTGCTGATACTGGGGGCGGTATTTTACCTGGTGGTAAACTCTACCAGTGCCAATGCCCAGCCCTATCGCACCGTTGAAGAAGTCGCCAACAATCCCGATTATGTCGGCCAGCAGATCACAGTGACTGGCGCGGTAATCGGCAGTTCGATTGACTACGACAGCGAAAATCTGGAGATTGCCTTTACCATCGCTCAACTGCCAGGCGAATACGACAATTTGGCAGAAGCCCTAAATGTTGCCGCGAACGACCCGACGCGCACCCAACTGGCCGTCTTCGTGGAAAATCAACCCAAGCCGGATCTACTGCGGCACGAGGCCCAGGCGATCTTGAAGGGTTATATACGGGACGACGGTGTCTTTTATGCCAGTGAGCTTTTGCTCAAGTGCCCCAGCCGCCTGGAAGACGGTGGATCACGCGATAACCTGGAAGAACACCCTGGAATGCAATTCATAGAGAACGATGCTAGCTGAAATCGGATTTGTCTCAACTGTCCTGGCGTTTATCGCCTGTCTTTACGCCATCCCAACGGCGTTACTGGGTGCCTGGCGGCATAAAGAACGGTGGGTGCTGAGTGCCCGCAATGCCGCCATCGCCACTTTACCGTTATTAACTGTCGCTTGTGGTATGTTGCTCATCGCGCTGATGAACGGTGAGTTTCAGATCAATTATGTCCGTAATACAACCGACCCCAACACCCCGGACTTTTACCGCTTTACAGCATTATGGGGATCTCAAGAGGGGTCGTTGTTGTTCTGGTCACTCGTCATGGCCCTGTTCATCGCGCTGGCGATGGTAATCAACTGGCGCAAAGAACGGCGGTTGATGCCTTACGTCATCGCGTATAGCAGTGCGATGCTGGCCTTCTTTCTTTTTCTGTCTATCGCGCTGGAAAATCCGTTTGAGCGAGTCTGGTTCCCGGCCAATGTCGAACTCGACACACAGACCAAGATCACCCAGGCGACAGACGCGGTGTTCGCACCGCCGAATGCCGAAGCACCGGATCCATTCTTGCTGGCGCAAAATGCACAGGGTCTGAATCCGCTCTTGCGGCATTTCGGTATGATTATTCACCCGCCGATGCTCTATCTAGGGTTCATCGGCTTTATGATCCCGTTTGCATTTGCGATGGCGGCGTTGGCTTCTGGTGATTTATCCACCAACTGGATTAAGGCCACCCGCCGCTGGACGCTGGTCGCCTGGTTGTTCCTCAGCCTGGGGTTAATCCTGGGTGGACGTTGGGCTTATGACGTACTCGGTTGGGGCGGTTATTGGGGCTGGGATCCGGTGGAGAACGCCGCCCTTCTACCCTGGTTAATCGGCACGGCCTTCTTACACAGCGTCATGATCCAAGAAAAGCGCGGCATGCTGAAGGTGTGGAATATGTTCCTCATCATTGGCACGTTCAGCGCGGTGATCTTTGGCACCTTCGCCACCAGAAGCGGCTTGATCTCTAGCGTGCATAGCTTCGCCCGGAGCGACATCGGCCTACCAATGTTCTCGTTCTGGGCAGTCCTCACGATCATCTCTGTCGGGTTGATTATCTGGCGTTGGAACCGGGGTGAACTCAAAGACGAGCATCACTTCACCGGCTGGGCCAGCCGAGAGGGTATGTTCGTCTTGAACAACATAATCTTCGTGGTGCTGACGGTCGTCATCTTCTGGGGGAGCTTCGGTGCGCCGATCTTCTCTGAACTATTCGTCGGGGAAGAAATTACGCTAGGCGTTGATTACTTCATGCAGATCACACCGACATTATTCGCGGCGATGTATCTCTTGATGGGGATTGCGCCACTTTCTGCCTGGGGGGCGACCTCGCTCGTCCGTCTGCGCCGGGCGATGCTGGTACCCCTCACGTTGACGGTTATAACCCTAATCTTCCTGTGGGCTACTGGGATGCGGACGAGTGTGGCATTCCTGGCTTATGGTGTTGTCGCGCTGGCCGGTTACGCCGCGCTGTACGAGATCTGGCGGGGTGCGGCGGCCCGCGTGCGGGCGCGGGGAGAAAATCCGCTGGCCGCGCTGGTGTCTCTATTCACGCGCAATCGCCGCCGTTATGGGGGGTATATCGTCCACCTGGGGGTGGTCGTCATCGGGATCGGTGTTATCGGGAGTACCTTGTTCCAGGTCGAGCGGCAAGAAACACTGAATGAGGGCGAAATCATGCAAGTCAACGATGAATACAGCCTGGAATTCAACTCACTGACACGCGGTTTCTCCGAAGATACTCGCCAGATGAACATCGCCGATGTAACGGTCTACCGCAACGGTAATGAAATCGCCAACCTGCGCCCACGTATTGACCTTTTCCCCCAGGCCAACACCAATGAGGCCCTGCCGATGACCATCGCGGGTGCTCATAGTACGCTGGAAAATGACTTCTACGTCTTGTTGATCCCGGTCGAAGGTGCGATGGTGAACCGGGCGACATTCAGTGTGTATATCAACCCGCTGGTTAACCTGGTGTGGTGGGGTGGCCTGATCTTGATTTTGGGGACGGTCATCAGCGCATGGCCTAAAGACATCCTGCCGGCGACGGTACGAGATCGCAAAGTCAGCCGTAAGCAATCTATGCCAACCGGGGTGACCACGGCATGAGACGATTTTTGGCTCTACCTATCCTGCTTGTGATGCTGGTCCTGGGACCGGTGACGATCTCACTGGCCCAGGCACCAGCCCCACCGAGTGATGATCCGGTTACGGATGACCAGGTAAATGAAGTCGCCGAGCATCTTTATTGCCCGGTGTGCGAGAACGAACCGCTGGATACCTGCCTCGCGCCGACGTGCTATGAATGGCGTGAGGAGATCCGGTCACAATTGGCCGATGGCCGTACTGAAGACGAGATCATCACTTACTTCGTCAATGAGGCGGGCGAAGAAGTCGTCGGGGTGCCACAAGATGACGGCTTGCGCCTGCTCTCGTTTATCGCCCCGATCATCGCGCTCATCGTCGCCGGGGTTGTGGGCTGGTATACGATCAAAAATTGGGGGACACCGTCAGAAGCGGCACAGATGAGCCAACCCACCCCGACACCAGAGCAAGACACCTATCGTGATCAACTGGAACGAGACCTATACAACCAATGAGTACCGGTTATAACGAAATCGACGAACTTTTATCCGAAGATCAACCACGCCGCCAGCCAGAAAGCGGTGGTTTTAACCTGGGAACAGTCGTGCTAATCATCGGCCTGCTGTCAGTCATCGCTGTCGTAGGGTGGACGACGATCCAGCAAAATAACCGGCTAGAACCCGGCGACTCCGCCCCCAACTTCACACTGACGACCTTCGACGGCGACCAGGTTTCACTTGATGACCTGCGCGGCAACATCGTCATCATCAACTTCTGGGGGAGCTGGTGTGCGCCCTGCCGGGACGAAGCCCCGGCCCTCCAGGAGATCCACGAGACGTATCGTGATCGCGGCGTGGTTATGCTGGGCATCACCTATGCGGAGAGTAGCCAGCAAGACTCGCTCGACTTCATGGAAGAGTTCGGCCTGACGTATATGAACGCGGCTGATCCTGGTACCAAAGTCGCGGATCAATACGGCATTACCGGAGTCCCGGAGACATTCATCATCGACCGGGAGGGACGACTGGCCCCTGGAGGATATTTCCCCGGCCCGGTGACGTTAATCAGCCTGGGTGATGTGTTAGACCAATTGCTAGACAGTGAGGCGGCATGACCATCGAAGGACTCATCTTATCGGCCTTTGTCGGGCTGGTGTTTTTGTTATGGGTCTGGTCTCCCTTTACAGAGCAGACAGTCGAGCACCTGGGCCAACAAGATGTCGTCAGCCGACAACAAGAACGCCTGACCATATACTATGAGCGCGTCCTGCGGAATTTACACGACATCGATGAAGATTACGCGACTGGCAAACTGAGCCAGCACGATTATCAAATCGAACGGGAACGTTGGGTCAACCGGGGGGTGCAAGCCCTGCGGGCACTAGAACAACTTGATGCAGAGCATCTCGTTGCACCGTCAATGGCGGATAAAGCAGAGATTGATGAAGCCATTAGCCAGACCATCGAAGAGGCTATCGACCAGCAAGAAACGCCCGCCTGATGAAAAGACTATTTTCTATGATGTCGCTTATTTTCTCCGCACTGGTAGCAGTCGCTTGCGGTGGACTGGGTGGTGAGCCAGAAATCGTGCAGACACTCCCGCCACCGGCCCCAATGGCGGCAGTTTCGCCCTATATCGAAGTGGGGTCCGCCTTGTATCCGGGGAATTGCGCCGCCTGTCATGGGCCGAACGGAGCCGGGGATGGCGAATTAGCGTTGAACGGTTCGGTGCAAAATCCGGGGAACTTCAGCACTAAAGCCCATGCCGAAGATCAAACCCCGCTGGATTATTACACCATCATCACCAACGGCAACATCGAAAACCTGATGCCACCCTGGGAAAATCAATTCGATGAGGCGCGGCGGTGGTCACTGGCGATTTATAGCTATACTTTGCATTACACCCCGGCAATGATCGAAATCGGGGAGACGTTGCTCCGTGATGTGGTCTTCCCGACAGAATTATCCAACCCGCAGATGATGGCCCAGGTCAGCGATGGTGCCATCCGCGCCCGTTTGGCGGCGGGTGAGATCGACATCCCGCAATTGTGGTCAGACCTCACGGAGAACGAGCAGGATAGCGTCGTCGCGTACATCCGCACGCTATCCATCGGTGGCCCGGTCGAATCACTTGGCTTGCCTGCCGGTGAGACTGTGACGATGGTTCAAGACGACGAAGCGACGCCGGAGCCACTCCCCGCTGATGCTATGACCGGGACGATCAACGGGACGATTACACATGGCACCGCCGGGTTTGATGTACCGGACGATTTGACCGTCGAACTGGTGCGCTTTAGCCCGGCTGGTGAGCAGTCCATCCAAGAGACCACCGTCAACCCGGCGGGAACATTTACATTTGATGATGTCGCCCTGATCCCCGGCCATACTTATCTCACATCAGCGGAGTACGCAACCCGGCGTTATGCCAGCCAGCCGGTTGAGTTCACCGTAGAGACACCGACCACGCTGGATCTATCATTTGTGCTGTATGAACTGACCGACGATCCCGCCGTGATCACGGTCAACAACATCATTTCGCAAATGCGCCCCTCCGGGAACTTCCTGGAATTTATCGACACCATCACGCTAATCAACACGGCAGACCGGGCCTTCTTGACGGATCGCATTGTCGATCTTGATGACCGGCGGGCCTCATTGGAATTCCAGATTCCACCGGGCGGCATCTTCGTCGGCATGGATGGATTGAATAACTTCATTATCGACAACGAAGACGGCACCCTGACGGCGACTTCGCCCATCTTCCCCGGCGAAGAATACCAGATCAACATGCGTTATATCGTGCCTTATGAAGACGGTGCCATCATCGAATATCCGCTTAATTACCCGTTAGATGGCACAATCGGCCTGTTGTTGACCGACGATGCCGTTACCCCGGCGGCAGATTGGATCGTGACGACTGGCGAACGTAACATCCAGGGGCAGATTTTTGATGTGTATGGCGGGCCGATTTCGCTCGATGTGGGTGATGTGGTGCGCTTTGAAGTCAGCGGGGCGACAGAGCCAATCGGCACATCAGCAGATGATAATGTGATTACACAGAATCGCCTGCTCCCTATCTTGTTGATCGTCAGTGCGCTGGTGATCGGCGTTGTCGGTGGCATCATCATCTGGGCGAACCGGTCACCGGAGGAGGTCGCCGTCGCCAATCAGAATCAGTTGATCGATGAATTGTTGCGCCAAATCAACCAGCTAGACGCCGAACACGACGCCGGACGCATCAATCATGATGTTTACCAACGGCGGAAGGCCACGCTACAAGATCGGCTGAATACACTAATGGATGGCACCGATGCCGCTGATCGAGACGCATAATCTCATCAAGACGTATGGTTATGCGCCCGTTTTGAAAAAGGTGACGCTGGAAATCGAACGGGGTGAATTCGTCGCATTGCTTGGGCCGAACGGAAGCGGTAAATCGACATTTATTCGCCTCATCGCCGGGTTAAGCCGCCCGACGGGAGGCATTATCCGCGTCGGCGGGTGGGATCTACCGGGAGAAGCCTTTGCAGTCCGTCATCAGATTGGCCTGGTGAGCCATAAATCCCTGCTTTACGACAACCTGACCGCGTATGAAAATCTACGCTTTTTCGCCCGGTTGTATAACCTGGAAGACGCCGACGCGCAGATCATGGCGATGCTTGACCGTGTTGGGTTGAAGCTCCGCGCTTATGACCTGGTGCGGACGTTCTCTCGCGGGATGCTCCAACGACTCAGCATTGGCCGTGCCCTGCTCCACAACCCGGATGTCCTGCTTTTTGACGAACCTTACACCGGGTTAGATCAAGACGCGGGGGCGATACTGGATGATCTGCTACAGGTGGCACACGACGGCCAACGCACCATCGTGATGGCAACCCACCAGCTAGACCGGGCCAGCAAGCAGGTTGATCGGGCGGTGATCTTGCGGCGCGGTCAAATTGTGCTGGATCAACCGATGAGCGCGATTGAAGATCTACCGCGTACTTATGCAGATGTCACCGAGATGGCCTCCCCCCGATGACGACACCCTTTTTCCAGGCGATCTTAGCCATTATCCGTAAAGATTTACGGGCCGAGTTGCGAAGCCGCGAATTAATCAGCGCGATGGCGTTGTTCACCCTGTTGAGCATTCTGGTGTTCAGCTTCGCGCTCGAACTCGACCGCGAGGCACGACAGGCGGTTATCGGCGGCGTGTTGTGGGTGACGCTGGTATTTGCCAGTATCCTGGGGTTAAATCGCAGTCTGGCGCAGGAACGCGAACAGAACAGCATGGATGCGATGATGATCGCGCCGGTCAGCCGCATTGCCATTTATGGCGGTAAGATGATCACCAATTTGATCTTTACGTTTGCCGTCGGCGTGTTTTTGCTCCCAATAATGACGATCTTGTATGACGTGACGTTGTTGCAGGTGGGCATCGTGGTGACGTTGTGCCTGGGGATGCTGGGCATCAGCGCGATTGGTACTTTGCTAGCGACGATGACGGTACAAACGCGCTCGCGTGAAACCCTTCTGCCGATTGCGCTTCTGCCCGCCGCCCTGCCGATTCTTCTGCTGGTGGTACGGGCGACCAATGACCAACTTCAAGGCGCGATGATCGGCTCCTGGTTGGTGACGTTGATCGTCATTGACATCATCTATATGGTGTTGGGTGCGTTCCTTTTTCAGTATGTCACGGAAGACTAAACGAACGGTCTGCACCGTCCCTGGAATGGCCTCTTGCCGCCAAGTATAATAGATAGTAGTCATAAAAATTGATTGGTCTTGAGCTTTACTGGAGATAAATCTGTGAGCGTGCTACAAAACACCTCAAACACAATACCCGCATCTGATGCGGCGACGACCCAGGCTGGTGCGCCCCGCCGCTTGATCGTGCTGACATGGATCACGGTTGCCGCTGTCGCTTTCGGGTTGTATTTAGCCCTGGGTTATGCCGGTACCGACATCGAACAGGGGCAGATTCAGCGCATCTTTTACTTGCATATGCCGGCCTTTTTCGGCGCGTTCCTGGCTTTCGGCGGGACGGTGCTAGGTGGGATTCAATATCTCCGCACGCGGCAACCCCGCTGGGATACGCTGGCCCTGGCCGGGGTAGAAGTCGGCCTGGCTCTTTCGATGGTTAACCTCATCACCGGGTCGATCTGGGCACGTCCGATCTGGAATACCTGGTGGACGTGGGATCCGCGCCTGACGAGTGCCGCGATCATGGTGCTGACGTATGCCGCCTACTTGATGCTCCGTAATGGCATCGAAAACCCGGATACACGGCGGCGATTCGCTTCGGTTTACGGCATTGTGGCGATTTCGACAGTGGTGCTGACTTTGGTCATCATCCGCATCGTCCCGACAACCATTCACCCGGCAGTCATCGGCCCAAGCCCACAAAATGCCGAAGGAACGTTCGAAGCGACGACTCGAGTCGCCGTCGCCCTGGTGCCGAATCTAATCATCTGGACGACATTGGTACCCATCGTGCTGATGTGGTGGCGCATCCGGTTGGAAAATCGCATCGACCAGGTGACCCGGCTCAAAATCGACCTACTGAACCGGGACTGAATTTAGGAGAACTTTTATGTCAGGACGTAACCTCCGCCGCCTGCTGATAGGGGCGGCTCTTTTCTTGCTGGCCTGGCCGGTAATGGCCCAGGATGACGATGGAGAAGCCGAACCACTCCCTGTCATCCCATACTATACCTCTCAGGAAGGCGGCCAGCAGTTCAACATCCCGATTCCGTCAAATTGGGCCGTGGTCGATAGCAACGAGACGTTGATCCGCATGGCATCACCCGCCGTTGACGACTCGATTTATGTGATCGCGGAAGAGGCTGTGAATCAAGATGATGCAGTGCTGGCCGGGTTAGAGCGCATCCTGCCCGACCATAATTTTGAGTCACGCTATCAAAGCAGTGTCACCATCGACGGCTTGCCCTGGGGCAATTATGTCTTCGACATCACCGAGGGGGGCACGGTCAGCGCATTTGCCCGCGCCCAGGATGACCAGACGTATGTGATGTATTACATCAACCAGGACGACACCACCGAAATTTACATGCCGACGGTAGAAGTAGATGAAGAAGGAGCAGGCCTACAGACCGCGCTTGAGGCGATCTACCCCGGTTTTGATGCCGAACCCCAGAACACCAGCGAAGTCCGGCTCAGCAGTGGCGTGTGGATCCGTAATGATTTTGAGCTAGAAGATGGCGGCGAATTACACACCTTGCACCAAGAACGCTTCGGCAAAACTTACGTGGTGATCGAAAACGGTGACGGCACCGTGATCGACGCGGTGAATAAGTCGCTCTATACCTCATTGTTTGGGTTTTTCATCACGCCGGAAAACACCAATTACCTGATCCTGGGCCTGGGTGCGACCTTCGGCTTAATCGTGATCCTGGTCATCAGTTACATGGTGCGGCACCGCAATGCAGAAAAAGACCTGGAACTCATCCGTCAGTTGCAAGCGGATTAGGTTTGATCATCGCCCACACCGGAATCCCGAACAGGCGCAGGAGATAAGCCGGGGTGAGCTTGGCCCGTAAGACCAGCGGGAGCGACCACCAACCCACCCGCTGATACCCGAATTGCTCATAAAACGGCCCCAGTCGCGCTTCGCACAGTAGATAGAGCGGCAGGCCGTTTTTCGCTTCTAGCGCGGTGATGATCTGCCGGGCGATCCCTTGCCGGCGATACTCTTTAGCAACGACCAGGCTTCCCAATTCACGGCATCCTGGCAACTGCTTGACCTGCCCGATCCCGACCGGTTGTTGGTCACGCTCTGCGACTAGGAAATGACGCCAGTTCAACGATGTTGGATCCAGCCGGGCACCGAGTACCATCTGGCGGATCAAGGCGCGGTCGTCAGCGGTTGCCGGGCGAATTTCTACATCGAGCATGGTATAATCCCTTCCATGATTAATCGTCTGATTGCCACCCTCATTTTGTTGATTTTAGCATTGGCGGCCTGCCAACCGGAGCCAGAACCGGCGGCCAGCCCTACTGTGATTCCCTTCCCGACCGCGACCCCAGGCTTTCAGGTCGCCGGGCTGTTGCCGACGCTCGACCGCAACCAGAGCAACCCGGCGTTTCTGCAACCAGCCACGCCAACGCCCCAGGGCGACATCTGCCCGCCGCCTTCCCCTTTAGCGGAGATTGGCCCGCAACCAGAGACGGATGAGGCCATCATCAACGAGATCTTACGCTTTCTCTCTTCCGGCGGCACGCTTCAAGCGTTGGAAGCGACTCTACAGGAAGATTGGGGCCTGTTCGATGCGAACAGCACAATACGGGGGGATCTGGATCTAACCGGCGATAACAGCAACGAAGTCATCATCAGTTACGTCGGGTTAGAAACCGGCGGCACCCTGTTAATCGCCGCTTGCCGCAACCGGCGATACACCGAAGCATATCGTGAGACCAGCGGCCAGCCTACCGCCCCGGCCCTGCTGGCGTTGGGCGACATCAATCAAAACGGACTCCCGGATGTGTTTTACAGCTTTGAACAGTGTGAGACCATCGCCGATGACGATGACCTGCGTTGTGAATATCGCTCTCAGGTGGCGGCGTGGCAACCCAGTGTCACCCGGTTTACCGATCTCATCAGTGAAGGCATCATGAGTAATGATCCGCCGGAATTGCGCGATACCGATGACGACCAGATCCAGGAAATCTTCGTCCGGCTGGGTTACATCGGCGACATTGCAACCGGGCCGCTACGCACTGGCATCCAAATTTACGACTGGAACGGCCTGGAATATGTACTGTCTATCGTCCAGCCCGATCCACTCACCTATCAGGTTCAGATCATCCACGAGGCCGACCGTAACTTTGCACTCCGTCGTATGAACGAGTCTATCCTGCTGTATCAACGCGCCCTGACCGATGAAGATCTGCGGATCTGGCTCCGCAATGAGACCCCCAACCTGAACGCATACGCGACGTATCGTATTTTGCTGGCGCGGACGTTCAACAATGAGGCGGAGGCGGCCATCGTCTATGACCGTCTGTTGGCAGAATATGGCGCACTAGAACCGCGCCCGCCCTTCGTCACCCTGGCAGAAACCTTCTGGGGAGCTTACCAACAGACCGAAGATCTAAGTGTCGCCTGCCGCAATGTACGCGATCAGCTTGAACTCGAACCGGATGCGGTGGACTTCCTGAATCGTTATGGCGAGCGCAACCCAACTTATGAAATCAGTGATCTATGCCCGTTCTAAGGGCTTCATAGACCATTCACTTGACGCCTCTGAAACAACTTATTAAACTCCGCTTAACGTCTTGACGGAAATAACCTTGAGGAACGGTATGTCTGATTTATTGCAATATTTCACCAGCCAGAAACAGGCGATGGTCGATCAACTGACAGAGTTAGTCGGCTACGAGACACCGACCATGCAGAAGGAACATGTTGACCGCCTGGGGGCCTACATGGAAGGTCAATTTCGAAGCCTGGGTGCGGAGGAAATCGAGCGGTTCGAGCAGGCCGACGTGGGCGATATGCTTTTGGCGAAGTGGCACCCGGATGCCCCCGGCAAACCGATTATGTTTTTGATCCACAGCGATACGGTATGGCCGCTAGGCACACTGGCAGAACGCCCTGTTACCATTGATGAAGACGGGCGGTTGTTCGGGCCGGGCGCGGTGGATATGAAGGGCGGCATCACCATCGTACTCACCGCCCTGCGTGGGTTGGTGGAACGCGGCGACCTGCCCGAACGACCGGTCTGGGTCTTGATGACCAGTGACGAAGAAATCGGCAGTCGTTACTCTATCCCACTCATCCGAGACGTAGCTCCGGCGGCAGGTCTGGCCCTTATTATGGAGCCAGGCACCAAAGAGGGTGCGCTCAAGACATGGCGCAAGGGGATGGCGACTTACCGGCTACGGGTCAAGGGACGCCCGGCCCATGCTGGCAACGCCCCGGAGCAAGGCATCAATGCGATTGTCGAAATCGCGCAACAGATCACCCGCATCAATCAACTCAATGACTTGAAGCATGGCACCTCTGTTTCGGTGACGCTGGCCGATGGTGGCTCCGCGATGAACGTCATCCCGGAAGAAGCCGCGATTACCATCGACACCCGCTTTTTAACCCAGATGGCGATGGACAAGGTGCAATCATCTATTCGCGGCTTAAATCCGTTCCTCCCTGGGGCCGAACTCGCGCTAGAGATCATCCATCAACGCGGGCCGATGGAACATGACGACCAGATGAAGGCGACCTTTTCCCAGGCGAAGGCCATCGGTGAACGCTACGGGCTGACCGTGCGCGAAGACGGAAGCGGCGGCGGAAGTGACGGCAACATCACCGCCAGCCTGGGCATCGCCACACTGGACGGACTCGGCCCGCAAGGAGATGGTTTACACGCCCTCCACGAACACGTTGTCATCAACAGCCTGCCACAACGGGCGGCCCTCATCGCCGGGATCATCAAGGACTGGCAATTTGATTAACCAGTGCATCTCGCACGCGCAATAATTCCTCACGCGAGGTGATCCCGCGCATTGTGATGATAAACGCATGGACATCCGGGCTGGCGGCTCGGATGTCCTGGACGGCTGGCCCGATGGGATCTTCCCCACCAATGCCAGGGATGCCGCCCTGATACCCACCGTAGAAAGCAAAGTAGGCTTGATTCAAGCGGCGGATGCGGTAGCCATTGGCCCAGAAGATCTGGCGGCGATGTTCCATATAATATTCTGCCTGGCGGATCACCTGGTCGATGGCCGCCTCATTCTTGGCGATGATGGCGTGATCGTCAACCGGATGCAACCCGGTATTCCGCGCCTGGAGATGTGTGATCCGTGCCATGAGATGATCGACTGTCACCCGTGTCGTATTCATGGTCGCACCGAAATCAAACGCCGGGATATCCTGCTGTGTGGATTGCACCCTTGACCATCGCCCCGCGCTATCCAGGAATTCAGGATAATAACGGGCCAGCACACGCTCGGCAATTTCCGCACCGAATATATCAGCGACGGTCTCGTTGATGATTAACGCGGCAGGGTCGCCGCCGGTCTCCACAAAGTAATTTAACCCCAATGGGAAGAAAAAGAAGTAATGATGGATCCATTCGTGCGCGAAGACATCCACGACATATGGAATATGACTGTATTCCTGGATCATGGCCGGGAAGATCGCCATCCCACCCAGCGGCACGACCAATGCAGAGACATCGCGCACATCTTCAACAGTCCGTTCGACACGGGCGCGGTCATCCAGCGTTAACGCATCCAGGGCTAATTCAACCTTGCGCTCAATTGAATCTCGCGGGCTGACCACCAACAGATTCGGCATCTGCGTGAAGTGCATCGACACCGGCGGCAATAACTGCCCTAACGACCCAAACCCGGCAGAGACCAGCACAGACGCGACCTGGCTTTCCAGGATGTTTTCAACCGTAAGTTGCCGCTGGCGCAAACTGGTTCGAAGTGTATCCCGTTCCGTCTGTAATGCGCCCAGATCTGCCGCCGGATCTTCCAGATAACGGTCGTTGATCTCCGCTTCGATCTGTTGCACCTGCGCCAGATCGGCCATGTAATCACGGACGAAATCACTCCGGGCGTCTTCATCAACGAAACCACCCTGATTCCATACCGATTGCGTCAGCTTGCTCCACAGGGCGTCCAGTTCCCAACTGAGATAATCAAATTTATGTTCCGCGACGGAGAGAGCGATAGCATTCCAATCCAGGTATGCCGGGTAAGTGCTTCGTTGGAGCATAAAAAGCAGGATGCCAGCCAGCACTACATACCGAACAAGCCGCCAGAATCCGCCCCAGAGCGTGATGAATAATCGAATCATTTTGATACTTTGCTCACAACGACACCTAAATCACAACCAACTCCATTGTATACAAAAAGAGGACGTCTGTAGACGCCCTCATACCATCATGCCCGAAGACAAGGCGATTTATTCGTACTCAAACCGTGTAACCGCAATGCCGAAGATCACGAGCGTCGCCGCCAGCAACACAGCGACCGGCACCAGAACATCAACGACCACACCCCCATAGAAAATCAACTCATTAAAGCCTTCCATGGCCCAACCAATCGGCGTAATCAGGGCCAACGTCTGCATAAAATCCGGCACGATTTCAAGCGGCCACCAGGCCCCACCCAACGGGGCTGTCACCAGCACGAAGAACGTCGTCACACTAGCAATCTGTTGCTCACGGGTAAAGAAAGTTGAGAGTAGAAACGTAATCGCCGTCATGCAGAGGGTAAACGCGATCATAATCAGCACGATCCCAAGCAGACTATCCCCCAGGTCAACCCCCAGGATCAACCCGAAGCCGAAAGCGACCCCGAACTGAATCATGCCCATTGCAAAGCGGCCCAACATCTTGCCGCCCAGGATCTGTGCCCGTGAAACCGGGGCCGTCGCCAGACGCTGAAGCGTCCAATATTGCCGCTCCTGGATGATTAAGGTCGCCCCGGCCAACACGGTAAACATCACATACATGCTTCCCATGCCCGGCACCGATTGACGGAAGCCAGCCGCTTCGGTCTCTGTTTCGGGCGCAACAGTCTGCGCGGTCTGCGCGATGGATCCAGCCAGATCAACATTGTCGGCCTGGGTCAGTTCGAGTGTGATGGTCTCTCCATTGGCGATAGCCTCCCCGAAACCAGACGGAATGACCAACACAGCCGCCGCTGTCCCGGCATCCAACCGGGTCGTATCTGCCGTGATAGCCTCAGCCGCACCCTCGCAAGCCGATTCACCCGCCATCGGGCACAGCACACGGTCAACGCGATCCAGCCGGTCAATCAAAACATCGGATTGCTCTGAGTCGTCGTTATCCACCACATCGAGAACCAGCGTCCTGTCGGTGTCAAAAGTCGCAGAGACGGTCGTCGTCGTGATCTCGATAGTAGCGTTATTTTCGGCAGAAAGCCGGTAGATAGTCGTCGTCGGGATCTCCGACCAGATGGCATTGGCGGCCTGGTATACGCTCTGCTGGAACTCCGCCGCGTCGTCAGCCTCAGTATCCAACGTGTTATAGATGTTCAGGCCGACTCGTGATGCCAGTGCAGAAGCCCCGGATCGTTCCGCCGCCGCCCGTAACGACTGAATCAAGAAACTGGGTTGAAGTAGGTCTTCGTCCGCGATGTATGTCACATTGGTATTTTCCCCGGCCAGGACGTTGGCTTCAAACGCTGGTGGGATCTGCACGACCGCTTGAGTCGGCCCGTCTTCAGCCCGTTGGCGGGCGGTTTCCAGGTCGAGTGTTGCCACATCCGCAAGTTGGCACACATCATCCGGCGTGTTATCCATCGGGCACAATACCAGGTTATCGGTACCATCGCGCAAGTTCTGGAGTAGATTTTGTGATAAATCGGACGGCTCCCCTGCCGCGTTTCGGTCATCGTTAATCACATCCATGCGGATGATCGGCCCACCGTTTTCGTTTTCACTAAACGCGCCATTCACTAGGCCGATGATGAAGATGAAGACAACCGGCAAGATGAACAGATTGAGCCAGGCCGAATTATCCTTGAGTTGGATCAACAGATCATTGTAAGCAATTGTCAAAGATTTACGCATGAATAACCCTCCTTACACATCCGCACGACGATTGAACAAAAGTAGACTCAGAAAGAAAAGGACAGTTCCAATCGCCGAGAGCGCGACGAGATTCGGCAGAATGGCCGAGCTACCTTCTGCTAACTCAGTAAACCCTTCTGACCCCCACCGCACGATAGACAGACGGGTGATGGTCTCAAAGAGTGGCGGTAATTCCCCGATGCTGAAGAAAGCACCACCCGCCGCCCCCATAAACAGCGCGACGACTGACCCGACAATGTTGGCTTGCTCTGCGTTGTGGGCGACCGAAGCGATAATAGTACCGACACCGCCCGCCGCCAGGGCCATTGCCAGCACCAACGCGACAATCGCCAGCATGTTCGTCCCCCAGATCATGACCCATTCGCCTTCCAGCAAAGAGCCGACCACTGTAAAGGCGATAAACAACAAGACCAATTGCAACAAGACATTGGCGACAACGGCCAACAACTTGGCAAATAAGATATGACTGCGGGGTGTAGGTGTGACGAGCATTCGTTGCAGGGTGCCATCACGCCGTTCTTCCAGTATGGTCGCGGCAGTGCCAGAAGCGGTAAACAGTGCGAAGAATGCCGCTTGGGACGATCCAAAGATCGCTAACAGCGTCAAGCTACCGGCGGTCTCGTCTTCAGCTTCTCCCAGGGATTGTTGATCTACACCAATGGCGTTATTGCCCGGATCAAAGGCTAGCGTAAACGCACACGGATCAACCTCTGCACTTTGCGCGGCCAGGCCCTGTGTGAAAAGTGTCTGGTAGGTGGCGGCAATGCTGATCTGCCCGGCCAGGATCTGTGTGGTGATGCTTTCTGTCACAGTGCGGATCACACTGGCGGAGATACTCCGGCTACTATCACCGTAGACTTCCACCGGCACCGGGTCAATCTCTAAGTTTTGCGGGCTAAACGTGATCCGTTCGCTGAAGTCCTCCGGGATGATGATCGCGGCGACATACGTTCCGTCGTCCACGCCGCTACGGGCGGCGGTTGGATCGGTTAAGAGTGTCGGCGCGGTGAGATCTTGCAGAAAGCCGTCGTCCTGCTCTGTCGTCTCCTCAGTATCGGGGCATTGGGCAAAGGGTGACTCCGCGTCGGTCGCTTCGGCATTCGCTGGCATA
Organism: Anaerolineae bacterium; assembly: GCA_034437535.1. Taxonomy (GTDB): domain Bacteria; phylum Chloroflexota; class Anaerolineae; order Aggregatilineales; family Phototrophicaceae; genus J038. Next base: position 30,495 of record DAOTTZ010000140.1, on the reverse strand, counting down.
AGCACATCAACGAAGATCTGACCATTGTCGCCGGTGTCCAGGTTGACGATTGCAACCGGAACATCTCGGATGGGACCATCTTCATCCAGCACATCGCTAAAGGCCAGCGCGATGATCGTAGCGATCACCAACGGCGTGACCAACATCAAGACCAATAGACTGCGGTCGGTAAAAGTAGCATAGATGTCTTTATATGCAATCGCAAATATTTTATCCATCGCCATTAATCCCGTAAGGCCCGCCCGGTCAGGCTGAGGAAGACCGCTTCTAAATCTGGCTCACGCACTTCGATAGACTGGATCTGCACGCCATAATCGTCCAGCAGGTTGATGACACTCGATAGCACCTTACGGCCATCCAATACGACAATGTGTAAAACCCCTTCACTCAAGCGTACAGCAGACATGGTGCCGGTGGCCGTGACCGCCATTTCCTCCCCGGCGTCTTCCACCGGCGTTTCTGCTTGCATTATTTCGAATTCTACCGAGCGGATATTGGGTATACTTTGTTTGATGGTCTCTAATACGTCGTCATCAATGGTCTGATCGCCAACACCGATGAACAGCCGGTCTTCTTCACCGACCTGCCGTGTCAGTTCCGCTTGAGTCCCTAGCGCGATGATCTCCCCATGATCGATGATGCCGACGCGGTCGCTCAACTCTTGCGCCTCCTCCATCAGATGTGTGGTGTAGAGGACGGTCATGTCATATTCGTCGCGCAGGCGGAAGACAGTATCCAGGATGCGGCGGCGGTTTTGCGGGTCGATCCCGACGGTTGGCTCGTCCATATAAACCAGTTGTGGACGATGTAACAGACCGACGCCGATATTCACCCGCCGCTTCATACCGCCAGAAAATGTGTCAATGCGGTCTTTTTGACGGTCTTTCAGGTCGATAAATTCCAGCACTTCATCAACCCGGCGGGCTAGTTCTTTGCCGGTGATGTCGTACATGCGCCCGAAGAATTCGAGATTCTGGCGGGCGTTGAGTGCCGGGTAAAGTGCAATTTCCTGCGGGACGACGCCCATGAGCTTCTTGGCCTTCATCGGTTCATCGGTGATGCTGTGCCCGCCGATACGAGCATCGCCCTGGGTCGGTTCGATCAACCCGCTAATCATCGAAATGGTCGTGGTCTTGCCAGCCCCATTCGGCCCAAGCAAGCTGAAGATCTCGCCCTTCTGGATGTCGAGATCAACCCCTTTAACGGCCTGAACTTCGCTACCGTCCCGTCGTTTATATGTTTTAATCAAATTGCGTGCTTCAACCAATGTTTTCATCGTATTGCTATCTCCCTTCGATGCCCTCTATGTGTGTGTAATCGTTATACGGATTTTGAGACGATTCGTGTCAAGCAGAATCTTCTGGCGGTTGCTCCATCTGGTTGATCTGTTCTTGAGCGGCGATTAACCAATCCCGAAAGGCTGTCTGAATATGCAGGCCATAATTCAACGTCATCTGGCGCAACGTCAGGGCGCGGGATTGCGCTTCCGGCGGTAATTGTCGTAGTTCCGCGTCGATATTTTCCAGGGCATCCAGGTTGGCCTGGGTCTGGTCGATATAAGTCTGAAGTAAAGTTATCAGCGTCGCGTCATCCAGGTGATGCCCGAAGAATAACTGACCGAGCCAGCCCTCTCGAATAGGTGCTTCGGACGGACTTAACGGTTGCTTCAGCCATACCTGCAAAGCCTCGCGCCCGGCGTCAGTCAGTTCATACACCTTCTTATTCGGTTTATCTGTCTGGTGAATTTGCGTTACGGTGACCCACTTTTGCTTGCGGAGCTTGTGCAGAGTCCGGTAGATCTGACTCTGGTCTGTCGTCCAGAAGTGAGCCGCGCTTCCTTCAAAAGCCTTGTTGAGATCATAGCCGGTCATCGGACGTTCGGCTAACATACCTAAAATGAGATGCGTGAGTGACATAGTTGTTTCACCACATATATGCAATTGCATATATAAAATATCGGTAAACAAACAGGATGTCAACTCACAAAACAAAAAAGAGCCTGAGGCGTGGCCGTCAGACTCTAGTATTCGATATAACGCTTCCAGGCGTCTGGGCCGCTACCAACAGCGATCACCAGATAACTCGTCCTGGGGATTTTAGGCTCCCAGAGCAAGCGCATGCCTAATTCATGAGGCAACCGGTTGCCTTTGCGATGATTGCAATGAGAGCAAGAGCAAGCCGTATTCGTCCAGGTATCTTTACCCCCGCGAGAGCGCGGCACGATGTGATCGATACTGAAATCACTTCTGGACAAAAACTTATTCCGGACGATGGCCCCTGGTTTCACCCCGCAGTAGATGCAGGTGTAATTGTCGCGGACCATCACCCCTTTGCGGCTCCAATGCGCACGCCGGCGCGGGACATTGACATAAGTCCGTAGAGCAATGACCGACGGCACCGGGAAACGCTCCGTCACCGTGCGGAGGAACTTGCCAGTTTCTTCGACGACAATTGCTTTACCGGCTAGTATCAAATTAACCGCACGGGGGACGGAAACCACCGAAAGCGGCTCCCATGTGCTTCCATTGAGGAGTAAAACCCGACTATGTAAGACAGATGCCTGAAACACCTTCAAGTAACCTCTCAACTCAAAACAAAATTGTTGTTCGTGTCACTCTAGTCTTTGAGTATACGCTAAATTAGTTAATTACGCTTTAAATGATGAGAAAACGGAGCCAACACTCACTTTGACGCACCGTTTTCTCATCCCGAAAAACGTATGGTATCCATACGGAAATATCCGTCTATGTCTATGCTGTTGTCGCTACCGATAAACCTGTCTCGTGCCTGTGTTACACTCGTGTACGCTTGATAACAATAAACCTGTGCCGAACCTGAACGTGACCTTCTGTATCTCGGTGCATTCTTTTAGTTAGAATGCGACCCTGCCAAATGAGGACGGGCCGCATGGTGATGGTCGAACTTTCGACCTGGCGTCATGCTGATTTGCCTTTCTCCAACTCGGTCCTCGTCTCCACCGCACGCAGATAAGGCCGACCGTCGATCTCTCGAACCGTCTCCTGTGCGGTGTAGATCACCTCACGGAGCCAGGCAATGAGTTCGCGCTGACTGGTGGCCGTTACCAGGGGTAAGGTCTCATCAGCGGCGGCGGTATGAAGCTGGTCTAACATTTCGAACAGCTCCATCAGACGGTCATTCAACTGAAAGATTGTGTTCTGCTTCATGGTGATTGGCCTTCTTTAACGATACTGGCCCATAAAAAATGAAAAAGGACGTGAGATTTTGACAGTCTCACGTCCCTAATCAACAAGATTAAGTTGTGCGGAGCAGGGATTTCCCTAAGCATTACCTCCTTCCGCACGGTGAGACTGAAGTGCCATAGGTTCTGTCGCTAAATCACGCAGATCCCACACAACATAAGCATCAAGTTCGACTATCGAACTGACGGTATGCAGTCTATTAAATTGTGGGATGTTTGCTTTAAGCGATTGCATCTCTATGCACCTTGTTCGACTGATGTATCATCTAACATATCCAGGATACTTTCCCCGGTAATAAACACGCGACGCATGCCTTCCGGCTTGCTGACCTTCAGATGGCCTTTTTTGATGAGCCGCTTGAGTGTACTCAGGCTGATGCCGAGTGCCTGGGCGGCCTCCTGCCGTGAATAAACCGCACCGGGTTCAATACGCGGCTTTGCCGTGTTATTATCCATCGTTTTATATCCTTTATCTCGTTATACAAGTTAGCATACATTATAATGGCCGTCAAGAGATTTAATCAACCCTTAACTGATCGCAAGGGGTCATGGCGGTCGAAATCAGGCAATGGGGTTGACAAATTTTCCCCCTGCCCCGCATAATAACAGCCAGAGTGATGACGGAGACAGTCCGCGTAAATTGGGATCAACAGGGAGCCATCGGGCCATTGACTGCAAGCCCAGGCAGATACCAGCGCGGAATTCCCTCCTGAGTGGGATCTTGTTTGGATCCCCGCGCTGACAGGTGAACATCGGCCAACGGTCGATCAGTAGTCTGCTCCGTGAGCCTGCGTTAACGGTGTGCCGGGGCAAAGCTTCACCGGCCAGAGAGGGTGCCCTATGGCGATGTCATATGGCATCAAACAGGGTGGTACCGCGAGAGATACGCTCTCGTCCCTGTCATGTATCGCACCAGCGATAGGTGGCACGGATGAGAGCGTTTTTGATTTTTTGAGAGGAGACCTATGATCGACGAATTACCGGCAATCGAAGAGGCGGCGTTACAATCGCTGGCAGATGTCAACGACGACGAGTCGCTCCAGGCCTGGGCCGGGCAATACCTAGGCAAAAAAGGACAAATTACCGGCTTACTCCGCAAGATGGGCGACATCCCGGCGGAAGAACGCCCAGAATTTGGCAAGGCGGTCAACACCATCAAGAACCGGCTAGAATTGGCCTACGATGAACGCAAACAAGCCATCGCAGACCAGGCCTTAGCCCGTGACCTGGAAGAAGGCGAAATTGACATCACCCTGCCGGGGCGTGGCCGCCAGCGGGGCGGCTTGCATCCGTCTACGCAGGTGCTCCGCCGTTTTGCAGAAATTTGGAGCACGATGGGATTCCAGGTCTACCGGAGCCGCGATGTCGAACTGGATGACATCAACTTCACCGCGTTGAACATCCCGCCCCATCACCCGGCCCGTGACATGCAAGATACCTTTTACACCACCGAGGAAGGCGTGATCTTACGCACTCACACGTCACCGGGACAAATCCACGCGATGCGTGAGCTAGGGGCCGATGGCACTCAGCCAATCCGCGTGATCTTACCGGGCATGTGTTACCGCTATGAGCAGATCACCGCCCGCAGTGAGGTGCAATTTCATCAGGTGGAAGGGCTGGTCGTCGGGCGCAACATCCGCATGAGCGATCTCAAAGGCACCATCACCGAGTTCGCCCGGCGCATGTTTGGCGCAGATGCGGCGGTTCGCTTCCGCGCCTCATATTTCCCCTTTACCGAGCCAAGCATGGAAATTGATGTCGAATGCTTCTTGTGTGGGGGGAAGGGGTGCAACGTATGCAAGTATACCGGCTGGCTGGAAATCGCCGGGAGTGGCATGGTTAACCCGGTTGTATTGCGGAATGGCGGTTATGATCCTGCCGAGTGGAGCGGATTCGCGTTCGGCATGGGGCCAGAACGCATCGGTATGCTCAAGCATGGCATCACCGATATTCGCTACTTCTGGGGGAATGACCTACGGTTCCTGGATCAATTCTAATGCTCAGTCGTGGCATCCTGGGCCTGCTAGGAGCAGGCATTATCGTCTATGTATTGACGGTCGATCCGCGTCGGTCAGTCGGCATTGAGCCAGGCAGTCCTGGTCAATTGGTGTTTATCGCAATCGGCATCCTGCTGATTCTATCGGCGGTGTTGTGGCATCGCCTGCGCTTTGAACACGTCAGCCGCACGACAGAGACAATCGCGGTGGGTCTGCTTTCTGTTGGGTTGTTGCTGGTCGTCACGGAATTGTTGGTGATCGTTTCGTTCAACCTGCAATTCGTCTCTGGCGATTACCAACGGACACCCAGCGGCGATGATCTTGAGCTATACACAACCGCCGATAGTGATTGGCGGGCAGATTATCGTGAAGACTATCAACAGGTCGGGAACGCCATTGACTACAGCCCATATGACCTGTGGACACGGCGACCATACCAGGGGACGGCTATCACCATCAACGCGGACGGATCGCGGCGTACTGTCGGGTCGGTGTGTACGCCGGATGCGTATCGCATTTACGTCTACGGTGGCTCAACCCTGTGGGGTTTTGAAGTCACCGATGCGATGACGATCCCCTCTTATCTCCAGGCGGAACTGGACGCGGTGATCGACCAACCTGTGTGCGTGGTCAATTACGCTGATCTGGCGATGGTCAACACACAGGAGATCATGCGGTTGATGACTCAGCTTCAAGCAGATGATGTGCCGGATATGGTCATCTTCTATGATGGCGTTAACGATGTCATCGCCGCCAACCGCAACGGCCCCGGCACCCACCGCTTGGGCAATCTCTACGAAGGATTTTTCCGGTCGGATGACGGTGATCCGATTGCAGATTGGTGGAACGGCACTTATATCAGCTTGTTTACCCGTAATCTGGCTGGCGGTGGGGGCGGCACGCCGGACGAACCATCACCGACATCTGGCCCTGATCGTCCGCTGGCAGATCGAACCGTCGATCTATACCTGACAAATTATGAGATCGTGGCCGCCTGGGCGGAAGCGTTCGACTTTGACTATTTGTTCTTCTGGCAACCGGTGCTGGTCGCCAGTGACAAACCACGCACCGAACAGGAAGTCTTGCTGGTTCAGGCCCCGCCGGAGTCGCTGGTCACGCTGTATCAAGACGTATACGCCATTATGGACGACATCGCCGGTGATTACCCCAACTTGATCAACCTGTCGGGCATCTTTGATGACGTAGAGACGATGCTGTTCATCGACTTTAATCACGTCTCGTATCAGGGCAATCAGATCATCGCGGGGCATATGGCCGAGGTCGTTATCGACCGGCTAAACGGGGGCGACGATGCGACTGACCGTTAGCACACTTCTGCTATCCCTGGTGGGCGGCGGCATCATCGCGTTTGCGCTGGTCATCGGCGGGCGTGCCCGGCTGGGCCTGGAACCCGGCTCTACCGGGCAGATCACACTGATCGTCATCGGCTTGCTGATTGTCGGTATCGCGCTGTTTGGTCATCGCCTGCGGCGGAAGAAAGTCGGCGCGATCTATAAGAGTGTGGCCGTCATCCTCTTAAACACCCTGCTGATCTTCGTGCTGGTTGAGGTCTTGATGCTGATCTTTCTCAACCTTCAACTCATCACAGGGGCCACCACACGCGACCTCACCCCGGCAGAACAACAAGCTATCGTCCAGCAACCGCCCCTGGATGATCCAGCGGAGCAATATCAGCGGGAATACGACTACATCGAGCCACGCCTGCGGTATGATCCTTATGTAATGTGGAACCGGGCACCCTTCGACGGCGTGGCGATCACGATCCTGCCAGATGGCGCACGCGCCACCCCTGGCGCAATCTGTGATGCTGACGAGGCTTACCGTGTGCATATCTATGGTGGCTCGGCGGCGTGGGGAGCCGGTGTGCCGGATGACGCGACCATAACAGCTTACCTGCAACAACAATTGACCGCCCCGGATGATCGCCCGCTATGTGTAGTGAATTACGGTGATCTCAATCTGGTTTCTACCCAGAGCATGGTCAAGTTGATGCGGCACTTACAAGCCGGTGTTCGGCCCGATCAAGTCATCTTTTACGGCGGGAGCAACGACATATTGGCGGCTTACGAACGCGGCGAAGCGGGGGTGCATCGTTTGTATGATCGCATCGAAGAAAACTTCGCGGTCGGCCAGCCACCGTTTTTGCTCCGGTTGGTCGCCAATAGTTTTACGGTAGCGTACCTGCGAACGTTGATCGACCTGGAACCGGAAGAACCGCCCCGACTTTCCGGCCCGGTAGAATCGACCGTCGCCGTGTATGCGAACAACATCCGCATGGTCAATGCGCTGGCCGATCAATTCGGCTTCACCGTGACTTTCTTCTGGCAACCGATCCTGACTCAAGGCGAAAAGCCATTAGACGACTCAGAAGCCCGCCTGACCATCCCGGATGACTTCCTGCAAGGATTTTATACTGACGTATATGCCGGGGTGGCCGCACTGGCAGATGAAACACCGAATCTGTACGATCTCAGCGGCGTCTTCGATGACGTCACCGAGCAACGTTACATTGATTATCGACATCTCAACCCGGCGGGCAACGCACAGATCGCCCGCCGTATGATAGAGATTATCCAGACTGAACAAGACTAAGGACGAAAATTCACATGCTTGTACCGATTTCCTGGTTGAAAGATTTTGTAGACATTGACATCGCCCCGGAATTGCTGGCCGAACGGCTGACGCTAGCCGGCCTGGAAGTAGCACACATCCGTTATATCGGCATCCCACAGGGGCACGTCGAAGGGGTGCGCTGGCCGGAAAGTGATCATCTGGTGTGGGATCGTGAGAAGCTCTTGCTAGGGGCCATTCGTGAGGTCAAACCGCACCCGGATGCCGACCGCCTGGTGCTGGCAATGGTCGATTATGGCGGGGCAGAATTAGAGCAATGCGTCACCGGCGCACCGAATCTGTTCGAGTATTCCGGCCAGGGTGAACTCGATTCGCCGTTGTGGACGGCTTTCGCCGCTGAAGGTGCCGAAGTCTGGGACGGCCACAGCGACACACCCCAGCGCATGATCTTAAAAGGGCGCAAGTTACGCGGCATCCACAACAAGAGCATGGTTTGCTCTGAGAAAGAGCTAGGGTTGAGCGACGCCCACGAAGGCGTCATCCTGATGCAGACCCAGCCAACCGACCGGGCCGGCACTCCCTACCCGGCAGGCACACCCCTCCAGGAGGTCTTCGGCGACATCGTATTCGACATCGAACTGACGCCTAACCTGGCGCGGTGCTTCAGCATCCTGGGCGTGGCAAGAGAGGTCGCCGCGTTGCTCGACCATCCGCTGAAAGAGCCGTCTTATGATTTCGTCGCCGAAGGCGCACCAATCGCCGGTGAAGTCAGCATCGACATCCAAGAGCCAGAGCTAAACCCGCGTTTCACCCTGGCTTTACTCCGTGATACAACCGTTCAGGAGTCACCGGATTGGTTGCAACGGCGGCTGACATTGGTCGGCCAACGCCCGATCAACAATATCGTTGATGTGACCAATTACATCACGTTTGAAATTGGTCAGCCGCTCCACGCTTTCGACTTCGACAAACTCAAAGCGCGGGTGCAAGGCAACGCCCCCACCATCATCACCCGCCTGCCGGAAGATGACGAAACACTGGAAACACTCGATGAGGTCAGCCGCAAGTTAGAGCCACATAACATCCTGGTCTGCGATGAAGCCGGTGTATTGAGCCTGGGCGGGTTGATCGGCGGTGCAGAAACCGAGATCAGCGACGAGACGACCACCGTCTTGCTAGAAGCGGCGAATTGGAACTTCATCAACATCCGCCAGACGATGCAATCTCAGAAGATCTTCACCGATGCTGGCACCCGCTTCAGCCGGGGTGTGCATCCTAGCCAGGCCATCCAGGGGTTAGGGCGCGGCATCGAACTGATGCGCCGGACCGGCGGCGGCCAGGTCGCGGAGGGCGTCATCGACGCTTATGCAAAGCAAGCGACACCGGTTACGGTTCATCTGCATGTGAGCGAGATCGAACGCCTACTGGGTGTTCCGTATACTGTCGAAGCGGCGGCAGACATCCTCAGCCGCCTGCAATTCGACGTGATGATAAAAGATGACACGATCCAGGCGGTGACGCCTGATTTCCGCATGGATATTGACCCGGACCCGATCATCGGGCAGGCCGATCTCATCGAAGAAATCGCCCGGATTGATGGATACGACAACATCCCGAATACCACCATCCGCGACCAAATGGCCCCACAATTTTCCAACCTCACGTTGGAGTACGAAGAAACCCTGCGTGATCTGCTGGTATCACTCGGCTTGAGAGAGACAATCAGTTATCGCTTCACCACGCCAGCGCATGAAGACGCGCTGGTACCAGATAAAGCCGCCCCCTGGGATGATTACGATTACGTCCACATCGCAAATCCAATCTCGTCTGATAAGACGGTGCTTCGCAAGTCGTTGCTCACCAGCCTGCTGGAAAATGCACTCAACAACCAGCGTTATAACGAACGTCAACAAATCTTCGAGATCGGTAGCGTCTACTGGAAGACGAACGGCCAACCCTTACCTCAAGAGCCGCGCCGCCTGGGTATCCTCATCACCGGCCCGCGTGATAAAGCCGAGTGGATGGGCGACCACGCCCCCGGCGAATTTGACTTCTATGACCTGAAGGGTGTCATAGAAGGGATTACACACGGGATGCATCTACAAGATGTTCATTACGAGCGAAGTTCACATCCAACCTTTCATCCAGGCCGGGCCGCCGCCGTAAAAGCTGGCGAGCAAATTATCGGCACCTTTGGTGAATTGCATCCACTGGTGGCCCGCAAGTTCGAGCTGACACGTTACCCGGTCTTAATCGCAGAGATTGATTTGGATGGTCTGCTAGGGTTGGCCTCGGCAGATTTCTCGCTGGTGCCCCTGCCGATCACACCGCCGATCCTGGAAGACATCGCCTTGATCGTCCCGGAAGACACCCGCGCCGAAGACGTCCGCGCTGTGTTGGTCTCCGCCGGGGGGGATCTGCTCAAGGATGTAGTGTTGTTCGATGTCTATCAGGGGGATAGCATACCGACGGGCACCAAGAGCCTGGCCTACAGCCTGACTTACCAGACCGACGAACGTACACTGAAAGATAAAGAAGTCGCCAAGTTACGGAACAAAATCGTCAAAGCGGCGGAAAAACAACTGGGGGCCAAGCTCCGCGCTTAAAACCCATCGTCAAGCGCGACCGGCACCAGCGTCTGAGATAACCAGTCGGTGATGTCGGTCGTCAGGCGTTCCATCTGATTAAGCATCTCGGTACCCTCCCCGGCACTCAGCGGCAAGTCGAGTGTCACATCACCGGTGGCAACCCCCGCGACAGCTTGCGCGGTCTCATAAGCGGTCGCGTCATCGTTGCTGGCGGCGATATAAATCGGACGTGGATTGTAATTGCCCAGGACATTGGTCAAGGTCTCGGCATTCTGCGGGCTAATCAATACGACCGCATCACAGGCTGGTTCCTGGGCACAACCGATCAATGTGAGGTCGGCCCCGGCCCGCGAGCCAATCACCGCGATACGCCCTGGATCTACCGTCCCGACTTCCATCAACGAGCCGAACACATCCTGAAAATCCCCGGTGAACGTCGCTGATCCCATATCCGCCACCAGCACCGTGAACCCGGCTTCGCGCAGGCTTGCCGGGAAGTCGCCCCAGGCGGCGATGCGCTCTCCGATCAACAAAATCCCTGGCAGGCGCGTGTTGATGCGTTGGCCTTCGAATTCAACCGGTGGATTCTGGTGTAACTCCGCTGTGATGACACCGCCACTGCGGAGTGGAATCGCGACCTGTTGCAGTGTCGGTGTGATGGCGTCCCCTTCCACGATGGGCGGCAACGCACTATCCGCCGGCAGGGCCGCCGCTGTCGGATTGTTTTGCCCCAACCCGCCGAAGACCAATGGCGGTTCAGTTGGGCGGGCGCGAAGAGGATCACGAGTCGGTTCCAGCGTCGGCGCGCTGAAGATCCAGGTGGGTGTTGGCGTGGGAACTTCCGGCGTCAATGTATCACATCCGACCAACATCAAGACCACTATCGCCAGGATCAGCCGTGATACGTCAAGTCGTCTCAGGTTTGGCAAAAACAATCATCCGTTCGCAACCGTCTTCATAAGGGCCGAGGTCAGTATCACCGAAAACGGCCTCAATCTGCCACCCGGTCGCCCGCAAAAGCAAGCGCAATTCTGAGAAGAAATAATAGTACAGTAGCAATGGCGCAGTCGTGCGATGAACGATGCCGTCAGCCGTGATCTCGTCATAGATCCAGGTCACGTGGAGCAGTTGCGCGGTGCGATCAAGATAACTATTTGACATCTGCATGACCATGTGGCCGGTCTCCGGCTCAAGGAAAGTCCGCTCGAACATCAGCGCATCGGTCTCTTCGGTGGCGAAGACCTCGCCAGCGTTCGGCAGATCCAGCACCATCAGGCCGTCGTCATGCGTCCAACGGCGCAATTGACGTAAGACGCGCAGTTGCTCATCCTGGGTGTGGAAGTGCATCAGGCCGTTGTATGGCACCAGCGTCAGCTTGAACGGCTCCGCGAATTTATAATCTCGTACATCACCATGATGCAACACCAGTTGCTCCGCTAGCCCTGGCTGGTGGGCAATCCCCCGCTCGACACGATCCAGCATGGCCTGCTCATTATCAATCCCGTTAACCGTGTAACCTGCCTCGGCCAATGGGATCATGACGCGCCCGGTACCACATCCAATGTCGATTATCGGTTCGCCGTATTGCTCCGCCAAGCGCAGGTAAAGCGCGATGTCATCGTCCTTACCCTGATTTTCTGCATCATAAAAGCGGGCGATCCGGCTGTAAAAGCCACTCATGAGCCATCGTCCTTTTCTTCGCGTCGTTGCTGTTGCTTCGCCAGGAAGTCATCCACCGCTTGCAAATGTTCATCTGCCGCCCACAACGGCGGGAACAAGTCTCGTTCGATCCGCAGGGCTTCGTCATACGGATGCTCTAACCCGGCGCGGAGCAGAGTCTTGGTCGCCCGGACGGCATCCGGCGGATGTTGGGCGATGTGTTTGGCGATGTTGTAGCTATGGGTGTAAGCTGTGCCTGTCTCCACGATTTTGTTGGCAATGCCCAATGCCTCGACCTCTGGCGCGTGCATCACATGACCGCGCAACATCAAGTCCATCGCTTTGCTATACCCGACCAACCGTAGCAGGCGTTGCCCACCCCCCCAACCGGGCGTCAGTGCCCAGCGGATCTGCACGAAGGCCATCCGCACCTTGTCATCACAGACGCGCAGATCACAAGCAACCGCGATTTCACTCCCACCGCCGAGTGCATACCCGTTGATGGCGGCGATAACCGGTACCGGGATATGCTCCAGCGTGTAGAGCGCGTCGCCCATCGTTGTGATGAATTCACGCGCCTGGGCTTCGGTCGGGCGTTCACTCAGTTCGCGCAGATCCCCGCCACTGCTGAAGGCAGAATCCCCTGCGCCCGTCAGGAGGATAACCCGGATCGAGTCGTCCTGTGCTACATCCTGCACCACCGCCGCGAACCGATCCATCATCGTCAGCGTCAGCGCGTTGAGCGCGTCTGGGCGATTAAAGGTGATCGTGGCAATGCCATTTTCGTCTTTTTGGTATCGTATGGTTTCAGTCATGGCGGCAGTGTACCGCATTCGTCCCGTTTTCTAAAGCGAGAATCTCTTTGCGCGGCACATAACCTCTGCTACAATGCAGACTAAGGTTAAAATGTCATGAGGACTGTAACTGTGAAGAAAAGCTTACTCATCGTCTTGATTTTACTTTTAGGCTCGACGATCACCTTTGCCCAACAAGGGATTGCGGATCTGACCGTGACCATCACCCAGAACGTCAACATCCGCAGTGCGCCCAGTGCAGACGCCGAACGGTTAGGAACCGTTGAGCGCGGCACCGCCTTCCGCCTTGACGGACGCAACGAGAGCGGCGAGTGGGTGCGCGGCATCACACAACGTGGCACCGTCGGCTGGATCATCAACGGGCCGACCGGACTCAGCCTGAGCGAGATCATCGGCATCCGCATTATCACGGTAGACACACCGTTTGTTCTGGCACCGCCGCAAGGCGCGGCCCCGGCACAACCGGCCCCAGAGGCTGAAGAACCGCCAGAGGCGGAACCCGGCGTGGAACAGACGAACCCGGCCCCGGTTGCCAGCACAGCCCCGGTACGTGGTTTTAGTTATGGCGCACACATCGCCGGCTTCGAAGATGGCGCAATGAACCTGATGGCGGCATCCGGGATGACCTGGGTAAAGAAGCAGGTACGCTGGAGCGACGGCCAGAGCGCGGACGGCTGGGCCGACACCATCAACACGGCTCATGCCTATGGTTTCCGTATTTTGCTGGGGGTCGTCGGTTACAAGGAAGACATCTATAAAGACGGTTACTTCGACCGATATGCTGATTTTGTAGCCCAACTTGCCAACCTGGGTGCAGACGCCATCGAGGTGTGGAACGAGCCAAATATCGACCATGAATGGCCCGCCGGGCGCATCAACGCCGGGGATTACACCGAACTGCTCCGCCGGTCTTACACTGCGATCAAACGCGCTAACCCGAACGTGCTGGTTATCAGCGGTGCGCCCGCCCCCACCGGGGCCGAAGCCGCGTTCCCTGGCCGCGTGGTAAACGATAACAATTACCTGGCCGGGATGGCCCGCGCCGGTGCGGGTAATTACATGGATTGCGTCGGCGTCCATTACAACGAAGGCATCCTACCGCCGACAGCCCGCAGTGGCGACCCACGCGGCAACAGCGGTTACTACACCCGTTATCTACCCGCGATGATTGATGTGTATTCCGGTGCCTTCGGCGGGCGGATTCCGCTGTGCTTTACCGAATTGGGATACTTAACGCCAGAGGGTTACCCGCCGCTTTCACCTGGGTTTGCCTGGGCACAGGGGACAACCCTGGCACAACAAGCGGCCTGGGTTGATGGTGCGATGAACTACGCGGCGCGGCGCGGTGTGCGCCTGGTCATCATCTGGAACATGAACTTCCGCAATTACGGCGCAGACCCGATGGCCGGTTACGCTTTGATCCGCCCGGATGGCACCTGCCCGGCCTGTAACGCGCTAGCAAACTAACGTGATCCACCTGGATCATGATGCAGGGACGGTGAACGCCGTCCCTGTTCCCCCCTCAATCAAATCAGTATGAGGCAACCGCCTGATGCAAGATAATTCCACCCAGAACAGACGCCGCCCCTCTTACCTACTCTATGCCGTCGTCATCCTGGTGGTGGCTGGTCTCGGCATCGGCATCGTACTCTTGCCGCGCAGTATATCGTCCGAAATGCTGGATTATCAGTCACTGACCGCCAATCAGCCGGAAGCCGTCGTGATGCGGGTTGTCGAAGGCATCGATACCAGCGGCACAGAGACACTCATCAGCGAACCCGCGTTGACATTCCGCGTGGACCCAGACGCCCTGACCGCAGATTTCGCGGTCGCGCTCACCGAACGTGATGACCTCATCCCGCCGGAGGGTACCATGCCCATCGGCGCGATCATGGCTGTAGCTACAAGTGGCACACCACCAGCAATCGCACAGCTACAATTTCATCTGCTAGATGAGGCACAGCCAGCCCTGCTGGACATCTACGCGCATGATGGGCAGATCTGGCGGTTTCTACCCTCGACCGTCGAACCGGATGACGACAGCCTGACGGCTACGCTCGATTTTATGCCGGAGCGCGTCGGATTATTTCAGGCAGACACACGCACCCCCATCGTGATAACGCAACTCGGCTTCGGCCAGACCCTGCACGATGACGCCGAACAGGTTACGACGATTCTGAGTCCAGTTGGCATCCGACCGACCGACGCCGACGCCACCCTGACCGGCAACCTGGCCCCGGGGTTTGCCAGCTTCGCGGATTACGCCCTGCTCCCCGTCATTCGCAACTATAGTGACCTCCGCGCTATTGACACCGGCACGGTGGATACCCTCTTGCGCGATCCATTCCGGCGGGCGGATCATATCGAACACATCATTGATTTCGTCACCGCTGGTAATTATGACGGCGTATTCATCGACTATCGCGGACTGACGGCGGAACATCGCGACGATTACAGCACATTCGCCCAGGATCTAGCCGAACGACTAGACGGTATCGGCGCGTCGTTGGGCGTCGTCATCCCGCTGACGCCGACCCCGGCCTATGACCGGCAGAACCTGGGCACACATGCCGATCTGATTCAAATCTCAACCGGGATCGACCCGGCCCTGTACGCGCCAGACGGCCTGATCGCCACAGAACTGACCGCGCTGGTACGGGAGATTCCACGTTCGAAGATCATCATGGGCTTGCACGCGCTTTCAGTCCAGGCAGAGAACGACCGTCTTTCCCGCATTGGGTACAGCGATGCGCTGGATAACCTGGGAGATGTCGATGTGATGGTCAATGGCAGTGGCCCGACCATGCGCCCCGGTGACTTGCTCCGCTTGCGGTTGGATGGACTGCGTGCGCTCCCCGGTAGTGATGAGATCGCCCAGACGCCTTTTGTGGATTACTTCAACACTGATGACCAACCGGTAAGCCGGATGTGGTTGACTACAGGCCGCGCCTTGCACCATCGGATGAGCTTGTTAGCCAGTTACAATATCGCAGGCTTCGCGTTCGATGACCTGCTGGCCGATGACCTGGCACCCGGCATCGTCGCAGAAGTCGCCACATTCCAGGCCGGCGGGGCTTCCGGTGCCAGCACGACGACCCTGCAACTCCGCTGGCATATCCAGGGGGAACAGGGAGAAGTACAATCTTTCGTCACTGGCTTTAACGCCGATGTCGTCGTCACGTTGGATGCGCCGGAAGGGAATTACAGTGTCAATGTGGAGGTCATCGACGGCGAAGCCGTCAGCCCGCGTGATAGTGTGGCCGTCGCGCTGGCCCAACCGAGCGCAACCCCGACCGCGCTCCCATCCAGCACGGCCGCCCCCTTCCCCACCCTGACGCCGACTCTCATCCCGGCGGAGTTCACGCCGGTTCCGGTGACGGCTCAGCCCGAAGGCTCTACCAATAGCTTCACGGGTAATACATCAGCCGGATTTTCTCAACCGGGAGCGGTCAATGTCGGGCCGCTTAATCTCAGCGGGTTTGAGCTTGGCGGGCATATGATGTCCGCCGGCAATAGCGCGGCACGGGCGGCGATGCGCGGGGCCGGTATGCAATGGATCAAAGTACAGGTCCGGTATGGCCCTGGATCCAATACCGAATTTGTCGCCAATACCATCCGTACCGCGCATGGCTCCGGGTTTAAGATCTTGATCGGGTTGGTCGGTAGCCCCAATGATGTACGAGCAGGTGGAGAAGGCTACGTGCAGGGCTTTGCCCGTTATGCTGGGGAAGTGGCCGCGCTGGGGGCTGATGCAATCGAAGTGTGGAATGAACCAAACCTGGCGCGAGAATGGCCGGAAGGTCAGATTAACGGTGGCGATTACGCCGCCCTGCTGGCCCAAACCTACAACGCGATTAAGTCGCGCAATCCGAACGTCATCGTCATCAGTGGTGCCCCGGCCCCCACCGGTGCGGAAGCCAGTTTTCCTGGTCTGGTAGTCAACGATGATAATTGGCTCCGTCAGTTTGTAGCGGCTGGCGGCTTGAATTATGCCGATTGCCTGGGGGTCCACTACAACGAGGGCATTATCTCCCCGACGCAAACCACCGGCGACCCACGCGGCGACGATTATTACACGCGCTACCTGCAACGCTTGCTCAACCGCTACTGGCAGATCACCGGCGGTCAACTCCCGATGTGCATCACCGAGCTAGGGTATCTTTCATCGCAGGGCTTCGGCCCGCTTCCCCCGGCATTTGCCTGGGCCGCCGGTGTGACTGTCGCACAACAAGCGCAATGGTTGGCGGAGGCGGCGGCCATCACCGCCCAGAGTGGGCGCGTGGCGATGATGATCGTCTGGAACATCGACTTTACACGTTACGACTCCGACCCGATGGCAGGTTATGCTATAATTCGTCCCGATGGCAGTTGCCCCGCATGTGGGGCACTGGCTGGTGGGGGATAGAATCATCTGATAAGAAAATGAGGATGCAACCCGATATGGCAACAAATGAAACCGTAAAAAAACAGGTTCGAAGCTTCGCCTTCGTCTGGACGTTGATTACCTTCGTCATTGGCAGTGCGGTCTTCTTCGCAATTTACCTGACCTATAACCCAACCGATGAGGCCCTGGCCGCTTCCAGCCAGGATGTCGCCTTACCCGTCGATGTGGCGCAGGCGTCGCCCGTCGGCGTGACGCCACTTTCTGCCCTGGGTGGGAGCAATCAGGACGCTGAAGAATCTGACGACGACGACGATACCGGTGAGGACAACGGCGAGGCGTCCCAACCACTCCCGACGGTTGAACCACTGCCGGTCGATACCAAAGACGAATTTCACGTCGGCATCCAGGTGCAACAGAGCATCGATTACAACCCGGATATTCAACGGGGTTGGATGAACGACGTCCGGGGCATGAACCTGAACTGGTTCAAGCAACAAGTGCGCTGGTATAGCATCGAGACTGAACCGGATGTCTACGACTGGACCAAGCTCGACTTCGTGATGGAATACGCGCAAGAGTTCGACATGAATGTTGTGCTGTCGGTCGTCGCCGCGCCAGAGTGGGCGCGCGAGGCTGGCGTTGACCTGGAAGCTGAAGGCCCGCCCGCCGACTACGGCGAATTCGCTGAGTTTATGACCGACATGGTCAACCGCTATCCCGGCCAAATTGCCGCGATTGAAATCTGGAATGAGCCAAACCTCGACCGCGAATGGATGTCTGCCGGGGGCGTAAGCGCGGCAAACTTCGTAGAATTGGTGCAGGTTGGCACCCAGGCTATCAAGAATATCGACCCAGGGATCATCGTCATCAGCGGTGCGCCTTCCCCCACTGGTGGCTTTGTCGATGAGTTCGGCGTCGTCCGGGCGATTGATGACTTCGATTACGTCGATGAAATGATCGCTTCTGGCTTGTTGAATTATGTCGATTGTGTGGGTGTTCATCACAACGGTTACAATGTCGCGCCACAATTCACCTGGGATGCCACCCCCAACGACCCAACGGCTCTCTTCCGTGGGCCATTTGATAACCCACATCATAGCTGGAGCTTCCGCAGTACGCTGGAAACGTATGCCAACAAGATCGCTGTTGCCGGGGGCGACCAGAAACTATGCATCACAGAGTTCGGCTGGGCGACGATGGATGGCCTGGGCGAAGGCTACCCGCCGAACTTCGAGTTCGCGCTGGATAACACGCTGGAAGAACAAGCCGAATTCACGGTCGATGCGCTCACCCTGATGCAAGAATGGGATTACGTGTGGATCGCCATCATCTGGAACCTCAACTATGGGCCACAAGCCGGTTGGAGTACCCAGAGCGACAACACCCCTTACTCGCTGATCGGCCCGGATTTTGTCAAACGTCCGGCGTATGATGCCGTCGCGCAGTGGGTGGCGGAGAACTCGTAGACTCATGCCAACCAGTTTGATACACAAGGTCGGGGCCTATGCCCTGGCCTTGTTATTTGTTTTAATTTTAGCCGCCGGGTGTGGCCGGGGTGATGATGACCCGTTTCAAGCCGGGGCCATCACACAGCCGAACTTCACCTCGTTGACCTATGGCGTGCAAACCTTCGCCTGGTGGGATACCGCGACGACCGCACCCTTGCACATGGAATGGACGCGCTTGATGGGGTTTACGCACATCAAGCAGACCTTCGCCTGGCAAGACATCGAACTGCGCGATGACGAATGGAAATGGACGATTGCCGATCAAATCGTGGCGATGGCGAACGAGAAAAATCTGCACATCGTCGCCCGGCTTAGCAATGCGCCAGATTGGGCGCATCCTAGCCTGCCGCCGCAAGTGAGCAGTGATTACATTGACGCGCCACCGGATGACCCGGCAGAATTCGGCGAATATTGTGGCACCCTGGCCCAACGGTATCAAGGACGGATCGCGGCGTATCAGGTCTGGAATGAACCAAACCTAACGCGAGAATGGGGTAACCGTCCGCCCAATGCCGCCGATTACGTCGCATTGTTGGCGGCCTGTAGTGATGGCATCCGTCAGGCCGACCCCGACGCGATCATTATCTCTGCTGGCCTATCCCCCACCGGCAATTATGACGATACCGCTCATGCTGATGACATTTACTTGCAAGCCATGTATGATGCTGGCTTCGAGCAGTACGTTGATGTCGTCGGCGTCCATGCGCCGGGATGGGGCAAACCACCGGATTACGGGCCGGACGAAGCCGAAGCCGACGGACGCGGACGCTGGGCGACCTTCCGCCGGGTGGAGGACATGCGCCAGATTATGATCGAAAACGATGATGCCAAGCGTCAGATCGCGATCTTAGAACTCGGCTATACGACTGACCAGGTTCACCCGGAATACCAATGGCATGCGGTGACAGAAGCGCAACAGCGCGAGTATCTGGTCGGCGCGTATACTTATGCGGCAGAGAATTGGCGGCCCTGGGTCGGGTTGATTTCTACTATTTACCTGGCAGAGCAATTCTGGACGCCAGAAGACGAAGAATACTGGTGGGCACTCAACGAGCCAGAAGGCCCGATGCGACCGGCCTTCGCCGGGTTAGCCCAGATGCCAAAGATCTGCGGTGAAAACGTCTTACCCGCCCGTAACCCGGAGGAATCCGCCGTTGCCCCAGAGTACAATCCTTGCAATTAGCCTTTTCTTCCACCTGCTGGCAACGGTCATCTGGGTGGGAGGGTTGGTCATCACGACGGTGCTGGTGTGGCCGGCGGTGCGGCGCACCCTGGCAGATACCCCGGCTCTCTATAGCGTATTAGGGCAGTTTCGTCAGCGGTTCACGCCCTGGGGTAACCTCTGTCTGGTCGTCTTGATCGTCACCGGGTTGTTCCAGATGTCGCTGGACGAGAATTACAACGGCCTGCTGGATTTCAGCAATACATGGAGTGTGGTCATCTTGATGAAGCATATCGCGATCATCGGGATGATCGGCATCGGTGTCATCATGCAGTATGGGATCTTCCCGGCATTGGAGCGTAACAGCTTGCTCCTGGAACGCGAAAAAGGCAACCCAGAGGTATGGTCACGGCTAAGACAGCGCGAGATCCGCCTGACGTGGCTCAATACCCTGCTGGGAATAGCCGTCCTGGGCTTCAGTGCTTGGGCTGGCGTCCTCTAGCAAGCAGAAAGGATCGATCATGTCGGAGCGTCTGAGCTTTGTTATCATCACACTGATCTTGTTCCTGGCCGCCTCTCTGCGGATGTGGGAACTAACGAGCCTGCCAACCGGCCTGAGCGACGACGAGATCATCAACATCCGCATTGCAGAAACAGTGCGGGCTGGCAACGTAGAAGTCTTCTATGACCTGGGTGACGAAGGCCGCGAAGGCTTGTATCACATCGGGGCGATGGTCGTCACATCGGCAGTTGGCAATGGGCCGCTTGGTTATCGCCTATTCGCAGTCTGGATCGGCTTGCTGACAACTGCGATGACTTACGCTGTCGCCCGTCGCCTGACCGGTTACCTGGGCGGTCTCTGTGCCGCCGGGTTGATCACGGTGAGCTTCTGGCCGGTCTTACTCTCTCGGCAGATTCTCGTCGAAGGCATGATCCCGGCCTTTGTCGCGGCAGTTTTATTACTGCTCTCGGTCGCATTTCCCATCTACCGGCGGCGGCGCATCCGCAATAACACCACCAGTGTCTCCGCGATGTTGGGCTTTGTACTGGGTTCAGCGGCGTATATCCACCCGGCGGGATTACTGATCTTGATCTTCAGCCTGCTGTTTATCCTCTATCTGGTGCGCGTGCGGCATGGTGTCTCTCAGCGGCGGTGGAGCTACATCAGCTTTACCTTGCTCGTGTTGATTATCATGAGCATTCCTTATCTGGTATCGTCGGTTCGCAATCCTGCCCTGGGGGGTGTGGAGCGTCTTTTAAGCGATGAACCCCGTTTTGCGGCGCAAGCAGTCGTTGACGGAGTCAGTGGGTTGGTGTTACGTGGTGACGAGGACGCCCTGCATAATCTGCCCGGTCGTCCCTTGTTTGATCCCTTCAGTGCGTTGTTATTGGTCGGTGGCATTGGCGTGTCAATCTGGCGTTGGCGTGAACCCCGCCATGCGCTGTTATTAATCAGCATGGTTGTCCTCAGCCCGATCTTCTTATTCTCAGATCAAGCCCCCAACTTTATCAACTATGCGGCGATTTTGCCGGTATTGGCCCTGTTCTTTGCGGTCGGGGTCACGACGTTATACGCCAGCTTGCCGACGAGTTTTCGCCGTTTGAGTGCAGTCGGGCTGTTGCTCCTGGTGATTGGCAATACGCTGTGGACGTCGAATGATTTGTTCACCAATTGGCGTGATCTACCAGCGGTAGAGCAGGCGTTTCGATCTCGACTGGCCCAATTGGCAAGTTACACCGACCGTACAGCCGGTGACATCCCGACGGTGGTGTGTGGCTGGCGTGCAGATCAAAGTCCAACCTCCCCAACACTGACTGACGCACAGTTATTTTCGCTGATGCTCAACCGGCAACAAGGCGCGAACTTGCGTTATGTCAACTGTCTGCGGGCGATGGTCATGACCAACGGTGGCGACCAACAACAGATCATCTTGACCGATCCCAACATCTTAACGGAAGCCCACCCGGAAATCCGCGAGTGGTTGGCCTATGGCTCCCTCTTGACGTCGCCAGATCTGCCCTCACAGAGTATTTTATCCATCCATGTGGAGCAAGCATTGGCCGACCGGCTGGGGGAATTCGTCAGTGCGCCAAGTGTGAGTTATGCACCGGAAGCTGGCGGATCTGCCGAGACGCCGATCCGGACTCCGGTCAGTTTCGGCGGGAACCTGACTCTGCTCGGTTATCAGGTTGATGGGCCACAGACCTACACCCAGACTGAGACCCTACGGGTGATCTCTTACTGGCGTACCCAGGGGGCAGTCCCGCCGGATTTACGGCTGTTTACGCATATTCTGTCTGATCCAGGTGCAAGCCCACCGGCGAATACCGATGTCTTGCATCTTAACCCGCGCTTGCTCCGTGATCGTGATGTCTTCTTACAGATCACCGATGTCATTTTACCGGAAGCCCTGCCACCGGGTGATTATCAGATTTCAATCGGCGGGTACCAGGACAGTAACGATGCGCGGCTGGCCGTGCTGGACGGTGGACAGGAACGCGGCACCCGGCTATTCTTAAGCACAATCACCGTAGAAGCGGGTACACCATAACCTATGTTTGAGATTATCTTTCTGGGGACTTCGGCCTCTGCGCCGTCAATCCATCGCGGGTTGTCATCCAGTGTGGTATTGGCCGGGGAACATCGATTTATGATCGACTGTGGCGAAGGCACCCAGCGTCAATTGCTTAAAAGCGGCCTGGGCTTTAAGAAGATGGACAAGTTCTTAATTACCCATGCTCACCTGGATCACATCCTGGGCCTGGGGGGGTTGTTATCTACCTTTGTCCGCTGGGAAGGAGCCATTGAACAAATCGAGATCTGGGGTGGCAAACCAGCGTTAGATCGCATCGAAGCGTTGATCTATGGCGTCGTGCTGAGGAACGAACGCCCGCCGATCCCGATTCATCTGATTGACGTCAAACCGGGCCAATTGATCGCCACCAAGCAGTTTACGGTCGAGGCGTTCCCGGTTCATCATCGCGGCGCGGGTAACTTTGGTTACATCTTCCAGGAGCATCATCACCGGCCCTTCCTGGCCGATAAAGCAGAGGCGATGGGCATCCCTGCCGGGCCAGAACGCGGACGCCTGGTAAACGGGGAGACAGTCACGCTGGATGACGGGCGAACGATCACGCCGGAAATGGTACTCGGCCCGGAAGAACGCGGCTCCAAGCTGGTTTACATCGGTGATACCGGACGCATCGACAACTTGATCGAACCGGCGTATGGTGCCGATGTTTTGGTGATCGAATCGACATTTCTCGACTCCGAAGTAGAAGAAGCCGCCGCCTTTGGTCACATCACCGCCCGGCAAGCAGGCATCCTGGCGCGTGAAGCCAACGTCAACTCACTGCTCATCAACCATGTCTCCCGCCGTTACAGGGAACGTGATCTCATCCAGGAAGCCCGCGAGACCTTTTCCAACGCCTATGTGGTGCGTGATTTCGATCATTTTGCGCTACGGCGCGGCCAGCGTGCCCACAAAGTTGAAAACCGCACAGAAGACAAGCAACACGATACAATTGATGACCACCCCGGATAACATGATTATCCCATTGGCGCGGGGATGACAATCGCCGTGTTATTGCACATCATCCAGGTTAATCATGCCGTCGCTGATGACCTGCCCTGGCTGGATGACGACCGGCCCGGCAGTATCAACAGTGGCGATTAAGTCATAGGTCGTCGCACCCGTCACCCGGATCGGGACAATCTCCCCAACCGGTAACGCACCCTCGACGATCACATACCCGTCAATCTCCGGTGCATCGCGGTAACTGCGGCCCAGGCTGAGCAAATCACCGGTCGGGTTACCGTCTTCATCTTCACCTTCACCATGCCCCTCGACCAACACATCAAGCGTCTGGCCGACAAATGCTTGATTCTTTGCCAGGCTAATGCCCTGCTGAAGTTCCATCAGGCGTTCCCAACGCTCTTGTTTGACATCATCCGGGACGTGGTTGGGCAAGGTCGCGCTTGGCGTGCCGATCTCATACGAATACTGGAACGCCCCAACCCGGTCGAATTGCAGATCATCGACAAAGCGCATCAAGCCGTCGAACTCTTCGTCTGTCTCACCAGGATAACCGACGATGAAGGTCGTGCGTACTGCTAGATTCGGCATCGCCGTCCGCAATTTGTCCAACGTCTCATAAACCCATTCAATCTTGGCCGGGCGGCGCATCCGCTTGAGTGTCTCGCGGTGGCCGTGTTGGAGCGGAATATCAAGATACGGCAAGATCTGCGGGTGGCGGGCCATCGTTTCGATCATACGCGGCGTGACGTAACCGGGATATGCATACATCACACGGATCCAGGGAACATCCGGGGCACCGGCTACGATAGCATCAAGCAGTTGCGCTAGACCGTCTTTCATGCCTAAATCATGACCGTAATCGGTGGTATCCTGCGCGATGAGTAACAACTCCTTGACGCCCATCGTTTGCAGGCGGGCCGCTTCCGCCACAATCTGCTCCAGCGGACGGCTGACCGCTGTTCCTTTGATCTTGGGGATCGCACAGAACGCACAGGGGCGGCGGCATCCATCCGCGACTTTGAGATAAGCACTGGCACCCTGGATGCTGGCCCGAAGGACGCCCCGCTCATCCAGCCCGACCGTGTGCGCCTCAGTGGGCAGATGATAGAGCGGTTCCGGGTGCTTGCGGTTTCGCAAGCGTTTGATGAGGTCGAAGATGTCCATCCAGCGGCGCGTGCCGATCACACCATCCAGGCCGGGCACATGCTGGACGAGATCATGGCCGTAGCGTTGGCTGAGGCATCCAGCGGCGATGACCATCTGATCGTTGCGTTTGGCCTCTACCAGTTCCTTCAACACATCAATCGACTCCTGCTTGGCGGCGTCGATAAAGCCACAGGTGTTAACGATCATCACCTCAGCTTGATCGGGATCCCCCACCCCGCGCAGACCGTTCTGGTTGAGTATCTGCGCGATGCTTTCGGAATCGACGGTATTTTTACTACAGCCCAGGCTGACGAGAAAATATTGGTTCTTCATACGCTGAGTTATCCTTCTTTGGTTGCAGTCGGGGTGATATTAGGCATACGCGGCGGCAAAATGGCCGTCGTGGTCGGGAGCAGAGTCTCGGTCGGTGTGGTCGTCGGTAGGGCGGTGTTCGTTGGCGGCGGTGATGGTGTGCTGGTGGCCGGTGCGGTATTCGTCGGTAGCGGTGTCGGGTTCAGCGGTGCCACCGTTGGATCTAGCACCGGCGTTTCGGTATCAACCACCGGCGCGGGTTGCGCGGCACTGCCCGCCGATCCCGGTTGGGTGGGATTCATAGAGGGGTCGCCGCCGGTAGACGGTGCCCCGGCGGGTGGATCTGTGCTGATGGGCGTCGCAGTTGGCGGGGGGGTATCACTTGGCGTCGGGCTGAACGCGGGCGTCACAGTCGGCGTCTGCCCGGTGATGACGGTGGCGGCGATGTCGGCCCCGGTCGGGCTGGGTGTGGGTGTAAATGCTGATGTCGGCCCTGGGCCAGGCCCGGTCTGAATATCCAGGTCATCGACGGTAAATGTAATCATCACGGCCTGCCCACGCGCCCCGAAAGTGCCCTGTTGCTCACCATTGTAGATGATATTCAGTGCTTCGGCATTGGATGATTCAAGCATGATGGTTTCCAGTGCAGTGTATTCTAACAGTTCGCCCGGTTCGACCAATTCCGCCAATTGTTCCGCGCCATCAATCATCACACGCATCCAGGCCCGTTGACGGACATCAACCGTGACAGCGACGCCGGTACCGGTGTAATCTTGTTGGATCGCCGGTACATCGGTAATCTGCAAGACGGGTGTAAACGTCGGCGCGATGGTACGAGTCGGCGTGGGCGGTAATTCCTGCAAGATGTCTGACGACTCTTCCGGGATAAAGCTCTCAGAGTCATCGAGCAACTGCAAGACGACGAAAAAGATCACCGCCAGGGCCGCCACGCCGACCAATAGCGCGGCGAACGTACTCAGCAAGCTGGTGATGCGCTGGCGACCGGCTTCGCGTTGTTCCCCCAGTGTAACACGGGGCAGGGTCGGGTCTGTATCCGTCTTACTCGGTGCGGCGGGGAGTGATTCACTATTGTCGCGCTTGCGGCGGCGTCTGCGGCGTCCGGCATTGCGCTGATTAAGCGACGCCGACTCGTAATACTGGATGATCAGGGCTTCATCAAGCTGAAGATACCGCGCATAATTGCGGATGAAGCCGCGAATCTGGACGGTAGAAGCCCCTTCAACGCTAAAATCCCCCTGCTCGAAGTTTTCCAGGATTCGCCGGCGAATCTTCAACGTCGAGACGGCATCATCGAGCGTCAGCTCAAGCGATTCTCGCGTCTCGCGTAAGTAGCGTCCAAGCGAATACGAATCCATGCGTTATCCTAAAAAAAGACCCCATGCGGCACGCCGACGGGGTCATCCCTGTAGGTAGAGAGAAGGCGCAGATTACGCCTGGGGTTCTTCAGGGTCTGCTTCTTCGGATGTCGGCTCCTCGGTGGCGGGTGCCTCTTCTGCGACGGGTTGCGGCTCGCCGGTGTCATCTTCTTCCGGGGCGATCTCCACCTCACCAGCGGCCTCAGCCTCTGTCAGCTCGATCGCTTCTGCTGGCTCTTCCCCCATTTCTTCGAGGGCTTCTTCCACATTTTCTGCCGCTTCACGCGCCGCCAGGAACTCCATCAGTTCGTCATCACGCACCACGATGACTTTGAGGATCGGGGCGGTCTCCGTCCCCAGGCGAACGGCGACGTCATGCTCACCCAGCTCACGCAGAGACTGAACACTGATCCGGCGGCGGTTAATGTCTACGCCGGTTTCTTCCAGCAAGGCGTCGGCGATTTCCTGCGTGGTCACAGACCCAAACAGCTTACCGGTAGAAGCGGCCCGCCGGCCAAAGATTAGCTCGACACCATCAATGCTAAGTGCCAGTTCGTTCATACGATTTTCCAGCGCGGCCCGCTTGGCGGCGGCCTGCTCGCGGAGCTTGGCGGCGCGGTTTAGCTCGCCGGGGGTGGCCTTAACGGCCAACTTACGCGGGATCAGGTAATTACGAGCGAAGCCATCCGCTACGTCGATCACCTCTCCGGCGACCCCGTGCTTGTATACATAGTCTAGCAAGATTACTTTCATGGTCTGTCGTCCTCTACAAACGCTGATAACCTCTCAAGTATGTTGAGAGGCTACAGGGAAATGATCTTTTTACGAAACGATTGCATTATAAAAGACGAGTGAAAGTGTGCCAAGCCCAAAATACAGCATACGCGAAGCCTGCAATTATGCCTATAATCATAGGCATGACACAAAAAAGACACAGTATTGACCAATGGATTGTGCTTGTGCTGGCCTTCATCAGCCTGACTCTGGCGGCCAGCATCAGCCGAAATGTCTTCGAACGGTTGCCCCACCTGGAGGATGAGCTAGCCTACTTGTATCAGGCTCGTGTCTTCGCTGATGGTGAGATCGTAACCGACATCCCGGAAAACTCTCGCGCCTTCTGGCAACCCTTCGTCGTCTCATATTGGGATAGCGGCCATCGCTTCGGCAAGTACACCCCCGGCTGGCCGGCACTACTCGCGCTCGGCATTCACACCGGCCAGATGTGGGTCATCAATGGCTTCTTCGCCCTGCTGACGGTCGCGCTCACCTATCGGTTAGGGCGAGAGATCTTCGACCGGTTGACCGGGGTAATTGCGGCGGGATTACTGACGTTTTCCCCGATGTTTTTGCTCCAAAACGGAACGCTGATGGCTCACTCCGCCGCATTATTTTTCACCCTGTTATTCGTCTATGCATACTGGCGGATTACACGCGGCAAGGCGGCTCGACGTTGGGGCGTGGTCGCCGGGGTTGCGCTGGGTATATTGGTCGTCATCCGCCCGTTAACCGCCGCCGCGATCAGCATCCCCTTGATCCTTTACAGCCTGTTACGGTTGATCCAGGCGGGACGACCACCGGAAGACCGCTGGCCGCGCTTGCTGGCGACTTTCACACCGCTGGCGATCCTGGGAGTCATCACCCTGACCCTGGGCAGTAGCGTCTTGTTGTTCAATTATGCCGCGACTGACGAAATTCGGCTCGAACTTTATACCGAAGTCTGGGAATATGACCGGATCGGGTTCGGGGAAGCCGGTGAGTACGGGCGCAGTGGTCATACCATCGTCAAAGGGGTACGCCATGCCCGGTTTGATCTGTCGCTAATGGCGGCGGATTTATTCGGCTGGGTGGTGGAGCGCACCGACGACGGGTTGATCTTACCGGCAAACATGCAAGATATGCCCGATGAACGGATACGCCATTATCTGACCAGCCAGAATTACTACCCGGCGGGGTTACTCGGCCTCAGTTTTTTTGCGGTCATCGCCGGGTTATATGTCGGGTTCCGGCGTCATGCCTGGCTGTTAGGGCTGACGACCGTCACGCTTGCATGGTTCGTGTTGCCCCCGCTACGCGATGCGGCGTTTCTGGTAGATCCAGCCTTTACCCCGCTCTGGCTCTGGCTGGGTGGCGGCATCGCGTTGATCCTCGCGCCGATTCTAATCCTGGCATTCCGGCAAGAGGCGGAAACCGCCCGCTGGACGTGGCTTCTGTTTATGGTCGCACTTATGTTGATTTTGGCGCATCTCGCCTACTGGGTCGGCTCGCAACGGTACAGCACGCGCTACTATCACGAAGGGATCGCCGCGTTGAGCATTATCGGTGCATTACCGTTCGCTTATCTGGGCCGGCAGTTGGTCAATCGCTTCGACCAGCGCGGGTATTGGCTCATCGGTGCGCCACTGGTGCTGATCCTGGGTTATAGTTTGATCGCCTACAGTCTGCCGCGCATCGGGGTGCTTTATCAATTTAACCGTGTCGCAGAGCGCGTCATCGAACGCATTGAGGAACAGCGTGATGGCGATCAACCCGTTCTGGTCATCGCCACGCTGGCAGATGACGCGAACCTGGCATGGCGCGGCACCGGCACCTTAATGGGCCTGACCGATCCTTACTTCGAAAACGACATCATCGTGGCATGGAACCATATGCCAGGTGGTAACGTGCGCCAGTCACTCATCGCGCAACATCCTGACCGGCAGGTGATCGACATCTTGATCGACTTCGAAGACTCCTGGTTCCCGGAATGCGGCGACGAATTGGACGACATACCGGAGTCGTGCCGCATCAACCCACCTTTACCCTACAGAAGTGAGGACAACTGATGAGCCGTGTGTTTATCAACTACCGCCGCGATGATAGCGAGGGCTATGTCGGGCGTTTGTACGATCATCTCGCCCAACAAATCCCGCCGGATCATCTCTTTATGGATGTGCAGAACATCGACCCTGGGGAAGATTTTGTCGATGTGCTGGAAGAAGCTGTCGCCCGGTGCGATGTCTTCCTGGCGGCGATTGGTCCACGCTGGCTGACCTTTGAAACCGAAGACGGCACCAACCGCCTGCACCAATGGAACGATTTCGTGCGCATCGAGATCGCCAGCGCGATCAAACAGGGCAAGCCGATCATCCCGGTTTTAGTCGGGCGGGCGACTATGCCTACGCCAGACACACTACCAGAGGAACTGCGCCCGCTGGCCCGGCGTAACGCGATCACCATCCGGCATGAGAGCTTTACCGATGATGTCGCTCGCTTGCTGGATGTGATCCGGCGGCATTCCCCCGGTGCGCCCCCCAAGACTGACCCGGCAGTACGCCAGCAGAAGCAAGACGCGCTCAAAGCCTTGCAGGTAGAGTTGGTCGGCGCGACGGAATCGCCGCTGTACGAGTTCCGGGTGGATAACCGTTACTTTCCCATCCTGGGTGATGGCCTGCCGGACGTCAACATCATGTTTATCGGCGAAGCCCCCAGCAAATATGACGCGGAAAGTGGCTTACCCTTCCAGGGGCCATCCGGCAAGGTGTTGATGGAAATGTTAGACGGTCTCAAGCTCAAGCGGGAAGACGTCTACATGACCAACGTCGTGATGGATCGTCTACCGAAGAACCGTGACCCCAACCCGGATGAAATCGCGTTTTACGCCCCCTTTTTAGACCGTGTGTTGGCAATCGTCCAACCCAGGGTTATCGCGCCGCTTGGTCGCTTCGCCATGCACTATATCTTGCAGAAGTTCAATGCAGAGGACAAAGGCGGCAAGATCAGCCAGCTACACGGCAAGCTGATGAAGGTCGAAGGATCTTACGGCGAAGTTCACATCGTGCCGATGTATTATCCGGCGGTCGCCATCTACCAACCGACCAAAAAAGACATACTCCAACAAGACTTTGAAAAGCTGAGGTTGTTCATATGACAATACGCTGTGAATGGGCGGGCAATGATCCGCTGATGATCGCCTATCATGACGCACAATGGGGCGTCCCGGTGCATGATGACCATCTGTGGTTTGAAATGCTCATCCTGGAAGGCACCCAGGCTGGCTTAAGCTGGCAGACGATCCTCAACCGGTGGGAAAATTACCGCACCGTTTGTAACTACTCAGGTGGGTGAAAAGAGTGACTTGGCAAATTGGAACAATGGGTAGAGAATAGCAATATGTCAAAGTATCCTACATGTCCCCCCGAATTAAGCCGCGAAGAC
>DAOTTZ010000139.1:0-3966 GCA_034437535.1 Anaerolineae bacterium | reverse complement strand
CCCGCCGCAATTCGATCAGATCCTCCCCGGCTTGATCCAGCGTCCAGGTCCCGATGTTAATCGGCAAATCGGGCAATTGAGCTGGTTCTGCTGGTGGGGCTTGCTGGCCGGGTTTGGGCGGCACCACGCTAAACGGCACCGATAACACCGTCGCCAGGTCACGCCCGGCCTGCTTCGCCAGGTCTTCGAATACCACCGGGTCCGGCTCCGGCCAGTTGGCGATCTCACACCAGCGGCTCCCGCGTATGCCGGCGATGTCACTTGCCAGCAACAAACCCAGGTGCCAGGCCTGGTCTCCGGGTGACCACCCCAACACAACCTGCCGGACGTACTTGGCCGGAAGCTTGCCGGCGGCGGGTAGTCGTCGCGTCAGCGCGAAATCTGCGCTGAAGCGTAACGGTTCATCGCGGAAGATGCGTAATTGTTCTCGCTCCGTACCCAATTCATCATACTGGAACAACTGCCACTGGTCAGCATCAGCCTGTATGATGAGATTTTCTGCGGCGGAAATCCGATTTTCCATTCGCCAACGTTCCAATACCGTCTAAACCTTGCTCATTATTCCAAACAAACCATCAAATCACCAGACCTCAGGTTAGCGATTCGCCTATAGTATCGTGTAGAATGAGAAGCAGATGATCGAGACGGTATTTTCAGATTATGTCCGATGCAAATGAACAGCGCGAGCCACCGGCTTCTGTCATCTTCATGGAGATGATGCGCCGGGCCGCCGCTGACCAAAATCAGGAGCCGATCCCGGATGACGTGATCGAAGCCATCGCTCAGGAGATCCCGCCCATGAGCGAGGCCGAATTACGCCGCCGGGCCACGCTGGAAGCACAGAAGATCCGTCGCTTGCGCCGTAGACGCCAAAAACGGCAGAAACGCCGTAGTGGGATGCTGAGTGGGTTCATCTTTAGCTGGTTCATCGTGGTCGTCTCCGGCGGGTTGATCGCGACGATCTTAAGTTGGAGTACATCGCCGGATTCGTTGCCGAGTGATCTACGCGCTCAGGTGGGCCGGGTGGGCACGCCAGATGTGCAAAATGTAAGCGGAAACAACGCCCCGGCGGCAGTACCCACCGCCATCCCAACCCCTAATTACATGATCCGCATCGGCATCGTCTCCGGGCATATGGGACCGGAAAATGACCCCGGCGCGACCTGCCCGGATGGCCTGACCGAAAATGAGATTAACTTCGCGGTCGCTCAGCGCGTCTGGCGCACCCTGCGGGAGCGCGGCTACACTGTCGATCTGCTGGAAGAATTCGACGTGCGGCTGGATGATTATCAGGCGAACGCGCTGGTGTCCATCCACGCGAACGATTGCCGTGATTACGGCGAACCTGTCTCCGGCTTTCTCGTCTCTCAGGCGGAGGCCCGCCCAACTGATGGGCCGGATGCGTTCCTAATGGAGTGCATCGCCACCGCTTACGGTCAATCCACCGGCCTGCCGCAACGCTTCGGCCTGACGCGAGATATGACCGATTATCACATCTTTCGAGAAATCCACATCAACACACCCGGCGTCATCCTGGAGTTAGGCTTCATGCGTGATGACCGCGAGATTCTCACCACTCAGCCGGATCTGCTGGCCCAGGCCATTGTGGACGGTATCTCCTGCTACCTGAACCCGGATGCACCCGGCCTGGAAGCTGTCCCCTCACCCGCACCTACCCTGACCGCCAACCCAACAGGTGAATCCAATGAATAAAGACCTGCTCATGTATTCGCGCACATCCGGTTGTCCGTTCGTGACGTTGGCCCGGCGTGTGTTGGAAGACCATCAGATCCCGTATCGAGAGATCTTCATTGATGAAGACGATGCCGCGCTCAACCGTGTGCTGGCCTGGACGGGTTTTCGCTCCGTCCCGACGCTGGTCATCACACAACCGGGCCAGCTTGAGCCGTACCGGGCGTTTGATCCGCTCGAACCGGGGGCCAGCCCACGCGGCATTGATCGCGGCCCGATGATTACCGAACCCACTATCGCCCAGTTGACTCATTGGCTCCAACAGAACCAATTTATTACCAATTGAGGAACGCATCATGCCCATCTCAGAGAACCAAATTGATGTTGCCGGAAAAACCGTTCATTACTATGAAGCTGGCGTGCCAGGGCGCAAATGTCTGCTGTTGTTACACGGTCATCTAGGTGATGCCTGGATGCATTGGTCAGAAGCGATGAACCAACTCTCGGAAGATTATTATCTCGTCGCGCCTGATCTACCCGGTTACGGTGTCTCTGATCCGTTGCCGACTATCAGCGGCGAAGCCCTGGTGGCGTGGGCTATCGCCCTGCTGGACGCGCTCGGCCTGTATGACGCGGTCGCGGTTGGTAATTCGTTCGGCGGTGGCCTGACAGCCCGGCTTTTAGGGGCCTACCACCCGGAGCGCATCCCGGCGGTGGTTCTGGTAAACGGCGGGACGATCCCCAGTGTGCCGGGATGCGCCAAGATCATCGCGGCGACGCCTGGTGTAGGCGGCTTCTTTTACAAACGATTGGCCGGTTCCACCGT
Source organism: Anaerolineae bacterium (assembly GCA_034437535.1). Taxonomy (GTDB): domain Bacteria; phylum Chloroflexota; class Anaerolineae; order Aggregatilineales; family Phototrophicaceae; genus J038. The sequence goes on along the minus strand of DAOTTZ010000139.1, from coordinate 1,448 downwards.
GAGCCGTAGCAACCTGGACACCCTGTTTGGTGATGACGCCCTGCTAACTGATGAGATCGTCGGGCGGGTGCAGGCCCAGCGTGATGCGCTGGCCGGGTTGATGCGCGGGTTGACCACCATGCCCAAGCCAGAAAAACGATTCCCGCCGGTGCCGGTATTGTTGCTATGGGGGCAGGAAGACTCGATCACGCCGCGCATCATCGCCGAAGGCCTGAACGAACACATCCCAGGCTCCAAGCTGGAATTGATCTCTGACGTGCGCCACGTCCCCCATATCGAAGTCCCGGAAGTCTTCGCGTGGCAGGTCACCCAATTCCTGACGCAGATTTCGCGCCCAGGTGATGTCGTCATTTGAGCGTGATTCGTTATCGTGATATTTAGAAAGCTTAATTTGTAGTTAACTGATCTTTGTTACACTACGAAAACTTTTGATTCAATCAACAGAGAGCGACGCATCATGCAAAAGCCTATCATTCTCTTTACCAATGACGACGGTATTCAATCACCAGGATTATGGGCATTGGTGCGGGCGTTCCAGGATCTAGGTGAGTTGTTGGTGGTGGCCCCCAGGGAGCAACAATCAGGCATGGGGCGCAGTATGCCGGTCGCCAGTGAAGGCAAGATTTACCCGGCAGAGACCGTGATGCCCACACTCCCGGTAGATTGTACCGCTTATGCTGTCGATGGCACCCCGGCCCAGGCCGTCCAGCATGGCGTGCTGGAATTAGCCGACCGCCTGCCGGCGTTGGTCGTGTCCGGCATCAACTACGGCGATAACACCGGCAACGGTGTGACGATCTCCGGCACTGTCGGCGCGGCCATCGAAGGGGCCAGCCTGGGCATTAAGTCGATGGCGGTCTCTCAACAGACGCGCCACGACCTGCACCTGACCTACTCCGACGAGGTAGATTTTAACATCGCCGCCCACTTTGCCCGTAAGTTTGGTCAGTGGTTGCTGGATAACGACGACGTACCGGATGACATCGACCTGCTCAAGCTCGATGTGCCGATCAACGCCACCCGTGAGACAAACTGGCACGTCACCCGCCTCAGCCGCCGCCGGGTTTACTGGCCCACCCGGCCCGAACGCGCTTCCGTCAACGATGTGGGCCGCCTGGGATACAAGTATGATACCGACCCGGCCAAAGCAGAGCCGGACTCCGATGTGTATACGGTTTTACACAAAGGCGATGTGTCGATCACGCCGATGAGCCTGGATATGACCTCGCGGACCGATGCCTTCCGATTGCGTCAATTGTTCACCGGGGAAAGACAATACGGCAAACGAACCAAATAGTTCATTTGGCTGGTTGCCAAAACACCTCATACCCCCTAGGCTCGACTTTATCCATTGAGTAGACAAAATAAGGTGGACAAGCTAAGCTGACCTCAATCATCAAAACCAAGAGGTGACTATGCCAAACTTGCCCATTGAAATCATAATCCTA
>DAOTTZ010000138.1:0-33891 GCA_034437535.1 Anaerolineae bacterium | reverse complement strand
CGTTTGGCACAACGCTCAACTATTGCCCTTGTTTTCTCATTAGCTCAACAGGGGCTTGAACTTGATGATATTTATGAGCGCCTTGCCGCCTAAAAACTGCATAACTTTAGTCATCATAAAACAGCGCGATTTCATCGGGCGGGCCAGATGTAACTGTCGGAGATGGTTGGGGCGTCCAGGTCGGGCGACGAGTCGGCATGATGGGCATTGGCGTCCATGTAGCACGCGGAACCTGCACGCTTGACCCCGCTGGATCAGGCCGGAATGTGTCCGATGGAATCGATGTGAAAGTCGCTGGACTACGGGGGGTAAAGGTCTGTGTAGGCATGATAACCGTTTGGATCGGTTCTGGGCTGGCTGAAATCGATGGTCGAGCCGTTATAGTTGGTGTGCGGGTGGATGTCGGCGGTATGTAATTTTCCCGCGAGGCCAGCACCAATGTAAAGTAAAATCGACCACTGGATGATTGAGCGTATGCCAGCCCTACCTCCTGATAAGCCGGACTCATCATATTGGCACGATGTGGCGGACTATCACGCCATTGTTGATAAGCCCCTACACCGTCAGCATCGAACCGGTACAAGACATTTTCCGCCCCTTCGTTGAGCGGATACCCCGCCGCCTGAACACGATCCCAGAATTCAGAGCCATCGGTGCCAGTATGTGATAGTTGATCGGCACCGGCCATGTCATTACTATGCCGCTGGGCCGCACGAGACAGATCTGCATTGAGGGCTAATGCCTCAGTTCCTTGCATCACTCGCGCCTGGTTTAGCTCCCGCACAAAATCCCAAACGGTCTGGCTCTGTGCAGATGAACCCAGTGCGACAACAACAAGTAATAGGATTACGCCTAATTTTTTGACCAAAGCCTTATCCTCAAGCCAGCTTCAAACTTGTCGAAGTCATTATAATACCGATACAATCAGTTTGTTTAGAGGCTATAGATAAGGACAAGCTCATGGAGCGGGAAGAAATTTTGAAACGCCGGGATGCTAAGGTCATCCCGCACCTAAAGCAATATGCACCAGTGTGGATCGTGGACGAGATCATCATAGAAGATAAGGACGCCGTGCAGTTCAATGTCATCTTCCGGCATAATCTATATCAATGGGTTAATCGCCGATATCGTTATGATGGCTTTAATGACGTGCTTTATCAAAAAGGGCAGACTACGTTAAACGAAGATGACGCCGTCGAAATACAGGAAGAAGATCCTTATCTCGATGCGACCGTCGCGGATACACCTAACTCTTACGGTGGCTAGTGCAAGGTTTTGGCTGACAGTTTGAGTGTGGCAAGGAGTTTCTCCCTCAAAGTGCGATATCATTCCAAGCCACTGCCTCATTCCTGCACTAGGCCGACGCTCACGCAACAAGGTATAGAACTCCGATAGCAGACGATCAGCTATCTTTGACCAATGATACTGCTGGGCCAGCGCAACCGCGTTTTCTCCCAGCAGTCGCCTCTTGGCCGGGTTGGTAAGCAAGGTGCAGATGCGATTCGCCAGCGAATGCGGATCTCTCACCGGGATATGATAGCCGGTCTCGTCATCTCTCACCAGGAAGGCCAAGCCCCCCACCTCTGACGCGATCACCGGTGTGCCAGAGGCCATCGCTTCTAACGCCACCATGCCAAATGATTCGTAATCGGATGGGACGATTACTGCCGCCGCCGCCGCATAATAAGTCGGTAGCAAGCCGTGATCTTTGGACCCCAAAAATGCAATCTCATCTTGTAAATTGCGTGCTTCGGTCAGCGTCCGCAGACGTTGAAGCTCTGATTCGTTGGGATTATCCGGATTGCCGCCGATAATGGCAACTTGCATCCGGTTCAAAACTTCTGGGCATTGGGTGCGGATAATATCAGTCGCTTCGATGATGGTATCAACCGCTTTCAGTGGCTCAATGCGCCCGACGAACAAGAGGATTTCTTTATCGACCGGGAGCTTTAAGTGTGCTTTCGCCTCAGCCGAGGATTCGGGTTGAAACCGTGCGCCATCTACCCCCGGTGGGATAATCAATATTTTGCGACGATCTGCACGATACAGCCAAAGTAATTGGGCTTGTTCTGCGGGGGTGGCGGCAACGATGCGATCCGCCCATTCAACGATATGTGTCTCATTGATGATGCGCTCATTGGCGGCGGACGACATCGCACCAATGCGCCGTTTCATATGACCGAGTGTATGGAACATCTGCACAAATGGCGTGTTCCACACTTCCTTGAGCTTGTAGGCAACCCAACCACTCAGCCAATAATGACTGTAGATAATCGGATAGTGCTGATTGTGCCGGGTGGCGTATGCGATCACACCTGCCGCAAATTGCGAGACATGCGCGAACACATCGTCAGGATCCAGCGGTATAGCCGGGCCAGCTTTGATGTGAATCACATTAACGTTTTCGCCGAGGGATGAGTCGATGTAGGGTTGCGTTGTGCTGATGCGACGTGTGAAAATATCGACCGGAATACCGCGTGCGCCAATCTCGCGTGCTAGTTCCCGAACGTAAACGTTCATGCCACCAGTCTTTTTGCCGCCTAATTCAGCTAAAGGACTGGTGTGGACGCTTAAAATTGCCAATCGATCCATCGTCATTATCCCATCAAACCAGATGTGCGGAAAAATGATACACGCTGGTATCTTGCCCGCCCATACGGTACTTATATGTCTCATCGCCACGCAAGAAATCGAGCAAGTCGTAGCTCTGCTCAATCGCATGTTGGATGATGTGAGTCAATAGCACAATACCAGGACTCAGTGACACATGATTTTCCATATCCAGGCCAGAATTGTAAATCAGCAGGCGGTTATTGTACAAAAAGTTGAGATACACCGCCGCACGATCACCGTTGACGGTCAAGAAGCTCAAGCGCAACCAACCCGCCTCAAACATGGCAGGAATCAGCCGCTGGAAAAATGTGACATTCTTTTGATCTTCCAAAAATTCAGCTTTTTCCAGATCACTTAAGACCATCAAGCGCAAAAACTCTGCGATCTCTTCTTCGAGATCGTGTGATTCATCCACTGTATACCAATCTACATCTGCGATATTGCCCATTGCCCGGCGCATCTTCCGGCGGACTTCATGGCGCTGTTTCTTATCTAACGCGGCTAGATAATCATTAAACTCAGCCGGCAGATGAATCACAGGGCAGACATCAGCTTGCTCGACTGTGACTGACCAGCCGCTTGCACTTAACTTATCCTTCAACTGCTCTAAAGTCGGCGATGCCGCCGGAATGTTACACAGGCGAACCCGCTGGTATTGGTCGGCATGTTCTGCCAAAACCTGAGTCAGCGTGTTATAGACCTTTTCGGCGTGATCTTGATGTACGATGACATCCAGATAATCGGTTACATCTTCGCATCCGATTGTACAGAGTGTTTCATTCCCGGCAATGAACCAGGGAGCGATACCGACAAGTTGATCGTCGTCATAGCAAGCCACAACCCAGAGGCGGCCCGGACAATAAACATCCCACCAGATCGTCTGCCACTCATAAGTCAGGAAGATGTCGTCAGCATCACTCTGAATCAAAAGCGAATTCCACGCCGACTGCAAGGACTCAATTGCATTTCGTTCAGTTATTATTTCGACATTCAATCGTTGAGCTTCCCTTGTTTGCCGTAGTATAGTCATCCTGACGCCTTGACTTAGATTAAGCTGACGATGGTCTAATCAAATTATCAGCTTTGCATGAGGCATCTCGTAGATCAGCCTGATAGATATGTTAAGATTACTGTTGTCAGCGGCAATTACCTTTTCCTTGCTCATGCAGGAGCCAGATAAAATGAAGAAAAAACTTCGCGGCCTTAAGCGGCAAGCGATTCAACTAGATTTTAATCTTTACCGGGTTGAAGTCCCCATCCGCGACAACCCCGGCCATAATCTGAGTGTGATCGATATGTGGCCGGAAGGTAAAAATCAGACAATTGTCTTCATACACGGTTATGCTGGTGTTGCCGAGACGTGGGAATTTCAGATCAACCACTTTGCCCGCAATTACCGCGTGATCGCGCCTGATTTGCGCGGGCATGGGCAAAGCGATGCACCCTATACCCAGTATACAATGGACGAACTGACTGACGACTTGCACCAGATCGTCACCCACCGTAACTTACCGGAAAAGTTTATCCTGGTTGGGCATTCTTTCGGCGGCAGTATTTGTGTCGAGTATGCCAACCGTCACCCAGAAAGACTGGAAAAGCTGGTGTTGATCTCCACGGCCGGCGAATATCCCCTACCCCGTGCCGCCAACTGGGCTTATCGCATTCCGAGCTGGTTTTATCGTTTGTGGTGGAATTACCGCTGGAAGTATAACGCAGAAGTTCACGTCATGAAACGCATGATGTATAACAACATGCGCCGCTGGAAGGGTTGGCCACTTTTAAGAAATATTTCGACTGATACCTTGGTCATCACCGGAGAAGCCGACACGTATTTTCCACGTTGGGTTTTCGAAGAAGCCGCCCAGATGATCCCGAATGCCGAACGATATGAAGTCGGCTCTGCCAAGCACAAAGTTCAGCTTGAGCGACACGACGCGGTTAACCGGGCAGTGAACCGGCACATCGACCCCTATTATGAGAAGTTTTCCTGGCGGGACATCACTGAAACGGATGATTTGCTCCAGAGACGCCCGTGGATCGCCAATTACAGTAAAGAGACCCCGGCGACAATCCCGGTACCGCGTCAACCCGTCGATAAATTTCTGGAAAGCGCGGCAGACTGGCGGCCTAAGCGAAAAGCATTGATCTTTTTCGGCCAGAGCATGACATACAGACAACTGAATAATGCCGCCAACCGCTTCGCCAATATAATCCGTGAACTGGGCCTTCAGCCGGGTGAACGTGTCATGATCGTCTTGCCCAATTGCCCTCAGCTTATCATCGCATATTATGGCATCTTGCGGGCGGGTGGCGTGCTCGTCTTACCCAATCCTGATGCGACCGAAGCCCAATTACAGCATCAAGCTGAGGCAACGGATGTGCGATTGTTTGTCACGCTAGAGACATATGGTGATCTCATCAATGCCATTGATGGTATCACAAGCATCAAGCATGTTTTACTGGCAAACATCCGCGATGCTATTCCGTCAGATGCGTATCAAGAATTTCTCTCAGCACCACCCCAGCATAAGCTCAACCAGGTAAAAACGTCGCTCATCAGGCTGGCGGATAGACTTAAGACGAGTTCGGATGCCCCGCCAGATGTCTCGAACGATTATCAGGATCATGCGTTGATTCTATTCACCAGTGGCACCATCAACCAGCCGAAAGGGGTATGCCTGACGCATGCCAACCTGACGGCCAATACCTTACAGGTTCGTCATTGGGTTCCTGACCTGCATTATGGCAAAGAGACTTTTCTTTCCGTATTGCCGCTTTCCCATAGTTATGGCATGACGACCGCGATGAACTTGCCAATTGCCATTGGCGCAACGATGGTTATCTTACCAAGCTTTAACTTGCAACAGGTCTTGTCTCACATCAAACAATATCGCCCGACCATCTTCCCTGGGGTTCCGTCGATCTATACCGCGATTAACCACGCGCCGAAGATCCGCAATTATGGGTTGTCGTCAATCAAAGCATGCATCAGCGGGGCGGCCCCCCTGCCGGTGGAAGTCCAGGAAGAGTTTGAGAAGTTAACACGCGGTCGGCTGGTGGAGGGCTACGGCCTGACAGAATGTTCACCGATTACCCATGCAAACCCGCTGTATGGTGTTCGCAAAGTGGGGTCAATCGGTGTGCCGATCCCCAATACAGATGCCAAGATTGTCGATCTCATCACGGGGGAAACGTTACCCCCCGGCAAGATCGGCGAATTAGCAATCCGCGGGCCACAGGTGATGACGCGCTATTGGGGAGATTATGATAATTCAACCGACGATGCGACCCTGATTGATGGTTGGCTTCATACCGGCGATGTCGCCGTGATGGACACTGACGGTTACTTCAAGCTCATCAGTCGCAAGCGCGATACGATCATGCGTGGGGATTACAGCGTCTACCCGCGTGATGTGGAAGAGGTGCTCTACGAAAGTAGTAAAGTGCTGGAAGCGGCTGTGGTAGGAGTTGGCATGGATGCAAACGATCAGCAAGTTAAAGCGTTCGTCGTGCCGAGGCCCGGCACCGCTCTTTCCGAAAAAGAGCTATTGGCACTCTGCGAGAGGCGGCTCGAACCCTACGAAGTTCCCTGGCAGATCGAATTATGCGACGAACTACCAAAGTCATTCACCGGCAAGGTGCTCCGGCGCATGTTAGTAGAGGAATAAGCACCGATGACCGATAAGCTTGCTCTGGTTCTGGGTGGTGGTGGTAGCCGGGGGCTGGCCCACCTGGGTGTGTTAGAAGTCCTGCATCAGCATGATGTCACCATCGATTTTATCGTTGGTACCAGCATGGGGGCAATTGTCGGCGTGGCATACGCTTTGGGATACAGCCCCAAGCAAATCACCCATTATATGACAGAAACACAAGGCTCCAACGTCTTTAACACGAACGTCTTCAGCGCAAGGGGCCGCCAGCGCAACCTTGAGCAACAACTCACCCAACAAATGGACAATAAGACCTTTGCCGACCTTGATATTCCTGCTGTAGTGATGGCCGTTGATGTGATGGAAGGCAAAGAAATTATGCTGGATGACGGCCCTTTAATCCCGGCGATCTTAGCCAGTTGTGCAGTACCTGCGGTCTTCCCGCCGGTAGAACTCAACGGCAAGCAACTGGCTGATGGCGGTGTCATTGATAGCCTGGCAACGCACGTCCCGGCCTTGTATGGCTACCAGAAGATGATCGCCGTCGATGTCTACCCGCCATTAGAATATGATGACCCCTGGATTGATCCGATCAGTGCGATTATGGGGATTCAACTGCCGTTTAACCCATTTGCCAATCTGGATTGGGCACGCATCCCCAGTATGATGTCCTCGACGTGGCGGGCCTCGCGCATCATGACGTGGTATCTCCACCAACAACGGCTAGAACTCGCACCGCCCGACATCTTGCTCCGACCGAACGTCGGGCATTATGGCTCACTTGACTTTACCGATGTAGAAGGCCCGTTAGCGGCTGGCCGGCTGGAAGCCTTACGTCATCTGGATAAGATTAAATCACTCTGAAGTCTGCCAGCGACGATTTGGATCCCGCCGACCCCAGATCCACTTATCGGTCAGAATCCGAACGGTCATGTCACGATCAATCGTGACTTGGCATGATAGACGGGGATAGCCAAACCGTGAGCCGATGCGATCATGCCAGTGTTCGGGGGCCGGTTCGCCTTCTTCGATCCACACGCCACAGGTCGCGCAGATTCCACGCCCGCCACAATTTAGCCGACGTGTAACCCAGGTATAGGGTGAATTCCCCTCTTGTAAAAGCACCTCACGCAAATTAGCCCCATGTGGCACCTCAACATCAAGTTCGGTCTCGTCCGCTAAAATCCGTAAGTTATGCATGGTCATAATACGCTAGATCCTCCATAAATGCCTGGGCCTGGGCCTGTACCCGCTCACGTTCTGCATCATCCAGATGCCGCAGACCCAACACATTCCGCCCGGAACGTGGGTTGGCACGCAATGCCGCTTCATTTTCGATCAAGAAATTCCAATACAAATAGTTGAACGGACACGCACCCTCGCCTGTACGCCGATTATGCTTCAATGGGCAAGTGCCACAATAATCACCCATCTTATTGATGTAATTGGCAGAGGCCACATATGGCTTAGTCGCGATCTTGCCGCCGTCTGCGTTTAACCCCATCCCGACGACATTGGGTTGCATCACCCAGTCATAAGCATCAATGTAAAATGCCTTGAACCACTCCGTCACACGTTGCGGTTCTACGCCGATCAACAGACAGAAATTCGAGACGACCATGAGTCGCTCGATATGGTGACTATAAGCCGTCTCTTGCAGATTTTTGACGATATGCCGGATGCAATTCATCTCGGTATCGCCATCCCAGAACATCTGCGGCATTTTGCGGTGCCCCTGCCAGTGATTATCTGACCGTAGGCCGGGCATCAATTGCCAATATTGCCAGTACATGAACTCCCGCCAGCCAAGTACCTGACGGATAAACCCCTCGACCGAATTGATCGGGGCGTCACCCTGGCGGTAAGCCTGTTCGACCCGTTCAATCGCATGAAGCGGATCTAACAAGCCAATATTGAAATATGGGGACAGAATGGAATGAAACAATTGACTACCGCGTGTCGTCATCGCGTCTTCATACGGGCCGAACTGCTCCAGCCGAACCTTTACAAAATGGTCGAGCGCGACCTCTGCCTGACGATGTGTCACAGCATAATTAAATCCATCAGTCTGGCCGACGCAAACATCCCAGTTATTCACCATGTCAATCACATCCTGGGTGATGTCATCGACACTGTAATTCGGGCTATCCGGCAAAGCCACGTCATCCGGTAACGATTTACGGTTCTGCTTATCGAAGTTCCACTTGCCGCCAGCGGGTTGGTCGCCATCGTCCATGAGCACGTTAAAATGCTTCCGCATGGCGCGATAGAAGTATTCCATGACGTAATTTTTGTCCGGCTCTGGCTCAGGGTATGGGTTAAATTGGCCCAGTAGAAATTGCGTGTTATCCAGCACATTTACATCAACGCCCAGTTCATCAGACAGTCGATGCGTCTGTAACTGCCGCCCCTCATAATCAGCGGCGGCCATCGTGTAGATTACATCCGGCGCGAATTCATCCACATGCGCCCGCAAGCCATCGACCATAGCCTTATCGGTCACACGATAATCCACCGTCAAACCCTCATCGCGCAAACGTTCGGCATAATGCCGCATCGCACTCAAAAGCAGAGTCAATTTCTGGCGGTGATATGGCAACTTTTTAGCGCGGCGATGACTTTCCACCATGACGATCTGCACATCGTCAGCATCGTCAACGGCGTCTAAAGCCGGATGCTGTTTGAGTAGTTGATCGCCTAAGATCCACACCGATACCCGCATACGTTTTCCCTAACGGCACATTTCAATGCTATCAGTCTGCCAGAACAGGATGAAGGCGGGTTTAGTTCAGTCTTGATGTTCGCTCAGTGGCACCAGATACCCGTCACGATACCAATTCTCTATAATGTCCGGTGGAATACCGGCATTCACGGCTTGATCCAGGCGGAAGCCGTCAGGATATTGGTCTAACAGTGGGGCAAACTGCCCTTCAGGACGATAATCCGCGTTGAAATCATGGTAGATGCCATTTCCCGTGCGGTAGCACCAGACCGGCAGGCGATAGCGTGTTGACGCGGTGCGCGGTGCTGGCTGGTAACGTAAAGGTGGCACTACCGTCGCGTTTAAGATCGCTTCCGCATAGGCTTGACGTTGCCGGAGAACGCTATAGTGGGTGTGTAGATAATCCAACGTGGCCGGGGCCGGTCGCTCATTATTGTTGATGATCCGGGCGACGGCATCGGCGGCGGCCTGCGTATCGCCATAATCTACCTTGTCTAATAACGTTTCCGGCAGAAGCTCACGGTGGGTGGAGATACGAGCGGCGACAGAGGGCGTACCACAGCCCAGTGACTCATAAACGGCATTCCCGAAAGACTCGACAAAGTGCCCTAACGATAACGTCACATCACCCATGCTGAAATATTGCGGCATCAACGCCTGGGGCACCCAATCATGGAAGTAAAAGTTATCGCTCAAGCCGCGCTCGTGGATCATCGTCTGCACACGGTCGTAAAAGTCGCGCAAATCCGGCGTCAATTGGGCATCCAACCAGCGCGGTGCCAACCCGATGACATCGGTCAGGCGATGGTGATGAACCAGATGGTCAATCACCTGAATTGTCTCAAGTAGGCCCTTTGACTCTTCCGGGCGATGAGGGTGCAAGACAACGGGACGGGCTTTATAATCCACCGGGATAATTTTCAGGATCTCGTCCGGCTGTGTTGGGCGGAATTTGTCCCAATCCAGACCATTGTAAATAACCTGAGTGCGTGTATCAAATTCCGGGAAGAACCGGCCCACCGTCTGCTGGAAGTAAACCCGCGAATACTCCGAAATCAAGATGAGGCGGTCAGCCTGAGCCAGAAACCCACCGACCAGTGTTTCCGGGTAGACGTTATCCCGCAAGGAAATGACCGTAGGCACATCTTGATAGACAAATGGGAACAGGAATTCGCCATCATGCATGTAAAAACGGTCAGCTTGCTCGAGGAAATCACGCAAATCTTGCATGGCATTTGCCATCGCGTAGGCCGGCACCGCATAGGGCTGAGGAAATGGTTGCTTAAAGTGGAGGATCGGATGAATCGTCACATTATCCTGCCATTGGAAGCTCCGAGGGGATCCATCCGCCCGCGTACACAAGATCGAAACCTGATGACCTTGCTCCCCCAGATAGATGGCAATGCTCTGAAGATGTTTCGGTGCGCCGCCCATCACGGTACCGGGAAACAACGGATTGATCGAAAACATAACAATGTGCATGGTGTAAACCTCTTGTGGTAGGATTAACTCGTTTTAACGCAATCAAGAAGGATATGCAACTCACTGATGGCTCCACCCACAATTGACCAGCAAATTACGTTTATTTATGTCGATGATTTAACACGGTCCGCGCAATTTTATGAGACAGTGATGGGCTTTGACCTGTGGTTAGATCAAGGCTCTTGCCGCATCTATCACGTTCATGGCACAGCTTATCTCGGTATTTGCCAGATTAGTGACGACTCCAAAGGCCAGCGAGACTCCGTACAGAACTTGATCTTCACACTGGTCACTGATGATGTCGATGGCTGGCACACGTATCTTAAGAACAACGGTGTCACATTCGACCACCCACCCCAGAAGAACCCCAAGTACAAAATTTATCATTGCTTCTTACGTGATCCAGACGGGTATTTGATCGAAATCCAACGCTTTTTATCTACAGATTAGAGGTCTATTCACATCAGCGATAGAACCAGGAAGTCGAGCGTATAATTGGGTCAATTCGATAGATTATAGAGCGAAAAGATACAACTTATGGAATTACCACTTTTTCCGCTCAACCTGGTGTTGTTCCCTGGTATGCCATTGAACTTACATATCTTTGAAGAACGCTATAAGCTGATGATTAATGAGTGCATCGACCAGCGCAAACCCTTCGGTGTGGTGTTGATCTCTAACAAACGGCCTGACACAGCCCATGATGCAGACGCGCACTTGATCGGATGCACGGCGGAGATCACACAGGTACAACCGCTTAAGGAAGGCCGGATGAACATCGCAACAGTCGGCAAAGAACGGTTCCAGGTGCAATCATTCCAGCACGACAAGCCTTATTTATCTGGCACAGTGGAATTATACCCGCTGGCTTCAGAAGTCGATGCGGACACAATCCAGAATTCGCGACGGCTCCGCGCTTATCTTTTACAATATCTGGAAGGCTTGCAAAAGGCCAAGCAAGTACAGTTCGACGCCAATCATTTACCAGGAGAGCCAGCGGCCCTGGCCTATCTGGCTTCGGTACTTTTACAGGCAGAGCCACAAGAAAAGCAGAGCTTGCTGGCAGAAGAAAGCCTGAAAAGCCTGATTCAACTGCTCCTGACGACCTACCGGCATGAAACGATGCTGATGGAAACATTGCTGAATCCGCCGGAGAACATTGATTTCAAAGGGGTTTTCTCCTTGAACTAACGCAGGGTCTCGGCTACGCTGTGGTCTGTTTTGAATAAATAGATCGCGTGCTATGTCAAGATCTCTCATCAGTGGGGTTACTCTGCTAATCGCCGCTTTGATCGGTGTCCTACTCCTGGCCGACTATGCACGGCCAGCGGACTTTCTATTCTACCGGTTAGCCGAACATAACCTGACTTATAATGGCATCGAGCGCGATTTACTGATCCTCAACCCGGCATTTGCTTTTATCCTGGGGATTGTTCCGCTGGAGCCAGCCTCGATAGGTGCGATTTTGACCGTTGTGAGCCTGGGTGTAAGTGGTTATCTGCTAACCGGGCGGTTCGGTTGGCCGGTTCCCCTGTTGGTGATTGTCGCCTGGCCGTTATGGGCACTGTATCGCAGTCCGGCTATCATCGCCTTCACGTTGATATTGGTCGCATGGGCGATGCTCGATGCCAAACAAGCACGCCGGGCCGGGGTCGTCGCCGGGATTGGTGGGTTGTTTTACCCAGCCAGTTTGATCGGCGCGTTATTGATCGGCACCCGACAAGATGACAATCGATTCTGGTGGTGGCTCATGCTACCCCTTGTCATCTCCGGTCTTCTGGCTGTCCTCTACTATGATGATGTATTGCTTCACTTCGAGTTCACATCCCCCATGCCCGTTGATTGGCTGTATTACGGCTTATTTCTACTCGTGGTGGGTAGTTTGGCACGGCAAAAGATCAACACATTACCGGCATTATGGCTCTTTATCACCTGGGGTGCGTTAGAAATCTTCGGCCAGATCATCTTGAACGGGGCATTAACCAGCCTGACCAGTGTTCCCGCTATTGTGGCAATCGCCGCCGGATTGACCGTGTTATTACCCAGGCCAGCCATTACGGGCGTCCTAATGGTGGGGACGCTTCTTCTGCTGATTGCGCCGCCCGAACCAACTGACATCTTACAGGCTGATCTTGCCGCCGCAGAGACTTTCGATTTATCAGAGGTAAGCACCCTACTCCATGACCGCTCTGATGCATTTGTGATGAGCTTACCAGACTTTGACGGAGCCGCTTACCGGATAGACGGCCAGCGTACAAGCCAGCTAGCCGAGTTCGCCACACAGGATGATCTACGCTCGTTACTGGTCTGGCTTGCGCCAGATGTGGTACTCAGCGGCTTAACGAATGTCATCGACCAGCCCAGCCTGGAAGCCCTCGGTTATGCAATGCAAGCAGACAGTGATTACCGGCGAACCACTGAAACCGGCACATGGCAACCCACCGTCGATCTAATGGTCGATTACGGGTTAGATCTAAAACTGACGCATTACCAGCTTGACCAGTCAACACTGGAACCGGACGCGCCGTTACGGTTGGGACTGGGCTGGCGTGTCATCAACCCACCGGGTGACGAAACGATGACTCTCAACATCAGTTTACTAGATCCGTTGAATAACCCGATGGTGACAATTTTCTCACCGATCCCGGACACCATCTGGCAAGTCGATGCTCCGATGACTTACCACGCGCTTCGAGTGCCGCCCGATGTAATGCCCGGTGCCTACCAGGTCAACGTCACGGTTGATTATCGTGCTGGCATCCTGGGGCAAGCGCAGATCGCACAGATGATACGAACGTTTGACATCATCCCGGATACCGCCCCCATCGCACGATTTGATGCTATCGCCCTGATTGCGGAAAACTTCACGGTGGAAGACCGGCAACTCCGCCTTGAATATGTCTGGCAGGTTCAACAAAATCTAGCGACCGATTACAACATCTTTTTACACCTATCGGCCCTCGATGACCTGCAACCCCTCCGCCAGGATGACGGCCCCCCCGTTGATGGCCGTTACCCCTCATCAACGTGGCGGCAAGGCGACATCATCCGCGATGTACGGCAGATTGACCTTACGGATCTTGCTACGGGAGCTTATCGGATTAATGTTGGGTTTTTCGGGCCAGATGGCACCCGGCTAGGCGGCCCCGAAGGCGATTTCATCACATTGAGTCAGGTCACGATCCAGCCGGATGGAACGGTCTTATTGCGCTCTTTCAGCCAGGGGCAATGACTCCGCGATGCGCTCTGCGATGCGACATGTCCATTCTGCATCGTAATGGAGCGGAAAATCTGTAAAGTTTGCGGCGGGCACCGCATCCCACAGATCCAGATATTGCCAGGTCTCGGACTCGGCTAATTGAGACAACCGCTCACGGTAACGGTCATAAATCCAACGCGGATACAGTTCGTTATAGCGCAGGTCACTGTTCAAGCCATTACTGATGAAAATCGGCTCGTTGACCATCAAAACAGACACCCCGGCAGAACGCGCTCGATCAACACCAGCACTCAGCATATCAAACGCAAGATGATCTTCCAGATCAACCTCAGGGGTCAGGTCATCACGTTCGGGCACACCGATGCTATCAGGCAGGTTGGCGACTGGGGCACGGAAGAAGCGAGGATTCACATGGTCGGTACCGGTATTGCTCCAGGCGAAGCCATAAACTTGATGTCGCACCCAATCCGCCAGCGGACGCCGCTGACCGACCAATGTCTGTTCTAGCAAGGACTCAGACTGATCGAATCCGGCTGTATCGAGCGATAGATCGTATGTCTCAACAAGCGACAAGACCTGTTGACGGCTCCCGGCCAGCAACGGGTGCTCTAGCTGATTATAATCATACATGCCTTCCAGCGTGATAAACCAGACAATCGCGTCTGGCTCGTAGCGCAAGGCCCGCTCCAGAATAATGAGATCTTTCAACGCATTGGTGATGGGGTAGCCCAGGTTATACGCTTCGATTCGGCGACCATCAGAGAGCGGGCGACCGTTGATACAGGCATCGAAGGTCTCATCATTTTCCAGCAACCAACCCCACACGCTTGAATCCCCCAGGAATAAGACCCGGTATTCCGACGGCAATTTCTCATCCGCCGCCAGCACATGAGCGGCAAACATCGCCTCTAACGACTCCAATGTGAGGTTATACGCCTGGTCGGGATTATCAGCATATGGCAGTCGCTCACGGCCGGGCCAGATCATATTATACAACGTCAGCCGGTTGATAAACGGCATTGGATCTAGCAGAACAAACAGCAGATTAGCCAACAAGAACAACAACACAGCCTTGATAACGACGTTTCGCACAAAGCGCACCGAATACCCCGGCTTGACCAGCCAATCCCAACGTGGCATTGCTCAGGCTCCACCAAACAAACGCGTGAACATCATGATGCTATCCTGCGGTGTGGGCAACGCGAAGAAAACCCATCCCAATGCGACAAAATGGAAAGTCACAAACACACTACCCGCATGAAATACCGGCTTCAGCCAGCGGTTCGCCTCCACCCGGCGCGTCCAGCCTTTGGTGTTGTCTGCGATCATCTTATGGACGAACAACCCGACCCCGTGCCACGCACCCCACAGGAAAAAATTCACCGTTACACCGTGCCATAAGCCGATCAAGATCATGGTCGCCAGTTGGCAAATCAGCACGATGCCCCATTGCGGGATGTCATAACGGCTACGAATCAAAGCGCGGCTGAGCGGTGTGAAAAAATATACCCGGAACCATGTACTCAATGTGATGTGCCACCGTTGCCAGAATTGTTGAATGTTGCGCTGGGTATAAGGACGGTCGAAGTTCTCCGGCAGGGTGATCCCAAGTAAGCGGCCCAGACCAATCGCCACATCGGAATACCCACTAAAATCGAAGAAGATCTGAAAGGCATAGAGATATAACATGATCCAATGCCCGGTGACTGCATCCGTCTGTTGAATGAGACCGGGCGACATGGCGACCAGGGCCAGGGTATCCGCAATAACGAACTTCTTGACGATGCCAACCGCAATACGTCCATAGCCTTCTACCAGCAAGTCAGCATCTAGGTGCTTCGCTTGCTGGAATTCCGGGATGAAATGTTGTGCGCGGTCAATCGGCCCGGCGGTGAAAGCCGGGAAGAACAGCACATAAGTCGCCATATCCCGCAGGGAAAAGCCATCTTGCGGCAAACGACCGGCCTGGGCATCGCGTAGCACGGCAATCAAGCGGAATGCGATGTAAGAAAAGCCAAGCCAGATGAACGGCTCGGCCTGAGATAGCGTCGTGGCGTCCCAATCCAGGGCGAAGCCAAAGACTTGTGCCAGGGCCGGTACTTTGATGACGACCAACAATAACACGATTAACATTATCAGGCCCCACCCCACCCGCTTCATGTTCAATGAATCTGCGGGAAGCGCACGTGGGACACTGATAATCAGCACGCCAGATAACCCGATGCTGGCGGCTATTAGACTGATAACATCCTCTGCCCCGGCGGCCAGGATCAACGCGCCGGTTGTGAGTAACAAGCCACTCATCACAAGCAAGGCGAAACGGTCTTGATCGGTGGTGGTCTTTCCTGGCGGACGGATGGCCCACCAGACCGCCACCACCAGACCGACGGTCGCAAGGATGAGTACAAAATCCAGCGGAGTCAAGCCGGCTTCCGCCAGAAACCAGGCAACCGCACCGATGCTCCCGGCCAATAAGCCCCAGGGTCGCCAACGTGCCGGCACCAGCCACATAAATAACGGCGCGATGACCGCCAGAATTAGAACTTGCGGAAGTGTCATGAGAGTGAGTAGGATGTCGATACTTGAATGGACAAAGGAGATCCTATCATGCGGGACGAATTACGGCGATACATCACCCACGAACTGATGAATGACCCGGATTACGAGCTAAAAGACGATGAACCTCTAATCTCCGGAGGGTTGATCGACTCGTTCTCATTGGTCAACTTGCAACTCTTTATCGAAGAGCAATTCGGTATTTTCATTGATGACACCGAACTCACCGCCGATGCCATCGACAGTGTGAATGACTTGGCCGCATTGATCGAAGCGCGACAATAAGATTGGAACAATCGATGGGGGAGCCAAACTCCCCCATCGGGCCAAATTACGAGCTACCCGCTGAGTACGTTACGCCACATGGCATCTAACACCTGGAGCGCGGTCAAGTTCAGCATGTTGTAGCCATAACGCATGTTTTCTATGTCGAAGAACGTCACCTGACGGAATACCGGGTCATAGCTTGGATGCACCCCGTCAAAGGACAAACCAACGTTATCCAACCCTTGCATAGAGGCGTGCAGATCCCACAGCGGTACATCATACCGGGCAGAGACACTCCGCACGATGTCGTTAAACCCTAATGACGCCCCGTAATACGCATCAAGCCGGTCAGGGGTGGTCGCCAAGACCGGGATAACGCCCATCGCAACACTGGTCTCTACGATTTCGATCAAATTGGCTTCATAGGTCGCGCCATCCATCTGGGCGACGTCATTGGTGCCAAGCACAATCAATGCCATCGATGGGCGGATCAAGCGATACTCACAGACCAGCGGGGATTCCTCCGGCTGGCAGAATTGGCGCGGGGCAAAATCCGAATCAAGGACAGAGGCAGTGGTAAAACCACTTCGCATCGCCATACTATCATTGCCGAAAGAATTGTGGTTGCGTGCGCCCGTCTGGCGGAAGAAGTTAATGGCGGATTCCAGGCCGCTGTAAACATCAAGCCGGTAGGTGCCACTCGCAATCGGATCAAGGAAGTTATCTGACGCGATGATACTATCGCCAACCTTGGCAAAGACCCCAGGGCGATTGCCTAGTTCCTGGCCCCGGCGGAAGATCTGGCGTGAGGTATTGGTGATGTTCGAGATCACCTGCGACGGAGCCGCTGGTGCTACGACAGTTTCAGTATCGCCATTGCCAGCAGGAGCTTCACCTGGCGGTTCAACATCTAGTTGAGCTGGTGGTGCAGGCTCTACAGCCGGCTGACCGCCCCCAGCCTGGACACCAGCGGCATCCACAACCGGCAACGTCTGGATGCGCCCGCCTGTGTTGACGTAGCGATAAAGCACCCACCCGTTCTGACCGTTATAATCCAGGTAGACCCAGGTTCGCAGGCTATTGCGCCCCAGGAGTGTTACTGGCGAGCCATCCGGGATGACGGTGATCGCATTGTAATCAATACCTGGTCCGCTCCGTAAGTTAACATCCCCGCTGATCTCCGCAGGGAATGTCTGGGCCAGCGTGCCCCCAGCCATCAGCATAGACAAGACAAAAATCAATAAGACGCCGAGTCGCTTCAACATTCTGTTTCCTCATGCATCATCATTTTATGATTGGTTCATTATAACGACAAAAATAGGATTGATCGAGAGCGACTCGAAAATGACGGTTCGCTAAATTTTAGTGGTCATTTCTTCGATCTTCTGTAGAATAACAGGCGATATTCTCAAATTGAAAGCAGGCGGCATGTCTGATGGACTACTGCAACAAATTGCCCAACGACAAAAACAGGTCATTGATTATCTTCATCGTGATGACATCCGTCTCAAGTTTGACCTGTTACACCTGCAAGATGCCGTTTACAGCTACATCAACGCAGGCGGGAAATCACTAAGACCGGCTGTGTTGATGTTTGCCTGTGGCGCAGTGGGTGGATACGAGCGAACGGCCCTGCCAGCCGCCGCCGCCGTCGAGCTATACCATACCTTCACGCTGGTTCACGATGACATCATCGACCGCGATACCATGCGCCGGAGCGTCGAGACGGTACACACCGAGTTCACGCGGCGCGGCCAATCAGAATTGGGATATGACGAACGTACCAGCACACATTACGGGCTGGCAATTGCCATTCTTGCAGGCGATATGCAACAAGGTTGGGCGGCTTCCCTGTTACCCCGGCTCCATACCGAATTTGGATTACCGGCAGAACTGGCCCTGCATCTGACGACTGAGTTATTCACACGGACGCAGGTCTTGCTCATCAACGGTGAAACGACCGACATTCGACAGGCAGAGACACCTATCGACGACCTGACCGAACAAGATGTATTGGGTATGCTATGGCAAAAGACCGGCATCCTGTATGAATTTGCCGGACGCGCCGGGGCGGCCATCGGCTTGCAAGTGACCGACTTATCGCATCCGACCGTTGAGGCTGTCGCCCAATTTGCCGGGAAGTGCGGTATCGCATTTCAGATTCAAGATGATGTGTTGGGCATTGTGGGCGATACACAAAAAACTGGTAAATCAGTCGGATCAGACATTCGAGAAGGCAAACGCACCATCATCGTCCTGCACGCCCTAAAAAACATGTCACAGGCCGATCATGATGCGGTATTAGCTGTGCTGGGCAACCCGGAAGCCAGCGAAGACGCGGTTAAGGCGGTCATCCAGAAGTTAGACGCGGCAGGTGGCATAGACTATGCGCGTGATCTTTCCATGCAGTATGTCGAAGACGCCTTAACGCATCTGGATGTATTGTCCGAATCTGAAAGCAAAGACAACTTAATCGCCTGGGCGGATTACATCACCGCCCGTAACCGTTGAGAAGGCGATCAACTCGCCATTGTGTACATGCTGGTATACATGCCGCCCTGAGCCAGCAATTCACCATGTGTGCCGCGCTCGATAATTTTACCGTGATCCATCACCAGAATAATGTCGGCGTTGACGATTGTGCTCAGACGGTGCGCGATCACAAAACTGGTGCGTCCTTCCAGCAGGCGATTCAGTGCAGATTGGATGAGTTTTTCGGTCTGGGTGTCGATATTGCTGGTCGCTTCATCCAGGATGAGAATACGTGGATCTGCCAGCAGGGCACGCGCAAATGACAACAATTGCTTTTGGCCCACTGATAAAACCGTCCCGCCTTCTCGAATTTCGGTATGATAGCCGTTTTCCATCGCGGAGATAAACTCATCAGCACCGACAGCTTCCGCCGCATAGATCACTTCTTCATCGGTTGCATTTAAGCGACCATAACGGATGTTATCCATGACGGTGCCGCTGAATAGATGTGTATCTTGTAAGACCACGCCCATCTGCCGGCGCAGACTATCCTGCGTCATATCCTTGACGTCATACCCATCAATCCGGACGGTTCCTTGATGGGTCTCGTAGAACCGCATTACCAGCTTGACGAGGGTACTTTTGCCAGCCCCAGTATGCCCCACCAGCGCGACCGTACTCCCCGGTGCCACATCCAGATTGATCTGACGTAAGACCAGTTCGCCATCTTGCTTACCATAGCCAAAGTTGACGTCTTCAAACGTGACGCGCCCTTCAATTTGTGGCAGATCTTGTGCGCCTTCCCGGTCTCGAATATCAACCGGTGTATCCAACAACGTAAAAATTTTATCCCCCGCCGCCATCACTGATTGGAAAACGTTATACCGTTGCGCCAATTGGCGGATCGGGAAGAAGAATTGGTCGATATACAGCACGAAGGTTAGCAGGGTAAAGATCGAAAGATCCTGCTGTAACACCAACGTCCCGCCGACGTAAATTACCAACCCGGTCGCGACTCCACCCACCAGTTCAATCGTCGGGAAGAACAACGCCGCCACCAATGACGCCTTGACATTAGATTGCCGGTGATTGTAATTGATTTCATCCGTAAAGCGATGATAATTATAAAACTCACGGTTGAAGGCTTGCGTTACACGCACCCCGTTAAATGCCTCAGATAATTCTGCGTTGACCTTAGCATTCGTCTCTCGCACACGCAGATACGTGCGCCGGGCATAAATCCGCCAATAATTAGCGATAATCGCCAGCACGACAATCACCCCCATCGAGACAATCGTCAGCGGCAGGTTAATCACTGCCATCGTGAAGATGATGCCGATCAAGATCAAAGCATCTCGGAACGTACCCACAACGGCAAACGTGATCGCCTCTCGGATGACCCCAACATCGCTGATGACCCGTGCGATCAACCGGCCTGTCTCATACTTGGTAAAAAACGACATCGACAGACGATTGATATGTTCGAACAGGTCGTCACGCAACTTCTGGATGGCACTTTGCCCGGCAAACGCCATCAATAGAATCTGCCAGCGAAAACCGAGCGCACCCAGGGCACGTAAGAGCAAGAACACTGTAACACCGACCGCGATCAACGTGAGATCACCGACCTGTACACCTTCGTCAACGGCAAAGCCAATCAACGGCGGACCGGCAACCTGTGCGATCACGTTCAGCAAAGCGGCCCCCATCGCCAGGTAGATATTGCGCTTGTGTGGCCCCAGGTAACTGCCCAACCGCTTGAGGATCTGCCAATCAAACGATGCATTTTCAATCTCTTTGATGTCAATATCGTTGGACATATTAATCAGCCGTCCCCATGATTACATTCAGTTCATCCGCGTCGAAGTTCAATTTCTCTGTCTTGTCATCTTGTGGTAACTGCCCCACTTCCCGCAACTCCTGGCGGACACGATCCTGGTCTTCCATCTGCAAATGATAAATTTCGCGATAATGCCCATCGCGTTCGATCAACTCGTCGTGCTTACCGCGTTCGATGATCTCCCCGTTTCGCAGAACCAGAATTTGATCGGCATTCTGGACACTGGTCAGGCGTTGCGCGATGATAAATGTCGTCCGGCCTGCCATTAGAATGTCCAGAGCTTGCTGAATCTGATTTTCTGTCTTGGTATCCACACTACTCGTTGAGTCATCCAGCACCAGAATGCGCGGATTGATGAGAAGCGCACGCGCAATGGCGACACGCTGTTTTTGACCACCCGACAGCGTGACACCACGCTCACCGACCAGTGTGTCGTACCCTTCCGGGAACTCCATAATGAAGTCGTGAGCGTTGGCCGCCTTGGCCGCCGCGATCATCTCCGCATCGGTTGATTCTGGCCGGCCATAGGTGACGTTCTCGCGGATGGTGGCCGAGAATAACAAGGACGTCTGCAAGACCATGCCGATCTTACTGCGGAGGTCTTGTAGGCGCATGTCTCGCACGTCGATGCCGTCGATCAAGACACGGCCCGATTTCACATCGTAAAAGCGCGGGATGAGGTTCACCAGCGAACTCTTGCCGGAACCTGTCGGCCCCAGGAGCGCGATCACCTGCCCCGGTTCCGCTTTCAGGTTGATGTTCTTCAACACATCTTGCTGGCTACTGCGATAGCGAAAGTTCACATCTTCGAATGTGACATACCCCTGGATAGTATTAATCGCCTTTGCATCTGATTTTTCGACGATCAATTCTTCAGAGTCCAGAATTTCAAATACCCGGCGACCACTACTCATCGCTTGCGTCCAGCGCAGGATGATAAAACCCAGGAAGCGGATGGGTTGCGCCAATAGCAGGACGTAAGCATTAAACGCCACGATCAACCCAACCGTGACGCCGCCGATTGCGTTCTGCTCCATCCACCCGCCGAAGAGCAATACCAACCCGGTCGAGATAGCGATAATAAACGCGCTGATGGGCAGGTATGTCGCCCACTCTTTAATCAGACTCACGCGCTCATGATAAAGTTGTTGATTGTCTTCGCGGAAACGGTTGATCTCAAAGTCTTCTCGGTTAAAGGCCCGCACGACTTCCGCCCCGACCGCGTTTTCCTGGATCTGATTGCCGAGCTTCTGCAACCGTTCCATGATTTGCTTCCACAACGGGTGCACCATCGAAGCAAAATTGCGCGAGAAATAAGCCAACGGGATCAACGGAGCCAGCGTAATAGCCGCCAGGAGCGCACTTTCCGCAAACATCACGATGATAACGCCGATCAATAACAACACCGTGTTCAACCCGTCAATGAGGCCAAAGGCAAAATACCGCTGGATCTCATCGACATCGCTGATAGCACGGGTAATCAGTGTGCCAGTCTGGGATTCATCCTGATAGGTGAACGATTGCCGCTGAACTTTGTCATAGACTTCGTTTCGCACGTCATATACGACATGGTGCGATAGCGTCTCACCAAAGTAACGAAACAAGAAGCCTGTCAAGCCGCGTAAGACCCCCAGGCCGATAATCAGCAGACCTGCCGCCAGCATGTAATCTGCGTTGCCATACTCAAAGCTGGAGGTCTCGATATATTGGCGGATGACTGGCGGGGTCGCGTCGATGATGGGCATTTCCCCGATGATACCGACATCAATGACATCTCGTAAAATCGTCGGGATAATGACGATTAAGACGTTGCTACCAATGGTACCGATAAAAGCGATGACGGCCCACAGCCAATATGGCCGGAGGTATTGCATGATACGCTTCCAGATGCCAAATGCAGTCACGAGTCGCTCCTTTGGCGATGACTTCCAGGATTACTTAAAATTTTCAAAATATGGAAATATATTATACAAGACAGCGGCATGAAGCTGTCTTAAATGGTTATACTATGAACCCAGTTTAATCATAAAACCGGGTTACATATCGCTTTCTCACTAAAGACTCAGAAGCGTACCCGGCGGAAAAGATCAATGGCGCGGCCCGTCATGCCTTCGAATAACCCCTGAATGACGAGATCGGCAACAGCCCGTTTGACGACATCATTATAGGTCGGGTATGGATGGATCATGGTGGTAATGTCTGTCAGGCTCAATTTCCCTTTTAGAACCAGAAGCAGTTCAAAGATCATCTCGCCTGCCCGGTCTGAGACAATGGTCGCCCCTAACAACCGATCTGACCCTTTATAGACCAGTTTGATAAAGCCTTCGACATCGTTCTCAGCGACGGTGCGGTCACCGTGTGCGGTCGAGAAGTGATGCACACGAACGGCAGATCCGTGTTGTCGCCGGGCTTCGGCTTCCGTCTGGCCGACATGTGCCACCTCTGGATCAGTATAAGTCACCCAGGGGATTACATCATCATGGCCGGAAGAATTCACAACGGGGAGAGTCGCATTACGCCCGGCGATCCCGCCCTGGAAACCAGCATAATGTGTAAACTTCGGTGCAGGGGTGCAATCCCCAACAGCGTAGATGTGCGGCACATTGGTCCGCAAGTGATTATCGACCGTGATGCCTTTTTGGGTGTAATGTACCCCGGCTTGCTCTAAGCCAAGATCAACATTGGGTGTGCGTCCGACCGCCACCAGCAACATATCCCCCTGAACAACCGCCCCATTTTGCAATGTCGCAGTGATGGTATCCGCCTCTGATTGGACGGATTGCACCAGACTGGGAACAAACGTCACCCCTTCACGCTCCAAAATCTTGCACATTAAGTCACTTGCTTCCGGTTCATCCTGGCGCAATAATGCACTGTCCATCATCGTGACTTTGGCCCCTAACCGGGCATGAGCCTGGGCCATTTCAACGCCGATTGGCCCGGCACCCATAATCAGGAGATGGTCAGGCAGGCGATCATTATCAAAAATTGTCTCGTTGGTATGATAGGGTACCGAGTCGATCCCCTCAACGGGGGGCATGGTGGGCCTGGCTCCGGTCGCGATGATGAACTTCTCGGCGGTCATACGTCGTTTGCCATCAATTTCAATCGTATGGGCATCAATGAAACGTGCTTCACCGATGATACTTTCAACGTCGTACTCTTTGCTAAAAATTTCCGGTGTCTCGCGGGAACCGATGTCCTCCACCGCCTGTTTGACATAGGCACGGACGGCGGTCATGTCAATTTCCGGCGGGCCGGCGGTGATGCCATATTGCCCGGCTGTACGAATGCTATGAGCAATCTTGCTGACCTTAAGTAGTGCCTTGCTAGGCACACACCCCACCCAGGTACAATCACCGCCGAACTTATCACGCTCGATAATCGCGACACGCCCACCAACACGCCCCATAAATCCGGCGGCAGTCAACCCGGCGGCCCCTGCCCCGATGACGATTAAGTTATACTCCATGTGACATTTCTCCTGTGGCATTTTGCCGTTTCAAGTACCAGGACAATCCAAAACTCATGACAAGTACGATAGCGGACAGAATAAAGACAACCGGGTCAAGCTGGATCTGACCGCGTGTGATGTCCCCTTCAATCGACGCGCCAATGCCCACAAAAGCGAAGGTTCCAAAGATATTGCCTAATCCCGTCGCCAGGATGAACGGCAAGATCGCGATGCGCAAGATGCCAGCCGCAAAGCTGACAGTATCATATGGCATGTATAGTAGTCGCATCGTCAAGATCGATTGGAATGGGTTCTCGCGCAAGGCATCCACAAAGCGATTCAAAAAGGTACGGTCATCTTCCGAGATTTCGCCTTTACGGTCTGTTTGGCTGATCCAACGCCCGATTCCATAAGGGACAAAGGCTGATAACGTTCCAGCGATCAACCCGTAGACGAAGCCCAGCCATAAGCCGAAAACACTGCCAGCCAATACTGTGAGCAAGGAGGCCGGAAACAAGATCAACGGACGGAGCAAATACACAACGATATAGATGAGCGGCCCAAACCATGCCCCGGTCAATAACGCTTGTAGCTCCTGTACAAAGCCGGTAAAGGTCAGATCGTTGACCTGCATATATTGCCGAATACCGAGTATTAGCAGAATCCAGAATGTGATCGCGACGAATTGAATGCGCCGCCGTATAATCCACTGCCAGATGTGAGTCATCCTATCACCTTAAATCAGTTCAGATGCCGCGTCATCAACATACCAGTAAAGCTTTCCATCGACTGGTTCAACGGCCTGCGCCGGATACGTCTCCGGCAGGTAGGGGCCGTTGATCACCTCTTGAAGGATACGAGCCTTATCTGCACCACTGGCGAGAAAGATCACATGGTGCGCCTGGTTGATGAGCGGATAAGTCAGGGTGATGCGAGTCGTCTGTTTAGCCGGCACCGGGTTTGCGACCACCCACCGATCTTCAACCTGCAAGGCCATTGTCTCTGGAAAAAGTGACGCGGTGTGACCGTCCTGCCCGATGCCGAGCAAAATAAGATCAAATTGTGGCGGGGCCGAGTCGAAATGTTCTCGCAGAAGGCGACCATACCGTTGGGCGGCTTCCTCCGGCGGATAGTCGGTCTCGATACGATAAACATTGACACCGGTCAGGGCATCGAGCATGGCTTCTTTGACCATGCGATAATTGCTTGCCTCATCATCAGGCGGAACCATACGCTCATCGCCCCAAAACAGATGAACACGCGACCAATCCACCCGATCATGATATGTCGTCGCTAACAGCCGATAGACCGGCTCCGGTGTTGAGCCACCGGCTAAGGCCAGGTTGAACCTACCGCGTGCCTGGATGGCAGATTGCGCTAAACGGACAACGGCATCCGCCGCACCCTGAGCCAGTGCTTCATGGTCACGAAATCGCTTGATCTCATCCATCGTCACAATGTTCACAGGCTAAATCCCAGGCGAAGCCGTCGATGTCTAACAGATCATCCGCTTCGGTCGGCCCCCAGGTTCCGGGCTTGTAATGTGCGATCCGGTCAGAATTAGCCCATTGTTCCAGCACATGATCCACAATCCGCCAGGATGCCTCAATCTCGTCTTCGCGTGCAAATAACGCCGCGTCACCTAACAATGCATCCAGCAATAGCCGCTCGTAGGCTTCCGGGATGGACTGATTTCCGAAGGCATCATCATAATGAAATTCCATCTCGACGCCCTGACCTTCGCGGGCATCTGGAACTTTGGCTTCAAACCCCAGGTGAATGCCTTCATCAGGCTGAATGCAGATCGAAAGACTATTTGGCATCGCGGTCGCACGTCGGTCACCGTCAAACAATGCGAGCGGTGGCCGCTTAAACTGGATCACGATTTCGGTGGCTTTACGTGCCAGGGCTTTACCCGACCGCAAGAAAAATGGCACCCCCTGCCAACGCCAATTATCGACATAAAGTTTGAGTGCGGCGAAAGTCGCCGTCTTTGACTCGGCATTCACGCCTTCGGCATCACGGTAGCCGTCATATTGGCCGCGCACCGTATCACTGCCTTTGATGGGCCGAACGGCATTCAAGACTTTGGCCTTTTCGCTCCGCAGGTCGTTGGCCTGTAAGGAAATCGGCGGCTCCATCGTCGTGAGTGCGAGCAGTTGCATCAGATGATTCTGGAACATATCACGCAGGACACCACTCTGATCGTAGTAGGCCGCCCGCGAACCGACATCGACTGACTCCGACACTGTAATCTGCACGTTACTGACATAATTGCGATTCCAGATCGGCTCAAAGATGGTATTGGCAAAGCGCAGGAACAAGATATTTTGTGCGGTTTCTTTACCCAGGTAATGATCGATACGATAGACCTGATTTTCATCAAACGTATCATGGACAATCGCGTTCAAACGACTGGCAGACTCCAAATCGTAGCCGAATGGCTTCTCGATAATGATCCGCCGCCAACCCCGGCTTTCATCGGCCATAGCCGCTTGCTTGAGATTGTTTAGCGTTGGTTCGTAGAGTGAGGGTGCTGTCGAGAGATAGTACAACCGATTATGATGGTCGGTTTCTCGCTCTTGCAGGAACTCATCGAGTCGCCGGTAATCTTCTTCTTGCTTGGCATTGCCCGGCATGTAAAATATATGCTCGGCAAATGACTCCCAGATCTGCTGGTCGAACGATTCCGTACTATGTTCTTGCACGCCAGCTTTCACCTTAGCGCGGAATTCGTCATGCGAATATTCTGTACGGGAAACCCCGACAATGCAGAAGTCCGCGCTGAGGCGTGACTTGTTGAATAAATTGTACAGACCAGGGATCAGTTTTCGCTGTGTGAGATCCCCCGATGCACCAAAAATGACGATGCTGGCTTGTTCGCAGATTTCTGGCATCCGGTTACTCCGTCTTGACCGAATGACCACCGAATTGATTTCGCATGGCGGCAAGCAACTTAGCGGCATAACTCTCGTCAATGCGGCTGGTGAAGCGTGACATCAGTGCAAGTGTGATCACCGGGGCTGGCACATCCTGGTCGATTGCCTCGAAGACCGTCCACCGGCCCTCACCGGAGTCCGCCACCCAGCCCTTGATGTCTGATAACTCGGCGTCCTCTTCCAAAGCCCGTGCGGTAAGATCTAACAACCAGGAGCGAACGACACTCCCAAAACGCCAGATCTGCGCGATCTGATGCAGGTCGAGATCAAATTCAGATTTTGCCCGCAGGATGTCGAAGCCTTCTGCATAGGCTTGCATCATGCCATACTCAATGCCGTTATGTATCATCTTGACGAAATGCCCAGATCCAGCCGGGCCAACATGCCCCCACCCTTGATCGGGGCCGGGTGCCAGTGTCTCTAATATCGGGCGGATATGTTCGACGGCAGATTGATCGCCCCCTATCATCATGCTGTAGCCTTCCTCCAGGCCCCACACACCGCCACTAGTCCCAACATCGACGAGATGAATCCCGGCTTCCTTCAGCATCGCCGCCTGCCGGATGGTATCTTTGTAATTGCTGTTGCCACCATCAATCACGATGTCACCCTGCTGAAGAAGTCCTTTGAGCGTATGGAGGGTTTGCTCGGTCGGTTCACCGGCGGGCACCATCACCCAGACGACACGGGGCGGCTCTAGCTGACCCACCAACGCTTCGATGCCGTCGGTACCGGTAGCTCCTTCGGCTTCTACGGCCTGGATCGCTTGCGGATTCAAATCAGTGACGACCAACGCATGTGAATCTGCCAGTAACCGTCGGGTCATATTGGCCCCCATTTTGCCCAGGCCGATCATTCCAAGTTGCATATTCTGCTCCTTTGCATCGTGAATGCATCCATTGTAGGAGAAACCTTCTCCCCACCCAATAGATTGTCACCAAACGCTAAATTGACATGTTGACTCGTAGACGGTCTAATCAGGCAATCATTACATGAGCAAATGGAGAAAATATGGCGCAGTTGCGGCGTGAGCTAGGGGTGTTCGGCGCAGTCATGATGGGCCTGGGATCCATTGTCGGTACCGGGGTATTCGTCAGTGTCGGAATCGGGGCGGGGATCGCTGGCCCAGCAGTCGTACTCGCGATTATAGTGGGGGCTGGTGTAGCGACGTGTAACGGTCTCAGCAGTGCCCAACTCGCCGCCAATCACCCGGTCAGTGGGGGTACATATGAGTACGGCAATCAGTATCTCAATGCTCGGTTAGGTTTTATTGCTGGCTGGATGTTTTTATTGGCAAAAAGTGCCTCTGCCGCAACTGCCGCCCTCGGTTTCGCTGGCTACGTCATCAATGCATTAGGCATTGATAGCAACTGGCTTATTCCGCTGGGGTTATTGGCCGTGCTGAGCCTGACACTGATCTTGCTCAGTGGATTACGGCGCACCAATCTCGTCAATATCGTCATCGTATCGGTGACACTCGGCACGCTGGCGTTGTTTGTCGTGACGGGGGCTGGCAGTATGGATATTGAGGCTAACTTCGACCCGTTCTTTATCGATGGATCATTCGGTGAGGTGATGCAGAGCATTCTCTTTGCCAGTGCGTTAATGTTCGTAGCCTATACCGGGTATGGGCGCATCGCCACACTGGGGGAAGAAGTCCGCCACCCTTACCGCACGATTCCCCGTGCGATCATCACGACACTGGTGCTGACGATGATCCTGTATACCAGTGTCGCTATCGTCGGCGTGGGGGTGATCGGCAGTGGCGGTTTGCAGACAGCCATCGAGACGGACGCCGCCCCACTCGAACAGGCGGCCCGTGCCTTTGACATCGGTGGGATACCGGAAATTGTCGCACTCGGCGCAATCACAGCGATGCTAGGCGTGTTGCTCAATCTCATTCTGGGCTTATCGCGGGTGCTACTGGCGATGGGCCGCCGGGGAGACATGCCGACAATCACGGCCCGCATCAACGAGACAACGGCCTCCCCCAACGCGGCCATCATCATCATAGGGTTGTTCATCGGCGGGTTGGTACTCATCGGCGATGTGCGAACGACCTGGACGTTCAGTGCTTTCAACGTGCTGATCTACTATGCCATCACCAATTTATCCGCATTGCAACTGAGCGCAGAAGAACGACTTTTCCCGCGTTGGATCTCCTGGGCTGGCTTGATCGCATGTGTGTTCCTGGCGTTCTGGGTCGATGTAGAAATCTGGTTATTGGGCCTGGGGCTGATCTGTGCTGGCTTGCTGTGGCACGAAGTCGCCCGGCGCACCAATCAACCCGTAGCATAGATTACTTATCGCGTGAGAAAGCGAAGCCGTTCATAAATTGCTTTTGCAGAAGTAAGAAAAGCACCAATGGCGGGATCGACGCGATGATACCAGCCGCCATCAACAGACCATAATCGGTGAACTGACCGGAGCCGACCGCCCCACGCACCCCGACCTGTATCATCTGGTCGGGCGAATTGACATCGTTCAAAATGAAGGTGGGCCAGATGTATTGATTCCACATGTACAGAAATTGAATCATGGCGTGCGCGGCGATGACATTCCAGGACATCGGGATCAGCACGGCGAACAAAAACCGCATCGGCGAAGCACCGTCAATCTGAGAGGCTTCGGCCAATTCACGCGGGATATTGCTAAAATGTTGCCGAAACAAAAACGCGCCAATCGCACTTGCCAGGAATGGCAACGTCAAGGATAACCGGGCATGGTCTTCACGCCAGCCAAGATCAACGATCAGACTTCGTAATGGTTGCAAGATGATCTCTGTCGGCATCAACAACGTCAACAGGACAAAGAAGAACAAAACCCACTTGCCAGGGAAGCGGAAATATACAAACGCTAACCCCGCCAGCAACGCCAGAATGGTCTTACCGATGACCACAACTAAAGACACAATCACCGTATTCAAGATTAACCGATCAAAATCATTTCCATTGCTTTGTGCGGTCTGGCCGGCGGTGTTATTGCCCTGGGCCAGCAGATCATCGGGTTCACCAAAGAGGACGCGAATATTTTTCGGCAGGTCGCCCAACGGACGATTGAGAAACTCTTGCAAAGACTCTCGCTCTCCCCCCGGTGGGAACAAAACCGGCGGGGCCTCAAGTGCCTGCCGAAAATCCAGCGTCGAGACCTGGAGTGCGTACAAAGCCGGGATCAGCATAAAGAAACAGATCACCATCAACAGGATATGAGTCAACCAGCGTGTTTTGACCTGCGGGCTAGGTAATCTGCGATTGGTTTCTAGCGTCTGTTGTGTGACGGGTGTCGGATCCAACTGTTGCATGAGCTTACTCCGAATAAGTGACGCGACTCTCGAGATAGCGGAATTGAATCAAGGTGATACCCGCCACAAGAACGAATAGGATAACGGATTGGGCCGCCGTCTCACCGATCTGTGAGGAAGAACGGAACGCATCTTCGTACAGGTTATAGATCAACACGTTAGCGGCCTGGCTCTCGCCATCTGGCAACAATGGCCCACCCCCAGGGAACAATGTATCAATGACACCGTAGATGCCGTAGAAAGAATAAGTGATGTTGGCAACCAGCAAAAAGAAAGTATACGGGGATAGCAATGGGATCGTAATCCTGAAAAAGCGTTGCACCACATTCGCCCCGTCGATCTGCGCCGCTTCCAGCAGGTCTTGTGGTACGTTTTGTAGGCCCGCAATGTAGAAGATGATGTTAAACCCTAAGATGTTGTACACCGCCGCCAGGATCAGTACCCAGGGTGCCAGGGACGCATCCGTCAACCAGCTAACGGGTTCAGCACTGAAAACTTCGACCAGCGTATAATTAATCAACCCGGATGTGTCATCCCGGAACATGGCGATAAAAATCGCCGCAGTCACCACCGGGGACAGCGCATACGGCCAGATCAACAGTGTGCGGTACACACTGGCTCCCTTGACCTTTTGAGATGCTAATGTCGCAATCAACAGCGCGATCACCATGCTGAACAGGACAATAGCCACCGTAATGAGAATCGTTGAAGAAAAACTACTGCGGTAGACGGTATCGTTGGCAAGTTCGACGAAGTTATCCAGGCATTGGAATGTTGGCTCTTGCCGACGACGCGCCCGGATCAATGATTGGCCGGCGATCTGAAAACTTGGATAATAGAGGAAAACGATCAACGCTAGCAAAGTGGGTACAAGCAAGGTGATGGGCAATAACCACCCCTGGAAATATCCAGCATTGCCCTGTTCTTTGCGTTGTGTGCGGCGGAGTGTGACCGTCCATACCGGGATCAAGACAACGAGCGACCCAATGACAGTGACGATGAGACCGATCAACCGACTGGTAAAGTCCGCATCCGAGGCATAAGTGCAGTGGCGCGTCGGCGCGGCAAAGATCTGCGAGCCGATAGCACCCGCGAATGCGCCGATTATCATGCCATTGCGAATCAAAACCAGTGCCTGGGGATTGTGTAACCGCCGGAGTGTCTCTCTGCGGAAGAATTGCCTTACGTCGGGCACCAGCAAATAACCGGCGATCAACAACGTAAGCAACATCAAGCCGATAGTGAGCAAGAAGTTGACACCCGCTAGAAGTGCAATCGCACCCGTCAACACGGTGAGCCAGATTACAGTTGGCGAAACGGATGGAATCGACAACCAGGCCTGACGAGATAAAAAGATGAAGACGGTCAGTAATGCACCGAAGCCCGCCCCAACGAGCAGAGACTGTATCAACGGACCAAAATCGACATCACCATAATATGTTACCAGGTTCGCGATGGCATCTGGAATGCTAACAATTGCCCCGACGATCAAATCAAATAACGGTCTGAACCCTGCCCATTCTGTAGCGATAAACCAACCGAGAAACAGCAGGACGAAAACACCGATTAATCGCCCCCACCATTTATCCCATCGGATATTGTCCTGCATACGCGACATCCTCTGTAATTATAAAATGGGATGGGCTGACGACAGCCCACCCCATTAGTTTTACCACTAAAGCCTGATGTTATTCAAAATCCTGGTTGTAATCCGCTAGTTCTTCATCAGCCCGTGATTTTGCGTTGGTCAGGGCCGTCAGGATATCTTCTTCGCTATCATCTTCACCGTTGATGATGGACTGGAAGGCCGACAGCAATTGACCGCGCACTTCCTGCGACGGGCCGATTACCGCACCTGGAGTCGTATCGTCACCTTGTGGGATAGCCTGGAACTGATTAACCGGAATCTCGAAGGCTGGATTTTCTTCGTAGTAGCCTTCGTCCACCAACTGTTCATATGCACTTTCACGAACTGGAATATAGCCGGTGCCCTTGTGCCATGCGACATCGTTCTGGGTCTGTGTCAAAAAGAAGATGAAGTCTACCGACGCCTGCATCTCTTCCGGTGTTTGATCAGCCATGACCCACACACTAGCCCCGCCAACCGTTACCGTGCCGGGAACATCTGCGGACGGAAGCGGGAGCGGTGCGATACCCAGCTCAAATTGCGCGAAATTCTGGAAGAGCGAGATGCCTGCACTACTGGCGATGGTCATTGCGGTGCGCCCTGTGAGGAACGCAATACCTTCGCCGTTATCATCGTTAAGGCGGCCAGTGTAGGTATAATACTCGTTGGCATCCAGTTCATCCCACCAGTTGACAATCGTCTGAAGTTCCGGGCTATCGAAAAAGGTTTCAGTCGCCCGGCCACTGCGCCCATTATCGTTATTGACGAACTGCCCACCCTGAAGTGAAATCCACTGCTCTACAAACCAGGTAGACATCGGCCAGTTAATGCAAGCGGCCAAGTCCTCGTTGGCGGGCATGATCGCCTCACAAGCACTCAGGATTTCCTCAAATGTAGCGGGCGGATCATCGACATCCAGGCCAGCGGCGGCAAATGCATCCTGGTTGTAATACAAGATCGGGTTCGACACATTCCAGGGCATGCTCCACAGTTGATCATCAATCTGGTAAAAATCCAGGATGCTCGGCAAAATATCATCCAGGGTCGCCATTTGTTCTTCTGAGGCAAGTTCAGAGATGGGGACGAAGTAACCGAAATCAATGGCTTGCTGTGTAAAGCCTTCTTCGACTTGTACGACATTGGGCGCGTCTCCTAAATCAGCGTTATCCAGCGCACTGAGGAAGACTTCTTCGTAGTCGGAGTCAGCATTGGTGGAATAGGTGTTAACGACAATGCCTGGATTTTGTGCCATGAATTCATCGGCGATCTCTTGAATCACCAGGGGGCGCAGATCATCGCTGAAGATATGCACAAAGTCAATTTCGATGACATCTTCTTCGTCATCTTGGGCAAACATCACCGGGACGATGGCTAAGAGGGTCAACAATAGCAATGGGGTAAATAACTTCTTCAAATCAGAACTCCTTTGAGTCTTATCGTAGATGGATATGGACGCTAGCACATGAAGACCAAACACGCCGCAATAATTGTTTAAGATTTCATCAAGTAAGGGTTAAGCTGTGCTTAATCAAGCCGTTTACGATTCTCTCATACACTACCCTTGACATTGAACTATAGAGAGTGCTATACTTCGGATTGTTAAGCAATGGGGGCGTGGTGTAGCGGTTAACATGCCACCCTGTCAAGGTGGAGATCGCGGGTTCAAATCCCGTCGCTCCCGAATGGGTAAATCCCGTCTAATCAGGCGGGATTTTTGTTTTTCCTCACGTTTTCTACTCTGAAATCAC
>DAOTTZ010000137.1:0-74148 GCA_034437535.1 Anaerolineae bacterium | reverse complement strand
CGGTGCTGGCACCCGAAAAGTTAGACCAGTGGAGTTCACCCGGTACGATCACGCTACCACCAGCGGCGAAAGGCGGCGCGGCACCGTTACAGGCAGGAGCAGTCAGACCAGAGAGAATTCCAGAACACTCGGCGTCAAAGCCAAGCTCACCTTCATAATCGAAGAGAAACGTGCTGAAACCATCACGGAAAATTTGTACAGCAACCTCAGGGCTAAGTGAGCCTACAAAAGTAGCAGAGTAAACAAATGTTCCGGTTGCACCACCGTCCAAAGTCTGGGTCTGGTTGAAGACTTCACTACCATCATCGAATATGGAAACTGTATAATCCCCCGGTTCTGTAGCAGTGAAGGTGACTGTCAAATCGCAACCTTCAGCGAACACATTCGGTGTGAATTCGGTAAAGCTCTGCGCCGTAGCCATGCTCGCCATCAACAGAGTGGCAAGCAACCCAACGAGTAAAGCAATGCGTTTCATGATTTTTCCTTGAATGTAGCAAACGATAAACAAATTTTAGGGGATTTTAGGATAAATTTCTTTTCCTCTTTAGGAAAAAAGGACTATACTATAGATGATGCCAACGCACACACACGCAAACACCATAGGCTTGAATTGCATGGTGGGGAAAAAGATCCATTATTTACGTTCAACGATGCTTGAAGCACTGGTGGCATCACGATCATCATTCGAATATGGGAAACTTATATCATGGATAGCCAGCGACTGGGCGACCTCCTGCGCCGCTTACGCAAGCAGGCCACAATCACGCAACAAGAGTTTGCCCTGGGCCACAAACGCCTGACGCAAGAATTACTCGCATATCGGCTGGGCTGGCAGACTGCCGCACAGGTCTCGCAGATCGAAAACGGCCAGCGGCGACCGGAAGCCTACACCCTGGAACGCATCCTGGAGCAACTCAATGTGTCAGTAGCAGATCATTACCTGGCTTACGGCCTGGCCGGTTACCTGCCGAGCACACGCTGGCCGCAAACCGACACCTTGATCAATCACCTGGACTCCATCATCGGGCAGGCCGCCAGCGCATATCCTTTTCCGTTTTACGTGCTGGATTACCGAAATTACTTCTGGGGGTGTAGCTTCAGCTTTGTCAAATTGTTTCTGGATAAGACCAACTTAACCAAAGAATTTCATCGCCCGCTGAATCTGTTCCACTGTCTGTTCGACCGAGCGCTACCCTTTGTCAATTACATTCAACAGCTAGACGACCTGCGGCGCGACCTGCTCTGTCGCTTTCACGCCATCAACATCCAACGCCAGCATGAACCGGATATTAACCAGTTGCCACAGCTACTCTCTCAAACGATACCTCATGCCGCTGATCGCGACGAGTTACACCAGTTTTGGCAAGAGACCCGTGCCGTCGAATCCATCAGCCTGACGCAGGAGCACGAAGCAACCATCAACTTCGACCTGGGCGATATGCTATGCGTTCGGCTTCGCTACATCGTGGAGCCAATCTACCAACTGAATAACCTGTTCCATATCGTCCACTTTTTCCCACAAACCAGTGATGCGGCCTATAACTGGCACGCAGATAATTATCCGCCGGTCAAGGTGTGGGATTACATCGTGCCGGAAGATATTATCTCACCCACTGCCAAGCAACTATCCTGACTCAAAAACACCCGGCAACTCAAGCGCAGGATCAACACGGAGATTGATGTTAGAATAGAGGTCGATGATTAGTTGGAGATACCGCAATGGCCGCCCTGCCACAATCTAAGTCTAACAGCCAGATGACAGCCGAGGATTATTTTAGCTTCGAGCAAAAGACCGGCCTCAAGCACGAGTATTACAACGGTCAGGCTGTGATGATGACCGGGGCCAGCCAACGGCATAACTTGATCACCATGTACACCACTGGTGCCTTGTTAGCGGTCCTTGAGGGCACTGATTGCACACCATACGGTGCCGACATGCGTGTAGAAGCCAGACGCAATCTGCAATACTTTTATCCAGACTTGAGCGTCGTCTGCGGCGAAGCACAGTTAGCCGTCGGCATCTTCGATACGCTGGTCAATCCGGTTATCATCATCGAGATCCTCTCGCCCTCAACTGAAGCATTTGACCGGGGCGATAAGTTCCGCGCTTACCGGCAGATCGAGTCGTTGCAGAATTATGTGTTAATCGCGCAGGATAAGCCGCAGGTCGAATGCTACCGGCGCAACGACGACAACACCTGGACGTTAACCGATGCTACCGGCCTGGGAGCCAGCGTCACACTGCCAGCATTGGCGTGCGAACTGGCCCTGGCCGATATTTACCGCAAAGTCTCATTCGAAGCGGATTAAGCCGGTTCTGCCGCCTGGGGTGGATCTTCGCCCCGTGTGATGAAGATCTTCTCGATCTCGACCGCGACCAGGATCAAGGAGCCAGCCAACGCCGTGATCGCTAAGTCAACCGCATCTAACGGCGCGGTGCGGAAGAGCGTCTGCATAAACGGCAGATAAATCACCGCCAATTGCAAGGCAAAGGTCGAAAGCACCGCCCACATCAACAAGCGGTTCCGCCCAAACCCGGACTTAAAGAACGAGGCCCGGTCGCCCGCGTGGATCGCCATCACCTCAAACATCTGCGTAAACGCCAGGATGGTGAACGCAATCGTGCGCGGGATGCGCTCCACCGCTGATAAGATGCTGTTGTCATCGCCTTCTTCCTCAAAGATCGACCCGCCCTCTTCGCTGGCTTCCTCCGCTTCGAAATCTGCCAGGAACGCGCCGCGTTCATCCGGGGTGAGGTCGTCCCACTCCGCCGGGATGACGTCATCAGTACGGGCCAATTCTACGATGGCGGCGCGGTTTAAGTCGGCCAGGCCCGCCAGCGCGAAGACATTTTCTTCCAGCAGATAGGCTTCGCGCATGGCTTCTGTCCAGTCGTCCCAACTCTGCGGGACGACGACATCGGGCGCGTTACTCTCCGCCACCAATTCGACCACCGCCGCCCGGTCTTTGCTCTCCAGGCCCAATGACCGGTCAAACGGAGCCATGCCGTTACTCACAAACCCGTAGATAAAGCCCCCCAGCGTCAAAATCGCAATTAAGATGCCGATGCGAATGATATGCCCACCCACACCCCCGGCGAAGATGCTCTCATCGGTCGGGCGCGGGTCACGCTCCATCACGCCTTCTTCGGTCTCCTCAAAGCCGAGCGCAATCGCCGGTAGGCCATCCGTCACCAGGTTGATCCACAAGATCTGGATCGCCAATAGCGGGATCTTCAGGCCAGCCAATAGCGCGGAAAACATCACCAAAATCTCACCCACGTTGGAACTGAGCAGGTACTTGATGAACTTACGAATATTATCGTAAATTGTACGACCTTCTTCGACGGCGGAGACAATCGACGCGAAGTTGTCGTCGGTCAACACCATCTCCGAAGCTCCTTTGCTGACATCGGTACCGGTGATCCCCATCGCCACGCCAATATCCGCCTGCTTGAGCGCGGGCGCGTCGTTCACCCCGTCGCCAGTCATGGCGACGACTTCGTTTTGCTCCTTCAGCGTGCGGACGATCCGCAGTTTATGCTCCGGTGATACCCGTGCGAAAGCCGAAGTCTGCGCCAGTGCTTCGCGCAATTCTGCATCGTCCATCTTGCTGATCTGCGCCCCGGTGATCGCGTGTTGGCCCTCCTCGATAATGCCCAGGTTGCGGGCGATGGCCTCCGCTGTTAGCGCATGATCGCCGGTAATCATCATCGAGCGGATGCCAGCCTTGCGGGCCGTCGCCACCGCGTCACGGGCTTCGGGCCGGGCCGGGTCAACGATGCCGACCAGACCGAGCAACGTCAGGTCACGTTCGATGCTTTCGTCGATTTCCTCCGGCGGAGATTCCCAGCGGCGGTAAGCCACCCCCAGCACGCGCAAACCACCGGTCGCCATCTCATCGACTTCGCGCTCCCACCGTTCGCGCTGGTCATCCGCCAGCGGGCGCGGGCCATCCGGCACATGCTCATGGGTGGCCCACTCGATCAACTGATCGGGCGCACCTTTGGTAATGCTAATGTAGGGTGTATCCAGAAATAACGTTTTCCCGGCCTGCCCGGTCACTTGATGCACGGTCGTCATAGCCTTGCGCTCACTGCTGAAGGGCAATTCACCCGCGCGGGGCATATCGACCTCTAATTGTTCGCGGCTCCAGCCGACCTTCTGCGCCGCGACCACCATCGCCCCTTCGGTGGTATCACCGACGACTCGATGCCGCTCGCCATCATCGACCTGCTCGATGTGTGCGTTAGTCGATAACGCCATCGCCTTGAGGAACCGCGCCACCGTCGGGTCTTCGCGGGGGTCAAAGGCCTGGCCGTGTTCGTCGTGGAATTCGCCCTCTGGTGTATAGCCGATCCCGGTGACATCAACGTCATCATGGGCGGGCAAGGCGATGTGAGTCGCGGTCATCTCGTTACGGGTGAGCGTGCCGGTCTTATCGGAGCAGATGATCGTCACACTGCCCAACGTCTCTACCGCTGGCAACCGCCGGATCAATGCATTGCGCCGGACCATCCGCCCGGCCCCTAACGATAAGCTGATGGTCACCAGCGCGGGCAGGCCCTCCGGCACCGCCGCTACCGCCAGGCTGACCGCCACCAGAAACATCTCCGACGCGGGAATATCCCGGACGAACACCCCCACCAGGAAGACAATCACCACCACCAGCGACGCCCCGGCGGCCAACGTCTGCCCCAGTGTGTTGAGCCGCTTCTGAAGCGGAGTCGTGCCTTCTTCCACACCCATCAGCATCGAGGCAATGTTGCCCAATTCAGTATTTAAGCCGGTCTGGGTGACGATCATCGTACCGCGCCCGGTGTTGACCGCTGTGCCCATGTAGACCATGTTTTTGCGATCTCCAACCGCGACTTCCTGGTCGGTCTCAATCACATCCGCCCCCTTAGAGACGGGCTGAGATTCACCCGTGAGCGCGGCCTCCTGCGTTTGCAGGCCCGCCGTAGAGATCAAGCGACCATCTGTTGGCACACTGGCCCCTTCTTCCAGCAACACGACATCACCCGGCACCAATTTCTCCGCATTGACCTGGCCGACCTCCCCGTTACGACGTACCGTGACGACCGGCACCTGCATCGCACTCAACGCGCTGAGGGCTTGCTCCGCCCGGAATTCCTGGTAAATGCCCAGGGCCGCGTTAAGGACGACGATCACCATGATGACGATTACATCTGGCACTTCCCCCACAAAGAGCGAGATCCCCGCCGCTACCAGCAGGATGATAATCATGATGTCGTTGAACTGGTTGATAACCAACTCTAGCCAGTTCACACCCTCGTCTCTCGGCAAGACGTTTTCGCCGTATTGCTCACGGCGGCGGTGGATTTCAGCATCTGATAGGCCCTGCTCAACTGCAACGTCGAATTCAGCAAGCACCTGCTCGGTCGTTTGCTTATGATGATCTGACATACTGTCTCCTCTGGTCGTGTGGTACACCCTTATTGTAGAGGCCGTGCGTGATAAAGCCAATGTAAGCAAGGTTCAAGGTCATCATATCCAACCGCAGACCAACCAGAAAGATGCAGGTGACCCAATTTCACCTCCCCCATCTGCCAGCAGGATATGTTATGCTTGGCCCTGCGAAACGACCAACCAGAAAGAGAAACATCATGCCGAGGATTGCGGATCGCGTTGCCGGGTTCGGCACGACCATCTTCACCGAGATCAACCAGCTAGCCGCCCAACACAACGCGCTGAACCTGGGCCAGGGCAAGCCCGATTTCGACGGCCCGTTTGAGATCGTGCAGGCATTTGCACAAGCCCTCACCAGTGGAGAACACAACCAGTACGCACCCGGCCCCGGTGTGCCGGTCTTGCGTCAGGCCATCGCAGAGCACGCCCGCGCCAGTTACAACCTGCATCCAGAGCCAGAAGGCGGCGTGATCGTCACCCCCGGCGCGACCGAAGCCCTGTTCGTCGCCGTCATGGGGTTAATCGACCCGGGTGATGAGGTCATCGTCATCGAACCCTTTTTCGATAGTTATGTGCCAGATGTGCTGATGGCGGGGGGTGTCCCGGTCTATGTGCCGCTCCATGCACCGGATTGGACGTTCAACGCGGATGAGCTACGGGCGGCCTTCACTGATGAGACCCGCCTGCTGATGCTCAACACGCCGCACAACCCGACCGGGCGCGTCTTCAACCGGGACGAACTCCAGATCATTGCTGACCTGTGCATCGAGCATGATGTCACCGTCATCAGCGATGATGTGTACGAGCATCTGCTGTTTGGTTCTGCCGAACACATCCCAATCGCCACGTTAGCCGGCATGTTCGAGCGCACCGTCACCATCGGCAGTGCCGGTAAGTCCTTCGGCATGACCGGCTGGAAGGTCGGCTGGGCCTATGGTCCGCAAGCTCTGATTAAGGGTGTCGGCCAGGCCCATCAATTCGTGGCCTTTGCGGTCAATCACCCGGCGCAGATCGCGGTCGCCCAGGCATTTAACATGGATGCCAGTTATTATGACGATTACCGCGCCGCCTACAGCAGAAAGCGTGCGCTCATCCTACAAGGGATCGACGCCGTTGGCATGAGCGCGTTCGCCCCACAGGGGACGTACTTCGTGATGGCAGATTTCCGCGCTGTGTTCGACGGCGATGACGTCGCTTTCGCCCGCCACCTCATCACAGAGATCGGCGTGGCGACCATCCCGTCGAGCTTTTTCTACAGCGCGGCACACAAACCGATGGACCAGGGCCATGTGCGCTTGTCGTTCGCCAAGCATGACTCTACGCTGGAACAAGCCGCCGAGCGACTCGCTCGATTGCGCTGAAGCCGTTTAACTGAGGGCTTCGCGGGCGGCGGTCGCCAGTTGATCAACCCGTTCGTTGTAATCATGCCCGGCGTGGGCCTTAACCCAATGCCAGGTGATCTCGTGCGCCTGGGTCAGGTCATACAGCCGCCGCCACAACGCTTGATTCTTGACGGGTTGTTTCTTGCTGGTCAGCCAACCGTTTTTCTGCCAGGTCAGCATCCATTGGGTGATGCCCTTTTTGAGGTAGACGCTATCGGTATAAAGATCCACCCGGCACGGCTTCGTCAGCGCGGCCAATGCTTCGATGGCGGCGGTCAGTTCCATCTGGTTGTTGGTCGTGTCCGGGTCACCGCCGCTTAATTCTTTGCTCACCGCATCGTAGATCAACAACGCGCCCCACCCGCCAGGGCCGGGGTTGGGCTTACTGCCGCCGTCCGTGTAGATCGTCACCGCTGGCTTGGTCATACAACTTATCCTTTGCTCTGTTCGTATTCGTAGTGAGTAGAGTATAATTAAATCATGATTCAATTATTTTGACGAGGAGCGTTCCTTATGACGCTGGACAAACCAAAACCCA
The DNA here is from genome assembly GCA_034437535.1 of Anaerolineae bacterium. Lineage (GTDB taxonomy): Bacteria > Chloroflexota > Anaerolineae > Aggregatilineales > Phototrophicaceae > J038. The sequence goes on along the minus strand of DAOTTZ010000137.1, from coordinate 66,799 downwards.
TCGAGCGTAAACGGATGGAGGGCTTCGTCCGTATCGCCCAGAACACCGTCGGGACGTCGCTGGCGGCGGCAGTGCCGACCCCGGCCCTGGAACTCACCAAGACACTGGGTATCGCGGCGGCGGATGCCTGGATGTTCTACGACATCTACAAGATTTACTATGATGAGCGACTCTCTGCCCAGCGTCTGCGTGAGATGCTCGGCACGGCGGGCATCGTCATTTTTACCGGCGGCGCAGTGAGCTACGGCGCGTTGAAGGTCTCCCAATCTCTCATCGGGGAATTCCTCAACGCGGTGCCGTTCTTCGGCTGGCTGGCCTCCGGCGCGATGGTCGGCACATCGACGGTCAGCATCGGGCTGGCATGGCTGGCGTTCGTAGAGGCGCAATATCGCAATGAAACCGGCCAGTTGCTCAGTGAGCCGAAAACGAAAAAGTCCAAAGTCACCAGCGGCAAAAAGCGCATCGCCATTGATACCACTCAGCCAGATCCCGCCGATGTGACCGAACCGCTGGAAGATGCCGCCGAAGAAGCCGAAAACGTCGCGGAAACTGTGCAAGAGGATCTGGAAGAGGGCACCGAAGCCATCACCGAAGACCTGAGCGACGCCGCCGATGCCGTCTTGGATGAAGCGGTGCAAAACATCGAAGCCGCCACCACCGACGCCACTGCCACCGTGCAGGAAGCCATCGGCGGGCCGACCGAGTTCGAAGGCATCGTCGCCGACGAAGAAGGCCGCGTCGAGGCCCTGCACCCGGAAGGCAAGCAAAGCACCAATATCGAAGTTGAAAAGTATGTCGTCGTCCGTAAGGCCATCATCAACGCGATGCAAGCGCAAGACGGCAACATCCTGTTCAAAGAGCTGACGCAAGCTGTTGCAGATCAACTGCCGGATGACTTCGACGGCTCGGTGCGATGGTACGTGACGACGGTCAAGCTCGACCTGGAAGCCCGTAACATCATCGAGCGCGTGCCGAACGAGAGTCCGCAACGTCTGCGCCTGGTCTAGCACTGGCCGAGAGAGGGTATTTGCTTATACACTAGGGGTACCAAGGCAAACGCATGAGGATACCCTGAGATGGCAACGCAAGAAGAGATCAAACCTGTTATGGATCTCCCGGCAGAACCGGAGATTCTGGATAATGTGTTACAGGCGATGGGCGGTACCCCGCTCATCCGCTTGAACCGACTGCCGCGTGGCCTGCGTTGTCAGGTCGTGGCGAAGGTCGAATACTTTAACCCTGGCGGCTCGGTGAAAGATCGCATCGGGCTGACGATCATCGAAGACGCCGAACGCCAGGGCCTCATTAAACCCGGCGGCACCATCGTAGAAGCGACCTCTGGCAATACGGGGGTGGGCCTGGCAATGGCCGCCATCCTCAAGGGGTATAAGTGCGTGTTCGTCATGCCGGATAAAATGTCGGAAGAAAAGATCCGTGTGTTGCGGGCTTACGGGGCGCGGGTCGTCGTCACCCCCACCAATGTAGAGCCGGAAGATCCGCGCAGTTATTACAGTGTCGCCCAACAAATCGTCGATGACACGCCCAATAGTATCCTGGCGAACCAGTACCACAACCCGATCAACCCGCAGACGCACTTTGAGACCACCGGCCCGGAGATCTGGCGGCAGACTGCCGGCAAGATCGACGTGTTTGTGGCTGGCATGGGCACCGGCGGCACCATCACCGGCGTCGGGCGTTACCTCAAGCAGATGAACCCCAAGATCCAGGTGGTCGGTGTTGATCCGGTCGGGTCGATCCTGCATGATTATTTTTACAGCGGAGAGATGGGCGAAGCCCAGACCTACAAGACCGAAGGCATCGGCGAAGATTTCATCCCCAGCAATTATGACTTCGACGTGATCGACGACATCGCACGAGTCAGTGATAAAGAGGCCATGCTCATGACGCGGCGCATCGTGCGCGAAGAAGGCATCTTCGCCGGCAACTCTTGCGGGGCGGCGGTGGCCGGTGCGTTGAAATATGCCAGTGAGCGTGATCTCGGCCCGGAGAAATTGGTCGTCGTCCTGCTACCGGATAACGGATCGCGCTATCTGAGTAAAGTCTTTGACGACAACTGGATGCGCGAGAATCAATTCCTGGAAAGTGACTGGACAGATACCACCATCGCCGCCGTTTTAGAGCGCAAAGGCGACCGCGACATCGTGACCGCCCACTGCCAGGATGCCGTCGGCCAGGCCGTCAGTAAGCTGAAATCCGCCGATATTTCTCAGCTACCCGTCGTCGGGCGGCGCGGGCAACTGCTCGGCGTGGTGACCGAAGTCAGCTTGCTCAATTACCTGCTGATGCATTCTGGCGATGGAAGCAAGACCAAGCTGGAAGACGCCACCGACGCGATTGATACCAACATCCCGACGATTAACATCAATACGCCGGTCGAAACCGTGATGAGCATGTTCAGCACCAACAAGATCACACTCGTCACCGAAGACATCGAAAACGGCCAACCCGGTGATAAGCGCGTCATCGGCATCATCACGCAGATCGACCTGCTGGACTTCCTGGCGAACCGATCAACATAGATTCAACCAGGGCAATCGCTTCAAAATTTGGTTTAGATCAGAACGGTTCACAAGTAGCGTCTATGTAGGGGCGGACCAGTGTGTCCGCCTAGAAAACACGGCCCGTCACGCTGGACGGCCTCTACAGGCCTACTATGACCTGTCTGCTGTGGTCATCCGAGATTTGATGCGATCACCCTATAGATTCAACCGGACACGTTGTGTCATAACAAGATTTGCATCATAATAAAGATAGGAAATGCGTGTAGAGGTTTATTGTTATGGCACAATCTCGTCTTCCGACGGCACATATCTTCGGTACCACCCCTGCCGACGCCCAGGCCAACTGGCGCGGTGAAATCGGCCCGACGCAACGCCCCAAATTACATCAGATCTTCGTCCGCCGCCGTGAGCAGTGGGGCCGCATCGCCTTCTTACTGCTCGTCCTGTCGCTGGCGATGGTCATCGTGCAATCAATGACTACCGTCATCTGGATCGGTCTCGTCCCGTTGATCCCGCTCTGCGTGATCGATGGCATCCGCTTGATCGCCATCATGCGCGACCTGAATCTGAATCAAGTTCGTTACGTCGATGGCCCACTGACGCCCGCCGTCGGCCTGGGTTATGCCGTCCGGGTGGCGGGGCTTCGCCTGCTGGTGGATGAAGCCGAATTCCACGCCTTCACGCCAGATCAACGCTACCGGCTCTATTACACCCCGGCCACGCGCACGGTCGTGCGGGCCGAACGGCTCGACCAGCGTGCCAGCAAGCCGCCCATCCTCACCGGGGAATTCCACAGAGACGGCTGAAGTCGCCAATAGGGGCAGATCACGCTACAATATAGCGCAATCTGTCATGGAACAAAGGATTTACAGATGGAATTATTGGAAAAAGCACGCACGATTGAAGAAGACATCATCGGTTGGCGGCGTGAGATCCACGCCCACCCGGAACTGGGCTTTGAAGAAGAACGTACCGCCCGGCTCGTCGCGGATCAAATCAGCGCGATGGGCTTGCAGGCAGAGGTCAACGTCGGCATAACCGGCGTGGTCGTCCGCATCGGGGAAGGCACCCCGCGTGTCGGCATCCGCGCAGATATGGACGCCCTGCCGATTGAAGAAGCCAACGACACACCGTATAAATCCCAGGTGCCGGGCAAAATGCACGCCTGCGGCCACGACGCGCACACCGCGATTCTGCTTGGCGTGGCGAAGATGCTGGCTGAGATGGACGACCGCCCCACCGGGGAGATCCGCCTACTATTCCAGCCGAGTGAAGAACGCTGGGACGACGAGATCAAATCCGGCGCGACTCGTATGATCGACGATGGCGCACTCGATGATCTCGACGCGGTGATCGCCCTGCATGTTGATAGTCTGCGCCCGGTCGGGGAAGTCGCGGTGACGCCAGGATATGCGCTGGCGGCGGTGGATACCTTCGACGCGACCATCCTGGGTGAAGGCACACATGGTGCCCAACCGCACAAAGGCACCGACCCGATCTTCATCACCGCCCAGGTCATCAACGCGATCCAGGGCATCCGCTCCCGCATGACTGACCCGACATCGGCCTCAGTGGTGACCATCGGCGCGATCCAGGGTGGCAGTGCCCACAACATCATCCCCGGTGCCGTCCATTTCAAGGGTACCATCCGCACCTTTGAAGAAGACATTCGCGACCAGATCCACGAAGAATTAGAAAAGGTGATGGGTATCGCAAAGGCATTGGGAGGCGATTACGATCTCAGGATCGAACGCGGATACCCGTCCCTCTATAACGACCCGGAAGTAGCAGAACTGGTACGCTCTATCGCCAGTAGCTACGTGGGCAATGATAAAGCAATTGTGGAAAAACCAATGATGGGCGCGGAAGATTTCGCCTACATGACCCAGCAAGCACCCGGGGCCATGTTCATCTTAGGGGCCAAGCTCGATGATGTCCACCGGCCCCACCACAGCCCGATCTTTGACATCAGCGAAGAACCGTTCAAGCTAGGGGCGGCCATTCTGTTGGATAGTGCCTTGCATCTGCTGGAAAATCCGCCGGGGACGGCCTAATCATCCAGCAGACCACTTTCGCGCAGGCGTTGGATTCCGAGCGGCTCTTCATCGGGGGCCGCCGCCAACGCTTTACGAATTTCCGCCAGCACCAACTTGCGCTCTTGCAGATTCGGCGGGCGGCCTTCACGCTTATAATCCTGCTGGCTGATGAAGGCGCGGATGTGTTCCAGTTGACTCACAGAAAGCCGCGCCATCTCCTGGTAGAGTTCGTCAATATCCAAACTAGTTCCTTCGTTTGTTGTCATGCCATTGAAATAATATTATAGCGGCTCAGCTTAACGCTTGCTTGACATCAGTTATGAGATCATCAAGATGTTCAACGCCCACGCTCAAGCGTACCAGGCCGGGCGGCACCGCAATGTCACTGTCGGCAGTGCTGGCATGAGTCATGCTATGAGGATGCTCGATCAGGCTTTCCACCCCGCCGAGTGACTCCGCCAGCGCGAACAGGCGTGTGCCGGTGCAGACCTGCCGGGCGGCGGCCTCATCCGCCAGGATCAAGCTAATCATGCCACCTGGATAACGCATCTGCTTCTGGGCCAGTGCGTACTGTGGATGACTTTCCAGGCCGGGGTAAAGCACCCGTTGGACCTTCGGATGATCTTCTAACATACGGGCAATCGCCAGTGCGTTATGGCTGTGCCGTTCTACCCGCAGATGCAGAGTCTTGATGCCGCGCAGAGTCAAAAAGCAATCCATCGGCCCTGGCACCGCGCCGACCGCGTTCTGCAAGAACTTCAACCGCTGATAAAGTACCTCGTCGTTAGTCACCAATGCGCCGCCCACAACGTCGCTGTGGCCGCCCAGATATTTGGTCGTGCTGTGCATCACAATATCAGCCCCCAGGGCCAGAGGTTGCTGGATCACAGGCGAAGCGAAGGTGTTATCCACCACCACCAACACGGAATCCGGCACCTGCCCGGCCAGGGCTTGAACATCAGCCAGATGCATCATCGGGTTGGTCGGTGTTTCCAGCCACAGCAATTTTGTCTCTGGCCGGAGCACAGCCGCCACCGCGTTTTCATCTGCCAGGTCTACCCAACTAAATTGGATGCCATAGCGGGCGATGACCTGATCGAACAGGCGATGCGTGCCGCCGTAAACATCGTTGCCGACGATCACATGATCGCCAGGATTCAGCAGACGCAAGATCGTGTCAATAGCGGCTAATCCGCTGGCAAAGGCCAGGCCATAGTGACCGCCTTCCAGCGCGGCGATGCTATTCTGAAGGGCGGTTCGCGTTGGATTATCACTCCGGCTATACTCATAACCGCTGTGTTCTGCTGGGGCAGACTGCACATAAGTTGAGGTTTGGTAAATCGGCGTCATGATCGCACCGGTCGTCGGTTCGGGTTCCACGCCACCATGAATCGCCAGCGTGTCGATATGATAATCCGTCATGTCAGGTCGTCGCCTCTGTTTAATCGTTGGCAAATTTCCTGTCAGATTATACACTTCTGCCCAACATTAGCCAAAGGGAAAAACATGCGAACCCGGATTCTTATACTGGCGGTGGTGGTGATCGCCGGCATTGGCGGTGCGATTTTGCTCAGCCAATCCCGTGACCCGGAAGGATTCCGCCAGCCCACGCCCACCGCGCCGCCCCTCAGCGCGACGGTTGGCCTCAGTTACCCGCCAGATGGCAGTATTCTCTATGCAGAAAGTGTGCCAATCAGCGGGTTTGCCAGCGCACCGCAAAATTTCCGCGTCGAATTGGTTGACCTGGACGGCACACCGTTAGCGGCAGGGATGGTGCAATCACCGGGCGGGGATTGGTCGCTGGAATTGGCTCACCAATATCGCGGCGACCCGACCGAAGCGACGGTTCGCGTCCGCCCGATGACCGGCGACGGCGAATATGACCGCACAACTATCGTGCTGGATCAACTGCAAAACCGGCCCGAAGGCGTCTTCGGCCTGCTTTCGCTCCCACAAGACGGTGATACGGTCGGCGGCGATGCCATCCAGATAGAAGGCCGGGCTTCCGGCACGCTGACGGTCCGCCTGCGCTTGCTGGCAGATGACGGCGCGATCATTGATGAGCAGACCGTCCGCACCGGCAACCAGTACCGGGTGGATGATGTGCCGTTCACGACCAGCCTGCGGCGCGGCGATCATACCGGCCCGGCCACGCTGGAATTTTACCTGGGCACCGCACAGCAACCGGCGGAACGCATCACACTTGACCTGACCGAAGCGGCGGGTTAGCCCTTTCTAACTGGACAAACAGCGAACGCAAGTTCTAAACTGGTGTCAACTCAAATCCTGGCTTGCCACGACCGGGTTTTTGGTTACCATGAAGACTTTGATTTAACAGGGACTTAATCAAAATGATCGACACATTCATCGCAATCGCCGGTAACATCGGCGCGGGGAAAAGCACACTCACCGGCCTGCTGGCGGAGCGATTCGGCTGGCAACCGTTCTACGAAGCCAATTCAGAGAACCCTTACCTGGAAGATTTTTACCGGGATATGCCCCGGTGGAGCTTCCAGTCGCAGGCGTTCTTCCTCAGCAAGCGGTTAGAGCATCACCGGCAACTGGTCGATTACCCTGGGAGTGTGGTGCAAGATCGCACCGTATACGAAGATGCCGAGATCTTCGCCCGCAACCTCTACATGCAGGGCAATATGTCCCCCCGTGATTATGATACCTACCATAGTCTGTATCAGGCCGTGTGCAAGTTCTTGCCGCCGCCGGATCTGGTGATCTATCTACAAGCCAGTGTGGATCGTCTGATGACGCACATCAACCGGCGGGGCCGCGCCTTCGAGCAGGATATAAAGCGGGAGTATATCGCCGGGCTGAACACACTCTATGACGAATGGATCAAGACATGGGAGCAATCCCCGGTTATCACGCTGGATATGAACGCGCTCGACTTCCAGCATAAGCCCGATGACCTGGATCATGTGTTTGACCGGATCACTGCCGCTTTGCCTCAAAGCATCCGCTGAGGGTATACTGTATCGTCAGATACCCGCCAGAGAGGACGCACCGATATGCTCAAAGGATTTTTACGCCTGATCTTCCGGCTGTACGCGCTGAATCTATTGGCGCAATCGGCCACTTTTTTGTGGCATCTCAGCCGGGTGGATGTCCAGCGCACGCTCACGACGGCGACTAACCAGACCCCTGCCGGCTTACAATTCGAGCAATTCCGCCAGACGGCCAATTACAGCCTGCATCATGTCATCGAAGACGGCATTGAGCGCGTCAGCGTCACACCGGCTAACCGGCGCTATGAGACACCGATTGTCTTCCAGCATGGGATGTGGCACGGGGCCTGGTGCTGGGAGCAATGGCAAATTCTGCTGGCAGAATGGGGTTGGGAAAGCCACGCGCACAGCCTGCCCGGTCATGCCGGGTCTTTCCCGCAACGCCCGCTGTGGCGATGCACACTCGATTATTATCTGGCGTTCTTGCAACGCGAGATCTACCGGCACGAAACACGCCCGGTCTTGATCGGTCATAGCATGGGCGGCGCGTTGACTCAGTGGTATCTCAAGCATGTCGGCGATGATCTACCCGCCGCTGTGTTGGTCGCGTCCTGGGTGGCAGGGAGTGCCCTGCTGGATGGCGGGCCGCTGATCTTCACGCAAGATCCCATCGGCGGCTTTGCATCCACCCTCACCTGGAACGCGACACCCTGGGTTCGCAACCCGGTGCAGGCCGCCCGCAAGCTCATCACACCGACGGCGACGATCAAGCCGCAGGAATTATGGGCCAAACTCGACGGCGAAAGTGTGATGGTCACCTTCCAGCATAACCCGCCCTTCTGGCAACCACCGCGCAACCTGCAAACGCCGTTATTATGGCTGGCGGGGGAACGGGATGCGGTTGTCAGTCTGGCCGGGCAACGCCGCTCCGCCGCATTTTACGACGCCGATCTGATCGTGATCGACGGTGAAGCCCACAACCTGATGATGGAAGCCAGCCAGGAGCAGACCGCCCGCCGCATCCATGACTGGCTGACCGCGCAAGGTGTGAGTTAACGCCGTAGCTTCTGGTAGATACGGTTGGTGTCGGAAAGCTCCCGGTCGAGCTTATCGACGTTCTTCCGCAATTCCTGAATCTGTTTTTTGCCCCGGTCGATCTCACCCTTGATGCCGCGTGTGATCTTCAGATCTGCATCGGCGTCGTAAGTTTCCAGGGCTTCTTCCAGTTCGCGCACGGTCTGCAACACGTCTTCAACGTAATTATTGGCGTCCTTCAGCGAGCGGGTAAACTTTTCCAGCGCACCTTTAACGTGACGTTCGTTTGCCATGTGTATCCCTTTGTCTGTTGATGTAAGCTAACCACATTGTAGCGTAAAATCCTATGCTACTGCATCGGTAGGATTGGCCATAGACTTCTACCCGGCGAATCCGTACAATGACAATCAATAGGATTAATCAGATAAATAGGATTGATGTCTCAAATCGACCTGGAAAATGACCTGCTCAACTTCATCATTGAGTCAGATCACACCGCAGGAGATCGCCTGCCGACGATCAGCGCGTTGAAGGACGAACTCGGCATCGGCACCAGCAAAATTCGCGAACAACTGGAAGTTGCTCGTGTGTTGGGTCTGGTCGATGTCAAATCACGCACCGGCACCCGGCTAAAGCCTTATCGCTTCGCCCCCGCCGTGCGCCTGAGCCTGTTCTATGCGCTGGCGCAGGATCCACGCATGTTCCCGCTTTTCTCTGAATTACGAAAACACATCGAAACCGCCTTCTGGCATGAAGCCTGTGCTGTACTCAGGCCGGCAGATCATGCGACCATGCGCCAATGTGTGGAACAAGCACAGCACAAGCTCACCGGTGATTGGATTCGTATTCCGCATGCGGAGCATCGCACCTTCCACATGACGGTCTTCCGCCGTCTGGAAAATCCGTTCGTCGTCGGCCTGCTGGAAGTCTACTGGGACGCATACGAAGCCATTCATCTGAACACCTACTCGGATTACGATTACTTGCAATCCGTGTGGACGTATCATGAGAAAATCCTTGATGCCATCGACGCGGACGACATCGACCGCGCCCAGGCACTTTTTATCGAACATACGCGCCTGCTCCGGCGGATGAAAGGAGCGAAATAGATCATTTATTAGAACTGATTTTTCAACGCTCATCATTTAGAAAGGTAATTTGCAAAGACGCTATGGCTACAAACGTTCAACCGCAATCTCAGGCACAAGCGACCGGCGGGCGCGTCGTCAATGACTTCGCCTTCGTCGTCGCGACGAAAAATGGCTCTGGTAGCCAGACTTCAAACAATGTGCTGGTGAAGACACTGTTCAACATGGGGATTCCCGTCAACGGTAAGAACCTGTTCCCCTCCAACATCAAGGGCCTGCCCACCTGGTACACCATCCGCGCCAGTGGGGATGGCTACACAGCACGGCGTGATACTACCGAAATTGTTGTCGCCTACAACCAGGACACCGCCGCCCGTGACATCAACGACCTGCCAGCGAATGGCGTTTGCATCATCAATGCGGATTGGAAATGGGGCCAGAACCGCGATGACATCGTGTGGTATGAGGTGCCGGTCAAGGAGATCATGAAGCAGGCCGATGTGCCGAGCGCGTTCCGCAAGCGGGTGGAAAATATGACCTATGTCGGTGTGGTCGCCCAGTTGTTTGAAATCCCGCTGGACGAAATCCGCAACGCGCTGATGGAAAACTTCAGCAACAAAGAGAAGCCCGTCAACATGAACTTCAGCGTGGTGCAACTGGCCTATGACTACGCGAAAGACAACTTCGATAAGCGCGATCCGTTCGTGTTCGAACGGGACAACCAGACCGAAGGCAAGATCTTCATCACCGGCAACGAAGCGGCGGCTATTGGTGCGCTCTTCGGCGGGGTGAACCTGGTCTCGTGGTATCCGATCACGCCATCGACCAGCCTGGTAGACGGCATCATCACCCATAAGGGCATTCGCCGGGATGAAGAAACCGGCAAAGATACTGTCGCCATCGTCCAGGCGGAAGACGAACTGGCCGCCGCCGGGATGATTATCGGGGCAGGCTTCGCCGGTGCCCGCGCCATGACCGCCACCAGTGGCCCCGGCATCAGCCTGATGGCCGAATTCGCCGGGTTGGCCTACTTCTCGGAGATCCCCTGCGTCTTCTGGGATATTACGCGCATGGGGCCATCCACCGGCCTGCCCACCCGCACCAGCCAGGGCGACATCCTGTTTACCCATTTTCTCGGTCATGGCGACACCCGCCAGATCATCTTGCTCCCTGGCACGCCGGAAGAAGCATTTGAATTCGGCTGGCGGGCCTTTGACTTATCCGAAAAAGCACAATGGCCGGTCTTCGTCCTGAGTGACCTTGACCTGGGCATGAACAACTGGATGGCCGATCCGTTCGAATATCCAGACGAACCGCTGGATCGCGGTAAGCTCCTGGATGCTGATAGCCTCAAGCAATTCATCGCCGATCATGGCAAATGGGGCCGCTATTATGACGTCGATGAGGACGGGATCCCCTACCGGACGATCCCCGGTACCGATCACCCGCAAGCGGCTTACTTCGCACGCGGCACCGGCCACGACGAATTCGCCGTCTACAGCGAAGACAGCGACGTGTGGATGGAAAACATGCGCCGCCTGGATCGCAAGATGGAAACCGTCAAGACGTTCTTGCCGGCCCCCATCATCGAGCAAGACGAGGCGGTTAAGGTCGGCATCATCACCTTCGGCAGTAACCAACCGGCGATGGTCGAAGCCCGTGACCGCCTGGAAAACGCCGGCATCCAGACCAATTATCTGCGCGTGCGTGCCCTGCCCATAACGCAAGCCACCGTTGATTTCATCAACGCGCACGACCGCGTTTACGTCATCGAAAACAACCACGACGGCCAACTCCACCAGATCCTGCGGATGGATTACCCGGAACTGGCACCCAAGCTGACCGGCTTCCCGCTGGGGGATGGCCTGCCGATGACGGCGAAATTTATCATTGATAGCGTAATGCAAGCGGAAGGCAAGTAGACTCATGGCACGTACAAACGAACTCGGCCTCAGCCGCAACGACTACAAAGGCCGTAAAAGCACCCTGTGCCCCGGTTGCGGGCATGATTCCATCTCCAACCAGATCATCAGCATGGCCTATGACCTGGGGATTCAACAACATCAGATTATCAAGATGAGCGGCATCGGTTGCTCCAGCAAGACCCCGGCCTACTTCCTGGGCCGCTCGCATGGCTTTAACGCGCTTCACGGTCGGATGCCGTCGGTCGTCACCGGCGCGTTGATGGGAAATCGCTCGTTGAAGTGTGTGGCCGTCAGCGGTGATGGCGACACCGGCAGTATCGGCATGGGGCAGTTTAAGCACGTCATCCGCCGCAATGTGCCGTTTGTCTACATCATCGAAAATAACGGCGTCTACGGCCTGACCAAAGGCCAGTTCAGCGCGACGGCGGACGAAGGCCAGGAACTCAAATATTACGGGCGCAACGATCTGCCGCCCATTGACCTGGCGTTAGAAGCCGTCATCAGCGGCGCGACCTTCGTCGCCCGGAGCTTCAGCGGCGATGCCAAACAGGTGCAATCGCTGATGCAGGCCGCCATCGCCCACCAGGGCACCGCCATTCTCGATATTATCAGCCCGTGTGTGACCTTCAACAACAACGAAGAATCCACCAAGAGTTATCCGTATGGCAAAGAACATCAGATCAGCCTGCACGATATTCAAGTGCTGGCCCCGGATTATGTGGATGCCAAAGACGAGATCGAAATCGAAGATTACGCCGAAGACGAGATCATCGAAGTCGATATGCACGATGGCACCATCGTCCGCTTGAAGAAGCTCGGCAAAGATCATGACCCGCGCAATCGTCTGCAAGCCTTGCAGGTGCTGGAAGAAGGCCAGCGCGAAGAATTGTTCCTCACCGGCTTGATCTACTACGAAGAGCCGCGCCCGACCCTGCCCGAAGTGGAAAATCTGGTCGAGACACCGCTGGCGCATCTGGCACAGGATGATAACCGCCCTTCACGGGAAAAGCTGGACGCGCTGATGGCACGGTTCAAATAAGCTCACCGGTCTGCTAGATTCTGGCGGCGTGCATCCAGTGGATGCACGCCGTTTTGATTCGTTGATATACTCCTTGCGCCAGTATGATTCAGCGTATAATAGACGAGGAAAATCATACACAAAACAGCGAGGATACATATGACACGACGAATGCTAATTCTGTTGATGATCGGGCTTATCTTGCCATTGGGCAACCTCTACGCCCAAGATGACGACGGCAAAGGCGATGAGGTCGGCACCATCGTCGAATACGGCGAAATCGCCGAAGGAAATGGGGATACGATGACCGTCCGCTTTCTCGGTAACGGCGGTGATGTGGTCGTTATCAGCCTCGGCCCGACTGATTTTGAGAGTAGCTTCAGCACCGAGACGCTGGCCGTGAGCTTCGAAGACGATGTTTTGATCGAAAAAGAAGGCATTACCGACTCCGTGATCGCCCTGCAATTGCCCAGTACCGGCGAATACAAAGTCGTCGGGCAGGGCAGTGTGGGCGGTGCCTGGCAGATGGAGATCATCAACCCGGATGTGCTGGAAGCCAGCGGCAGTGTCAGCGGCACCGTCAGCAACGAAGACACCGCGTATTATGCCATTCTCACAGAGGACGAGTTCACGTTAGCCTACACGCTGGATCGCGCTGGCTTCGTGCCGGAACTGGCCGTCAATATTGACTCCGACTTCAACCTCGATCCCATCGGCATGTTGAGCGGCTCGCAGTTGGTCAGCGGTACGATGACGATCAACCCGGTGAACCAGACGTTATTTATCCTCACCGTCCAGCGGGCCACGCTTGATTTCGTCTTCGGTGATGTCACCGCAGACTACACGATCAGCATGAGCCAGTAACCGCCGGGTTAACTAACGGCCCTGCTTTTCTTCCAGCCGGGCCGTATAACGGTTCAAGTCGATGACGAAACGGGTGTGGGTTCCTTCGCCGATCTTCTCCTGCTGGTCATAAGCCGTCACCGTGAACGTCACCTTGCGGCGGTCGATGGCCGTGACTTCGGCTTCAGCGCGGACGGTCTGGCCGAGTGGTGTCGCCGCCAAATGTTGGACATGGACATCAATGCCGACGCTGGCCTGCCCTTCGGCCAGATGCGCGTCAATCGCATCCACCGCCGCCCCTTCCATGAGTGCGATCATGGCCGGGGTGGCGAATACATCAATGCCACCACTGCCTAGATGCCGGGCGGTCTTATCCGGCGTGACGGTCGTTTCCAGCGTGCCCGTCATACCAATCGAAAGTGTATCCATGTTGATTTTCCTCCAAACAAAAACTTAAACAAAGGTTAACGTCTCGGTGGTTGCAGTCTCAATATCCCTGTAATGCCCGCGCAGTGTCGGTTCGACCTGTGTCCTGGCTAATTGATACATCGCCTCCTGGGTCATCCGGCGCAATTCTTCACGCGGGATCCGTGAGCGGCCCGCCGTGTTGAACTTGAACGCCGGGCCGAAGGCGATGTGTGCCCGCGCCCGCTTGAACGCCTTCCAACGAGTCTTGAAGGTATCGCTATAGGCCAGCGCGGCAGGGACGACGGTCGCATCTGCTTTGGTGGCGATGAAGGCCAGCCCATCTTTGCCCGGCCCCAACCCTTGCGGGTGGCGGGTACCTTCCGGGGCGATCAGGATCATATGCCCGGCGCGGAGCAGGTCAATCGACTGGCGCAGGGCCTTGCGATCCACCGTCTCCCGGTTCACCGTGTACGATCCCCACCACCACACCATAAACCGCAAAAGCGGATTATGGGTGTTCTCAACTTTTGTCATCGGGATCACGTAACGATTGGTGACTTCCCCCATGCAAACCACCGGGTCAATCGCGGAGATATGATTCATCATCAAGATGCAGGGGCCTTCATCCGGGATGTGTTCTTTGCCAGATACGGTGACCTGCGCCAGCACGGTATACCCCACCGTGCGGATCAACCCGCGTAAGAGAAACCGCCGCCAGGCCATGCGCGGCTGACGGCGAATATACGTCGCGTCCATTTCCCCTCCAAATACTTACTTGCGCGAGCGTCTTTTATCGCGGGCCTTTTGCCGAAGGTCCTTCTGCCGCTGGCGGATCTCCTCAAGCTCTGGTGCCGGTTGGGATAGATACGCGACCTCTTCATCACCCAGCCGGTACCATTCCCCCCGGCTGAGTGTGCCCAGGCCCAACTGGCCGATGTGCGTGCGGATCAGGCTCTTGACTGGATGACCGAGCATCGCCCCGACACGCCGGATCTGTCGCTTTTTGCCTTCGATCATCACGACTTCGAGCGTGGTCGTCTTCCGGTTGGAATCCAGCACTTTGACTGAACAGGGCGCGGTCTTTTCCCCTGGGCCGAGGAACAAGCCATTGCGCCATTCTTCGATCTTTTCTTCGCTCATCTCATCGTAAACCACGACTTTATACGTCTTGGTATGCTCATAGCGGGGGTGGGCCAGCCGGTTTGCCAGGTCGCCATCATTGGTGATAATCATCATCCCTTCGCTATCGGCATCCAGCCGACCGATGGTAAACAGATGATCTTCAAAGGGCAGGCCTTCGATCACGGTGGGACGTTCATCGCCGGGGGCCGTAGCCGGGGCAGATAACACGCCCTGCGGTTTATGGACCACATAATACACATATTCGATCTGGTCGGCGTGGATTGGTTTGCCATCAACGCGGATGTCGTCAGTTTCGGGGTCGGCCTTATCCCCCAGGGTGATGCGCTCACCATTGACGGTCACCCGGCCCGCGTCAATGATCTTTTCACAGGCACGGCGGGAGTCGATCCCGGCGTGCGACATGATCTTCTGTACACGTTCTCTTGCCATCACGGTAACTTTCTAAAGACTAGCTTGCGTGGGTCTTCGATTGTAACAGATCTCTTTTTAGAAACATAGCCTACCGCTTGCGCGTCACGTCAAAATCCAAGTCACTACCCAGCAAAAGCCGGGTTTGGGCATGGAGCAACGGCAGAGCCACAAAGACCAACGTCAACAACGGCATCACCACGAACCCGACCGCCACCAGCACCCATTCACGCCCCCCGGTCTGGGCTGGCTGTGGGCGGGGGGGGCGCAACCGCAAGTCCATCAGCCATAACAAAATCGCCAGGATCAAAAAGACGGCGAAGGTACCATGTAAGAGCAAAAACGGGAAGAAACTCAGCGGGTCCGTCAGGAAGGCATGGCGTAAATCCGTGTGGAGCAAGAGCGGCAGTTGCGTCCCAACCGTGATAATGATCCAACCGGCACCCGGCAGTAAGACATCATGCCCGATGCGCGATAACAAACGCACCCGCCGCTTGACGGGGACATCATCCTGGGTGGAAGCCGCCAGCGCATAACCGAATTCTTTACTGCCCCAGGCATGACGAAGCGACTGCTGATAACGATTTTTGCAGGCCGCCAGGAACGTCTCCCCGACGGGTGCGGCGGCCAAAAAGGGCAAAAAGATCGGCTCCACCTGCACCCCGCCGCCACTGCCACAATACGCCTTGATGAACATGTGCCATTCATCCGCGATGACATCCGGGTCCCAGTATTCATGCGCGGCCAGCAAGCGCAAGCTGAGCGAATACGACGACATCGGCAGGCTCGTCCACCAGTCCGCGCTCAAGAAGGCCAGTTCAAAGGCTGTCGCGTAAGCGTTGACCAGGCGCAAAACCGGGTTCACATCATACACATTGGCATGATACCGAATCGGAGCCTGCCAGAAGCGATCATAACGCTCCGGGTGGATGGCGAAAGCATAGGTCAACGCGGCGAAGTATTGCGGATGCCACAACGTATCCGCGTCCATCGTAGTGACCACGACATGATCCAGATCATGCTGGGCTTGCTCCAACAAAAAACGCCGCGCCTGGCGCACCGCCCAATTCTGGTTGGCACTCTTACAGCGCCGCTCCCCCGGCAAACCATCCGGGTGGAACGTGACCAACAAATTAGCGAAGCAAGCGTCAAATTCCGCCTGGAGCAACGCGGCCTTATGCTGGGCCTCACGTTCGCGGGCTTCCATCGCCAGCACCACCGTCATCTGCCCGGCCCCATCACAGGCGGCCAACTGCCGCAAAGAGCGCGACAGCACATCCGCGGATTCGGCATAATTTGGCACGATGACCAGATGATGCACAGCCTCCCACGCCACTGCATCCGCCGGGGCGTGCTGACGATAAGCCGCCTGCCAATCGGTCTGCCCGGCCTGATGAACGCGCTTGAGGCCGCGTAAGTTCGCCAGGGCCGCGATTAAAAACCGGATCAATGAATAAAATACCAGCAGGCTCCCGACGGCCAATAATGGATATGGGGCCACTACCGCCCCCAACAGACACCCGGCCAGGGCCAGCCAGGCCAACGCCCCCGGCAGGCTGTCATAGCCCCATTGCCGCCAGGCCACCCGGCGCAAGCGTGCTACACTGTGTTGGTCTTTGTAGGTCACATCGGCTCTGTTCGTTTCCTTGAAAATGGAACAAGCGTAGCACACCTATATTAACTTTTGCACAATAGAACCCCGGAAGGTAGACTAGAAGCGGGTACACGTATTGGGGAAAAAATTACATGACATCGCGCATTCTAATCGTAGAAGATGATACCAGCATGGCGCGGGTACTTCAGATCAACCTGGCAGATACCGGCTACGAAGTCTTCGTCGCTACCAGTGGGCGCGTTGGGTTACGCAAGTTCGAAGACACGCGACCTGATCTAGTGATGCTCGATGTCGTCCTGCCAGATATGAGCGGGCGCGACGTCTGCCGCCACATCCGGGCCAAATCCAATGTGCCGATCTTGATGATGAGTGCGACCGCCATCACCGAAGAAGACATCGCCGAAGGGCTAGACATCGGCGCAGACGAGTACATGCTCAAACCATTGGGTGATATTGAACTGGCCGCCCGCATCAAAGCCTTGCTCCGCCGCACCCGGATGGAAGAAGACGCCAAAAAACAGGTCTTGCAATACGACGACACCTATATGACCATCGATATTAGCACCCGGCGGGTTTACATTGATGAGAAAGAAGTCCGGCTGACGCCGACCGAATTTAACCTGCTCACCTTGTTCATCCAGAACGACGGCGAGGTGTTGACCTTCGGCGAGATCTTAGAACAGGTGTGGGGGCCAGAATACAAGACCGAACACCACTACCCGCGCATTTACGTCTCGCACTTACGCCGCAAAATCGAACCGGATTACAAAAACCCGACGTATATCCACAATGAATACGGCGTCGGGTATCGCTTTGTCTCTCAGCGGCGGTTATGAGTCCGGCTCGTCGCTGAAGGTGACCGGCACCAACGGATTGACGAAGATAATCGCGTTGATCTCGTCATTGGTCGCCAGTTCAGCAGAGGGGGTGTTCATCGCTAGCTGAAATTGCATAAACCGCACGCCGTCTTCAATGGCGGTTGTGAGGTAAGGCGTGATGTCGATCACGTCACAATCCGTCAACGTGGCGAACGGCTCAAACTCAGTGAGGGCGGTGGGCCGCTCGCTCACGTCATCCGTCCCGCCCAGGTAAGTGATGGTCAAGCCGTCATACTCGGTGAATGACCCCCGGTCGTTGACGTCAAAGCATTGCGTCAGGTCGAGTTGGGCGCGGGCGATGGTCTGCCCGTCTTCCAGCAATGGCACATGCACCGTCAACAGGCCGAACGACTCGAATTCTTCGTCATTCACCACCCAATCCCCAACCGACAGATAAGCGTTGAACCGTGCGTCGTCATCTTCCAGCAACACACCACCGGAATCACCATCGGAAACCGGCGCATAGGTGAACGGTTGCTCGGTCACGTCTTCCGCCACCACATCCAGCACCAGCGTATAATCTCCCTCCCCCTGGAAGCGACCGCTGACGATGGTGTAAAACCCACTATATGGCAGGGCGAAATCCAGCAGGCCGGCATCGGTGATGGTGTCTAAAAACAGGTTGTCGTCTGAACTAGCGATGGTCATCCCAAAGCGATCTTCCAGCAAGATCCCTACGTCCAGCTCGGCATCTTCGGCGGCGAACATCCGTAGGTCGATCACCTCACCAATATCGCCGTAAAAGGTATAAAAGTCGGTTGAGTTGTCGTCGGAAAGAGACCCCGGTTGATCGTCACCGTAGCCAATCACCTCGATGAAACCATCTTCAGTCAACGCCGCATCGTCCGAAGCAACCTTTACGCTGATCTCAAAGTCGCCTTCGGTGTCACCAAGCAGACGCTCGAACCGCGTGGCGACGATGACATAAGTGCCGTCTTCCGGTATTTCAACCACCAGCCGGGAGTCGAAATCATTACTGACGCGATCATCGTTACGCAACAGCGGTGTTCCATCTGGCGCATTGAGGATCAAATACGGGTCAAGATCACCGCCCGCCGCCGTCATGTTGATCTCAAGCAAATCACCCGCATTGGCAGAGAAGCTGAACAACTGATAGGGCCGCTCTGATGTGATCGTCCCCTGGCGGATCTCCCCCAGTTCCAGCGAGACGGCATCCACCGCAGGGAGATCTGCCGCCGGGTCGATGCGGTCGATCACATCCAGCACCAATTCAAATTCCCCGGCACTGTTGCCCGCCTGCCGGTTAAAGCGTGACGCGATAATCGTATATAACCCGTCTTCCGGCAGGACGAATTCTCCAATATAAGCGTTAAATCCACCCGCCGGGTCATCATCATTGACGACCAATTCTTCACCGTTGGGGGCCAGCAGAATCAGAAGTGGATCCAGGTTGCCGGTTAGCGCGGTCAGGCGGATGTCGATCACATCGCCCGCGTTGCCGGCGAAGTTAAAGATCTGCTCCGGGGTCTCATTGCTGATGATGCCGGTCAACAGATCGCCATAAGCGACCCCGCCGTTCTGGTTACCCTCAAGGGTCTGCGGCACGTTCTCTAGCTTGAGTTCATATTCCCCGCTCGACGTGCCAAAGGCCCCACTAAAGCGCGTCGCGACGATGGTATATACCCCTGTCTCTTCGATGATATAGACAGAAATTTCGGCATCCCGGCTCTGGCCGGGGGTCACATCATCATTGCTGACCAGATCCTCACCATCTGGCCCGCGCAAGATCAACAACGGATCCAGGTTCCCGGTCAAGCCCTCCATGCGGATCGTCACCACGTCATCTGCCGTCGCGGAAAACTGGTACAGGTCTTCGAACAAATCCCCACCCAACTGCCCGGTGACGACCGCCCCATAATCAATCATTGTGGCATCAGCCGCTTCCGCCGGAGTCGCCGTCGGCATCGGTGTTGGGGTCAATATCGCGGTTTCGGTCGGTTCCGGTGTCTCGGTCGGTTCGGGCGTCACGGTCGGATCGGGTGTCTCGGTCGGTTCCGGCGTCACGGTCGGATCAGGTGTCGCGGTCGGTTCGGGCGTATCAGTCGGCAGGGGCGTCTGGGTTGATGTCAGCGTTAATGTCGCCGTCAACGTAGACGTAGGGGGCAACGTCGCGGTCGGCGTTGGAGTCACCCGTGTCGGCACGACGGCCCCTTGTAGGGTCGTTGGACGCTCTGACGGGTCATCTGTACCGCCACAGGCCGCCAGCGCAAAAGCAAATATCGTCATCAATCCGAAAAGAGACTGTCGAGTCAAGGGCAACACTCCAATGTTCACAGCCGATGCAAGCTATTCGATTGTAATGGAATTCGCGGAGATTGGCGAATTCGATCAAGAGGATCGGGCGGATTTCGCCCCTTTGGCCCCTTTAAGACCGCGTGCGGCAGTCAATTCGATCAAGCTCGTCTGATAATTGTATGTGTTTCGCCGTTTATCGGCGTAGGCATCCCGCGCCAATGTCACCAGCCGGTCAACCACTTCGCTGTTTGAATATCCCATCTCCTGCCACAGGTAAAACGCCAGCGACCCCGGCATCGTGTTGATCTCGTTGAGGTACACTGTTTCGTCATCCGCCAGCAAGAAGTCAATACGAGCGGTGCCGCGCCCGTCAATCGCACGGAAGGCTTGTACCGCCAAAGCCTGGATTTTCTCCGTCAAATCAGCAGAAATATCTGCCGGGATGACGCGCTCGGCACTTTTCATGCCACCGCCGCCGCGCATGTATTTTTCCTCATATGTCAAAAATTCTTCCCAGGAGACGGGTTGCTCCAGCAAGGACGCTTCGATCTGGTCATCGTAGCCGATGACGGCGCAATTGATCTCCGCCGCGCCAACAATGGCCTGCTCGACCAGCACCCGCCGGTCAAAGCTGGCGGCGATGTCAATCGCCATCATCAAGGAGTCAGCTTCATCAGCGCGGGCTACCCCGATGCTAGAGCCAAGCGTCACCGGCTTGACGAATACCGGGTAACCGACGTCTCGTTCGATCTGCTTGACAACCGCGCCTTTATCCGCCAGCCAATCTTCGCGAGAAAAGTCGATCCCGTTCACGATGGGGATGTCGTTCTGCCGTAAGATGGCTTTTGTCAGGGCTTTATCGTTCGCCACTGCGCTGGAAAGCACACCACAACCCACATAAGGAATATCCGCCAGTTCCAGCAGACCTTGCAACGTGCCGTCTTCCCCATGAGAGCCGTGAACAGCGGGGAAAACCACATCCACCCGCTTGATCTCGTTCTTCTGCAACCGCCCGACAATCGGGTTCACGATCAAGCCGTGATGTTGTACGCTGGGGGAAAGTATCGCGCTCACCACGCCCTTATAGCTGATGACTTCATCCTGGAAGTTCTTCAGCGACATCAGCGGTTCGCCAGTATACCATTTGCCATCACGGGTGATAAAGACCGGGATGACCTCATACCGTGACCGGTCAAACGCATCCATAATCTGGTGGCCGGTCACCACGCTGACGTCGTGTTCTACACTTCGTCCGCCAAAAATGACAGCCACTGTCGTCTGTCGCTGTGCGCCCATAACGCGCCTTTCAACTGCCGTAAACATCGTAGGCAATACTATGCAAGCAAACGGTTTGAATGTCAATAACCGTCCCATTCACACGACTCTTAAACTCAACTCATTAATCCCTTATTATGGCTGGGGACAATTACGCTTGGTTCAATATATTTTGATTCAGCCAGCCTCCACTGGCACAATACACAAGGAGATAGTTTTAATGAAGCGAATGAGGTTTGTAATCGCGTTAGGAATGCTGGCCTTAACAGCTCTCCTAATGTCGTCTGTTTTCGCGCAAGATGAGGGAACCAACATCCGTGTGGCCCACTTCTCGCCTGATACCCCCGCAGTTGACGTCTTCGTCAACGGGGAAGCCGCCGTCGAAGGGTTAGAATTCGGCACTGTGACCGATTTCATCAACCTGGATGCTGGCACTTACACCGTCGCGGTCTCCCCGGCAGGGGCTGGCCTGGAAGCGGCGGCCATCGGCCCGGCAGATTTTGACCTGGCGGAAGGCACCTTCTACACTGCCGCCGCCATCGGCTCATTAGAAGCTGGCACACTGACCGCGCAGGTCATCGTGGAAGATTATAGCGACCTGGGTGCGGAAGATGCCCGTGTGACGGCCTTCCATGCCATCGAAGGTGCGCCCATCGTTGACGTCCGCGCTGGTGCCACTGTGCTGGTCGATGCGCTCGGTTACCCCGGCACCATCGGTGACAATGACGGGGCCTTCACCTTTGACGTCCCCGCCGGCACCTACGACCTGAGCATCACGCCGGATGGTGACCCCACCACCGCGATCCTCTCTGCACCGGGCACCGCCCTGGATGCTGGCACCTTCTACCTGATCGCGGCTATCGGCACGCCGGACGCGCCGGAAGTGGCTGTCGCCACCTTCACCCCGCGTGATGGCGCATCCGCCCGCCAGATTGAAAGTGCGGCAGATCGCATCTTCAGCCTGGGCCAAGCAGATGACGGCGAAGAAGATGCCGCTGAAGACACCGCCGCCGCTGATGACGGGGCCTTCACCCTGGCTGACCTGGTCGTCCAGGCTTCCAGTGCAGAGCCAGCCCAGTTCACCACCCTGCTGGCCGCTGTGCAAGCCGCAGACCCGGCCATCCTGGAAGCCCTCTCTGACCCGGCTTCTGACCTGACCGTGTTCGCGCCGTCTGATGCCGCTTTCGCGGAATTAGCCGCCACTGTGGGTGAAGAGACCTTCAACGCAATCCTGGCGGATACCGCTACCCTGACACAAATCCTGCAATATCACGTCGTCCCGCAAAGCGTGGACTCCGCCGCTGTGGTGGGCCTGCTAGAAGAAAATGAAGGGACGTTCGTCGCCGATACACTCTACGGCGAACCGATTACCGTGACGCAAACCGAAAACGGTATCTTCGTTGATAATGCCCCGCTCCGCGTTGAAGGCGGGCTGGATTTCTTCGCAGATAATGGTGTGGTTCACATCATCGACGGTGTGCTGATCCCGCCGGCAATCGCCGAAACACTGGCTGGTGGTGGTGAAGAAGCCGCCGCTGAAGAAGAAGCCGAACCAGCCGGCGCGACCAGCGAGCAGATCCAATCTGCCGCCGACCGCATCTTCGGCCTGGGTGGTGGTGATGACGCCGCCGAAGAAGAAGGCATGGCTGAAGGCGAAGAAATGATGGCCGAAGAAACACCCGGCACCATCGTAGAGATCGCCTCTGCCACAGAAGACCTGAGCCTGCTGGTCACCGTGTTGACTGCCGCCGCACCGGATTACGCCGAAGCTCTGGCCGACCCGGAAGGTGAGTTCACAGTCTTCGCGCCGACCAACGCCGCGTTTGAGGCCCTGCTCAGCGACCTCGGCCTGACCGCCGAAGACGCCCTGGCCCAACCGGAACTGCTCCGTGACATCCTGGGTTATCATGTCGTCGTCGGCTTCGTTGATGCCGAAGGCGTGCTGGGCCTGGATGGTGGCGAAGTCCCCACCCTTCAAGGTGAAGCCATCGCCATCAGCGTGATGGAAGGCTCTGTCATGCTGGACGACACCACCACCGTGATCGCAACTGACATCATGGCGAGTAACGGCGTCGTTCACCTCATCGACAGCGTGCTGGTACCTGATAGCGCACTGGCGACCCTGAGCGAGCTCGGTCTGCTGGAAACTGAACCCGCCGCCGTTGAAGAAGAAGAAGCGGAGCCAGTCGGCGCGACCAGCGAGCAGATCCAATCTGCCGCCGACCGCATCTTCGGCCTGGGTGGTGGTGATGACGCCGCCGAAGAAGAAGGCATGGCTGAAGGCGAAGAAATGGCCGAAGGCGATGCGATGGATACCAGCGGTATGACCATCGCGGAAATCGCCACGACTGATGAAAACTTCAGCACGCTGGCAATGGTACTGACTGAAGCCGCGCCGGATTACGCCACCGCGTTGAGCGACCCGGAGGGTGATTTCACCGTCTTCGCGCCGACCAACGCCGCGTTTGACGACCTGGCCGCCGGTCTGGGCATCGCCATCGAAGACGCGCTGGCCTTCCCGGATATTCTGATTGACATCCTGGGCTATCACGTCGTAGAAGGCGCGACCCCGGCGGAAACTGTCCTCACGCTTGACGGCCAATCCGTCGCGACAATCCAAGGCGAGGCAATCGCCATCACCGTGACCGAAGATGGCGTCGTGCTCAATGGTGCCGTCAACGTGACCATGACCGATGTGCAAGCGAGCAACGGTATCATCCATGTGATCGACGCCGTTATGCTCCCGCAGAGCACCATCGAGACCCTGCAAGGGCTGGGCCTGAACCCGTAGCTTAAGCCACAGTAACAGCATACACGGGGGGGCAAGTGATCTCACTTGCCCCCTTTTTTATATCCCGTAGCTCAATCGTCAAGCAATCGTTGGGATCATCCACCGGGTTTTGCACTATACTCGGTGTTTGTCGTGTACACCAAGTTCAAGGAGTATCTTATGCGTAAGCTCATAATGATTTTGACCCTTTTAATCGCGCTTGTCGCGTTCCCTGCCTTCGCCCAGGACGAAGACACCCAGGACGACGCGCCAACCATCGCCGACATCGTGGCCGGTGACGAAGACTTCAGCATCTTGTTGCAGGCCGTCAGTGTCGCAGATCCAATCGTGCTGGAAACACTCAGCGACCCGGAAGCGTCGGTAACGGTCTTCGCGCCCAATAACCAGGCTTTCGAAAATATCGCGGATTTCTTCGATACATCGTTAGATGCCCTGCTGGCCGACCCGGCCCTGGTCACTGACCTTCTGCTCTATCACGTCGTCCCCGGCCAGATCACCGCCGAGCAGGTCTTCGCCCTCGATGGCGAACTGGTCACCCCGCTGTTAGAAGAGGCCGCCTTCCGCGTGGAGATCGAAAACGACACCATCATCCGCTTGAACGGCATCGTGCGGGTTACCGCACCGTTCGATGTGCAGGCCAGCAACGGCATCATTCACACCCTGGCAGATGTCATCTATCCCTTCACGCTGGAAGATCAGCTTGCCGCCCTGGGTGATGGCCCCGGTGAGATCGCCACGCCAGAACCAGAAGCCACCCCAGAGCCAATGGTCGAGCCAATCTCGACCGATGATCTCATCACCGTGACCGGCGAAGAAGATTATGCCGACGCACCCCAGACCGAGATCGAGACCGTCTCCACCTTTGCCAACGAGTTGACCATCGCCGGGCGCGTGGTGAGCGATGCCCGCTACAGCACGTTGGAAACAATCTTGCTGGCCGTCGCGCCGGATTATGTCGATCTGCTTAACGCGCCGGATGGTAGCTTCACCCTGCTTGCACCCACCAACAGCGCATTTACCAATCTGCTGGCGACACTCGACCTGGAATTAGAAGACGTGCTGGAAAATGATGTGCTTCTGCGGCAGATCCTGGCTTACCATGTCATCCAGGGTGAATTCCTGGCGGAAGACATCATCGCGCTGGATGATGAGCGCGTCGATACCATCCTGGATAACGGCGACTTCCGCGAGTCGATCCTGGTCACGATCACCGGGACTAATACTGTCTTGCTCAATGAGGTTGTGCGGGTGCAATCGACCGACCTGGGCGCGACCAACGGGGTGATCCACTCCGTCAACAACGTCTTATTGCCCCAGGTCGTGCTGGATGAACTGACCGAACTTGGCTTGCTGGAAGCCGAAGAAGACGACGAATAACCCCGTCTAAACAACTGCATCCATCCGACCGGGTAGGCCAGCATGCGCTACCCGGTTTTGATTATGAGACTCCGTTATGTGATCGGTGATCAACAGCTAAAAGAATCAATCTAACTAAAATTAGGTATGTTATATTGGACGCGATGTGTTCACACAAAGGAAGCAATTCATGACCAAGCTAATCGAACTACAAAGCGTTCATAAAGTCTACAAAACCGCCGCCGGGGAGTTCCCGGCGTTGAGAGGGATTGACCTGCTGGTGGAAGAAGGCGAATTCGTCGCCATCGTCGGCAAATCTGGCAGTGGCAAGACTACGCTCATCAACATGATGACCGGCATCGACTACCCGACCGACGGCATCGTCCGCGTGACCGACACCGAGATCTTCAAGCTCCGTGAGGGCAAGATGGCCCAATGGCGCGGTAAAAATGTCGGCGTGATCTTCCAGTTCTTCCAGTTGCTCCCCACGCTGACGGCCATCGAAAATGTCATGCTCCCGATGGACTTCTGCAACGTCTACGACAAGAAAGAACGCCCGGAGCGTGCCCTGCACCTGCTGGAACAAGTCGGGCTGAAGAACGAAGCGTACAAGATCCCGTCCACGCTTTCCGGCGGCCAGCAACAGCGTGTCGCCATCGCCCGCGCCCTGGCGAATGATCCGCCCCTCTTGCTGGCGGATGAGCCAACCGGCAACCTGGACAGCAAAACCGCCGGGTCGATCTTCGAATTGTTCGAAGGCTTGATCCAACAGGGCAAGACCATCGTCATGGTCACCCATGATAACGACCTCGCCAGCCGCGTGACTCGTGACATCACCATGAGCGATGGCGTCATCATCGACGACCGCAAGCTCGGTGCCGGGCAGGTCAGCGAAGCCGCGCAGGAGGTGACGGTTTAATGTCTCCCCGTTGGAAGAAGATCTGGGCCGATCTACGCGATAACAAGGCCCGTACCGCGTTGGTGGTGCTGTCAATTGTCGTCGGCATCTTTGCCGTCGGGTCGATTGCTGGCACCTCAGCCATCATCGACCGGGAGAGCAAGAGCCTGTGGCAGAGTGTTGACCCGGCCAGCGCGACCCTGATTACCACCCCGTTTGATACCACCCTGGCGGAGGAGATCAACGCGCTAGAGGCTGTCGATACCATCCAGCTTCGGCGGAGCGTCAACGCCCGCACTACCACCGAAGCCGCTGGCGAAGTCGATATTCAGTTATTCACGGTGCCGGATTACGAAAACATCGCCCTCAACCGCATCACGCCGGAAAGTGGCGCATGGCCGCCGCCCGCAGATGCCGTCTTGATCGAGCGCAACGCCCTGGGCTTTCTCGGCGTGGCAGAAGGCGACACCCTGACGATCACCTTACCGACTGGCGAAAGCCGTGATTTCGTCATCGCCGGGGTGACCTATGACCTCAGCCAACCGGCCTCATCTGTGCTGGGCACCGCTTACGGCTACATCGCCCCGCAGACCATGCAGACCATCAGCGAAAGTGACGGCTGGAATGTGCTTCAGTTCACGGTCACAGAGGACGCACTGGCCGCATCTGACCTGGGCGAAGAAGCCGTCGCGGAGCAAGTCGCCAATAGCATCCGCGACCTGGTGCAACAGCAAGGCGTGATCGTCGTCGCCCCGCCGCAGATCGCCACACCGGGCGAACCCCCCGGTTATATCTTCATCGTGGCATTGCTGGTGGTGCTAGGTGTCATCGGCTCGTTGACGTTCGTGTTGAGTGGTCTGTTAATTGTCAACATTATGTCGGCTTTGCTCAGCCAGCAGACCAAGCAAATCGGCGTGATGAAGGCCATCGGCGGGCGCACCGGGCAGATCACGCGCCTTTACCTGGGCATGGCGGCTATCTTCGGTGTCTTCGCGCTGATTATCGCCCTGCCGCTCTCGTTCCTGGGCGCACGCGGGCTGGCGACCATCATCGGTGACTTAAACAATTACAAGATCACCGACTTTAGCGCACCGGTCTGGGTGTTCGTCGTGCAGATCGTGATCGGGTTAATCATCCCGGTGGTGGCCGCGTTGATCCCGGTCTGGAGTGGCACCCGCGTCACCGTGCGCGAAGCCCTGGACTCGGACGGCATCGACCAGAGCAACGACGGCTTTATCGACCGCCTGCTAGCCCGGCTGAAGATGTTCCCGCGCCCCATCTTGATCTCCTTCCGCAATGTCTTCCGCCAGAAGGGCCGCCTGACGCTCACCCTGCTGACGCTGGCCCTGGCCGGGGCGATCTTCGCTACCGTCTTCACCGTGCGGAATTCACTTTTCGCCACATTGGATGACGCGCTCGGCTATGATGATTACAGTGTCGCGGTTGATCTCAACGAGGCGTATCCGCGTGATGACCTGCTGGCGACGGTCGAAGGCATCGACAACGTAGAAAATGTCGAGGCGTGGCTGGAAGCGACCGAACGACTCGCGCTGGATGACGCCGATGATCTCGATGTGACGGTGCGCGGCCTGCCCGCCGATAGTGACATGATCGTCCCGATCATCAACACGGGGGATTGGCTGGCCGATAGCGACATCGAAAACGGCATCGTGGTTAACGGCAACATTGCCGATGCTGGCGTCGAAGTTGGGGATACCATCACACTCGTTCTACGTGGGGAGCCGACCGAGTGGCAGGTCATCGGCGTGGCGCAGGCCGTCTTCTCGTTTGAAAATGTCGCCTGGACGCGCTACGACACCCTGGCCGACTCCATCGGGGAGACCGGGCTAGCCCGCACACTCCGCCTGGATACCAGCCCCAACGATCAAGCCACGCAGGAAGCCGTTGTTGCCGCCATCAGCGACCGCTTCGGCCAACAGGGATTCATCATCGACGGCACCGAGACCTTCACCGCGCTGGAAAACAGCTTCAACACGCGCTTTAACGTGCTGGTGTTCAGCTTGCTGGCGTTGGCCTTACTCCTGGCCGTTGTCGGCGGCCTGGGCATCGCCGGGACGACCAGCATCAACGTGATCGAACGTATGCGCGAGATCGGCGTGATGCGAAGCGTCGGCGCGGCCAATTATCAAATCCTGGGTATCTTCATCCTGGAAGCGGTGTTCGTCGGTGCGATTGGTTGGGCCATCGGCTCTCTGCTGGCGTTGCCCATCAGTCGCCTGCTGAGTGATGGCGTCGGGCTGGCGTTCAGCAATGCGCCGCTCAGCTACAGCTTTGATGTCGCTGGTGCGCTCTTGTGGTTGGTGGTGGCCTCCGCGCTGGCGTTCATCTTCAGTTATCTACCGGCCCGCCGCGCTTCTCAGTTGACCCTGCGCGAAGTGCTGGCCTACGAAGGTTAAGTTCACAGATACCGGGGGCGGTTGATGTCGCGCCGCCCCCGGTATGCTGTTTGATTATAAATTCGTCACCGCGCCGTCATCCGCCTGACGTGCCAACCGGGCATATTTGCCCAACACACCAGAGGCATAATTGGGCAATGGCGGCGTCCACACAGCCTGACGTTTTTCAAGTTCCGCCTCATCCACCAGCACGGAAATCCGCCGCGCCGCCACATCAACTTCGATCAAATCCCCCTCTTGCAACAGCCCAATCGGCCCGCCGACCATCGCCTCCGGCGCGACATGACCGATCATCAGGCCCCGCGTCCCACCGCTGAAGCGGCCATCGGTCAGCAACATCACATCCTGGCCGAGTCCCTGGCCGACCAGGGCCGCCGTCACACTCAGCATCTCGCGCATCCCAGGGCCACCCACCGGCCCCTCATAGCGGATCACGACGACATCGCCCTTCTTGATCTGGCGTGATTGCACCGCTTGCATGGCGTCTTCCTCCCGGTCGAAGATCCGCGCCGGGCCTTTGTGATATTGCGGCTCATCGCCCTTGAGCTTGAC
The DNA here is from genome assembly GCA_034437535.1 of Anaerolineae bacterium. Taxonomy (GTDB): domain Bacteria; phylum Chloroflexota; class Anaerolineae; order Aggregatilineales; family Phototrophicaceae; genus J038. The sequence continues at coordinate 37,375 of DAOTTZ010000137.1, read as the reverse complement.
CACCGCACCACGCGGGGCCAGGTTGCCCTTCAATACGACTAATCCACCACTCGGTTTAATCGGTTGATCCAACGGCAGGATCACCCGCTGGCCCGGTGTCTCCTGGGCGGAGGCGGCTTCGTCGGCCAGTGTCTTCCCGGTCACGGTGAGCGTCTGGCCGTGTAGATAACCGCCTTCCAGCAGACGTTGCGCTAGCAGGCGCATCCCGCCCGCCCGGTAGACATCGAGCGCGTTATACCGTCCGGTCGGCGTCATATCCGCCAGGATGGGCGTGCGCTGGCTGATCGCTTCGATGTCGTCCAATGTCAACGCGATGCCCGCTTCACGGGCGAAGGCCAGCGTATGCAAGACGGCATTGGTACTGCCGCCGGTACCCGTGGCGACTGCAATCGCATTTTCCAGCGCGGCCCGCGTGATGATCTTGCTCGGTCGCATATCCCGCGCAATCAAATCGAGCAACATCGCCCCCGCGTTGATCGCCACGTCGTCTTTTTCCTCCGCAACGGCGGGGACATCGTTCATGCCCATCGGGCTGATGCCCATAATCGCGGCCATCGTCGCCATCGTATTGGCTGTGAACTGACCGGCGCAAGCCCCCGGCCCAGGGCAGGCCACATCTTCGATCTGCTTGAGTTGCTCAGACGTGATCGCGCCGGTGGCCTGGGCACCGATGGCCTCAAACACATGCACGATGTTAATGTCCTTGTCGCGTTCTTTTGTGCCGTCTTTGGCCGGCAGGGGGTATTCCCCCTGGAAGCGGCCCGGCATGATCGTCCCGCCGTAGAGCATTAACGAGGGAATATCCAGCCGGATGAGAGCCATAATCGTGCCGGGGATGGTCTTATCACACGACGACAGCGCGATCACGCCGTCAAAGTAATTGGCCCGTGTCACCAGTTCGATGCTATCCGCGATCATCTCACGGCTGATTAACGATGCTTTCATGCCATCGGTGCCCATTGTGATGCCGTCACTAATGCTGATCGTGTTGAATTCCAGCGGCGTACCCCCCGCCCGGCGGATGCCTTCCTTCACCTTGGCCCCCAACCGCCGCAGGTGGAAGTTACACGGGCCGACTTCTGTCCAGGTGTTGGCGACCGCAATCAGCGGTTTGGCGAGGTCGTCATCGGTCAGGCCAATCGCCTTGAGCATGGCACGGGCGGCGGCCCGATCATTACCGCTGACTAACGTGCGAGATCGTTGATTCAAGCTATCACGAATTTCCGGCGTGTCGCTCATGTATCTGTGTCCTTACTGTCGGTCGATTTCGACCGAGTATGCCCCGAAATACCGGCCAGCGCAAACCATAGCCACCCGTCAGTCGTTCGGCTCCACATACCCCAAATCCACCGCAATATCATATAACCGCTCGCCACTGCCGCCGTAACGCGCCGCCATCACCCGCGCCTGCTCCGGGGTGCGTTCGGCGGGTACGCTGTCATCCGGGAAGATCGCCAGCCACACCCGCCGCGCCTCATCGAATAAAGCCTGTTGCGCGGTGAGCGTCTGCCCTGGCTCCGGGCGGGCACCGGCCCCGGTCATGTAATCCAGCACGAAGTACAACCCCTCCGTACTGAGTGCTTCGCCAGCATACGGGCCGTCCACATCCCGCGCCCAGGTGAGGAAGTCCACATCCGGCGGCCAGTAGAGTTCGGCCCGGTCACGGCGGATAATCGTCTGCACTTCGTTATACACTTCATCCAGCTTATCCCCGCCGTTTACGCCCATCGTCACCATAATCAGGGCGCGGTCATCCAGCAGGATTAAGCCGGCATCAGTGGTGAGATATTCCTCTTGCGGGTTCCCCCGGTCTCCCGGCCCGACGAAACCATCTTTGCTGACCGGCGTCCCGTCCAGGCGGAGCGCGGTATCTTCCAGGAAGCCAGGGAAACCGGCCACCACCGACATCACATCAACGGCCCGGTCGTAAAGGGGTGTATCTTGCTGGTCATAGAGCCAGTGATAATAACGCGCCATATCCAACGCGGAAAATGTATTGTTGTAAAAACGGGGTACATTGCGGATGGTGGTCGTGCGGTTGTCAAAGCGCGGCTCGATCCAGGCCGGGTTATCGGTGCCGCCTTCATCCCACTCACGCAAGCCGGATTCTTCCGAAATGCCGACCACATCGACCGACCAGCGGTTGAACGCCTGGATCGGGTTCAAACTGGTCATGCCGGTATAATCATAAGCATAGCGCAGGACGTTGCCGGTAGAGGCGTTATCGCTGTTGACGATCATACGGTAAAGATCTCGTAAGATCGCCCGGTGGTCTTCCCACCGTGTGCGATACGCTATCGGCACTTCCAGCGCATTGGTTTCTGTCCAGTATGCCACCGGCACGCTATCCCACACGGCAGGATCAACATAGTAGAAAAAGTACAACAAGATCGGCCCTTTGATGGCGGAGACAACCGGCATCTGCTTGTCGATCTCCACCCCGGCCAACAGACTCGCATCGGTCAGGTCGTAGAACATGATCGTCAGCGGACGGTTAAAGCCCAATTCCGCGAACCGCGCTGAGTACGGTGCATCGGCAGACGCGCCCGCTGGATCAATTTCCGGCGGGAAGAAATCAACCTGTAAAAGCGATACAGTCAGCAAGATAACAAGCCAGCGTAGCATAAGCCCAAGCTCTCCATAAGTCAGATCATCCTCATATGCTAAACGCCGCCCGCCAGAATGCAAGCACCGACCGCCCACCGGCTTGCGGATTAACAGCAACCGGGCCATACTCAAGTCAACAGTACACAATCATTGAAAGTGTGACTCTTATGCTGGCAATTGTCCGGGCGTGTGCGCTCGTCGGCCTGGAAGGATTCGTCGTCGAAGTACAGGTGGATTTTAACCCGCGTGCCCAACTGCCATCCTTCGCCCTGGTCGGCCTGCCGGATTCCGCCGTGCGTGAAAGCCGGGAGCGGGTGCGGGCGAGCATCAAAAACAGCGGCTTGCAATTCCCCAATAAAGGCTATGTCGTCAACCTGTTCCCGGCGGATTTACCCAAGAGCAGTACCGGGTACGATCTGGCGATTGCGGTGGGTGTGCTGGCCGCCACCGATCAAGTCCCACTCGGCGCGTTAGATCACGCCATGTTCATCGGTGAATTGTCACTCGATGGCACCGTGCGCCACGTTAAAGGCGTGATGCCGATGGTCTACACCGCCCGCAACGAAGGCTACTCAACAGTCTATGTACCGACCATCGACGCCCCGGAAGCCGGCCTGGTGGATGGCATCACCGTGATCCCGGTCGAGTCACTTGGTCAGTTGGTCGAGCATCTCTACAACCTGAACAGCATCCCACCGCATAGCACCGACCTGCAAACCGACGACTCCGACGCACTCCCCGCCGACCTGACCGACTTCGCAGACATCAAAGGCCAGCAACACGTCAAACGGGCGTTAGAGATCGCGGCGGCGGGCGGCCACAACATCATCCTGACCGGCGTACCGGGGGCGGGCAAAAGCCTGATGGCCCGTGCTATGCCCGGCATCTTGCCGCGTTTATCGCTGGATGAAGCGTTGGAAGTCACGCGGATTTACTCGGTCGCGGATATGCTCCAGGGGCAGGGCTTGCTCCGCGTGCGCCCGTTCCGCGCTCCACATCACACCATCTCCCAGGCCGGGCTGGTGGGCGGCGGGACGATCCCCAAACCGGGTGAAATCAGTCTGGCGCATCGTGGCGTGCTGTTTTTGGATGAAATCGTAGAGCATTCTACCAAAGTGCTGGAAGTCATGCGCCAGCCCATCGAAGACAAGATCGTGACCATCAGCCGGGCCAGGGGCAGTGTGACCTTCCCGGCCAACTTCCTGTTGGTGGCGGCGCGGAACCCGTGCCCGTGTGGTTATTACGGTGATCCTTACCGGGATTGCTCTTGCTCGCCGACGATGATTAAACGCTATCAGGCCAAGCTCTCCGGCCCGTTGTTGGATCGCATCGACATCCATGTCGAAGTCCAGCGTGTGGATTACGACAAACTGATGAGCGACGACCGCGCCGAACCGTCGTCTGCCATCCGTGCCCGTGTGGAGCAAGCTCGCACCCACCAGCAGGCACGCTTCGTTGACCTGGACGGCGTGTATACCAACGCCGACATGAACACCGGCATGGTCAGCCGCTTCTGCGCGTTGAACCCACCCGCCCGGCAATTGCTGGAACTTTCCACCAAGCGGATGCAACTGAGTGCGCGATCTTATCATCGCGTGTTAAAGCTCAGCCGGACGATTGCCGACCTGGGAGATTGTGCGGAAATCGAGGTCAATCACATCGCAGAGGCGTTGCAATATCGCCCGCGCCCGCTAATGCAGTAACGCACTCGGATGCAAGGTGTGCAGGCGTACCGCACCGATCAACGGGGCATTTTCACCCAATTTCGCCAACCGCAAACGCAAGGTCGAGCGGTAACGGTTGGCCGCGACCCGTTCTTGCAAGCCGGGCAACAACGATTCCCGTCCCAACGCGATCCCACCACCGATGACGATCTGCTCGACGCCGGTCAGGTTCGCCACGTTAATCAAACCGATGCTGAGCGCATCCGCGAACGTCCCCCAGAACTCAGGATCGTTGATACGGTCGGGTGGCTGGCCGATGCGTCGTGCGATCTGCGCCCCGCCGGTGAGCGTCTCCAGGCATCCACGTTGCCCGCAAGCACAGGCATACCCGCCAGGGTCGATGATCTGATGACCGAACTCAATAGATGTGAGCAGGCGATTGCGCCCGCGCCGCTGATGCAAAGCCCCGCCCGTCCCGGTGGAGACGGTAACATACGCGAAGCGATCCACCCCGGTCATCGCCCCGGCTTCGCTTTCCGCCAGCGCACCGCAGACCGTATCATGGGCCAACCGCACCTCACAACCCAACGCGGTACGGAGGTCATCCGTCAGCGGTTGGCCTTCGTAATCCCGCAGATTAGGCGCGTCGGTGACCTGCTTGCCATCCGGCGTGACCTGTGCGCCGACTGAAACCCCCACCCCGCGCCACTCCCCGCCACCCAGCGCGGCCCGGATCCGGTCGATCTGTTCGGCGTAAGCGGTCGGTGTCGGGTAACGGGCTACCAGCGCGAAGGTCGTGTCATCGTAGAAGGCGGCGATGCGCGTGGTCGTGCCGCCGATGTCGATCCCGGCCCGCATCAGTAGGTATCCGGTAGATCGTTCAAGAACAACACGGTATCCCCCGGCTGGAGGTGCGTCTGATACCAGTCCATCGCTTCGTGCAGTTCTTCCACCACATGCAGACGATCCGCCGGGAAATCGACCGCTTGCAGACCATCGTAAATCGGCTGAGTCTGCGCCTGGCCTACCAGGATAATATCGGTGGCGTGCTCCGCCGCGATCTCCCCCAGACGCCGGTTTTCCTGCTCGTGCAGGTCACCCAATTCGACCATGCCCGGCGTCACCAGCAGACGCCGCCCGCCCTGATGCATGGCAAGCACCCGCAGTGAACTCAACACCCCGGCAGGATTCGCGCTGTAAGCGTCATTGATGATGGTGATACCGTTGGCCGTCGTCTGCCGCACCAGCCGACTCTCCGCCGGTTGAAGCCGCTTGACTCGAAACGCGACCTCATCCAATGACATGCCCTCATGCACCGCGACCGCCGTCGCGCATAAGATGTTGGTCACGTTGTGCAGACCAAGTACCGGCGTCTCGAAATCCGCTATATTACCGCTTTCGCAGTCGTGGACGGTGAAGCGCAGACCGTCTAACGACTCGCTGATGTCAGTCGCGATAAAGCGCGGGCCGTCCGCCGTCGCCGGATCAGCCGTTTTGCTCACCGCTAATCGCGTCTGTGGGTACCCCTGCTCATACATCCAGCGCACATAGGGGTTATCCCAGTTGAACACGCCGACGCCATCCGGCGGCAGGTTGCGGATGATCTCGTACTTGGCGTGCTTGATGTTCTCCAACGAGCCGAAGCGTTCCAGGTGTTGCGGTCCAACTTCGGTGACGATGGAAATATCCGGCGGCGTCAACGAACAAATCCGCTGGATTTCCCCGCGCACATAAGCCCCCATCTCCACCACGAAATATTCGACGCTGTAATCGTGCGCCAGGTCACGATTGATCGCCAGGCAGACGCCCATCATGGTATTAAAGCTCTTGGGTGTCGGGTATGCGCGGAAGCGTCCGTTCAAGATCTCCGTCACAAAGGTCTTGGTGGTCGTCTTGCCATAACTGCCGGTAATGCCAATCACACGCGGCTGGATGGCCGCCAGCACCGCCCTGGCCGATTGGATATACCGCCGCCGCAAGAGTGCTTCCACCGGCGTCATCAACACGTTGCCCACCACCAGGAACAACGGTGCGGAGAGAAACACCAGCAAGCCCGGCCCGGCCAGCGCGATCACCTGCAATTCGTAATCCGCGATGCCTACCAGCGCGATGAACACCGCATAAAGCGCGTAATCAACCAGCGCGACCGCAAAGGCCGCCGCCAGGATGCGCGTGGCGCGTCCGGTGCGGTTGAACGCCTTCTTGATCTCCCCTTGATCTGGCGGCCAGACGGCGGCTACCGCCGCTATCAGCGCGATGATCGCCGGCAGGGGCGAACCAGGAGCCTCCGACAGAAAGAACGCCAGCACCGCGCCCAATCCAAACGCGACCAGCGGACGACGCGGCAAGACGCGCTCGGTATCCTTCAGCCACCAGCGCACATAACGCCCGTTCATGTATTCTTCGATCTGGAAGAAACGAGCCTGACGATACACCCGGAGCCAGGCCCCGATCAACCACGCGCCCGCCAGGAAGAATAAAAAGAGTTCGGTCATGGTCTTTCCCCAATGTCGCAAAAAGCATCAGGCTGAATCTAACGCAAATTCAGACCGATTCAAGGCTGACCAGCCGCCGCGCCAGACGATAAGCCCACAAAGCGTACAGAATCAGCCCACCCACCGGCAAGAGCAACCAGCGCAAAGACGGAGCCAGCAAGATCAAGACCAGCCCGCCCGCCGCTGTTCCCAATACCCATGCCAACACCCGGCGCACTGCCTCACCGCCAAACCAGGCCAGCAGACGCGCATCATCAAGCCGTTGAGTATAAGTGACACCGGCCAGGATCAACCCAACCAGCAGAATCACCGCTTGCCCCCACCCCGCCCCGACCAGCAGAGCAACCACCGCCCCCACCACCAGGGCCGCACTCAGCAGGTACCCGGCGGCCTGTGTCCCACGCCGGAGAGTCGCCAGCAGGCGGTCACGCTCCGGGTTGACGCGGGGAATCTTGCGGGCGGTGGCCGCGCTGTATGGATCAACCTTCGCCAGTTGATCCCAATAACGCGCTACACCCGGTTGTTTGCTCAGCGCACGCAAGACGGCCCGCGCCTCCTCATAATGACCGTCGTTCATCAATCGCTCCGCCAGATCAAAACTCGGTTGCTCATCGTGCATATCATACCCCTTTTTGTAACGAAATCCGCTATAATGGCACCGCAATAGTCAAGTACAGGATACTGCAATGCTCACCTGGATCTTAGCATTTCTCATCTTATGGACACCGAACGTCAGCGAATCGTTCCAACCCGATCTTGCGATTGACTTCGCCCCGCTGGAAACCCGACCGGCTAGCGGTTGGTTTATCCTCAGCGCGGGGGGAGATTACGCCGCATCGGTGGTTGACGGCGGTATGATGGTCTTCGATACGAAGACCGGTGATGTCGCCAGCACTTATCAGTATGCCATCGACGGCCTGAACACCACGCCGCTACATGCCGATTTCGCGCCGACCACTGATCGCATCGCCGCCCTGCACACCGACGGCACCCGTTACGATGTCGTCATCTACGATGTGACCACCGGCGAACAGACCGTCATCCCCTACGATAACACGCCAGAACAGGCCGCCTGGATCTGGTGGGGGGCGGATGAAAACGCCGTCTGGTTAGAGATCAAGACCCGCGATGGCCGCGACCTCATCACGCGCCTGCCGCTGACGCCCGATCTTGAACCGCTCACACTGGAATCCGGCCCGCAGAATGACCCGGACGCCCTGTTCCGCAATGGGCGCACACTCGCGCCGCTGGCCGTCACGGTTGATCGTGATAGCCGATTGCGCCGCTGGAACCTGGAAACCGGCGCAGTCACCGGGAGCATCACGCCCGATCAAACATTGAGCATTCGACGGGTCAACGATGGCAACGGACGCTATCTGCCCGTACAGGCGGTGGATAACACGTTGTATCGGGCGGATTTCGACGAGTCTCGGCTGGAACAGGTCGCAGAGGTAAACGCATTCATCGGCTTGTTGATCCTCACGCCGGACGGTGAGCAGATCATTGGCATCGGCTTTTATAATGATAACCGCGTCGGCCTGTGGGATGTGGCGACCGGGGCCTTCACCGACCTGGGCACGCATCGCGCCTGCTCCCGCCCGCTGGATATAGCCCGGCTCAGCGCGGATGGCTCCACGCTGGTGATGGGGTGCGACACCGGCCTGGATGTGTGGCGGTTGAACAACGACGACGATCAAAACGATGAAACCGCTGACGGGCCGCCTGTCATCAGCAGGGAGAACATTACGGCGTTAACATCTGTCAACGAAATCACCTTCGCCGACGCACCGGAAGCCGCCGGCGAATTCCAGACCGGCACAGTGGTCGTCAATGCGGATGGCACCGCTTACGCCACCTATAACACACAGCGCGACGTCGTGGTGTGGGATGACACCGGCGCGGTCGTGCTGGTGGAAGCTGGCCCCGGAGATATTTACGATGTAGCCTTCTCAGCGACCGACTTAATCGTCTTACGCGGCGAAATTGGCCGCATCAACGTTATCCGTCAACCGTTTGACAGCGGCGACCCCACCCTGACCGTCTACGAAACCGATGGCATCGGCCAGGAAGTATGGGCCGGGGAAGATGGTTCGATCTGGTTTGAGATCTTCAACCTGGATGGCACCACCCAGATCGTCAATTTGCCGTCAGATCCGCTGGCCGACGCTCAGATCGTGCCGTATGGCCTGGAAGACGACCCCGACGCGCTGGTACGGGTGGGCCGCATCCCGCCGCCTTACGCCGTCACCACATCGGAAGCAGGTGTCGTCAAGCTATGGAACCTGGAGACCAATACCGTGTTAGACGAAGTTACGGTGGAGGGCGGCCCGGCAGTCTTCGGGCAGGTCAGCCCGGACGCCCGTTATTTCGCCTGGCGCGATCCAGCATCCGCCCAATTGAACCGGCTTGATTTTGAGACCGGCGATAATCTGCCCGTAGCTGAACTGGACGGCCAATATGTGCAGGGATATTTCATCACGCCGGATGGCACCACCATCCTGGGTGTCGATGTCGATTTTGAGCCGCTTGTCGTCGCCTGGGATGCCGACACCGGCGACCGCATCGACCTGGGCACTTACCGCACCTGTAGCCGCGTGCCGGATATGATCACGCTGAGTGCCGACGCTACCACGCTCGTAATCGGTTGTGATACCGGCCTGGACATCTGGCGCATCGAAACAGAAACAGAGGAAACGACCCATGACGACGATTGACCTGCTTCGCACGCTGTACGATTACAACTATTGGGCGCACCGGCAGGTGTGGCAGACCAGCATCACCGCCCTGACCGATGAACAATTCACCCAACCGCTTGATTATTCGGTCGGCTCGATTCATCAGCAGGTTGTGCATACCATGAGCGCGGAATGGATGTGGCTTACAAGACTGGGTGGCACCAGCCCCGCCGCCATGCTCGACCCGGCGGATTACCCCACCCGCCCGGCTTGCCGCGCCCGCTGGGACGAAATCGAAGCGGAAGCCCACGCCCGCCTAGATAGCCTGGCTGATGCCGACCTGAACGACGACTTCAGTTATACGACCACCAGCGGCAAGACCTACACCCAATCCACCGCAGAGATCTTGCTCCATGTGGTTAATCACGGTACCGATCACCGCGCCCAGATGTTGGCGATGTTGCACCGGTTCGGCGTGCCCACCGTTCAGCAAGATCTGATCTTTTACATGCGCGAAAGGGGTTAAACATCACTTGATCGCCCAGGGCCTTTACACCTTACAATGGGTAAAAAAGGAGAGTGCACAATGCAAAAGATACTCGTAACTTATAGCACCATCGCCGGCTCAACCGAAGAAGTCTCAGCAGCCATCCGGGATGTTTTGCAGACCGATGCCGTAACGGTCGATCTGCTTCCGGTCGATCAAGTCAGCGGTCACTTGCATGATTACGGCGCGGTGATCGTCGCCAGCGCGATTCGTGTCGGCATGTGGTTGCCAGATGCGGTTGATTTCGTGCGCCGTTATCAAGCCTACCTCAGCACCATCCCGGTCGGTTATGTGACCGTGTGTATGCGGTTGGCGCAGGATGCCGATGCCTACGCCGACGAAGTTTATCATTATCTTGATGAGGTGCGCGAACTGGTAGAACCGGTCAGCGAAGCGGCCTTCGCCGGGGTGATGGATTTGAAGAAGTTAACCTTACCCACGCAGTTGGTCGTCCGCATGATGCGCGTTCCACGCGGGGACTTCCGCGACTGGACGGCCATCGAAACCTGGGCGCAAGACTTCAAATTGCATCTATCGCAGGATTTGCTCTATCACTAAAACAGGTGGGCGGGCATCTCAATTGTGAAAAATTTCCTAAAAGGGTAAATTTTGATTGACCCGCCCATCACGACATGCTACCGTCAATGTATCGTTACGGATACAGGATCATCGATGCTCGAACAACTTGCTTCCCGACAACAACTTGCCGCCGTGCTGACGCAAACCCGTAACCTGGCCTGCCGTGATCTGAGCGGGTTGGATCTTTCCGGGTTGGATCTACGGGCGGTCAACTTCGCCTCGTCTCGCCTGGTCGGCGCGGACCTGAGCGGGGCGGATCTCTCCGGCGCGACACTCTACGGGGCAGACCTACGCCATGCCAACCTATCCGATACTGTCCTGCACGATACCATCCTGGATAATACCCAGATGGACGGTGCCAAACTCACCGGGGCAGATTTCGGCCTGCTACGAGAAAATTAACGCGCTAGTTCCACCGCGATTTCCGCCGCGACACGGGCGTTATTTTCCAGCAAGGCGGTGTTGGCCCGCCTGGAAGCGTCCCCGGTTAATTCCGCCACCCGCGCCAGCACAAACGGCGTGATCGCCTTCCCACGAATCGCCTGCGCGTCTGCTTCTTCCACCGCTTGGTGGATGGCGGCCTCGGCCTCTTGCCCGGCTAATTCATGCGCGGCTGGTACCGGCACCGTGATAAGCACCCCAGGGCCTAACTGCATCATTCGCGCTGACGCTACGATCCGCGCCGCATCCACCGCAGAGTCCACCCGCTGATCAACCGGCAAGCCACTTGAGCGCGTGTAAAACGCCGGGAGTGTATCCGTCCTGTAACCGATGACCGGCACGCCTTCTGTTTCCAGCCGTTCCAGCGTCAGCGGGAGATCCAGAATCGACTTCGCGCCGGAGCACACCACAGCGACCGGCGTGCGGCCTAGTGCAGGAATGAGGCAGTGGCTTGGAATGATATCGCACTTTGAGGGAGAAACTCCTTGCCACACTCAAACTGTCAGCCAAAACCTTGCACTAGCTCGATCAAATCAGCGGAGACGTCAAAGGGATGACCGCGATGCACCCCGCCGATGCCGCCCGTCGCGAAGATCGGGATGCGGGCCATGTGCGCGGCGATCATCGTCCCGGCGACAGTCGTCGCGCCGTCTTGCTTCAACCCGACGACGATAGAAAAATCTCGCCGGCTACACTTGCGGACGTTTTCCGCCCGGCCCAGCCGTTCGATGTCATCCGGCGTGATGCCAACCGTAATCTGCCCATTTAACACCGCCACCGTCGCCGGGAGCGCACCACCAGCCCGCACCGCCGCTTCCATCTTCAGCGCGGTCTCAACATTGGCCGGGTAGGGCAAGCCATGTGTGATGACGGTAGACTCCAGCGCGACCACCGCCCCACCGCTGGCAATTTCCCCCCGCACGGCCTCATTTATCGTCAAATATCCCTGCACCAGATTAACCTCTCTTAATCTAACCATGATTAGATTATTGAATTTTTATTGATAAAGTATTGAGAGAGTCGCAATTGCTTGACAAGTGCTTTTATTCACGATACTGTATAAACAAATGTCGTGATAGCGACAGTCAAACAAAACATGCCCCCGTCCCTGACGGGGTTTCTTGACTGTATCACGATACTGTGTGTCGGTTCGAGAGTAGATGAGGTGAAATGCCTTGCTATCGCTTTAGCAAGGCTTAACTTGTGCATATGGCTGTTATCATGCAAATGAACCAAAAAGACGAGTTACAGACCAGATTGATCGAAAAAGGGCGTCAGCAAGGTTCACTGACGTTTGATGACATTCTGGCTGTATTCCCGGACATCGAAAACGATGTCGTGTTGTTGGACGAAGTAATGGACGCTCTAATGGAAGCCGACATCGACGTCGTGAGCAAAGATGACGACGTGGATGACGACGACGAGACCGAAGAAGACGGCGACGATGTGCTCCCGGATGAAGCCGAATCGGTGGATCCGCGTAGCGAAGAAGATGATGATGACGTCGCGGATTCGTCGGAGAGCGAAATCAAGCTGAGTGAGATCATGAACGATGCCGGTTACCGTCAGGCGTTGGATACCGACGACGTGGTGGGCCTGTATCTAAAGGAAGCCGGGCGCGTCCCGTTGCTCACCGCAGAAGAAGAGGTCTCGCTGGCGAAACGGATGGAACGGGGCGAACAAGCCCGCGAACATCTGGAAGAATATGGCGAAAGCCTGCCGCTGGATGACATCTATGACCTGAAGGACGCTATCTATGATGGTGACCTGGCTCAGGAACATCTGGTGCGGGCCAATGCGCGGCTGGTCATCAGTGTCGCCAAAAAGTACATCGGGCGCGGGGTGCCGTTCCTGGATCTCATCCAGGAAGGAAACATCGGCTTGATCCGGGCGACCAACAAATTTGAGTACCAGCGCGGGCATAAGTTCAGCACGTATGCAACCTGGTGGATTCGCCAGGCCGTCAGCCGTGCCGTCGCCGACCAGGGCCGTACCATCCGTGTGCCGGTTCATATGGGCGACCAACTTAACCGTATGCGCCGGATTCAACTGAATCTGACGCAGGAATTAGGGCGCGAACCCAACATCGAAGAACTGGCGAAGGGCATGGATACCACGCCGGATAAGGTCGAAAACCTGCTGGAAATCGCCCGCCGTCCGGTCAGCCTGGAAACACCCATCGACGACGAAGGGGACTCTACCTTTGGTGATTTCGTCGAAGACGTCAACAGCCCGGCCCCGGCAGACGAAGTAGCCACGCATCTGCTCTATGAGCAATTACAAGGTGCGCTGGATCGCCTGCCCCCGCGTGAAGCGCAAATCTTGCGCCTGCGTTATGGCCTGGAAGATGGCCGCGTTTACACGCTGGAAGAAGTCGGCCAGACCATCGGCGTAACCCGTGAGCGCGTCCGCCAGCTTGAAGCCCAGGCTCTCAACCGCCTGCGCCAGAGTTCGGCCCACATTATCCTGCGGGATTACCTGTACGAGGAGTAATCACGCTTGGCAGGTTCCGCGAAGAAAAGGGACAACAAGCGGGCGACGTTCCCCTGGTTGTGGCCGGTTTTACTGGTCGTGGTGGGCGTCGTCCTCCTGCTAGACAATTTTTTACTGCTTGGCGACTTTAACGCAATTGCGCTCTTGCCCCTCCTGCTGGTGGTGGCCGGGGCGCAAGTGCTGTTACGCGGGGATCTCCTCCCCAGTACAGAGGCCAGCACCTTCGGCATCACACGCGGCAGTGTCGAATCCGGTACGTTAGAGATCAGCGCGGGTGGCATTGATGTAGACATCCGCCCCTTAAACCGCGAAGGTCGCTTGATCGCCGGGCAATACGCCGCCGGTGCCCGCCCCAGCCTCAATGTCAAAGACACTTACGCCCACATCCGCATGAATCGCGCCCGGACGCCCTGGTTTTCTTTTGTGGATTGGCAAGTGGGGCTGGCGAACGATCTCCCCTGGCAATTTCTAGTCAGCACCCACCTGGGGCAGATCGAACTCGACATGGGCGACCTGATCGTACATGAGGCCGTCGCCGCTAGCGGGATCGGCGATATTCGCGTCGTCCTGCCCTATGAAGCCTTCAAACCGCTGTACGTGCGCTCGACATTTGGCAATATCCACGTCGTCACACCAACCGGGCATCGCACCCGTATCATCGTGCAGGGGAGCCGGGTCTTCCGCGCCCATCACGACATCCACCGTTATACCGAAGTCGAGCCGAACGTGTTCGAGTCGCTGGATGCCGAACCAGATGCGCCGCTGGTCACGGTCACTGTGCGCGGCACCTTCGGTGATGCTTACCTGGTATGAAACTGCAAATCCGGGACGGCCTGCCGACTGATCTCGACGCCTGCCTCGCGCTGGATACCGCCTACCACACCGATTCCGTCTGGCAGATGCACGTCCAACCGGATACGCTCGGTCAGGGTGTTGTCTTCCGGGAGGGCCGGTTACCACGAGCGGCAGATTACACCCACGAGACCGCCCGCACCCGGCTGGAAGCCGCGCTCAAGCCCGATCACTGCTTTCTCGTCGCAACCATGACGCCAGTCCAAATGGAAGAAGACCATCCCCCGCCCGACCCGCAGATCGTCGGCCTGCTGGCGATGACCATCGACCGGGCCGAATCCGCCGCGTGGGTACACGAAATCGCCGTTGACCGCCCCAACCGGCGGCAAGGCGTCGCCACGCGCCTGTGCAATGTCGCGCTCCGTTGGGCCTGGAATGCCCGTGTCAACCGGGTGATGGCGATCACCCCGACCAAGAACATCCCGGCCATTCGCTTCTGGCAAAAGCAGGGCTTCACCTTCTGCGGCTGGAACGACCACTGGTATCGCTCCGGCGACATCGCCGTTTTCTTCGCGCAAGTTCTGCGGTAGAAAGTCCACCTGGCACAGCTAAATCATCGCTTTCGCGCTATAATGAACCTGGTCGATAAAATTAGATCGAGAGGATCTTATGGCAAAGGAAGTGAAATTGGTGGTCTTTATCCTGGAGGCTGGCCCTGGCGACGAAGGCGGTGGCGTCTACAGCCGGACCGAAGCCGAATGGGAAATGTCGCGCCTGCTGAGTGATGGCTGGGAATACATGGGGGCTGGCGGTGGCAGTGGCGCGGAAGACTTACGCGGGGTCGGGCTGGGGTTTGCCTTGTTCCAACGCAACGTCACCCCAATCTCTGATCGGCCACTTCGTCCCGAATAAAAAGATGCCGGAGGAAGAAACCTCCGGCATTTACCTACTTATTTCTCTTCGACCGGCAGATCAAGCTCGTGCCAATCTGCCTTGCTGACGAACTTCGTCAGTTTGCGACCGTCGTCAGTCGTCGCCCGCAACCCGTAGCGCGTCTGGCCGTTTTTGGTCTCAAACGTGGTCTTCTGTACTTTACTCTCGTCAATTTGTACCTTCTCACGCAGTTTCACGTCATAAAATTCAATCGCCATTTGATTAACTCCTTATGGATGATTAGGTTTCGCACCATTCTATCATGATTTTGGAAATTACGTTTAGAGTGGACGAAGCAATAACCAACCTGCCAGCAAACCAGCCAGAATCAAGCTCACACCGATGACCTGGTTAAGCCGCCGCGTCCAGGTGTTAATATCGGTCGCGCCGCGTGGTTTGTAGAAGATCGAGATGAAAATGTCGAAGACGACCGTCAGCATCCCCTTGGCCGTACCCGCATCCACCAGAAACAAAATCCCCAGGCCGATCATGGGCCAGGCCACACACAAGATGACGAACGTCACATAGACCAGGCCACTCATCGTTGCAGATGAACCCACGCCCAATCGTCTGTCACCGGCGACCGTTCGACCACCTGCCAGCCGGTGACCTCTAACCGCCCGCGCATGGTAGCGAAGACATCGGTCATGCGGTCGCGCAGGGCCTTTTCGCTGTAATCTTCCAGCAGATTATCCCCCTGCCAGGACCAGATCGCCCGATCACGCCCTGCCCACAGCGTATCGAAGTCATCAGGCGGCGGCTCCGCCGGGAGCAAATACACCAGGGCGCGATAGTAATCGTAATCCAGCATATAGCCGCGTACCAGCATCACGGCATCAACGGTGATCTGCGCGGTATCATACGGTTGAGCGTTACGCTCCTGGCGTTCCAGCCGGGCGGCACGGTCGGCCTTGATCGTCGCAAACAAGCGATCCTGGGCCGCTTCCCGCCGGCGGCGTTCCGCCTGATATTGCGCGTTGATCTCTGCGTCGGTCAGTTCCGGCACATCATCCGGCAAGGGTGGCGGGTCAGTCCGCTTGAGGACGTACACCCACACCCAGGCGACGAAAGCGGCGGCGATGGCGAAGACGATCAACGCGATGATGATCGGCGGCATACCCTTTACTCCGACTTGACGCGATCAACAAACACATCGAACAAATAGAGCGAGTCATGCGGGCCGGGCGCACTTTCCGGATGATACTGCACGCTAAAGGCCCCCAGGTCGTCATGCCGCAAGCCCTCGACCGTCTCATCGTTGAGGTTGATATGGGTGATCTGCGCGCCGCCCAGGTCGCTATCCGCTGTGACGGCGAAACCGTGATTGTGCGAACTAATTTCTACCTGCCCGGTCAGTAGATTCTTGACCGGTTGATTGCCGCCCCGATGCCCGAAGCGCATTTTTTCGGTCTTGCCACCCAGGGCCAGCCCCAAAATTTGATGCCCCAGGCAAATGCCGAATACCGGCGTCTGGCCCAGCAGATGGCGCACGTTCTCCACCGCGTAATCCACGGCGGCAGGATCACCGGGGCCATTACTCAAGAAGACCCCGGCAGGCTTCATCGCCAGCACCTCCGCCGCCGGGGTAGCGGCAGGCACCACCCGCACCCGCAAGCCCCGGTCAGTCAGCATCCGCAAGATGTTGCGCTTAATACCCAGGTCATACGCCACGACCAACGGCCCATCAGCATCATAACGATGATCTTGATACCACTGCGGGTCGCTCCGTTCCGTCCAGTTGTACGGTTCCGGCGTGGTGACCGCATCCACCAGATTCGCGCCGTTCATATCGAGCGATCCGCGTGCTTGCTCCACCAGTGCATCGGCGTCTTGGGCGGCGGGGCCATGCGCGATAGCCGCCCGCATCACGCCTTTTTCCCGGATGTGGCGCACCAGTGCCCGCGTAGCAACGCCACTCAAGCCGATTACATTCTGTTCCCGCAGATACGAATTCAGGTCACCCCGATTGCGCCAATTGCTTACCATCGGGCTGAGCGACCGCACCACAAAGCCAGAGACCCATACCCGGTGCGATTCGATGTCTTCTTCGTTCACACCGGTGTTGCCCACATGCGGCACCGTCATGGTGATGATCTGCTTGTAATACGATGGATCGGTCAAGATCTCCTGGTAGCCGGTCATCGCCGTGTTGAACACGACTTCGCCCGTCTCTACGCCTTCCGCGCCGAAGCCCTCCCCAGGGAACACGCGCCCATCTTCCAATGCCAGCAATCCGTTAGCCATAGCCCTCCTCACGAACGATAATCTGCGTTGATATGCACGTAATCCGTGCTAAAATCCGTCGTCCAAACCAGTCCCCAGCCATCACCCTGGCCCAGCTCGACCGTCAGCGTGATCTCATCGGCGGTCATGATTTTCGCGGCATCCGCCTCGCGATAATCAGCCCGCACCCCATGCTGAACCAAGGTCAGATCGGCCCGGCTAGCATTTGCATCACGCCCCGGCGCGATGCTGATATTGAGCGCGGCTGGATCCAGCGGCACCCCGGCGCGGCCAATCGCGGCGGCTACCCGGCCCCAGTTGGCATCCTGGCCGAAGAACGCGGTCTTGACCAGCGCGGATGTCGCCAGCGTCTGCGCCACCCGCCGGGCGGCTTCGTCATCCGGCGCACCATGTACCGAAATCGTGATGAACTTGGTCGCGCCTTCGCCATCCTGCACAATGCTGAGGGCCAATTGCTGGCAAACCTGATTCAGCGCGTGCTGGAATTGATCCAGATTTTCCGCCGGGCTGGTGCCATTCGCCAATAATAACACGGTGTCGTTGGTACTCATATCGCCATCCACCACGATACGGTTAAACGAGGTGTGGGCCGCTTGTCGTAGCGTGGCCTGGGCGATGGCCGGTGTCAGGGTGGCATCGGTGACGATCACGGCGAGCATGGTCGCCATATCCGGTGCGATCATCCCCGCCCCTTTGGCGACCCCGGCCACTGTATAGGCCCCCTCACCCGCCCCGACTGTGACCGCGCATAACTTAGGCCGGGTGTCGGTCGTCATGATGGCCTGGGCGGCGGTTAACCAATGATCGCCCAATCGCCCAACGGCCTGATCAACCCCGGCTTTGAGCTTTTCCAGCGGCAGACGCTCACCGATGACGCCGGTAGACAGCGGCAAGACCGCTTCCGGTGGCACGTCCAGCCTCTGCGCGACGTGGGCCGTGGTCGCTTCAGCATCTGCCAGCCCCGCCGCCCCGGTCATCGCGTTGGCATACCCGCTGTTGACCACCACCGCTCGAATCTGATCGGCATGAGTCGCCAACCGGGATTGACAGGCCAGCACCGGCGCGGCTTTGATCTGATTGGTGGTGAAGACCCCCGCCGCCACACACGGACGCTCACTCACGATCAATGCCAGGTCGTACCGGTCGGCATATTTGATTCCTGCCGAGACGCCGACCGCACGAAAGCCGCGTACCGTCTCAATTGTCGGCTGGATCATAACGCCGCCAGGATGACACTGAGCTTGTCGATCAACGCATCGACGTGCGCCCGCTCGATGACCAGCGGCGGCACAAAGCGCAACACCTCCGGCCCGGCGTTGACCAACAATAACCCGTGTTTATATCCGGCCTCGATGATCGGCGTCACCGGACGATCAAAGACGACCGCGTTCATCAGGCCGACGCCGCGCACCGCAACGATGCCGGGATGATCTAACGAACGCAGGCCCGCCCGCAGATACGCGCCGGCCTCCGTCACCTGCTGTAAAAATTCTGCCGTGTTGACTCGATCCAGCACTGCCAATGCCGCCGCCATCACCACCGGGCCACCGGCAAAGGTGGAGCCATGATCGCCCGGTTGCATGGCCGTCGCCACCGGCTCGGTACACAGCACCGCCCCCACCGGCAAGCCCGCCGCCAGCGGCTTCGCCAGCGTCATGATGTCGGGCATCACGCCGCTGAGTTGGTGCGCCCATAACTTGCCACTCCGCCCGACGCCACACTGCACCTCATCGAAGATCAGCAGAGCATCATGTGTATCACAGAGATCACGCAACGTTTGCAAAAATTCCGGCGTGGCAACGTTGACGCCGCCCTCCCCCTGCACCGGCTCTACGATGACAGCGGCCACCGAGTCGTCGATGGCATCCCGTGCCGAGTCTGCGTCGTTGAAGGTCGCCACCCGCACCCCCGGCATCAACGGTTCAAAGGGCGTCTGATATTTTGCGCGTGGTGTAAGGGCCAACGCACCCATCGTGCGGCCATGAAAGCCCCCGCTAAAGGTCACGATGGTGCGCTTATCCGGCGATTGGGCGGCCTTGCGGGCGAACTTAATCGCCGCTTCATTGGCCTCTGCCCCGCTGTTGCAAAAGTACACTCGATCCGCGAAGGAAGCCGCCGTCAACCGGGCGGCCAGTTCGACGTGGGGCGCGGTGTGATACAGGTTGCTCACATGCAGGATGCCGGTGCTCAACTGCGTGCGGATGGCTGACTCAATCGCCCGGTCACCATAACCTAGCGCGTTGACCGCGATCCCGGCCACCCAATCGGTATAAGCATTCCCCTGCTCATCGAAGAGTGTTACACCTTCACCATGCACCAGCACGAACGGCGGACGTTTGTAAGTCGGCACGATGTGGGCCGCCTCCCCCGTGATGATCGCATCGGCGCGTATATCAATTGTCATAATCGGCTTCTCCTGCGGTAAATAAAGTACCGGTATCATGCTTCAATCCGTGTAAATCTGTGATGACGGCCTGTGGCACACCCTGCGCCAGCACATCCAGCGCGGTCTGTACTTTGGGGATCATACCGCCGTTGATGGTGCCATCCGCGATGAAGGCCTGCGCCCGCCTTGCGTCCAACTCCGCGACCGGTTGCCCACCGACCAGCACCCCGGCCACATTGGTGATGAACACCGTCCGCGCCGCGCCCACCGCCGCGCCCACCGCCCCCGCGACATGATCCGCGTTCACGTTGTAAAGCGTCGCGCCATCATCCGCCCCCAGGCACAACGGCGCGATCACCGGCACCACGCCATCGGCCAGCATCGCCATCAGCCAATCGGCCCGCACGTCGATTACATCACCGGTAAAGCCCATGTCTTCGGTCGCGTGGGGCCTCTGCCGGGCACGGATCAAGCCGCGATCAACACCGGTCACACCGACGGCATCCACCCCCGCCGCCACCAAATGCCCGACCAGCCGCTTATTCACCACACCCGCCAGCACCATCCCGACCACCCGCAAGGACGGCGCATCGGTCACGCGCACCCCGTCGATGTAACGCGGCTCAATGCCTAGCGTCCGCTGTAAATCGCTGATCTCTTTACCGCCACCATGTACGATCACCGTCGGCATTCGTCGGGCGCGGATGATCTGCGCCAGGTCATCCAGGAAGGCGGCATCGGCGATCTGATGACCACCGACTTTAATCAAGGTCGGGGCGGTGGTGGTTGCCATCATGAATGTGTTACCTCCGTAAAGCGGTTGTTTCCGGGAAATTATGCATCAGGTTGAAGTTTTGCACAGCCTGCCCCGCCGCGCCCTTGCCGATGTTGTCGATCACACTGGTGATGTGTAAATATCGCCCGTCGATCGGAGTCAGGCTGATGGCGCACACATCCGTGCGGACGACATGCGCCAGCGCGGCCTGTTCCCCTGGCGGCAACACCATAATCAGCGGCTCCTCACCATAGATTTCCTCATAGAGTGGCTGGGCCGCCGCCGCGCCAAACGTGGCATGAAGTGTGACCGTGATGCTAGTCATCAACCCGCGAGCCACCGGCAGTAAGTGCGGCGTGAAGATCACCGGGCCAGCAGAATCCGCCAATTTGCCGATCTCCTGTTCGATCTCCCCGATGTGGCGATGACTGCGACCGGGGGCATACGGCGTCACATTGCCGAAGACCTCCGGGAAGTGCAGATGCGGCTTGGGCGTCCGGCCGGCACCCGTCACGCCGGATTTCGCGTCAATCACAATCGGTGCGCCCGCTTGTAACGCGCCCACCTTCAATATGGGATAAAGGCCCAACAGAGTCGCCGTCGGGTAGCATCCCGGCACCGCCACCACATCTCCCGTGCCGAGCATCGCCCGGTTGATCTCCACCAGACCATAAGGCGCGGCCAGTAGATCCGGGTGCGGGTGCGGCCCGCCGTACCATCGCGCATACGCCTCGACGGTATCCAACCGGCAATCCGCGCTGAGGTCGATCACCCGCACCCCGGCAGAGCGTGCCCGCATCGCGACCGCCGCTGATGCGCCATGCGGCAAGGCCAGTAAGACGGTATCGACCGTGTTCAGGTCGGCGTCATCGTGTGGCACATACCGCAGGTCGGTATGCGGCACCGGCTGGCCGGCATCGGTGTTGGAAGTCGCAAAGCGGATCTCCACCGCAGGATGCTGGCTCAACAACGCGACGGCATCTTGCCCGGCATACCCGGCGGCCCCATAAATTCCGACTTGAACAGCTTCGGCCATTGTCTTTCCTTCGTTGACTATCCGAAATAAAAAACCCCGACCAGTTGGCCGGGGCGATGATTTCTACAGGAGTCCGTCATATCATGAACAGGCCAACCAGCCAACAGGCGGTAGGGGGAATCGCTCACAACGACGCCGGACAATCAAGACAATCATCAAAAATACCCTGTGTTATCGGTTCGCTGCTACCATACCACAATTTGCACCCGGTTGTGGCGCAGAAGGAAAAGTTTATGCACTTTGTGGAAAAGTTTGTGCAGTCTGTCCAAGTGTTGTCTGGGTTTGTTGAGGCTGGCTAACATGACATTGACGACACACCACCCGAAGACATACGATAGCCGGTAACACAAGCAAGCAAAGGACGACGTTAACCATGATCGAAGTCCAGGCGATCACAAAACATTACGGGCCAAAGGTCGCGGTAGATCGCGTCTCGTTCCAGGCACAAGCGGGCGAAATCCTCGGCCTGCTAGGGCCGAACGGGGCCGGTAAGACCAGCATCATGCGGATGCTGACCGGCTTCATGCCCCCCACTGACGGCACCGCCCAGGTCGATGGGTTCGACGTGGTGCGCGACTCGATGGAGGTCCGCCGCCGAGTCGGTTATATGCCGGAGCAAGTACCACTCTACCCGGATATGACGGTCGAAGAATATATCCGCTTCTGGGCGACTTTACGCGGTGTGCGGCGTCCACGTAAGCCGATTGAACGTGTGTTAGAGCGCGTGCAACTGCAAGACCGGCGTAAATCCCTGGTGCGGAACCTGTCAAAAGGACTCAAGCAACGGCTAGGGCTGGCGCAAACCCTCGTCCACGACCCCAAAGTAATTATCCTGGACGAGCCGACCATCGGCATCGACCCCAAGCAAGTGATCGAAGTCCGACAGGCCGTCGCAGATCTGGCCGAGACTCATACCGTC
The DNA here is from genome assembly GCA_034437535.1 of Anaerolineae bacterium. Taxonomy (GTDB): domain Bacteria; phylum Chloroflexota; class Anaerolineae; order Aggregatilineales; family Phototrophicaceae; genus J038. Next base: position 14,789 of record DAOTTZ010000137.1, on the reverse strand, counting down.
CTTTTCAGCACGCACATTCTCTCCGAAGCGGAACAGGTCTGCGACCGCGTGGTGATTATCAACCAGGGGCGCGTGGTGGCGGAAGGCACGCCGGAGGCTCTGCGCGGCCAGCTTTACCCGGTTGATAGCGTCTTCGTGCAGATCGAAGGGGCCGGACGCGCCAAGATCGAAAGCCTGCTGGGGGCCATCCCCGGTGTAGAAAAAGTCGAGCGGTTCGCCGGCGGCTACACCGTCGATGCCCCCGACGGGCGCGACATCCGCAAGCAGATCGTCAACCGGGTGACTGACGCCGGCTGGACGCTGTTAGAGTTGCGCCCGGTGGCCGTCACGCTGGAAGACATCTTCCTGAAGATCGTCAATCAAGAGGAGGCGACACAATGACCGGCACCTGGGTGATCTTCCGGCGGGAGATACGCGGATACGCGACCTCGGCGTATGCTTATTGGATCGCCGCCGCATTTTTGTTCCTGGCCGGCTTCTTCTTCGCCGATGACCTGACGCGCAGTATCGGCCTGCAAGCCGTCAACCCGGCGGCAGTGCCGGATTTCCTCAGCTTTGCCATGATCTTCTTCGCGCCCTTGCTCACCATGCGGATGCTGGCCGAAGAGAGCAAAGAAGGCACGATGGAGCTTTTGCTGACCGCCCCCGTCAGTGATAGTGCCATCGTCATCGGTAAATTCCTGAGCGCGTGGAGCTTCTATACGTTACTCATTCTCATCACCGCGCTGTATCAGATCATCTTGATCAGCCTGGATATTTTCCCCGACATGGGCATCGCTGTCGCGGCCTACATCGGCATCTGGTTATATGGTGGCGCGACCCTCGGCGTCGGCTTGATGTTTTCCGCCATGACCGATAGCCAGATCGTCGCCGGTTTTTTGAGCATGGCGACCTTGTTCTTGCTCTACCTGGGGGATACCATCGGCAATCTGGTCGCCAGCATCGAACTGGCCGAACTCATCCGCACGCTGACGCTTCAGGGGCATTTTTCCACCTCGTTCGCGGTCGGTATCTTCCGGGCGGAGGATGCGGTGTTCTTCGCCGGTATGATCGCAATTACCTTATTTATCAGCATTCGCATCGTAGAATCCCGGAGGTGGCGTTAAACCATGCAAGATGACATCCGTTACACCCGCGCAGATTTAGGCCAGGTCGCCAGCTTTGCCTTCGGCTTCTTCGCGCTGATGGCTTTCATCGCCACGCTGTACGAAGGCCAGGTCGAAAATTACATCATCGTCTTGATCGTGCTGGCCGGCCTGGGGTTGGCCGGGTGGGTTATCCTGGCCCCGCAAGAGTTCATCAGCACGATTACCGGGCGCGGTGCCCGGCGCGGGACGGTGGCGGTCTTCGCGACCTTGCTCTTTGTCGGCATCGTGGTGATGTTTTACATCCTGGTGGAGCGGCAGGTGCTCACCTTTGACCTGACCGAAGGCGGCGACTTCACCCTGAGCGACACCACCGTCGAAGTCGTAGAAAGGCTCAACCGTGACATCCGCATCATCGGCTTTTACTCCGCCGCGAACATCGCGGTGCGTGACCTGGATGACCAATATTGGCGGCAATATGAGGTGATTTCCGACGGGCGCATCACGCGGCAATATATCGACCCGGTGGAACAACCCGCCCTGGCCGCCGCTTACGAAGCCCAGGATGGCGATGTCTTCATCGCGTTCGAAGACGAAAACGGCGAAATCGTAGAAGACTCCATCGCCTATGTGCCCATCGAAACCGCCCAGGAACGCGAGATGACGCAGGCCATCAACCGTCTGCTTCAGCAGGGCAACTTCGCCGCCTTCTTTGACGTCAGTCACGGCCAGCGGCGGCTGGACGACACCAGCGGGGCCGGCCTGACGATCACCGCGAACTTGCTCGGCCTTAACGGCTGGCGCGTGGTCGAGTTCGACCTAAAAGACCTGGTGGAAAACGACCAGCCCATCCCGGATGAGGCTTCCGTCGTCATCCTGGCCCGCCCGCGAGAAGCCTTCCCGCCGGAGACCATCGCCACGCTTGATGATTACCTGGATCGCGGCGGCTCGGTCTTCATCCTGGCGGATACCACCTTCGGTGAGGGTGGCTTCCTGGCGGAAGACAGCCCGTTCAATGATTACCTGTGGCAGAATTGGGGCTTGCGTGTATTGGATGCTATCATCGTCCAGCAAGATCCCAACATCGACACACCAACCCCGCTGGATGTCATCAGTTTTCAGGTCTTCGACTCGCCCATCACCAGCTTGATTAACATCCCGCAAGAACTGGATAGCTTCGCCCAATTTCGTATCGCCCGGCCCATCGCCATCGACGACACACCGCCGGTCAATAACGGCGTCGCCGTGCTGACCTCCCCGGCCAGCTATGCAGAGACCAACGTCGCAGATGTCGGCCTCAACGATAGCTACGAATTCAACCAGGGGGAGGACCTTCCCGGCCAGCAAGCGGTGGTCGCCTTTGGCATCGACTCCGCGACTGAAGGCCGTGTCCTGGTCATCGGGGATAGCGACTTCCTCAGCGACGGGCAGATCCAACAACCTCCGGGGAACGCGCTGTTATTCGTCGGCGCGTTGAACTGGCTGAGTGACTTCGATGAGCAGGTCGAGTTCGGCTTTACCACCGGCGCGGTCGCCCCGCCGACGATCTTCGTCTCCCCCAACCAGCTTGACCAGATCAACGTGTTCGTGTTGATCATCGTGCCGGGGCTGGCACTCTTGCTAGGGGCGGGCATGTGGTACGTCAGGAGCCGCCGATGAAACGCCTCCCATTCGGTCTCATCGCGCTGGCGGTGGTGTTCGCCGGGCTGGCCGCTTTATTGCTATTCCAGGATAGCGCGACTGACAATGACACCACCGCACCCGGCACCCAACCGACGACACGGCCCGCGCCGCAAGTCTTCCCGGATGTCACCGTGCAGGCTATCCGCGCCATCCGGCTGGAAGACCCCAACAACGGCCAATCATTGACGCTCATCAACGAGGAGGGCGAATGGAACGCACCGGAACGCCCCACCGCCAGCGTCGATCAAGATCGCGCCCGGCTCATCGCCCGCACGCTGGAAGTCCTGCCCTACGAGCGCACCTTCAACGTTGAAGACGGGGCCGATCTCACGCAATATGGCTTTCTGCCGGAAGGCAGTCTGTTCTTTATCCAGTTGGTGCTGGTGGATGGCACCGAACACTTCGTCTTGATCGGCAATCCGGTTGAAACCGGCCCCCCGGCCTTTTATGCGCTGGTGGATGACCGCCCTATCATGTACATCGTCCCACGCGGGGCGGTCGATTATCTGATCGACCAGATGCTGAATCCGCCGGTCAGCTAGGGCTTGCTGACGCGGAACCAGGGCGACCACCGGGCAGATCATGACGATTGCCGATGCGGCGGATCTCGGCTTGAGCGGCGGTGCCATCGGTGGGTCACATAGCACTCTCGGTGTCCGCTAAACTGTTACAAATTCACTACGAGGATGTAGCATTACTTACCAGGGTGCATCGAAATGTAACGGATACACGACGTTCTCGTCGTAATCTTTTGTGTTCTATAATGTCAGATTTACGTGCGGGAATACCGTGAAGCCACTCGTATCGAGCTTCACCGGACATAACCAGCAAGCTACCGGTTTCCAACATCAATTCTTTGGTCTCATCAGATTGACCATGTTTGAAGGTCATGACACACGTTGAGCCGAGACTGAGTGACGCAATCACATCACCAAAACACGGTTCGCAATCGACATGGTGTGCAATCCCTTGCCCCGGCAAATACTCATTGACAATTACCTGATCGGGTATTTCGGGGAAATGGCCTTCTTTCTTGAGGCGCACGGCCAGTGGCTTAATCCATAACGGAATTGAACCTAAGTACATTTCTGGCGTGACCTTTCGAGCGCGATAATCGTAACGATAACCATAGTGTTGAACACGACGCTTCAAATCATCTCGCCACAATTGCACATCAATCGTGGACATGAGCGATTCCTGGTCTTCAAGTGGGATATAATTTGACAGGTAAAAAAGGCCATCGATCATTATGGTCTCCTTACTTCGATTAAACGCCAAATGGATTATATCATCAGTAGATCAAGTGTTCCATACAGCGAACAGAGATCGATGTAAATGACGAGGCCATCACCACGCCGGCCAATCAGCTAGGGCTTGCTCAGCGCGGAACGGAGGTTCGGTGCTGGCTCATCTGCCAGAATGTGTTACGCTAGAGACAGTAAATTAACGAGGGATTAAAGACCATGATCGAGACACAACTCGACCGCATTTTGTTGGATGTAGAAAAACCGGGCCGGTATGTCGGCGGAGAGTATAACAGCGTCGTCAAAGATTGGGACGCGGTTCACTTCCGCGTGGCCCTGGCCTTCCCGGATATTTACGATCTGGGTATGTCTAACCTGGGGATTATGTTGCTCTATGACCAGCTCAACCGGCATGATGACCTGCTGGCAGAGCGCACCTTTTCCCCCTGGACGGATATGGAATCCGCCATGCGCGAGAACGACATCCCGCTTTATTCGCTGGAAAACAAACGCCCGATTCGAGATTTTGATCTGCTCGGCATCAGCATCCCGTATGAGCAATTGTACACCAACGTCCTGAACTTGATTGATCTGGCTGGATTGCCGGTACGCAGTGTTGACCGTGACGCGAGTCACCCGTTCATCGTCGCTGGCGGTCATTCCTGCTATAACCCGGAGCCGATGGCCCCGTTCATCGACGCCTTCGTCATCGGGGAAGGCGAAGAGATCATCGTGGAAGTCGCGCGGACGCTCCAGGACCTACCCGGTGCCAGCCGTACCGAACAACTGGAAGCCATCGCCCGCATTCAGGGCATGTATGTGCCGCGCTTTTATGACGTCAGCTATCATGACGATGGCACCGTGAACACCATCACACCCAACCGGCCTGATGTGCCGGAGCGCGTCCTCAAGCGGATCGTACCCGTTCTGCCGGAGCCGTTCACCCGCTTCCTGGTGCCCAATATCGACACGGTACACAACCGCGCCCCCATCGAGATCATGCGCGGGTGTACACGCTGGTGTCGCTTCTGCCACGCCGGGATGGTCACACGCCCGGTACGCGAACGCCCGGTGCCGGAAGTCATGGCCGCTATTGAAGAAATTGTCGCTCACACCGGCTTTGAAGAGATCAGCCTGCTCAGTCTCTCATCGTCAGATTACGTCTACGTCGATGAACTGGCCCAAACCGTCCACGACCAATACGACGGGAGCGGCCTGAGCCTGAGCCTGCCCAGCCTGCGCCTTGAATCCACCAGTGCCGACCTGCTCGACTTAATCGGTGATACGCGCCGTAGTGGGTTCACCTTCGCGCCGGAAGCCGCCACTGAACACATGCGAAATCGCATCAACAAGTACGTGCCCGATGAACAAGTCCTCCAGACGGCCCGTGATGTCTACTCACGCGGTTGGCGCACCATCAAGTTCTACTTCATGATCGGTCATCCCGATGAGACGCTGGAAGACGTGCAGGCCATCATCGACCTGTGCAAGGCTGTGCTGGCAGAAGGTCGCAAGATCCTGGGCGGGAAAGCCAACGTCAACGTTGGCGTCAGCACGTTTATCCCCAAGCCGCATACGCCCTTCCAGTGGGTGCCACAGGATACACACGATCAAGTGCGGGCCAAGCAAGACCTGCTCAAAGCACAGATACGCGGCCAGGGCCTGCATTTACGCTGGAACGATCTGGCATCGAGCGAGTTCGAGGGCTGGCTGAGCCGGGGCGACCGCCGGTTGGCCGCTGTCATCGAGCGGGCCTGGCGACACGGTGCCCGGTTCGACGCCTGGATGGATCATCATCAACACGATGTCTGGCTGGATGCCTTCGCCGCAGTCGGGCTGGATCCAACATTTTACACGGTGCGTCAGCGGGGGCTAGACGAGGTATTCCCCTGGGATCACATCGACGCGGCGGTGCATAAGAAGTTCCTGCGCGACGATTATCTGATGAGTATCAACGGTCAGACGCGGGTTGATTGCCGGGATCAATGCTTTGCGTGTGGCATCCTGCCCAAGTTCAAGGAGAGTCGCAGTCAAACCGAAGACATGGCGTGGGAATGTCCGCCGGTTAAGCCGGTGGCCCAGCGCAAACGCGACCGGGCCGACCGCACGCCGAACGTCACGCTGGTGAACTGAGATTATACGTGCCCGGTTGCTTCAATATCAGGATAAGCGTCAGATGCTACTTCAGGCGGAACCCGCCGTGTTGATCAAATTGGATTATCGGCACGAGACACCGTCCGTGCCGAGATCGACCGCATCAGGAGATAGACAATCATGACACTTAACAAGGATCCGGTAACGCTAGACCGTCTACATCAGTTCAAAGCCTTGCCGGAAGACGAACTAATCGACGATTGTTCACTGACCGAAGACGGTGCGTTGAAGTTAAAGACCCTGCGCCTGGAGGATACGCTCGATGGCGGTGATGTCCTGCCCGGTTTTACGGTTCCGGTTCGGCGGATATTTAACCAATAAGTGGCCCTGGCATCCGGCTCTAGCATCTGACGCTGGTTTCCGGCATGATGTGCGGATAGATCGCAACAGTCAGGAATTGGCATGTTCTGGGGACAGGTCGCCGCACTTGGCACTGCACTTTCTTTCGCTTTCGGCTCGACCATGTTCACCCTGGCCGGGCGGCGCGTGGGCAGTCCACTCGTCAACCGGATGCGCCTGCTCATCGCGCTACCGCTCATCATCGGCTTGCACTGGATCGCTACCGGCGACCCGTTACCACTCAACGCGGAAAGTGACCGCTGGTTCTGGATGACGCTCTCCGGCGTGATCGGCCTGGCATTAGGCGATGCGTCGTTGTTTCAAGGCTTCGTCATGATCGGCCCGCGCCTGGCAATGCTGGTGATGGCCCTGGCACCGGTGCTGGCGGCAGGGATGGCGTTTGTCTTCCTGGGCGAACGATTAACCCCGGTAGAAATCGCCGGCGTGGTGATTACCATCGTTGGTATCGCCTGGGTGATCTCCGAACGGAACACCACCCGCGAGAGCATCCCGCCGCGTGTGTATGTGATCGGTCTGTTGTTCGCGTTCGGTGGCGCACTGGGTCAGGCTGGCGGGTTGGTCACATCCAAAATCGGGCTGGAAGGTGACTTTCTGGCTCTCTCCGGCAATCTGATGCGGGTGCTGGCCGCTACGCTCGTCATGTGGACGTTTACCGCGTTTCGCTTTTCGGCCCTGTCCAGCTTCGGGGTTAGCTGGCGAGATAAACGCGCCCTGGCGTTTATGGCTGGCGGCGCGATTACCGGGCCGGTGGTGGGCGTGTGGCTGTCGTTGATCGCGGTGCAGATCGCGCCGGTCGGCATCGCCTCTACGTTGATGGCCCTCACGCCGGTCTTCCTTATCCCGGTCAGTTATGTCGTCTTTCGTGAAAAACCGACGTCCCGCGCCGTCATCGGCACGTTGGTCGCGTTCGCGGGCACCGCCCTGCTGTTTTTGTGACCGATCTCGATTGACAACCGCCTGAAATCCTGCAAAAGTAGATGTATACACATATGCAAAAAGCAGGATAAGATGACCACACCTATAATCAAGATTCGTGATCTAACCTACCGGTATGGCGATTTCACAGCGGTGAAGGATGTGACATTCGACGTCTTTCAGGGCGAGATCTTCGGCTTCCTCGGCCCCAACGGCGCAGGGAAGACCACCACTATCCGCATGCTACTGGATTTCATCCGCCCGGCGGAAGGCGACGTGAGGGTCTTCGGCCTGGATGCCCGCGAACAGAGCCAGGCCATCCGCAAGCGATTGGGGTATCTGCCGTCGGAATTGACCCTGTGGGAAAACATGACCGGCACCCAATACATCCGCTGGTTGTCTCAAGTTCATGCGGCGGATCTGCTCCCCCATGCCCGGACACTGGCCGAACGGTTAGATTTTGACCTGACGCGCTCACTGAAGGGTATGTCTACCGGCATGAAGCGCAAGATCGGCCTCATCGCCACGCTGGCCCACCAGCCAGAATTGCTCATCCTGGATGAGCCGACCATCGGCCTTGACCCGCTCATGCAGGAAGAATTTCACCAGATCATGACCGAAATCCGCGCAGAAGGCCGCACCGTGTTCATGTCGTCGCATTCCCTGCCAGAAGTCGAGGAGATCTGCGACCGGGTGGCGATCATCCGCCAGGGTGAGATCCAGGCGGTGGAGACGATCAAGAATTTGACGCAGGTTACGTTCCGCTGGCTGACCTTGACCTTTGACCAGCCGGTGGTCCCGTCCGCCTTTGAGCATCTGGACGGCCTGAGTCACTTCGAGCAAGAAGATACGACGCTCAAGATGCGGCTGAGTGGTGACGCTGACCTCAACGCGGTCATCCAATGCATCGCACAACATACCATCGTCGATATGAACCTATCCAACCCCAGCCTGGAAGAAATTTTTCTGTCTTATTATGGCAAAGTGGAGGCGGTTTAAGCATGTACCCCGTTCTGTCAAAAGCATTCTACGACTCGCGCCGGACGATGCTGTGGTTGGGCATCGGGTTAGCCGTCTTCGCGTTGATTACCATCGGAACCTTCCCCACTGTCCAGGCGGAAGCGGAAAATCTCAACGCGGCGATGGAAGCCGTCCCCGAAGAACTAATGGGCTTGTTAGGCGGGGTAGACGTGGGTGAGTTTAACCTGGGCGATCCCGTCATCTACCTGAACAGCCAGTTCTTCATCTGGGCCGTGTTGATCCTGGGGGCGACGATAATCGTGCAGGCCCTCAACGCGACCATCAACGCGGAGCGCAACGGCACGCTCGATGTCATGCTCAGTTTGCCGATTACCCGGAGGGAACTTCTGATTGGTCGGTTTTTAAACACGGTCATCACGCTGTTGGTCGTGCTCACCATAATTTACATCACACTGATTGCCAGCAGTTTCATCTGGGAGGAATTCGCCCTCACCCCGGTGGAATTGGCCGGCATCGTGTACGGGTCACTGTTGATCTTGATCCCGTTTACGGCCATTGCCTATTGCTTGCCGAGCTTTGTACTTTCCAGCCGAGGGTTCACCGGGGCGATTCTTTACCTGGTGTTCTTTGGTATGTATCTGCTACACGGGCTTTCCGGGTTGAGCGATGTCCTGGTTGATTTGCGCCCGTTGTTCCTGTTCGATTATTACAACGCCAATGAGATCGTCAGCGATGGTTTGCGGCTCAGCGATGTGCTGATTATGGCGGCGGTCACGGTGATTTTTGGTGGGTTGGCATACTGGCGCATTGACGAAAAACCACTTGGAATCTAGCGGCCAAAACTCCGATAAAATTCTTACGGAGCGCATAAATTTCTCATACACAGGGCTGGCATAATACGGTCAAACATCAATAACAAACAGTCAGCTTAATCTTCAACAGGAGGTTAAATCATGAGTAACGTAACCCGCTGGAACCCATTCCGTGAGATCGCCGCGATGCAGAACGCGATGGATCGCATCTTCGACGATGCCCTGCGCGGCACACCGCTGAACACCAACAATCTACCCATCGACGCGCACGAGAGCGACGAAGCCTATACGCTCATCGCCAATGTGCCCGGCGTCCCGGCAGATCACATCGACGTCAACGTGCATGACGGCACCCTGACGATTAACGTCACCGTCGAGAAGCCGCAGGCCGAAGAAGGCACGCGGGAACTGATCCAGGAGCGGTTTTACGGCAAGATGAGCCGGAGCTTCTCCCTACCGCAGAAGATCGACGTGGAAAATGTCGAAGCCAGCTACGATGAAGGCGTGCTGACACTCCGCCTACCAAAGGCCCCGGAAGCCAAGCCGCGCCAGATCAACATCAAAAGCGGCAATCTCATCAAGAGCCAGAACTAACTAAGCGGCTCCCGCAAGAAATCAGACCGGCGACTCCGTGTGAGTCGCCGGTTTTGCTTTTAGCTTATGGCATCACAATATCCAGCAGACGCCCGCGCACGACCACCAGCGGTGTATCAGCATCGGCGGTCAGCGTGCGGACGAATAATTCGCCGTCGCGCACGAAAGCGAACGCCGTATCATCCAGCCATATGACCTCTACCGGCACCCCGGCCCCTAATTCGACCACCGAACCATCCGCCCGCAGGGTCGATGTCACGTCGGATTCATCCGGGCGGAAAAAGGGCGGTCGTCCATCAGGTTGCAGGATAAAACGCCCCGACGGCAACCCCAATTCGCGGATCTCCCCGGTGGGGATGTCGTAGACCGTATTCTCCAGCACATAGAGTGTATCGGCATCCAGGTAAATCACGAAGCGGGCCAACAGTCCGGTTGACTCCGGCTCCGCAGAGCGATCCGCAAGGAAATAGACACCGCCAGGCAATGCACCCCGCTCAATCATCAGGTCGTTCATAAATTCCGACAACACTATCGTGATCGACTCCCCGGCTGGACCCAGTGTGATGCTGGCTACACTATCTTGTTCCAGCGGCAGGATGGTCGTCAGGTCATCCACGATTGGATCATAGGTAAACAAGCCTGCCCCGCCCGCCATCAACGAAAAAACGGTGAAGACATACGTTTGGTCATCTAGCCAACCGTCGATCTGCTCGTTGATGTTATTCACTTGAACGGGACTATTGGCGATCTCCGGTGACGGGTTGAGTCGATCCAGCGGCAACGGGTTCACCGTGTTATCTGGCCCTAGCACGAACACACCAGCGGGTGATGGCCCGGCCCCGGTGCCGAAGTTCCTGGCCGTCGGGAAGACGGCATACGCGCCATCCGGTGACCACTCCGGCGCATACGGCACGCCGCTGAACATATCCAAGACGGTCACATCAGCGGTCGGGGTGTCGAATATACCTAGCTCACCGACTGCCTGATTAGCCGTACCCTGCACCCACATCAACCGGGAGCCATCCGGCGACCACGACAGCAAGCCGCCGCCGCGTGTGATCGTATCGAATGAGAAACCGGTCGCGGAGTCTTCGACGAAACTCTCGACTTCTAGCACGTAATCATCCGCCAGCACATCCCCCCGGTACACCTCGACACCATCCGGCAGGGAAAAGATGATGATCTCGTTACGCAGGCCACTCTCGCCGTAGGGCTGGCCGTTCAGGTCAAGCGGGATCCGAACTGATTCTGACACCTGCCGGATTAAAACGGCCAGATAATCTCCATCCGGCGATAACCGGGCCGTGATGTCCGCGCCTTCCGGTATATCCTCCGGTTGGAGAACAACCCGGTTAAGGTCGGTCGCTTCGATGTAGACCATCACCGTATTTGCTTCGTCCACCAGCGCGACTATCACCGGGTCGCGCTCCGCCTCCTGCGCGGTAGCCGGTACCACCAGGATCAACAGCGCAAGTAGAACAAGTAAACGCTTCATTTTATATCCTCTCAACTCAAGCCTGTATACTCTATAAAGTAACCGAACTGTATCATGCAGGTGTCTCGCCTGACTCAAGCAGGCATATCATGATATAATCCGGCCCGACGATTCTGGCAAGTCAGCAGGGAGAGCATATGCGGATTCGAGTCGAAGGCGGGCACGCCCTCAACGGAGCTTACCAGCCATCCGGGAACAGTAATGCGGCCATCGCGATGTTGGCCGCGTCGATGTTAACCGACGAACCAGTCACCATCCATAACATGCCAGCCACCACCGGCATCGCCAACATGCGCGAGATTGGCGAACGCCTGGGGGCACAGGTCACCCGAACGGGCACCACCCTGACGATCCACACGCCGCAGGTTCTCCACCGCACCCTGCGCAATGAGGAAACCAGCGGCTTTACCGGAGCATTGCTGTATCTCGCGCCGATCCTGGTACGGCGGGAATTCGCCCGCGTGGAAGTCGATTTTCCGCTAAACCGCATCCGCACGCACTTAGAAGCCCTGCGTGACCTGGGCCTGGATGTCGTCAACGTGGATGGCGGCGTCGAGATCCGCCCGGTGCGCTGGCATTACAAAGATATCATCCTAACGCAAACCAGCGTCACCGCGACCGCCATCGTGATGATGGTGGCGGCCTGCTTCGGCAAAGAGACCATCGTCCACAATGCCGCCAGCGAACCCCACCTGCAACAATTAGCCCGCCTGCTGGAACGCATGGGGGCGCAGATCCAGGGCGTGAAATCCAACGTGCTCCACATCTTCGGCAAAGAGGGTGACTTACATGGCACAGATTTAACACTCGGCCCGGATCACATCGAGGCGGCCAGTGTGGGGGCCATCGCCGCGTTATGTGGCGGGCGCGTGCAGTTGACCGATGTCGATGTGGATGACCTGCGGATGATCGGCAAGATTTACCGCCGCCTGGGGATCACGCTCGACATTGGCGAAAACGATGTCTTCGTGCCGACTCATTCACAGTTGACCGTCTCCAACCGGGAAGAAGATGTCGATTCTTCCATCGAGACCGCGCCCTGGCCCGGTTTCCCGTCGGATCTGGTCGCCATCGCCACTGTGATCGCCACCCAGGCACGCGGCACCTCGTTGATCCACGAAAAGCTCTACAATAACCGCCTGCTCTTTGTGGATAAGCTCAAGAGTATGGGCGCACAGATCGTGTTGTGCGACCCCCATCGCGCCATCGTCGTCGGGCCGAGTCCGCTTTATTCGATCTACATGGACTCGCCCGACGTCCGCACCGGCCTGGGGATGTTGGCGGCGGCCCTGGTCGCGCAGGGAGAAAGCATCATCGACAACGCCCAGGCCCTCAAGCGCAGTTTTGATGGCGTGGTCGGCAAGCTCCAGGGGTTGGGCGCACAGATCGTCATCGAAGGGTAAGACCGGATGCAAATCAATGCTTCTATCATCGGGGATGGCCCGCCGTTGGTCATGTTGCACGGCTGGGGCGCGTCCATCGCGCTGTTATCCCCCCTGGCGGAGCGGATCGCGCCGATGGGGTACCGCGTTCATATGCTTGATCTACCCGGCTTCGGGCAGACTCCCGCCCCATCGACAGCCTGGACGGTGTTCGATTATGCCCGGTTCGTGGTCGATTATCTCGACCGGCACCAACTCCAGCGGGTGCATCTGTTCGGGCATAGCTTCGGCGGGCGGCTCGGTTTAATCCTCGGCGCAGAGCATCCCGACCGTTTGTATACCATGACGCTGGCCGACGCCGCCGGCATCCGCCCACCAAAGCGCGGTCAACTCCGCCTGACGTTGTATAAGGGCATCCGCGATGGCTTGAAGCGCGTCGGCCTGCGGGGGATGTCGGAGTCATTGCGCCGCTGGTACAACGGGCGGTACGGCTCGGCGGATTTCAACGCGGTCAGCGGTGTGATGCGTCAAACCTTCGTGCAGGTCGTCAACCAGGACTTACAAGCCTACGCGCAACGGGTGCGCGTGCCGACCTTGCTCGTATGGGGCGAAGAAGACGCCGATACCCCGTTGGAACAAGGACGCCAGCTCGAACGCTTGATTCCTGACGCTGGCCTGGTGGTTTACCCTGGTGCCGGGCATTACAGTTACCTGGAAAACCCCATTCAAACCGCGCAAGCCATGCACGCGCTGATGTCCTCAGTTGGTTGACTCGGACTGCATCACACCATAGGATTAGAGCAAAACGGGTGGAGGTTCAGTAATGACGATTCGAACACTGGTACTTTCCGGCGGTGGTGGGCGCGGCGCATTCCATGCCGGTGTGTATAATTATCTGATGCAGGGTGATAAGCCGGGGATCGCGGCATCCCATCAAGGCGCGTGGCAACCGGATATTGTGGTCGGCACGTCCATCGGCGCGGTGAACGGAGCCGCCATCACTCAGGGTATCTCGCCATCAGAACTCGAATCGTTCTGGCTTTCCCTGCGGGAGGATGACATTCAAGGCATCCCGCCGGGCATGGGACCGGTGGCCCGCTGGACGTGGAACACGGTTCTCAAAAGTGCAATCGGTGTGCGCCTGCCCCGCACCGCCCAGGACGAAGCCATGTCCCCCGGCGTAGAAGATAGCTGGCCGCCACTGCCGGTGATGCCGCGCCCACTCAGCAAACGCTTGATCGGCCAATGGAACAACCTGCTAGATACGGCCCCGCTCTACAACACACTGATGACCCGGCTCGGCCTGGATGAAGACGCCATCAACACCAGCGAAACCGCGTTACTCATCAGCGCGACCAACGTTCGCACCGGCGAAGGGGTGATCTTCACCAACGACCGCCCCTGCTACACGCGCTCCGGTGACCGGCGCGGTGGTGTGCGCGAACGCATCACGCTCAAGCGGATCGTCGCCAGTTGCAGTATCCCGCTGGTTTACCCCTGGACGACCGACGACGACGGCGAAATCTACTGGGATGGGGCGGTCGTCGCCAACACGCCGATGGGCGCGGCCTTCGATGTGATGCGCCAGCATCCGATAGAAGAAGATATGGAAGTCGTCGTCGTCATGATGACGCCCTGGTGGGAAACCCACGAAGACACGGTGCAACACGGCCAACTGCCGCAAGATTTCGGTGAGGCTCTCACCTGGACGCTGGATTGGGCGTTGCTGGCATCATTCCGCGTGGATCTCAAGCTGATGCGGTCGTTCAACGAAATTGCAGACATCCAACGCCAGGCCAACCAGGCGCGGACGTATCGTTATGTGCATGAAGTCATCGTCGCGCCGCAAGACTTTCTGCCGGTCGAGCGCATCATTGATTATGATGAGGAAGCCAGCCGCCAGTTGATCGCGATGGGGTATCAGGCGGCGGCGCGGGCCTTCGCTAAACGTTGGCCGGCCTGAGAAACCGTTTGGGCTCTTTGGGATCTCGCGTGGTAAGCGAGAAATGTAATGTGTTTCGTTAGGCGAACAAGTGAAAGCCTTCAAGGTCAAGAAAAATGCGTTGAAAGACCCGCCGAACATC